>CAILEM010000043.1 GCA_903833215.1 uncultured Armatimonadota bacterium
ATCTCGGTGCGCAAAAAAAAGAGCGCGCCAGAGGCTAACACAAGAATAGCCTCCAGTGAATTCTTTTACAGCTCCCTGAGCGGGGGAGGCTCTGGTGGGGGAAATCCGGTCCGATAAATGCGTCGCGACGCAGTCGTGACACCAAAGAGACCGGTAACAGCGAGAGTTCCCAGAGAAGTAGAGTCCCGACCAAGTCGGGACTCTTTTTTTACACCGGATCTACCCTCGCCCACTAGACGTGAGAGAGGACATCAGTGGCATCCGACTCCTATCGATTCGAGAAGCTTACATGCCGATCGACTGCAAGAGGTCGGCAAGTCTCGGACCCCAAAACTCTCGATTCCACAGGCGCATTGCGTAGCTGATGCCCTCTACCGCGTCCAAGCGGGCGGAGGGTGTGGTGGGGGAAATCCGGTTTGAATCGCGTCGTGACGCAGTCGCGACTCCAAAAAGTATGGGAACGTCGAAAGTTCCCAGAGATCAGGAGTCCCGGCTTCGCCGAGACGCGTCGATGGCATAATCCCCTCCCGACCCTCCACCTTTTTGAAAAAGGAGAGGGCATCAGCGGCGCCGTGCTCACGTGGAATCGAAGGGCCAACTTGCTAGTCGACGGCAAAATCTCGGAAACCTTAGCACCGAGAACTCTCGGTCGCACGGGAGCAATGCGCCACGGCTGGCCTCCATCGCGTTAGATCGAGGCTGCGGTGGGGGAAATTCGGTTCCAAAAAACGTGTCGAGATGAAGCCTCGAATTTCTTGGCTGAACAACCTACGATGCTGCTGCGCCGGTACGATCTCCGGCGACTACGGGGGCGGTGGTACTCCTAAGCCTTCACTGACTTCAATTCCTCAGGGAGGAGTTCGTCTGGGAAGTCTTGGAAGGCTACGGGGCGGACGAAGCGGAGGATGGCGGCAGTGCCGACGCTGGTTACTCGCGAGTCGGTTGTGGATGGATATGGGCCGCCGTGTTGCATGGCGGTGTTCACTTCCACACCGGTTGGGAAACCGTTCGCCACGATTCGACCGGCAATGTGGACCAACGTTGGGAGAATCGCGCGGACATCGGCGACGTCGGAATCTTGATACAGGACCGTTGCCGTCAACTGCCCTTCAAGCGCCTCGGCAACCTGATGCATTTCTGCGAATTCTTGGCACTTCACGGCGATGGCAGTTGGACCGAAAGCTTCTTCACGCAGAACAGCTGACGCAATGAAAGTCTGGGCATCTGTTGAAAATAGCGCAGGGGCGGTTCCTCCGCCAGCCAAATGACAATGCAAACGAGCATCGTTTGAACGTGACTGAACCGCAGCCTCGTAGGAGGCTTGGATTCCAGGATGCAGCATTGCTCCGGCAGAAACCGCACTCAGGTGAGTGGCTACAGAATCGACAAAGGCGTCGAACGCTGGACCGACGCCAACAACCACACCTGGGTTGGTACAGAACTGCCCGACACCTAAAGTCAATGAGCCTGCGTAGCCTTTGGCAAGGTCCTCGGCCTTTGTATCCAGCGCGCCTGGAAAAACAAAAACGGGATTAACGCTGCCCATCTCGGCGTAGACCGGAATGGGGCGCGGGCGACCCGCGGCCAAGTCAAACAGTGACTTCCCTGCCTTGAATGAACCGGTAAAGCCAACCGCGTAGATATTCGGATCGAGCACGAGAGCTCTGCCCTCTTCCACTCCTCCCAAAACGATCCCAAAAGTGCCATCGGGCATTGCGCAGTCTGAGACGGCACCCAAAATGGCTTCGGCGGCTAACCGCGATGTTTCTGGATGGGCAGGGTGAGCCTTGACAACGACAGGACATCCTGCCGCCAAGGCGCTTGCGGTATCGCCGCCAGGTACCGAAAAAGCCAACGGGAAATTCGATGCGCCAAAGACGGCTACTGGGCCAAGGGGAACCTGGGTGCGGCGTAGATCTGGCTTGGGAATGGGTGTCCGTGCTGGGTCTGCCGTCTCAATACGTATATCCAGCCAAGCATCTGAACGGATCAGGTTCGCAAACATCCGCAACTGGCTGCATGTCCGGCCCCGCTCACCGGTCAGGCGGGCGATTGGAAGGTTTGACTCTCGATGGGCGGTTTGAATCAGCTCATCGCCTAGTTCCTCAAGACGCTCGGCGATACGATCGAGAAAGCCTGCACGAACTTTGGGCGACACCGCTGCATAGGGCGCGGCTGCTCGCCGAGCGGCACTGGTGATTTCAGACAGCGACGCAGCAGTAGAAGACGTTGGAGCGGAAAGTTCGTTAGGCATATCGATAAATAAAGGATGAGCGTCGTGAAAAGAGCGGTGACTTACTGAAGATGGGTTGCCAAGCTCAAGCTGGGCTTGTCGTCTTCGATGGGTCACTCAAAAAACAACTGGAAGTTCTTTAATGGACCAATGCATCGATCCGATTGGAAGACAGTCCGGTGTCAGCCCGCCATCAATCGTACCCACTAATTTGCGTTTCAAAGGCCGTTTCGCAAAGGGTCATCCTCTGAGAACAGATAGGTGGACTCGGCCGTGATATACGCGCGTCCGGCGATTGTCGGCAAAACCCCGCCTTCACACGGCTGAACCGAACCAATGAACTCACTTCCCGTAACACTCTTTTGGATGTACGGTTCGCCAGCAGCCAACTTACAATCTGCATAGAGGCCCGCCAGCTTCGCACTGGTTCCCGTCCCACAAGGAGAGCGGTCGTAACTTCCGCCTGGACAAAGGACAAAATTCGTGGAGACGTCACTATCAGGGGAAAAGAGTTCGACGTGATCGATCACTCCTTGGTCCTTGCCTGTGATACCGGCCCGATTGAGTTCGGCTTGAATCTGGGTCGAAATGTCGGTGAGGTCTTTTGCCCGAGAGAGAGAAATCTCAAATCTCGGCTCTTTAACGATGAAGAACCAGTTTCCACCCCACGACACATCCCCAACAACCTTCCCTATGCCTTCGACGTCGACCTCGACATCCTTTCGGTAGCGATAGCTCTTCACGTTAGAGACCTCAACGCGGCCATCCTCATGGAGTAGGGCGCGAACCTGGCCGACGGGGGTATCGAGGGTGATGACACCAGGACTGACTCTCCCTAGATGGCGAAGCGTTTCGACGATACCAATCGTGCCGTGACCACACATCCCAAGCGGGCCAACTGTCGTGAAGAAAACAACTCCACAGACGGCCTCAGCCGAGACGGGGGGCGTAAGAATGGCACCAACCCACACATCGGCACCGCGAGGCTCCCGGACGAGGCCAGCGCGAACTCCATCGAATCGGGCGACAAGATCATCTCGACGCTCGGCCATCGTGGCACCCTGAAGGGGGATTTCCCCCTCAAGGACTACGCGCGTGGGCTCTCCGCCCGTGTGTGAGTCGATAACGCGAATTCGCTTCATAGTCTAGTCAAGCGTAGGACGCTTCTCCAAACCTTCGTGAATGATTGCAAGCACACGGTCACGTGCTTCTCCGGTAAGCGGGAGTCGAGGCAAGCGAACGTATTCGGAGCCCAATCCAACTTCTTGGATCGCTAGCTTGATGTTCTGAACAAATTTTGTGCCGACATCGAGGTGAAGCAGAGGCGTGTACCATCGGTAAAGTTCTCGCGCCTTCCTCCACTCGCCGGCCATCATCAAATCCCAAAGCTTCTGATTCTCTTTCGGGAAAGCCAGGCCGATTCCGGCGATCCATCCAGTTGCCCCAAGCAGGGTGCATTCCAGAGCGAGGTCGTCTACACCGGCGAAGAGAGCGTAACGGTCACCGACAGCATTGATGATGTCGGTAATCCGACGGACGTCACCGGAAGACTCTTTGATCGCCACGAGATTCTCTTGCTCGGCGAGTTCTTTGAACATCTCGGGGTCGACGTCGGCATGGTAGCTGATGGGATTGTTGTAGACGATGATTGGGAGAGAGGTTGCCCGCGCGACGGTCAGGTAGTGAGCTTTGGTTTCTTCACGGTCCGGTCGGAATGCCATCGCGGGCATTACCATCGCCCCTTGCGCACCGAGATCCTCAAGTTCCTTAGCCCACTCGGCCCCAGCATTGCTGTTGAGTTCGGCAACGCTGCCCAAAACGGGCACGCGACCGTTGGATGTGCTTAGGGCTGTTCGCACAACCTCCCGCTTTTCCTCACGAGTCAAACAAACGTTTTCGCCAAGCGAGCCAAGCATGACCAAGCCCGAAACTCCAGACTCGATCAAGACCTCGAGGTGGCGTGCGGTGGCATCAAGATCCAGAGATAGATCTTTGTGGAACTGTGTGGTTACGGCGGGGAATACCCCTTTCCAATTGGTTTTTGTACTCATGATTTTTAAGCGTTTTGGGCACGACGTGCAACGGACTCAATTGTCCGTTGAATTAGCATAAAGACGAGAAGAAGGATCCCGATGACGATCTTTGTCCACCAAGAGCTTAAGGTGCCTTGGAATGTGATCGCAGTCTGAACGACGCCCAGGATTCCAATTCCTAACAATGTTCCGACCACCGATCCGTAGCCACCGCTAAGGAGGGTGCCACCAATGACAACAGCGGCTATCGCATCCAGTTCGAGTCCAGTGCCGGAAATTGCATTGCCTGAAGATGTGTAAACGGCGAACAACACACCACCGAGGGCAGCGCACAAACCGCTGATGCCGTAGGTCACGATCAGGGTTCGGTCCACGGGCAGTCCCATGAGGCGCGCCGAGGGCTGATTGCCACCAATGGCATAGACCGCGCGTCCGTAGGCAGTTTGGCGCGCGAGCCAAATGCCAAAAGCCACTACCACGATCAGGCTCACCGCAGGAGCCGTGAGAGCCGCTTTGCCGGGTAGAGCGAAGGACCAGCCCGTGAGGACATTGAAGAACGGATGATCGATTTGCAGAGACTCGAGACTGATCTTGAGCGCGATACCACGGCACAAAAACAGCCCGGCTAGAGTTACCAAGAATGGTGGGAGTTTGTACTTAGCAATCAAAAAGCCTTGACTGGCCCCAAGAACGGCACCACCGACAATCGGTACCGCCATCGCAAGGAGCGGGTGCATGTGCCCTCCTGCCATCAACTTCGCCACCGCGATGCTGGACAGACCAACCATTGAGCCTACGGAAAGATCGATGCCGCCAGTGAGGATCACAAACGTCAAACCCACGGCAACAACGCCAAGAAACGCGTTGTCAGCGAGCAGGTTCGTCAACACTCGCAACGTTAAGAAGTTTGGAAAGTGAAGTCCAGCCGCGACCGTCATCGTGATTAAGACCACCGCCGTAATCGCTACCGGCATTTTTTCCAACAACGACGCGCGGTTCACGCGGGCACCTTCTTAGGCAGATAGCGGCTTATGGAATCACGAAAAGCTGGGGCTTGTAGCAAACAGACAGTCACCACGACCGCCGCCTTCAGGACCAGGGTGATCTCAGGCGACACTCCGCGGGTAAGGATCGTTGTCGTGAGAGCTTGCATCAACAAGGCACCTACAATCGAGCCGACCAGCGAGAAGCGACCGCCAGCCAGGGCTGTTCCCCCCACACTGACAGCAAGAATCGCATCGAGCTCCATGTAGAGGCCGGAATTATTGGCATCAGCGGCTTGAATGTCCCCGGTGATGACAATGCCAGCGAGTCCGCCGCATAGGGCGCAGAGCGTATAGACCGCAATCTTCACCGCGCGGGCGTTGATGCCGACGAGGTTTGCGGCTGAAGGATTGCTGCCGGTGGCTTCAACAAACAGACCAAGGGCCGTAGCTCGAGTCGCGAGGCTAAATAGGACAAATGTGATTGCGAGAAGCCAAACCGGATTCGGCAGCATGGCGGTAGCTCCACGAGCAATCGCGGCAAAGCTTGGCTCCGAGAACGTCACGATCTGCCCGTTCGCGAGCAGTTGGGCCACACCTCTGCCCGCAACCATCAAAAGCAGCGTGGCAATGATCGGTTGGAAATCGAGAATCGCAACGAGAATGCCGTTAAACAATCCGCATCCCATCGCCGCCAACAGTGCCGCAGGTATGGCCAGTGCTGGGACCGACTTTCCACCTGCAAAAGGTGTTTCCGGCGGTCGCGCGATCAACCCAGCCGCTACCGTTCCTGAGATCGCCATGACGGCGCCTACCGAAAGGTCGACACCACCCGTCGCAATCACAAGCGTCATGCCAAGGCTCAGTAACCCTACCGGAACTGCGCGATTCAGGATGTCGATCAGGCTTCCAAAGAGCCGTCCATCACGAATAGCAACGTGAAAAAAGCTGGGGGTGAACAGCAGGTTAAAAAAGAGAACGGCAACGAGCATCGCTGCCGCCGCCGTCCAGTTCGGCATTCGCTTGGTCAACTTGCGATCGCCTCCACGATGGATTCCTCGGTGATGTCAGCACCGACCAGGGTGCCAACAGCTTTGCGATCGCGCATCACGACGACCTGGGTGCAGGTCTTAACAACTTCCGAAAGCTCAGAGGAGACAAAGACGAACGAACTTCCCGATTGTCGGAGAGACTCAACCAACGACATGATCTCGAACTTAGCGCCAACGTCGATGCCCCGCGTGGGTTCATCCAACAACAGGAGCCGGGGTTCGACCGCCAACCACCTGGCAAGCAATGCCTTCTGCTGGTTTCCACCACTAAGCTGCTGAATGGACCGTTCGACATCCGGCGGCTGGACCTTGAGTTTTTCGGCGAGATCTTTCGCCAATTGCTTCTGTTTCAGCAGAGGTATCCGACGGAACCACCCTTGCTTGACTTGATAGAGGATGAGCATATTCTCGCGAATACTTAACTCTGGAAAGATTCCCTCTGCCTTTCTGTCCTCGGAGAGAAATCCAATACCGCGATGGATCGAATCTCGTGGACGGACCTTGCTTACCGATTTTCCATCAAAAATAAGGGTGCCGGAGTCGGAGTGATCAATGCCATAAATCAGGCGAAGCACTTCGGTGCGGCCCGATCCAAGCAGCCCAGCAAACCCTAGAGTCTCGCCGGGCTTGATTTCGAAGCTGACATCGGAGACGCTCCCACGTCGGCCCACGCTCTTCGCCGAAATGATCGCTTCCCCACTTGAGGCAGCCTGAGCGATAGACTCTGTTCGAACTAACGCACTGGCATCGCGACCAATCATTTGGGAGACCAATTCGATCTTGAGAAGATCTTTGGCCATCCACGTCCCCACCTTCTGACCGTTCCGCAAAACCGTAATTCGGTCAGAGATGGCATAGACCTGATCGAGAAAGTGGCTGACAAAGATGATCCCCATTCCTTCGTCCCGCAAGCGCCGTACGACTTCGAAGAGGGCTTCAACCTCGCCCGCATCCAAGCTGGAAGTCGGTTCATCGAGAACCAGCACACGCGCAGATACATCAAGCGCGCGCGCAATCGCCACTAACTGCTGTACAGCGATGGAAAGCGAGCCTAACGGAGTCCGAACGTCGACATCGAGCCCGAGCCTTCGGACGGCTTTCTCTGCCCTCTCTTTCACCCCTCGCCACTTGATACCAAACGGCCCCTTGGGTTCGCGCCCCAACAGGATATTCTCCATCACCGATAGATTTGGGACGAGATTGACCTCTTGATAAACCGTGCTGACGCCGTGACGAACCGCTTCATCTGGAGATCTAAAGCTAATGGGGTTGCCTTCGACAAGGATATGTCCGGCCGTAGGTTCGTACACCCCGGTCATGGTTTTGATCAGCGTACTTTTGCCGGCACCGTTCTCCCCCATCAATGCATGGACTTCTCCAGCACGCAGGTCGAAATCGACACCATCCAACGCGACCACACCAGGGAACCGTTTACCGATTCCCTTTAGCTCAAGAATGGACGTCATCAATACTTGCGGTTTGGAAGTTCTTTCGCAGCAACCGATTGATCGAAGATTCCGTCCTGAACGACGGTGCGCTTCGGCAATGTCTTGCCTGCTTTCAACTGGACGGCAGCATCGATGATGTTTGGACCGAGGAGCGGATTGCACTCCACCGAGCAGTTCAACTTGCCATCGACCATCGCCTTGAAGCCATCTTTGATACCGTCGATCGAAAGCACGACGATGTCCTTACCAGGCTTCTTGCCCGTCGCTTCAATCGCCTGAATAGCACCAAGAGCCATATCGTCGTTATGGGCAAAGACGACGTTAACGGTGTTACCAACCGGGCTCTTCAGCAGGGCTTCCATAACTTCTTTGCCCTTCGTTCGAGTGAATTCGCCGGTCTGGGAGAAGACAATCTTGAGGCCAGCCGCCTTACCGATCGCGGTGCGGAAGCCCTTGGCTCTGTCGTTGGCAGGGGCGCTTCCTGGGGTGCCCGTCAGCTCCGCGATGTTAGCAGTCCCACCCGTCTTCTTAACGAGCCACTCGCCTGCCATTTCGCCTTCCTTGATAAAGTCAGAGCCGATGAATGTTGCATACAGGTCGTCGGGAACATCAGCACGTCGGTCACTTACGATAACCGGGATATGAGCGCGCTTGGCTTCTTGAAGAACGGGTGCCCAACCGGTTTCGACCACTGGCGAGAATGCGATGACGTCGACGCCCTGAGCAATGAAGGATCGAATCGCTTTGATCTGATTCTCCTGTTTCTGCTGTGCATCCGAGAATTTGAGGTCCACGCCCTGCTTCTCGCATTCGGACTTGATGGATTCGGTGTTGGCCGTCCTCCATCCGCTCTCAGCACCGACTTGGGCAAACCCGAGTTTGAGGCCCTTTGCACCTGCGTTGGCGGTCGTGCCAGCAGTTGTCGGGGCAGGAGTATCGGTTGGCTTGTCGCCCGCTGGCTTGTCCGCCGCTGGGCCGCCACAACCTGATGACAATAGGATGCCGCAAGTGGCAAACAACGAAACTGCGAAGCGATCAATCTTCATTCTGCTCATTCAATCCGTTTATTATCAAATGATTATACGCCAAACGATTAGTGCGGTTTTCAACCCTTCGTTGGAGAATCACCGATTGAATGGGACTGTACCTTGCGACGACCGCAGTACCTCTGCGAAGGTACGATTCCGCAATTATTCGAAGCGCCAAACAGGCGGCTGGGGTGCGATTGGCTCGCCTAACAGAGCCGCTCGCATCATCGCGGGAGGCATCTCGTTTTGCTTTAGCATCTCATCGTGAACGGCCCGGTAGGACCATCCTTTCGCACGTAATTCCCTTGATATGGATCGGAACTGGAGTCCGCCAATGAGATAAGCCGCTTGATATAGCGGTGGATACAGTCCGTTGAATGATCGTCGCACTTCCCCTTCGGCGTTGGCCCTTTCGTGTCCGACCCGATCCACCAAGATTTCAACACATTCAGCCGTGGAGAGTTCGCCCAAGTGGAAGCGTAATGAGAACGACACTCGGACGCACCGATGCATTCGCCAGAACAACATTCCTATCCGCTCAGCAGGCGTTCGAGGGAAGCCAAGCTCCCACAATAACAGTTCCCAGTACAGAGTCCAGCCCTCAATCCAGAACGGGGTCGAGAAAAGTTGACGGTATGGGCGATGGCGTGCGGTCATGTACATCTGGAGGTGATGTCCAGGGATCAATTCATGCTGCACGGTTGCGCGCGAGAAGTTCGGGTTATTCCCTCGCATGCTCATCAGCTTCTCCTGGTGCGTCATCGAATCCGTCGGATAGGAAACAATGATCGACTCCCCACCGAGGAAGAACGGATTCACCTTCTGCTGGGCAGGAGTCATCATCTCCATCCGCCAGGTCTCCTTCGCAAGCTCGGGCACGGTTACCAATTCGTCTACAAACGCAATGGCCTCAAGGGCCAAGTCTCTGACCATTGCCGGCTGCCCACCTGGCGGCACACAGGTTCGCTTTACCGATTCCATCGCCGCCTTCCAGTCGTCTCCATATCCCAATTCCCCTGATGCCTTCTTCATTTCCTCTAGGCACCAGGCGTATTCGCGTTCGCCGATCTCAATGAGTTCCTCGGGGGAATACGGAAGCATCTCGAATGCCAGGTCCTTTTCAAGAGCCTCACGCCCAAATGGATGGCCCGGAATCGTGTTGCCTTCCGTCGTGGTGTCCTTCAGTTCTTCGAAGGCACTCATAACTCGGACCAAGGGCTCTTTGATCCACCAATCAAGAACTGGATCGTAACCCGAGTAAAAGGCGCGCCAGCGACCGACAGCTTCCTTTAGTTCAAAAATCCAAGCCACCACCGAGGCGTCGTTCATCTTTCCGACCGCATGTGGGATTTCATCCGCCAACTGATCGAGTTTGGCCGCAGTGGCTTCCGGTTCTGGGCTGATCATCGCCATCCGATCGCTTTCGAGGTCGACGATGATCTGAGAGAATGGTAGTAGCTCGGATAACTTAGCCGCATCACCGTTCGTCCGGTCCAATGTCTGAATTCCCCATTGCAGGTGATTCCGGAACAGAATCCAATCTATCTGCCCGTCGAAGGAAAGCTTGTCGAAAGGAATTCTCTCGATGCGGTCGAGCCAGTCTTGGTGAAGGCTGATGGAACGCTGAATTCCTTTGCTGGATTTAGAGAGCGGATAGCGACGAATAAGCGCGTCTCGATCGGCTACGAATTCTGTAACGAGTGCGCCAAGACCAGGATCTGGGGTGAGTGCTTCTTCCATGTTCACTTTCAACTTTCCGCTAATGCAGCTCAATTCCATCCAAGTCGCTTCGTCTATTGTATAATTGGCCCGGAGAAGCCGCGCTGGCGGGTGTTGTGAACTCCAACTACCCCATCATGCTTAGACAAGAATCAAGCGTTCAAGCTTACGTCCGACTCGTTCGGTCGGCGGAAGCTCTGCACATGGATGTTAGCAGAGGACTTCTCGTTGAAGGCTTAACTGCAAGCCAATTCAGCGCGATGAAAGTGCTGCAAATCCACGGCAAACTCTCGCAAAGGGACATCGCCAAATACATCCTCAAGTCCGGTGGGAATATCACCGTACTTGTCGATAACCTTGAACAGGACGGGTTAGTCGTTCGCGAACGTGACACCACGGACCGCAGAATTGTTTACGTTAGCCTCACCGAAAAGGGCGAAGCGCTATTCAACCGGATCTACCCAAGTCACCTCAACCGAATCCGTGAAGCGATGAGTCCCCTCACCGACGCCGAGTGCGATCAACTCGTGGAGTTACTTCAGAAGGTTTCGATGGAACAGATTGAAGTTGCCTGCGCCCCCAACAACCCGATTTCCTCGGGCAATTAGCAATCCCACTAGGGGCAGGGCGTGCCCTTCTAGCCTAGGTTTTGGTGTCACGGCGCTAGCAATTGGCGAGCCAGGACGCAGATTCCGTTCCGATATAGGGGCTGGCGGGGCGCCGCTAACCCGACATTTGGTATCAGGCCGGTAGCAGGAAGCGAGGCACGCCTCGCCCCTACACTTTATTGCTTTGCCTTTACGATCCTCGCACCGGCTACCGAAGGGCCGCTTTTGCCGGTGAATGGCTGGACTCGGACGGTGACTTTGGATTTCCCTTTGGTCAACTCGGCGGGGATCGTGTATTCGATGTCGAAGAAGCGGTTTTCGTGGTGCTGGGCTAGGGTTTCGCTAGCGAGCAGGGTGCCGTCAACCAAAATAGCGAAGTCGGGATGGATTCGCTCGTTACCCCAGTAGGTTAGAACCAGGTCATTGGCAGCATTGGCTTCGACTTTCATGTCGAATTCAAACCAGCCGTCGGTCATTGCCGTGCGGAAGCTGCGCCCGTTGACGTCTCGGACGTCGTTACGCTGGGACTTGAGGTTGTGATCCCGCTCGGGTTGCATCTGACCGATTGTCATTTGGTCGATCGTACGCGAGGCCAAATCCTTGACGCGAACTTCTTCGGCGCGATACTCGGCTTCGGTCTTCTCCCAATCGGCCTCCGTGAACTTGTCGAAGTAGACGCCATAGCGGTTATGGTGAACGGCGTAGAAAGGCAAGAAGTGCAAAGCGGTTGGACGAGCGGCCTCACTCACCTCAAACTCCAAAGGCTTGTTGGGAACAGGCTTCAGCCATTCCGCAATCGGCTTGTCATCGGTGACGAGCACCGGAGTTCGCGGCATCGGGTCCTGTGCGGAACCAAGATCGGCAGCAAGAACCACGGGTCCTACCATCAGCGCGATGCGTTTGGGGTCATCCGGCATCGCCTGCTCGTGCAGTGACATCGGCAGGACGAATTCAAGCTTGTCACCCTTTTGCCAGGTTCGATTGATCGAAACATAGCTCGATGGGTTTGAGGATGTGGCGACAACCGTTCCGTTAACGCGGAACTCAACGGTGCCTTGGCTCCAACCTGGATTGCGAACGAGCAAATCGAAATGATGGTGTCCTTCCTCAATCGTTAGCGCCACATGGCCCGAGTTCGGAAAATCCGTCTCCTGCTTGATCTTGACGTGGGCCTCACGCCACGTCAGTTCGGTTGGCATGAACAGGTTGACCCAAAGTGTTTTGCCGGCGTCATGGAAGTACACCGAATCACCGTGCTTGGTATGGTTCTCCATACCCGTGCCGTGACAGCAGGTGAAGTCATCGAAGGCGTTACTGTATTCGCGGTGGGTTCCTGTGCCAAGTGGCATAAAGTACGTCACCCCGCCCGTCATCGGGTCTTGAGAGCCGAGAATATGGTTGTAATAAGCCCGCTCATAGAAATCCATCGCCTTGGCACTTGGCTGCCACTCAAAAACATGACGGGTTAACTTGAGCATGTTGTAGGTGTTACATGTCTCGCACGTGTTGCTCGAGAGTCGGTTAGCAAGCCGATCACGCGGGCCAAGGTATTCCCCGTTACTGTTGCCACCTATCGCATAGGTGTGGTGGTTGACCACGCGATCCCAAAAGAACTGTGCTGACTTCTGGTCTTTGCTTTCGCCCGTGATCTCGTAGAGTCGGGCAAGGCCCAAAAGCTTAGGAATCTGGGTGTTTGAGTGCTTACCTGACAACTCATCTTTGCCCTCTGCAAGGGGATCGAGGACACGATGATCGTAGAACTTGCGTGACAGCTCGAGATACTTCGCGTTCTTGGTTCGACGATACAGCTCCGCCAGCGAGTCGTTCATACCGCCGTATTCACACGCAAGCATCTTCTCCCACTGCTCTGGAGTTAGGTTCTTCGTGATCTCTATCGCCCAATCGGCGAATTTCTCGGCAACAGTGAGTGCGAGCTTATTTCCGCACATCGCTTGGGTATCCAAGAGCCCGGCAAACACCTTGTGATGCACATACCAAGGTGACCACATGCCGTTCAGGTCGAATCCACCTGTCTTGATCTCTCCTACCGACACCGCATGCCAAATCTTGTCCAGACGAGGTCGATCGAAACCATTTTCAAACCGAAATGCCATCAAGAATCCATCTGGACGGGCTTTTTGGCAAGCATCCAATCCATTGACTATTTCCGTGACCTTGGCTTTGAAATGGACGTCTCCGGTGCGAGCATATTCCTGAGCACAGGCGGTGAGATAGTGCCCCAGCGAATGTCCGGACAAGCCACCTGTCTCCCATCCTCCATAGATTTCAGCTCCCGCAGTGAGACCGGAATTCACTCGAAAACCGACGAGAAGGCGGTTCGTATCGAGCTCGAGCAGATACTTTGCTGTCGCGCGATGAGCGACCTCAAAAGGTCCACCCAAGAGGCGAACATCGGACAGCGGGAACGGCGACGCAATGGGCTTGGGAGAAGTCATAAGAATCAACGGAGACAGCAAGGCTACTAAAATCGTCATCAGACCTTTATCGGAGTATAGATAGACTACGCGCCAGGGTGGATCACTGGTCAGTATTCAGAATAATCAAATAACACTAAACCATTCAGCCTTTATCTTCCTCCTGCGATAATTCAAGCTTCGTTGTCGATGGACGTCAAACGAGTTGGCGCTAAAATACGACGTTGTGATTGGCTCGGTGCTAGCGTTAATATTGTCCACTGGGGTCTTGTCGGGCCCCCTCTTCCATCCGACCACGAGTGAGATAGAGGCGTCCTATCGTCGAGCAGATTCGATCGGGCGCGTCTGGTCGAGCCAGGTCACCATGGCGACACTCGAACCTCATTGGATTGAGAACGGAAAGGCTTTCTGGTACCGGCACGAGGCCACCGATGGAACAGGCTCATTTCTCCGAGTTTCCAGCGCCACTGGGGAGAAATCTCCTTTGTTCGATGAGAAAAAGCTGGCGGCCGCTCTCTCTAAGGCATCTGGCCAAGCCGTCGATCCCGCAAAACTGCCTTTTCGCACGCTCACGCTTGAAGGCAAGAAGCTCCAATTCGAGGCCATGAGCCAAAACTGGAGCGTCAATCTAGACACCTTTTTGGTGGAGAAATTGGCCCCCACCAAGCGAAAATTCACTCCTCCCGAACTCTGGATTCAGGACACATGGCCGCCATCCACCGAGACGTCCACCTCCCCGAATGGCAAGTGGAAGGCGCGGATTGTTGCCGATAACGTCTTCATCCGACACGAGGTCGGCGCCGAAAAGGCCATCACCACGGAGGGCAGCAGTTCCGCCTACTACGCCCGGTTATCCTGGACGCCTGACTCTTCCCGACTGATTGCAGTAAAAGTTCATCCTGGTGATCGAAACAAGGTCTATCTCATCCAGAACTCTCCTGTGATTTGGGGTCCGGCCAAGCTGCTTCAACGAATATATGACAGGCCCGGGGATAAGGTCGACACATTTGATGTGCTGGCTTTTGACCCGACGGGACACGCTCCCGCATTCGTTGGCGAATCGATCGAATACGGTGACCTTCCTGAATTCCGTCCTGCGAAGAATGGTGCCTTCACGTATGAGAAGATTGACCGCGGCTATGGCCGATACCGGATCTTCCGCTTTGACCCAAGCAAAGGCGAAATCTCAACGGTGTTCGATGATTCCTCGCCAACCTTTGTTGACACTACCGCTCAGGTTGATAAATATCTGGAGGGCTCAGACGAGATCATCGTATCGTCTGAGCGAGATGGCTGGCACCACCTGTATCTTGCTGACGGAAAGGGCGGCCTGGCTCAAATTACCAAAGGCCCATGGGTTGTGCGCGGAGTTGAGAAGGTCGACGAGAAAAAACGGCAGATCACCTTCGCCGCGAGTGGCGTGAATCCGAGTGAGGATCCGTATTTCATCCACTACTACCGGATCAACTTTGACGGATCGAACCTCGTACCACTCACACCTGCCGTGGGAACCCACCACGCGGTGTTTTCACCGGATCGATCATCCCTACTCGATTCCTACTCGACGGTTCAAAATCCGCCTGTTTACGAACTACGAAACGCTGAGAGCGGGGGCCTGATTTCGACGGTCGACAAAGCCGATATCAGTCGACTGCTGAAGGGCGGTTGGCACGCTCCCCTGCCTTTCAAGGCGAAAGCTCGCGATGGCATAACCGACATCTATGGCATCGCATGCTTCCCCACCAACTTCGATCGCCACAAGCGTTATCCGATCGTGGAAGACATCTATGCGGGTCCTCAGGATTCCTTCGTGCCGAAGGCATTTTCTCCAAGCCTGTATCAACAGCGCATGGCCGAATTAGGCTTCATCGTCGTTCAGATCGACGGCATGGGAACTCGAAACCGATCGAAGGCTTTCCATGACGTGTGCTACAAGAACCTCGCCGACGCAGGATTCCCGGATCGCATCTTGTGGATGAAGGCTCTCGCCAAAAAGTACCCCGCGATTGACATCGACCGAGTCGGAATTTTTGGGACTTCAGCTGGTGGGCAAAACGCGGGTGGTGCCGTTCTTTTCCACCCCGAGTTCTACAAAGTCGCCGTCGCCTCGTGTGGCTGCCATGACAACCGCCTCGACAAGATTTGGTGGAACGAACAGTGGATGGGCGTGATGGGGCCGCACTACAAGGCATGCTCGAACATCGAAAACGCCGCCAAACTCAAAGGTGACCTTCTGTTGATGGTTGGTGAACTGGACACCAACGTCCCCCCCGAATCGACCTACCGCTACGCCGCCGCCCTCCAAAGCGCGGGCAAAGAGTTCGATCTGGTCGTCATCCCCAACTCCGACCACACCGCCGGAGGCACCTACGGCGAACGCAAACGCCGCGATTTCCTGGTTCGTCACCTGCTCGGTGTCGAGCCACCCAACCCAAATCGGTAAGCAAGAAAGCCTCCCAATCACCACCACCCCCGTAGTCGCCGGTGATCGTACCGGCGTCCGGAACGGTGAATCACACCTCGTGTTGGTGCACCAATCCATGGGGCCAGTAAATGCCATCGGCGGTTGCGTCGGTACGATCACCGCCGACTACGGTGGCCCTTGGTGACTGGGAGAGGGATGTGCGGCTACGACGAGCTGCTCTGAAATGGGAAATCGGTACTGGCCAATTGGAAAATTGGCGCGCTCGAAAGGACTCGAACCTTCGACCCTCAGCTCCGCAAGCTGATGCTCTATCCACTGAGCTACGAGCGCAAGTACCGTTGGACCACTTATTATACTCAATCGTGGCCTTTGCTGCTGGCGTCGCCGACCATCCGCTGTTGGTTTTCGCTATCATGCCACTGGCCGAAGTCTTGCCAGCTATCGGTGTATGATACTGGTGTCAAGGGTCACGTTATGGGTCGGCTTCGCCAAATGAAACTTCCTAGATGGTATCGGAAACATCGTGCCATTGCGAGCGGAATATCCCTTGCTCTCAGCGTGCTGACCGCCAATGGTGTTCTCTATCTCGTGATGGCTGAGGATTATCGGCTTTCGAGCGGCTTCGTTTTTGGGGAAGCTTTGGGCGGGGGAATAATCTGTTGGGCGCTAACGGCAGCTCGTGAATCCGACAAGCGGCGCGGATTGCCGTAAGCAGGGCTTAGCCGTCCGTCTGTAGGGGAGAGGCGTGCCTCGCTTCTTGCATTTGGAGTGCCCCCCAAGTTGAGAAAGCATGGCACGCCATGCCCCTACAACCGGACTCGTTGAACCTTTCGGGAAATCCACAGCAGTCCCAACTCTTCCGCGAGAAATACTACGAATTGCGCACGCTGCCCAAAAGCTTGGAGTCCCGGGGTGAGACTCCAAGCAGTCACTCCATTTTGAAACGAGCACAAACCGGCTAGTTCGTCACAGTTAGAATCGCTGACTTGGTGATGCCAGCCAACGTCGCTGACACCGTAATTGGCCCTGCCGGAGTCGATTTCGTGGTCTTAACGGTGAAGGTTCCGGTTGTGCGTCCAGCGGCAATTGTCACCGACGGGGTCATTACCGAGCCGGCAGGATTGGCGGAGAGTTGGATAACCAATCCTCCAGTTGGCGCAATGGAGCTGATCGTCACCGTCCCCGTTGAAGTTCCGCCCGCCTTAACCGTCGCCGGGGCAAGCTTTACAGAAACAAGCACGGGCGGATTGATCGTTAGGGTTGCAGACTTCTGCAAGGTGCCCTGAGTCGCGGTGATGGTTGCGGTTGTAACAGCCTTCACTGCCAAAGACTTTACGACGAACGTTGCAGAAGTTTTCCCAACTCCGACGGTGACCGTTGCAGGAACCGTGGCCGACTTGGTGCTACTTGTGAGTTTGAGAACAATGCCACCGGTGGGAGCTTTGCCATTGAGAGTAACGGTTGCCGTCGAGGTCTTTCCACCGTCCACCGTTGTTGGGTTTAGCGAGATAGACGCCATCTGTGGAGGCGTAATCGTTAGAGTTGCCGCCTGTTTCACCGTGCCGTAAGCACCGGTAATTGTCGACAATTTTTGAACGTTCACAGCTGTCGTCTTTATGGTGAACGTCACAAACGACGTCCCGGCCGGGATCGTCACTGTCTTTGGCAAAGTCACGGTAGTGAGGCTGCTCGTCAATTTGATGAGCCACCCACCCGCTGGTGCGGGGCCATTAAGAGTCGCAGTTCCAATGACCGTTCCCCCGCCCAAAACAGACGGCGGATTCAGGGTGACCGAGACAAAGGCCAGCGGAACATCGGTGAGGACCGTGGTCTGGGTCGTCGTCCCCAAAGTCGCGGAGAGCGTTACAGTCTGTGCACTTGTGACCGGGGTCGTTGTGATGTTGAATGTGGCCGAGGTCTGACCGCCCGTCACCGTGACGGTGGCGGGAACCGTGGCGATACTGCTTCCGCTAGACAACTGAACAACGAAACCACTTGCCGGGGCGGGGCCTGTCAGGCTTAAGGTTCCCGTCGTGGACATTCCCCCAGCGACTGTGGTTGGGTTCGTGGTAATCGAGGCCAAGTCCGGAGGGTTGACTGTGAGGCCCGCCGTCTGTGACTGATTGCCCCAACTCGCAGTAATCGTGAGCGATTGCTTGGAGGCAACCGGCACAGTGGTAACCGTAAAAGTGGCGGTCATTGCGCCCCCTGCTACGAGCACCGATGAAGGAACGGAAGCCGAAGCATTGTTGCTCGCAAGATTGATCAGGATTCCAGCCGCGGGCGCCGGGCCACTTAAGGTCACTTGTCCCGTCGAAGGAATTCCCCCAACAACGGTTGTCGGCTGCAACGTAACGGACGTAAGTGTGGGTGGGTTGATCGTCAACGTAGCGCTCGCTGCGGCACCGCCGGAAGAGGCAGAGATGACGTCGGAAGTCTGGGTTGCTACTCCAGTGGTGGTCACAGTGAACGTTGCCGAACTTTGGCCCGCAGGAATCGTGACGGTAGCAGGAACTTGGCCAGCGACGTTATTGCTTGACAAGGAAATCGAGATACCCCCTGTGGGAGCAACTCCATTGAGAGTCACCGTTCCCGTGGATGGCGATCCTCCCAAAACGGTTGTCGGGTTCAACGAGACGGACGCAATGGACAGGCTTGCGAACGCGTAAAAGTTATCGTCCCAAGCACCGACATAGAGCGTTCCATCCGAGGCAAGAACGGGAGACGAGTAAATCGATGTCCCGGTTGGGAAACTCCAATAGAGCGTGCCTTTGGCAGAGTTCAAGACATAAAGCGTCCCATCAAGCGAACCGACATATAGCGTGCCATCAGGGGCCAAAGCAGGTGCCGATTCAATGGCACCGCCGGTTGTGTAGCTCCACTTCAGTCCACCCGCACTCGTCAAGGCGTAGATGTTGCCGTCACCTGAGCCGATATAGATCGACCCATCACTGCCGATTGCAGGCGACGAGGGTACGACGTCGCCGGTCGGATAACTCCATTTTTTCGCGCCTGTCGAGCCGTTCAGAGCATAAATATTTGTGTCAAACGAGCCAACGTAGACGGTTCCGTCTGTTCCTACCGACGGTGAGGAGGTTACTCCGCCGATGGCTGCCTTCCATGTGACAACGCCCGTGCTGGCAGTAATCGCATAGAGGTTGCCGTCGCTCGAGCCGATATATAACACACCTTTGCTTAGCGCGGGTGAGGAGTCAATTGGGCCGGTTGTAGCTCTCGACCACACAAGAACTCCCGTCGAACCATTGATGGCATAGACAGAATTGTCCTCGGACCCGACGTAGACCGTGCCATTGGCATCAATCGTCGGAGAACTGAATATCGCCCCACCAGTGGAATAAGTCCACTTGAGCGTTCCTGTTGAGCTGATGGCGTACAGGTTGCCGTCGAAGCCACCCAAATACACCGTTCCATCGGATCCGATCGCCGGAGAGGATTCAAAGTAGGTCGGCGACGCGTAGGTCCATTTGGCACTACCGGTCGTTGCATTGATGGCGTAGACAATGCCGTCGGTGCCGCCAAAGTACACGGTTCCGTCCGCCCCAAGGGCTGCAGAAGTGTCAACGGGAAAGCCGGGTGCCAGGGCGTAGGTCCACTTCAACGCAGTCGTCGCACCCGACCCCAAACCTACACCCGTGTTAAGGAGGTTGGCATGGAATTTAGGCCAGGCAGAATTTGCGAGTTGGGCCTTTAGACTCACCGAAACAAGAGCTACCGCGAGGACGATCGCAGCTCGGAGCATTTGCCCAAAGCGGACTCCCCATAGTTTTGAACCTACGGGGAGTCGATTGAGCTTGTTTGGGTCTGACGGATTGCATTGTCGGAGAGCCATAGTCCCCGACAATATAACACTCGATTTGCCTAGTTCATAAGGAAATCGTCAGATTTGCCGTCTTTGTCACACCACCAAAAGCAGCCGAAATAACTGCGGTGGTTTTCGTCGTGACTTTTGTGGTCTTGATCGTGAACGTACCTGAGGTTTTGCCGGCCGCAATCGACAGGGTCGCCGCCACTGGCGCCGACGACTTGTCACTGCTGAGTTTGATCACGAGACCGCCGGTTGGGGCCGCGCTGCTTATCTTGACGGTGCCAGTAACGGTCGCACCTCCTTTCACGGAGGCGGGGGCGAGCGTCAAGCTTGTTAAGATCGGAGCGGTGATCGTTAGACTTGCCGTGACGCTTGACCCGCCCTTGGCGGCCGTAATCGTCGCAACCTTTTGACTGCTGACAGCGACGGTCTTCACCGTAAACGTCGCCGTGGCCTTGCCAGCAAGAACGGTCACCGTGGCAGGGACAGTTGCCGCTGACTGATTACTTGAGAGAGTGATCACAAATCCACCCGTTGGTGCGGGGCCATCGAGCGTCACAGTGCCTGTTGAGGACACTCCACCTGCCACCGTGGTCGGATTAACTCCCACCGCAATAACGTTTGGCGGGGTCAACGTGAGCGTCGTCGTCTTCTGGACAGATCCAACCGATCCCGTAAGAGTTACCACCGTCTGCGTACCTACCGAGGTTGTTTTGACTGCGAAAGTCGCTGAAGTCTTTCCAGCGGCGATCACAACGCTCGCGGGAAGGACGACGGACTTGGCACCGCTCACCAGCTTCACAGTAATTCCCCCTGTAGGGGCAACTCCGGTCAAAGTCGCCGTTCCCGTTGCGGAAACCCCACCAGCGACGGTGGACGGACTCACTGAAATTGCGGACAGCCCCGATGGCACAACTGTCACCGTCGATGTGACGGTCGTTGAACCGATCTTTGCCGTCACCGTAGCGACCTGCTGGGCAGTCACGACAGATGTATTGGCGACAAACACGCCCTCACTCTGCCCCGCAATGATGGTAACAGTGGCGGGAACACTTACCGCGGAGTTGCTGCTCGATAGTTGCGCAACATAGCCCCCGGAAGGTGCCAAGCCGCTTAGCACGACCGAGCCCGTCGCATGGTTGCCTCCGGCGACTGTGGTGGGATTGAAGCTGAGCGAGGAAAGTGAAGGCGGAGTCACCGTTAGGGTAGCTTGAGCAGAGCTGTTGCCGAAGGTTGCCGTAATCACTGCCGACGTCTGTGCTGCGACTGGGATGGTCGCCACCGCAAATGTCGTAGTGCTCTTTCCGGCTGGAACGGTGATCGTCGAAGCCACCGACGCGGCGCCGTTTCCACTTGCGAGAGATACCACGAGTCCACCCGCAGGGGCATTACTTCCGAGAGTGACCATTCCCGTCGAATCGTTGCCACCAATGACGGAGGCCGGATTTAGGCTCAGACCAGTAACCACAGGTGGATTCACCGTGAGTACTGCGCTCTTGGAAGCATTGTTAGCAACTGCGGTGACCGTGACCGGGGTTGAAACAGCGACTGAGGATGTTGTCACCGTGAAAGTAGCAGATGTTTGTCCTGCCGTAACCGTGACGGATGCAGGCACGGTTCCAGTTGCGTTGTTGCTCGATAGCGCAACCACTTGGCCACCGGTTGGTGCAGCGCCACTCAGAGTCACCGTAGCTGTGGAAGAAGTTCCACCAATCACACTTGTCGGGTTAAGGGTCACCGCTGTTGGCGTGACACCCTTAAAGCTGCTCTTGAGTGCGTAGAAAAATCCATCTTGGGATCCGAAGTACAGCGTACCGTCAGGTCCTATTGCGGGCGATGCTGATATGGACGCCCCTGTCGCGTAACCAAGAACCAAGTCACCGTTCGTTGGGTTTAGTCCATACATATACCAGTCGTTGGACCCGACGTAGACCTTTCCATCGGTTCCAATCGCTGGAGAAGATACGATCTGGTCAAGGGTTGGCTGCGCCCATTTCTGTGCACCAGTCGTTCCATTGAAGGCATATACTTTGGAGTCTTGTGAACCGACAAAAACGGTTCCATCTGCGCCAATGGCTGGCGTCGATTCCACGGCTGCGCCAGTTGCCTTGCTCCACATGATGTTGCCGGAGCTATCGAGCGCGTAAACGCTCTTGTCGTCGGAGCCGAAGTAGATAAATCCATTGGCTCCAATGGTGGGAGAACCAGGTATCGGTCCATTCACAACACGAGCCCATTTCTGGGTTCCTGCGCTGTCAATAGCGTACAAGCTCTGATCTTGCGAACCCACATAAACAGTACCGTCTGTCCCAATGGCTGGAGAGGATCGGACTTGTCCCTTTGTCTGAAACTTCCACTTTAGGGAGCCATCCTTCTTCACTGCGTAGATGTAGCCGTCGTTGGAGCCAAAGTACACAGTGCCATCCGTTCCAATCGCTGGTGAGGACTGGATGGTGCCAAAGGTTGGGAACTGCCAGACCGCCGTTCCCTTAGAAGCATCGACTGCATACAAAATCTTGTCATTGCAACCTACATAGACTACCCCTGTCGAGCTCACAGCAGGAGAAGAACTGATTGCGCCGCCAGTTGGAAAACCCCACTTCTGTTTTCCGGTCGTCGGATCGATCGCAAACAACTTTGAGCTTGTTCCACCCACGTAAACGGTTCCATCGGTACCAATCGCAGCCGATGAGTAGAAGCCAGCACCATTGAGACTGTCATCGAATGCGGGCCACTTTAGGAGGCCTGTTACGCCCTGAGAGACACCAACTCCTGAGTTACGAGAGTCGGCATGAAACTTGGGCCAAGCCGAGTTCGCCAACTGGGCGCTCGCAGAGACAGATACTACGAGAGCGGCCATCAAAAGGGCCAACCGAATCAGGCCTGAACTGGCAAAGGAAATCGTTCGCTTTGGAAGAGCCATGTTATATAGGATGTTACGCTAAATCTGGTCCCTTAATTGGGACGTTCACGTACAGTTGCGCCAAATCTCACCGAAGGGCGCAAACAAAGATCCACCCTGGATTTCCGGACCAACGCTTGAATCAGGACAGAGTGAGCGGCCCCAATTCGGCTTGAAGTATTGCGTCTTGCCCTTCGCGTCCTCCTGGCCATTTTGCATAGTGACGGCCCTTTCCATCCACGACCCGCCAATAAGGGGTGACGTCTAGCGATCCACGCTCACTGCGTTCGGCGGCAGCTTCGGCCGATATTCTTAGAAATATCCCAACACATAAGGGACACGTCGTATCCGCCCCACATCTTGCGGCGAGGACCTGCCGTATCAACGCAGGTGTCGACACCGCCCCTAAAGGAATTTCACAAACAGCCGCATCCACCTGCTTTGGAGTTGGTATCAGCATCTGGCCGGGATATCTCTTGTTGCCGTCCACGACTTTCCAATCTTGAACCTTGTTGAGCTTTTCTTCCCAAGATTTGTGCCCTTTCATCTCCCTAACCTAACAAACATATTGGCCGGCCTGTCGTTTCAGTAGTGCCTAACCGAGAGGAAACCGGGCAAGCACTCTCTCGGTGCAGCCGACGAGCAACTCATTGCTTTCCGGCAGAAAGACCATTGATAGGGCGGAGGCGACATCCAGGAAAAACTCGTCAAGCAAGACCCCCTCATAGTTGACCACCCTTACATGGTTACGCTCGGCGTACGCCATGCGTCGGGAAGTCGAGTCCAGAGCAACAACGGGTGCCCCCGGACCAATCGGGAGTACTTTCAAGATTTGACTGCGGTCCAAATCCCAAAGCATGATATCTTGAAGCGTCCGGGTGATCGCGACTCCGCCCCTTGTATCGACGTCTAGCCCAAACACTCGATCTCGAAGCTGGATCCTAAGACTTCGCTTGCGGCGGTCGACATCCCATTTCGCAAGACTGAAGCTGTCGCTCCCTACGATTGATTTACCATCTGCCATGAACCGCAACCATCTCGGTGAATCATTGTCCTGAATCTTAGCCTTGGGACGCCCGTCCGCATTCCACACCACAATTGAGCCGTTGTCGAAAGCAACTGCCACGTCGCCCGTTTCAGCGACATCGAGCGCAATCGGAGAAATAATTAGGAATCCGAATGATCTGGGAGCCTCATAAGTCCAGGCAATCTCCCACCCTTCCGTACGCCATGCCGTCAAAATCGAACCAGCGGCGACATACAGATATTCCCCACTAGGCGAGAACTTCATCCCCCGGATTCGCTCGGTGGGCTTGATCTTCTCGTTGTCCGACGATAGGTTGTGCTCAAACACGACCCTGTCGTTCTCTCGAACGATCACGTTCATGTCAACATCACTCGTGGCAATATAGCGCTCATCAGATGACACGATGACTCGGTTAAAGCCGTGCTCAAAGTTTTCTAGCGGTCCGGATCGTTCAATGGGAGTTGCAACGGAAGTCATAGGAAGGGGCCTCGTCTGTCTGGCGGTATGTTATTCGATTGCGTCAAGCATTGGCAAGTGAAGGTTGTATAGACTTCAGCGCGAATTCCTGCGTAGAGAGTAATTGAGTAATGGAACCATCACTAGACAAGAACACCGACTTAGTGAGTGAGCTCATGGCTCGGAGAAGCAATCACTGCTTCCCCGCTCAAATCCGATCCGGCACTCGGCGATTCGCCATCGACGTCTTGGCAGTCCTCTTTCCGCACTTCTCCGAGCACATTCAGCTCGACTCGAATCTGCTCGCTGCCGATATTCATCAGTTGGAACTCAACCTAAATGAAATCCTTGATTCTCTAAAGAGTATTTACAAACTCCCGAATGGGGACATCGGACGCCAGTTTGTTGAACGGCTCCCTGGGATTTACCACGAGTTACTGCTCGATGCAAAGGCGATCTATTACGGTGACCCGGCCGCAGTGAGCGTCGACGAAGTGATCCTCAGCTATCCCGGATTTTATGCCATCGCCATTCATCGAGTGGCTCACGAGCTGAACCTGCTGGGCTTCCCGCTCTTTCCCAGACTTTTGGCAGAATACGCCCATCGCCAAACAGGCGTAGACATTCACCCCGGTGCAACCGTCGGTCATTCGTTTTTTATCGACCATGGCACTGGAATCGTTATTGGAGAGACCGCCGTCATCGGCAACGGTGTCAAGCTCTATCAAGGTGTCACCTTGGGTGCGCTCGTCGTTCAAAAAGCTCTGGCTTCAAACAAACGGCATCCAACACTTGGTGACAATGTCGTGGTGTACGCAAACGCAACCATCCTCGGTGGAGAAACCGTTATTGGAAACGATAGTGTCGTCGGTGGCAACGCATGGGTAACCGAGTCCATCCCACCTTTTTCGGTGGTTGGCAGAAACTCAGAAGTTCGCCCAAGAAAACCCGGATTGGAACCGGACATCGAATTCAACATATAAGGAAACCTAATCGTTATGAAGGCTAACAATATCCTCGAAACCATCGGCAACACACCGCATGTGAGAGCCAACCGAATCTTTGGAGACAACCACAATGTGTGGATCAAACTAGAGCGAGCGAATCCCGGTGGAAGTATCAAGGACCGAATCGCCCTAAGCATGATTGAAGATGCCGAGGCCAAGGGCATCTTGGTCCCAGGTCAGGGTGTCATCATTGAGCCCACATCTGGAAACACCGGTATCGGACTGGCACTTGTTGCCGCTGTAAAGGGATATCCCATCATCCTGGTCATGCCCGAATCGATGTCCATCGAGCGCCGCCGCCTCATGGCTGCCTACGGTGCCAAATTTGAACTGACGCCTCGCGAACTTGGGATGAAAGGAGCAATCGCTCGAGCCGTGGAACTGGCCACCGCGACTCCTGGTTCATGGGTTCCTCAGCAGTTCGATAACCCTGCTAACATCAAGGTTCATAAGGAAACGACTGCCCAAGAGATCCTCGCCGACTTCCCTGACGGTATCGACTATCTGATTACCGGTGTTGGAACCGGTGGTCACATCACAGGTGTCGCCGAAGTACTCAAGGAGAAGTTCCCCAACCTCAAGGTGTTTGCCGTCGAGCCAGTGAAATCGCCTGTAATTTCAGGTGGCCAGCCTGGTCCGCACAAACTCCAGGGTATTGGTGCAGGGTTCATTCCTACCAACCTCCACACAGATATTCTCGACGGCGTCATCCAGGTGACCGAAGAAGATGCGTTTGCCTATGCCAAGCGCGCGGCACTGGAGGAAGGTTTGTTCATCGGTGTATCCAGCGGCGCTTCCTTGAGTGCAGTTGCGCAAAAACTCCCAGAAATCCCAGCCGGAAGCACGATTCTTACTTTCTCCTATGACACTGGCGAGAGGTATCTGTCGGTGGAAGGTCTGTTCTAGGGTCCAAACAAACGAATGGGCGAAGCTTCGTAAAGAGCTTCGCCCATTTTTGCATCAAGTACGGATCTATTTCCGGTCGCGGTCTACGATCTTCACGTCGTAAGCAAGGTGTGCGGTCCGCTCCCAACCTTCCTTTTTGTTCCCTCGAACTTGATGCTTGAGGCCATCCACCAAGCCCTGCAACGTATGGTCGTTGGGACGGACTCGCAGCCACTCCTTCGCAATTTCATACGCTTCTTCATATCGCTTGAGACGGTCGTAGCACTGAGCTAACTTTGCGCCCGCCTGCCAGAAATTCGGATCAAGCACCGAAGCTTTTCGAAACGGCTCGATCGCCTGCTGAAATTCACCTTTTCGAAAGTGACACATGCCGAGGTAACCCCAAAGGCGAGCACTTGTTGGCTGCAATTGGAGCGCGGCTTTGCACTCAATAATGGCGTCATCCCACGCCTGCCTCTGCATCAGTTGGTCTATCCCTGGAAAACTCATGTGTGCCTCACTAAGATTAAACAACGGAACTACGATTAAGTTTCATCAAGATTGGAGAAACGGAGCTCAATTGCTAAGAAAATGCGATCAATAGAATGGTTTTACCTCTATTCCCAACAACTGAGGACGAACTGGAACCCTAAATAGAAGCAGGGAGCCCAAAGCCTCACTGGACTCCGGACTCCCTGCGCCTTAAGCGTTCTGAATCTACTTGAATTTTCTGACGGCAGCGATGACGTCATTCTCATCGGGGATGCACTGGAGTTCAAGAACACGAGCATATGGCATCGGCACGTTGAGACCACCAACACGAAGGACTGGGGCGTCAAGATCGTCGAAGCAATCTTCACCGATTCGGGCTGCGATCTCAGCACCAAATCCACCGCTTCGCCAGTCTTCGTAAACCACCACTGCACGATGCGTCTTTTTCACCGAGTTGTAGATCGTCTCCGTATCCAGCGGAAGCAAGGATCGAACGTCGACGACTTCCGCTTCAATTCCGTCCTTGGCCAGGAGTTCGGCTGCGGCAAGATTGATATGCGTCATTCGGCTGTAACCGATGAGGCTGAGATCCTTGCCTTCGCGAAGAATTTGCGCTTTGCCGAACGGAACCGTGTAGTCGGGATTGTCAGGAACAATGCCCTTGATCGTATAGAGGCCCGGATTCTCGTACAAGATAACAGGGTTATCATCGGCAACAGCCGTTTTGAGCATTCCGTAGATGTCAGCTGGAGTGGAAGGAGCGATAACCTTCAGACCTGGAACGTGGGCATACCAACCTTCCATCGAATGGGAGTGCTGAGCTGAAAGCTGCTTAGCCGCACCACCTGGACCACGGAAAACGATCGGGCACTTCACTTCCCCGTTGGTCATGTAGTGAATCTTCGCAGTGTGGTTGATAATCTGGTCGAGCGCCAAAATCGAGAAGCTCATGGTCATGAACTCAACGATCGGCCTGAGACCCGCCATTGCGGCACCAGTCGCGATGCCAGCGAAACCAGCTTCCGTGATCGGTGTGTCGATAACGCGGCGGTGACCATACTTTGGGAATAGGCCCTTGGTGACCTTGAACGTTCCCTCGTATCGACCGATGTCTTCTCCCATGAGAAATACGTCGGCGTTCTTATCCATTTCTTCGAGCATGCTCTTCTGGAGAGCATCTCGGTAAGTCATTTCGAGCGTCAGTGACATTAGTGGCCCTTCTCCGGTGTCATGTCGGAGTAGATGTTGTCGTAGACTTCTTCCACATCTGGGAATGGCGATGCGTCGGCTTCTTCGTAGATCTTGTCGACGATCTCCTGAATCTCTGCATCGATCGCTTCGAGCTTCTCTTCGTTGGCGATGTTTCGCTCAATAAGAACTTGCTCAAGACGCTTGATCGGATCTCGCTTCAAATTCTCAAGCTCTTCTTCTTTCGTTCGATAGAGCTGTCGGTCGTTATCGGCAGCGCCGTGACCGGAGAATCGGTAGGTCATGATCTCGACGAGGTAAGGCTTGCCTTCTTTGCGAACGTAGTTGATAATTCGCTCGGCGTCCTTCTTCATCTGAAGAACGTCCATTCCGTCGATTCGCTCGCACTTGATGTTGAACGGTAAGCCACGCTTCCAGAGTTCAGGGTCGGATGCGTGATACTCCAATCGAGTTCCCATCGCGAACTCGTTGTTCTCGATAATGAAGATGCAGGGCAGACCATAAAGGGCCGCCATGTTCAGCGTCTCATAAACAACGCCCTGGTTGGCGGCGCCATCTCCAAGGAAGTTCAGAGTGACTCGGTCGTCGCCACGATAGCGGGAGGCAAATGCCAGTCCAGCGCCAAGCGGGACGTGTCCGCCAACGATTCCCCAGCCGCCGTACATGCCGTTCTTGGGGTCGTAGATGTGCATCGAACCGCCTTTTCCTCCGGCAGTTCCACCTTTTCGGCCCATGATCTCGGCCATAAGCGCAACCGGGCTAGTGCCCAGAAGCAACGCGTGGGCGTGGTCACGGTAGGCGGTGATGACATAGTCATGGCCCTTTCGGATGGAGTGCATCCAGCCTACGGCCAGTGCTTCCATGCCAATGTAAACGTGCATGTAACCACCAGCTTTACCTTGGCGGTAGGCCATGTTGCACTTTTCTTCAAAGTGGCGAATAAAGAGCATGTCGCGGTAATACTGCTCAAGCTCTGCAGGCAATTCTAAGTTCTTTTTTTCGGCTTGTTTGGCCACGCTGAAGTCCTCTTGGGGTGAAGGTGGGGATAGTTTGCGAGAGTGTTCCGCCCCAGCGTCGGAGCGAACGAACAAACAAGCAGTTTACCCTCGGCGGAGGGCTGGTTGCGTGTACTGTTTATGGGGCGTCCGAATCTGGCATCGCGGGATTGACTTGGACGATTCCGCACTTAGGCCCCATCATGTCAAATTGCACATTTTCGGATGCCCACTTTCTTTTCACTTCGACCTCGACGTATTGTGTCGCGAGAAACCCATCGCCGTAGGATGACTGCACTTTGAAGTGCAGAATCACGCCTCTTCGCTTCTTTATTCGTTCCAGCAGCCTTACCGTTTCTGGATAGAAAACCTTGTTGAGATCTCCACCATGGGTCGCGACTTCCATCGCCCGGACGCACTTCCGCTCGTTGTCACGAAAAACACTCGTCATGCGCAGACCCCACAGATAGGTGTAGAGGACATACGCTGTAATGGCACCTACAACCGCTGCCGTGCATCCGGCGCGTCGAAATCTCTCTTCGTGGTCAGCAGGCATTGTCGGTTCTTCTGGCAGCCTAAACACTAGGTTTTTTCTTGGACTTGCTCATAAGATCGGATCACTGGTTTGGCTCAGTCCTTCTCACCAGGAGCCGGCATCTCGGGCTCAACAATTTCAAGATAGACGAGTCGACCCTCGGCAATACACGTCTCTGTCTCCACCGCCCATTTTCGCCTCACCACAATCTCGACATGATTGTACGACTGGAGTGGGCTCCCATATTGCCCTTTGAATTTGTAGTCAAGAATATCCCCTCTTCGTTTTCGAATTCTCTCCAACTCCCTCACCGAACCTGGATCAAATACCGTGCTGAGGTTGCCGCCACGTACAGCAACAGAATACGCATTTTCCACTCTGTTCTTTTGTGCCTCGTACTTCGGATTCATGTACAGCGTCAAAGCAATTGGATATAGAACCCAACAGATAAGTCCTGCCATTCCCGCAGAGCAACCAATTTCTCGGAGTCTTTCTTCCGATCTGTCTACCATGGCAGTTTCTTGAACAAGACAAGAAAGAACGAGATCACGGACACGATGCCCCAAAAGGCGGCGATCAGGAGCGGATATTTGAGCACGCAACGGGTGTCTCGCTTGCCCTTTAGGTGTGCGGCAACATAGAAAACAGAACACAGGCCGGATGCGACCGGAAGAACGTACCGTCCGGCGATCAATGAAACGGTTGCGATTTTACAGAACTGAAAGGCGATCCCTTCGAGGATCTCGCCTCGTGTTTTCGGGACGACGGCAGATTCACTCACTCTTTCCTCGATGGCCCAACCCCACCCTTATTAGGACGATTGTCAAGGCAAGGAAGACACCTAATGGAACACACGCCACCGCAACGGCGATCGTTCCGTTCGCGGGAGGTTTGCCGTTCGATGAGAGATATCCCATGCCATGGGCAAGCAAATATCCGCCGAACAGCAAGGCTGGAACTCCAAAAATGAAGAACAATCCCACCACGAGACAGGTCACGATGTCACTCGGCTTCTCTCGGATCTTTTCCACCGTCGCCGAGATCGTCGGCTCACCGCAGTTCAGGCAAAACCGCTCGCCATCCTGTAATTCCCTGCTACATCGACTGCACTTCATGTTTTCGTGAGGACGCATCCGCAATGATTCGCCTTGACGAAGATAATAGCGCACGTAGAATCCACCTGCGCTCCGCGCCATCCCTTACGCTCCAAAGGATAGAGAATGTCAGTCGAAAGTCAACTTGCCCTAGAAGACAGCCAATCCGCCCTATCTTGCTAGGGCTACACATCCCACCCCCAAACACCAATGGCCCCCGTAGTCGGCGGTGATCGTACCGACGTCCGGAAACGTCGAGATACGTCTCGCGAGAGGACATGCCGAGTTCAATTGGCCAAAGAGTCCATGAGGTGCGGTGTGGAAGGTAGTGGGTGTTTCATCCCAGTTGTGGTTAGGGTCTCCAGGTTTCCGGACGACGGTACGATCACCGTCGACTACAGGGTGGGAGGTGTGCTGTAAATGCGTGACCCTGTATACGCGTACCGGAACATGGGCATGGCTTCTGTCCACCGTGAACCCGGTCCTTGATAGTCGTGAATTGCAACTGCGCTTGCGGTGAGAGACAATCTTAATCATAAGCCGAGACGAATAAAAAGCA
>CAILEM010000044.1 GCA_903833215.1 uncultured Armatimonadota bacterium
GAATTGACTTTCTGCTTATTGACACGGATCATACATACGAGCAGGCAACGAAGGAATGGAACCTGTATAGCCCATTTCTTTCGCCACATGCGCTCGTCGTCTTCGACGACATCACCATGAACGACATGGGGCGGTTCTGGAGTGCGCTCGACTGCGCAAAGCTTGAGACGGGAGCGACGTATCACTACACCGGATTTGGACTGGCGGCACCGTAATTTTGAGAAGAGGCGGAGGATGATATGGAACCATCGGAATTTAGGATAACGACCATTGTGTATGACCGGCAGGGAAACATCCAAGGATCGGCAGAGGTCATTAGAGACCGGGTGGCGAAAGAAGGCACCGGTCCAGTCGTGACGTACACTTTCGACCCACATGGCGACATTCTGCGGGTAGCGCGCCCCGATGAACAGGGCTTCTCACCAGAGGAGTCGCAATGAGTTTTTCGTCAAGTCTGCTAGCAACCGCATTTCCGCGTCCTTTGTTCAGCTCCCCTAGGAGGCAGCAACGATGCCTGTAACCAACTACTACACCGTCCAAGGCGAAATCATCGGTGAGCGCACCGTCGGTCAAAGCCGTCTCGACTACATCCCCGACGCCCTTGGTAGCGTCGTCGCGACTGTCGACCAAACGTTGACGGTGAAGATTACGGCGAGATACAAGCCGTATGGTGCAGATTTGGCGACTACTGGTACTACTACAAAGTTGGGTTGGTTTGGTGAATTTGGATTCCGTACGCAACCATCCCCTCATTCGAATATCTCCGCGAGCGCATGGACTTATTCGACCCTTGACGGAACATGGACCACACCGGTTGAGCTTTGGCCCCGACGCCGCCCTTATGTTTTGGGAAGCGGCAAACCAACAAGGCGACCTCATCCAGTTCAACTCAAGCCCTCGCCACTGTCACCTGTCAATGGAGCCGGTATCTCAGGTGGATTCAACTATGGAGCCTATTGCGGCCCATCCGTTCAGCAAAATCCTGCTTGGAACGTCAAGCCGCAGGATTGTATTGACGCGTGTTGTAAGGTGCACGACAGGTGTCTCGAAGCCCAGTACGGTGCAGGCTTCAGTGAAGGTCAAGCACACAGTTGCTGCGACGCTGGCTTAGCAAATTGCGTCTCAGCAAAACTGAAGCTTGGATGTTGCCCGGAATCTCCAACTCCGTGGGGATGTCGATACGCTGGTGAAACGATTGGGGCGGTATTCGATATCCTAGGTAACTTCGTGTATAGCAAATGGTTGTATCAATGTAATTGTGTACCTGCTTCATTATACGAGCACTATTCGACCATAAACTGGGGCAGTCCTTGTGCGATCCATCCCCTTAAGAGAAGTGTTTGGAGTTCCGTATACAATTGTTCTAGCGCTCCAGTTTCGGGGACTGCAGGTCCACCCGCTCGCAGTGGTGAACCAGGCACAGTGTGGGGACCCGGGACACATCCTACGTATGGCTAGCACTGCTCGGCAACTGTTATTGCGATATAACGTGGCACAGTGGAGCTGCCTCACTGTCGGGTGGCTCTGCTTTGGCTGGTTTACGTTTCCTTGCGGCGTTGCGGCTTCAGTCTGCACTGCGTTAATTATTAGTCGGCTGTACGATGTGTCCTTGAGGCAAGCCCATTTGATCCACTTGGTCATCTACGTCAGAATGATATGCCTCAATTCGGCTGCTACGGCACTTGGTGCCGTCGTTCTGGTAGCGATGGAATTTCCGCATCGTCCAATTGCAGAGGCTGCCGTCACATATTGCTTTTTTGCGATTCCAATGCTAATAGTTGGAACCTTATTGTGGCTGATGGAAAGTCTCGTCGCCAAATTTGGCTCGCGCTGAGCCAAGAACAAGCAGAGTCTCAGGACCCGCACGTGGCCCCCCTCCCGTGTAAAATAGTGCAGAGAAGCAACTCCGATTTGTCCGCTGAAGCCACCAGCGAGACTGATTGACGCTCGAAGAGATGTACTAGGCGGTCAGCCTAGTATATCGTTCCAATAAAACATAGTCCCAACTGAGGTTCTCATTCGTCTTAAATATATGGCAAGTAAGACATCCCGTGCACCTTTGGTTTTGACTGAGAAGGAGTCTCAATTCCTCGTCGAGTTGAGCCAAAGTAGAACAGGTGCCGTTCGTGAAGTGGAGCGAGCA
>CAILEM010000045.1 GCA_903833215.1 uncultured Armatimonadota bacterium
GGCCTTCCGTACCTCCCCAGCCTCCGCACGAACCCACTTCACCAGCGTCGTTCTATCCTTCTCCGACAACTCCACAGCCATATTATAGAGACGAATTGAGGCCTCCAAACGATTGAGTAATTAACGACTCAGAACACTAGCGGGCCTAACTCAAGCTTTATCATGGATTGCATTGTCGCCATCACGGCTGCAGTTTGGGCCGCCGTACCGGAATCGAGAAGCTCGAAGAACCGGGTGGGCACGATTTGCCAGGTGACACCAAACTTATCCGTCAGCCAGCCGCAGGCAAGGGTTTCGCCGCCATCAGATAGCTTTTCCCAGAAATAATCGACCTCTTCTTGGTCTTTGCAGTCAACCAAAAAAGAGGTGCCGGGGGTCATTTTGTAATGAGGTCCCCCATTGAGCGCTGAAAACTCGATCCCCCGGATGGTGAACGTCGCCACAAGGGCAGCGCCATCGCCGGTTCGAAAGCCGACATTCCAAGTCCCACCAGGAAACACAGATGCGTAGAATTCTGCGGCAGCTTCGGCCTGACCATCAAACCAGAGGAAGGGAGTGATCGAGTTCAGTTTCATCGTTAGTGTTTACCCATTGGTACGATCCAAATGTTCCGGAACCGAATGGGGCAGCCGTGGTTTTGCAGTTGAATAGGTCCGGTCGCAGGCTGGACGCCGGTTTTGCCGGTTGCGGTTGACTCAACCTTGATCTCAACGTTGTCGTGAATCTTGATGCCGTTGTGGAAGACCGTGATGCGGGCGAACTCCGTCTGCTTTCCGTCTTTGTCGAATCTTGGAGCACGGAAGGCGATGTCGTAAGTGTTCCACTGCTCAGGTGGCTTGATGGCATCTTGGTCAGGATCCTTCTGGCTATACAACGACCCGCAGCCGCCCGTCTTGTACGTTGGGTTCTTGTAGCTGTCGAGGACCTGAATCTCGTATCGCCCGTGGTTATAAACGCCGCTGTTAGCTCTTCCTTGGCTGGTTTCATTTGCCATAAGAGGCAGCCAGAATTCGACGTGCAGCTTGTAGTCGCCGAAAACGTCGTTTGTTACGAGGTCACTCACACCTGGTTTGACAACCAGGTAGCCATCGGTGATGTCCCACTTGCACGCGTCATTGGAGCCGTTCTGATGCCACTTCGAAGCATCCTTGCCATCGAACAGGACGATGGCACCTCTTGGCGGCTTCGCCATCAGTGTCGAGCGTTGAGATGCCGATGCGGCAAATGGCGTGAGAGCCAGAATCGTTAGGGCAAGCGCGGAGCAGGTCTTCACGGAGCGAGTCTACCAAGGTGAGACAGCTAACGAAGTGTGAGCCCGAAATTGCTTACAAGATCCTAAGACCACCACCCACCAATCCGGTGTAGGGGCAGCGCGTGCGCTGCTAACCTAACAGGGTCAGCCACAGCGGCAGAACGGAGCCGAGTCACACCCCGGCTCCACTACATTAACTTACTGGGGTCGCTTCGAAAATCTTGATCTCAGGAGCTGCGGCGAAGCAACTGGACATCGCTGCGAAGAACTCTTTGAATGCGTCCTGCTCGAAGTGGGTATCGAGATGAGCTTTTGAGGTCCACTCTTCAACGAACACGATCTTCGTTGCGTCGTCAGGACTCTGGAAGAAGTCGTATCGTTCGCAACCCGGCTCCTTCACAGAATGGGAGCGGACGGTGCGACAGGCATCAATTGCGGCGTCGACTTTGTCAGGAAGAACGGTCCCGTAAGCAGTAAGAACAACCATTTGGCTGACAGTGTATCAAATTGACCGAAGTCTTAGTTGCCGAGAACCCATTGCGGTAAGATTGCTTCTTTCAAGCGAGCCCTGGCCCTTGGGTGGCGTATGCGAGCCAAAAAGCAATGAATAGATATCTCATATTTGCCTTCCTAACTTTCACCACCTTGGCTCATGCTGACAAGATCCCTGCCATCTGGAGAGCACAGTATCGCGCAGAAAAGCAGATCATCCAGGCGCGGAATTTCGACGGGTACAAGGCGCTTCTCTCACCTGACTACAAATCGGTTCAGCCGGACGGGAAAATCAAGACGTACAAAGAAGTAATTTCCGAACTAGCGCCGTTCTTCAAGGCCAAGAAGATCACCATGAAAGAAAAGCTGACGCATGTGGCAAAGCGCGGCGACATCGTCGACGTTTCTTTCGACGCGCGCGTCACGTTCGTGTATGGCCCGAAGAAAGTAGTTCACTTTCACGAGGTTGGTACCGACTCTTGGAAGAAATCCAACGGCAAGTGGTTGATGATCAAGACCGTCGACACCGTGGCTGAGTAGCCGTTGGCCTAGATGGAAGCAAGCGCCTTCGCCACGAACCTTAGGTGGGTTGCTGTTATGGTGGCTTCCGTGATGTCGGGTCGCCCCAGTTTCGGATAGGCGCCGGCCCATTCACCGATATTGCGTATTGGCCGCAGGCTGGCCCATAGATCCCAGTAGGGAAGTTCCGCGGTTGAGCAATGTATCAGGGAGGTGTACATTGAAGTGAATTCTTCGCTGGCATCGTCTCCTAAGACCCAGGCCAGATCAAGCCTGCAGATGGCTAGGTCCGATAAAGGTTCGCCGATACAAGCTTCTTCCCAGTCGATGACTCCCGCAAACTGGTCATCTTGCCAGATCAGGTTTCCGGGCCAGAAATCTCCGTGTCTGAGCGCTGGAGTCGAAGCCGTTGGAGTCCAGCCGGCAAGCGCGGTTACAATTTCAGATTCACGAAGCAATGTGTTCGCTTCTCCTTGCCGCTTTGTCATAGGCAAAAACCCCTGTCGTGGAAGGAAATCCCAGTCCTCCTTCGCCCAATCGACTTGGTGGATCCGAGCCAACTCGGTCGCATACGTGGCTACGAACGCGGAGGGGTCCTTTGGTGAGAGGTTTGGTTTTCCTTCAATATATTCAAGAAAATAGAGGGGAGATTCACCGCCATCTCGCATTGGTTCAAGATAGACCGGCTCTGGAGCAGGGACGCCTGCCAGACGCACAGCCTTCAATGTGAGAAACTCTCGCTCCGCCGGGTAGGCGCTCGATGCCACCGTGTAGGGATTGGGTTGGCGCGCGATTCTCCGAACGATCTGCCCGTTCGGTCGCTCAATTTCAACCGCGAGCATGTGACTCGAAATTCCGCCATCCAAAGTCCAGTGCCGAAGGAGTTTGCCACCGGGTTCAAATTCCTGAACGAGTTTCTCAACTCTCTTAACGAGCATATCGATATTCATCTTGAGTGGAAGGGTGGTTATGCGAGATTGCGTAGCGCGGTCTCAAACGCACTCGGGTGTCGCCTGCATTTCCACGCTTCGATGAGACGTTGGACATTTGAGTTCAAAGGATCTGGGCTGTGCAGTTCAAGATCGTACGTGCAGAGCTTATGGGTCGTCTCGAAATCACTTTTGGCATCACCGATTCTCCGGTCGCCGCGGAGCCTTTCTCTTTCCTCGAGGATGTCGAGCGGGCAATGGAGACCAACGAAGAATACATCGATGCCGTCACACCAACGAAGAACGCGCTCCATCCATTCCTCAGTCTCGATAATGTGCTCGACGATGACGTTATTTCCGGCTATGGCGAGGGCGGGAATGGTTCGTTGAAATCCCTCAAAGAAGCCCTCACGTAAGTCCCGCCACGCAAACTCCCCGGAGACGATCCGTGGTTTAGGGAGCACGTTGGCTGCGATCAGGTGATCGATGGAGTAGTGCCAAAACGGCTCCGGCAGGGCCATCTGAAGGGCTCCTGCCAGCGTACTCTTGCCGGAACTTGATGCTCCATTGATGAAGATGACTTTTCCAGGAGGACCATTCATGGAGTCTATGTTGCGCCGTGAGCTTTGAGTACTTTGGCCGCTGCGGTTGCTTTATGCGCCTCGGTTTCCTGCAATGGAGTTCGTCCGTTTGCGTTGAGGGCATTGATGTCTGCTCCCCTCGCGACGAGTATCTCAACCACCGTTTTCTGGTTTCCGTGGGCAGCGGCGTGGAGCGCCGTGTCCCCCCAATGATCATTCTGGTTCTTGGCTTGGATGTTTGATCCGAAGTCGAGGAGTACGGTGACCACCTCAAGGTGTCCCTTCCAAGAAGCGCAATGCAGGGGTGTCGATCCATCGGAATCGAGTGTGTTCAGCAGCGATTTGTCCTGTTCGAGTAGCGCCTGGACCGTCGCTACGTCTCCCGACTTGGCCGCCTTGAGAATCAACTTTTCGTTTGGTGTCGTCGGCATTGTCGGATGATAATAACACGGCCGTGATGACGTGATATTGATGATTCCTGTTCTGTTGTGTGGTTTTCTCTACAGCGGTGAAGCGGACTGGGTCTCAGCCTGGGGGGTAAGTCTTCGTAAGGGGTTGGAGCATGTCAAATATGATGCCAAGCATCTTGAGGCCAATCTGGAGAATCAGTACCGGAAACCTCAAAAAGGGGTTAAGACGCGCATCAGTAGTCTGCACTGGACAAAATCCTTGGGACCTTCTTCGATGCTGAGTGCCTGCATTCATTTAGAGCGGAGTGATGTCGAAGATCGTGAAACTGCAGGGTTCAGCTTTGTCAATGTGATTCTTTGGCCGACTATCAGAGGGACTGGGGTCCAAATACTCGATCGGTTTCCTGGCGACCAACCACTGGAGAAAAACTACTTCACATGGTGTGAAGCCTATCGATCTGGAGATCGAATGATCCGTTGTGGGGCAGCAACGGATTATGGCAATCGCAGTTGGCCCGCGGCGCGGACATATCGGCTACGGCAGGGGCATTGGGCCGTCATTTCGAATCAGGGAGTCAGTTCTCCATTTGGACAGGCAAGGTTTTCCGTTAAGAATGGTCAGGTCGACCCAACAACGATCCATGCGCAAATACGTGTGAGTCCAAAGCACATGGGGGCAGCAATGTCCGGTCCATTTCTAACCTATCGTCAGAATTGGCGGGTCGTCGGCGACAGGATCGTAAGCCGGAAATGGAAAATGGTGGAGAATCCCATCGCAGTGCTTGACCGGCTCGCTGGGTTCTCGCAAAAGAACCAGCGAAGGCTATTTGACTGCGAAGTTTATCCAAGAGTCCGACGAGACCTCTGGCGCGAATTACGTGCTGGCGTCCATGTGTCTCGTATGCACAACGCTGACGATGAACTTACGGCAACGTCTTTTGCACTAGAAAACTCGAATGGGTCCAAAAGGATGTTCATCGCATTCGAAAACCATGGTGGTCGGTGGACTGTTTCGCGGATCTATTTTGGCCGACCCACCGCTGTGGCACGGAGTTAGTACTCATGGGGTTTGCTGTTTTGATGGGTCACTGAACCCAGTGAGACCCATCCACAAGCCGACGCAATTCCCGGACACGCGAGTCGAACCAACTTGGGGTGGCTTCGGCATGGAGGTCAATATCGCACTCATCGATGATGAGGTCCGTGACGAAAATGCACCGGATCGCAGCCAGGTGTGGGATCGCTTCTTGTTCGGCGACGGAAAGCGGGCGAACCGATTGGTAACCTTCTAGCGCCAGATCCCAATTCGGTTGAACTTGACCGGCACCGCGGCGAAACGTCGCCAGGTCCCATACGCTGGGTCCATAGCCTTTCCATAGAAAGTCGAACCATGTCAGATTTCCTGACTCATCGACATGGGAATTTCCCCCAGCAGCGTCGCCGTGGACGAGGCTGCTGGGCAGGCGGTCCCAGAGTGGATCCATCCTTTCGTCCAGAATCTCCGCAAGTTTCTGAACCTCAAGAGGATTGAGTCCGATTGCCTGCATTCGACGCGACCACCGCGCAGCAGGTCGGGTGAGAAGCGATTCTTTGTCGTAGTGGTGAAGTTTGCTCGTTTCTGCAGAAGCGTGATGCAGGCGAGCAAGTTCGCGCCCAAATATGTCCCAACTCGTTGGGGCATCCCTCTTGAGCATCGCTCCGGGTGCCCAGCTGAAAAGTACAAGCGTTCTCACTCCTTCTGGTGCGGTGACGTTGACGGAAAGAGATTGCTGGCGAGTATGCCGCGGATGCGAAACCGGCAGGCCCTCTTCAGCGAGTTCATTTAGAAGTGTGAGTTCCGGTTCGACTTTGCGAGGATTGGAGTGCCGGGCCCTATAGACTCGCAAGCAAAACTTGCCCTGCTCCGACTCAATCCTGTAGTTATCGTTCTCGCCCTTATGAAAGAACGTGCAGCGCACGTTCGCACCGATATCCCACGTTCTCTCGACGAACCGTGCCAGGTCGATTGGCTCAAGTGTTGAATATCGGGTGGGGAAGATGGAATTCAAGGCAAGAGGCTACCTTGGAGCATTATGCCGTGAGAGCAATGCTGCGGGTTGACGCACTGGGTAGTGGAATCGCGAGCCCCTGTGCCTTTGCCTCTTCTAGCCAAAGTTCGACGCTGATTTCAAGATTATTTAACGCGTCATCCGCCGAAGACCCGCCTGCCGTGCACCCTGGCAAATCAGGCACATAAGCGCTCCAAGATCCATCCTGAGCATTTTCGGCGACGGCGATGTATTGATAATTCATCTACTTCCAACCAGCCTGTTTGGCAATACTGGCGAGCGTTCCGAGCGAAACTATTTAGCCCAACGAATGAACGCAAGTCACACGGGATCTCCAAGTTGTTTAAGGTCTATCAGATCTTGCGGCCGACCACTCGCTTTCTTCGCACGGATTAGCCATTCTCGAGAGATGCAACTGGCCTCGTAACCACCGAGAGGCAGTGACACTCTGTCCGCGTAGGCATCCTCAAAATTGACTCCTGGAATTGAGGTCAAAACGTCAATTCTCCAGGGAGGGACGCCGAAGTGAAACACGAAATCTTCCTCCAAAAGCTCCTCTGGTTTCAGTATTTCGACGGGAGCGCCAAACTCCGCAAGGCACTGAAATAGCCTAAGGTGGTCAGGAGAATGGACACTGATGAGGATGTCGAGATCCTTGGTGTAGCGTGGTTCAGCGTGAAAACCTAGGGCTATGCCTCCCACAACGAGATACTTAATCTCGAAGGCGTCGAGTGCCGCCAACAGTTCTATCCAGTCTTGTAGCCCCGGTGCCAGGATGCATCACCTCGTGATAAAGGTCGCGCAAATCGAAAATCGCCTGGACTCGCTCGGCTGGAGTGGCCGCCTTCCAAAATGCGATATCAAAGGATCCGTCATCGGTTGAGACATGACCCTTTGCTCCCATCATACGAGGATTTCGTAGCACCTATCAATTATGTCGCAAAATTGAGTTGTTCAAGGAGGGGCTGGCCGACTCGACGCGGCGAATCCAATCTTGGTGTCCAAACAGAAGCTGGCCCTAAAAACTGTCGGGTCAGAAACGACTGCCAGACTGCTCCGTCAAATGAGTGTGAAAATTTGGACTTGCTGTATTGGACTGCTGGGAATGTATCCGATCTTTGTCGCAGCTCAGACTGGTCGTGGGTTCGTCAGTGTCGAAGGCTACGTCGGACTATCGAAGGAAGTTCAAGTCGGCAAGATTGAAAAGTTCGAGCTGATCGAATACAACAAGCCGCTGAAAGCTCCGGAGAGCTATGGCAAGCCATATCGAGTCTCGTTTGCTGTCAGCGAAACGATTCGTGGCGAAAAGACGAAGTCTGTCGAAATCGTACTTGCCGTGCAGATACCTGGCTCACTCCAGTACTTCAAAGACCATCACACCGAGTTGATGCTGGTGGTGTCCGATGATGCTCTTGATTCGGTCCCGATGCCGGAAGTCGGTATCGAGGAGAACGGCAAACGCGTGGATGGAACTTGGTATCAGTTCCGGATCCTCAACCCAATTGCTGTGCCCGATGAAGTGCAGCAAACATGGATCGAACAACAACTGGGTACCAGTTACGATCATGGCCGCATGTTCGACCTTGATTTGGCCGTGGTGTCAGGTCGGGAGCAGATCCTCAAAAGGGCAAGAAGATTCGCCAAGGACCACAAAGAGAAATGCCGTTCGGTTTGGCTAAGAGTGCCAAACAGCTTCGGGAGTCTGTGCGGCTACCCAAACGCATTCTGCGGGATTAGTTTGCCGAGGACGGTGAAGACCGAACGTCTCCTCGTATCGCTTCTCGAAAAGCCCGATCAGATCCTGGATTGCATGCCGATCAAGGGAACTGACCTAGAGCGGTATGGTCTCCTCTACAATGTCTTAAGGTCCTTGGAATCCTTCCCAAGTAAGGAAAATGCAGCCCAAATTCGGAAACTACTGAAAGCGCTACCTTCCGGCAAGGAGGAGCCCGAAGAGCGTTATGGCTCGCCTCAACTCGTCCATGCCATGGGCACTGCATTGCTTAAGCGATGGGCGATTTAGTGACGGCGGTGTCTTGCTGACCAGTGGTTGATTTCAGACTGAATTTCCTCGACATACGAGATTGGAAGACGACATTTTGCCTCGTCGAGTGATCCCTGCAACTGTGCCAGTTGCCCCGGGGAAGGGCCGCTATAGTCATGGGTTCTTTTTGTGAACCACCGAATAATCCAAAATTTCATACTCGGAATGAGTGGTTCGTCCGCGCACAAATCTAGTGCCAAACTTATCGCATCCCACCGTCGAACGAGGTCGAGAGCTTCGGCCAATGCTTCCTTCCGTGCGAGATCCTGATCTTCATGAAACAACTTCAGAAGAGCCGAGGATTCCATCCTGAAGCCAAGATGGTTGAGTGTTCGAACGGCCCGACGAATGACTGTTGGTCTGGAGTCCCGCAAGAGAGGTTCGACAGAAGGCACCGCTGCGGTGAACTGACGATTTTCAAATGCTGCCAAGGCAGCACAGATCGATTTCGTCGAGCCGCTGCTTAGGATGGGCACAAGTTCAGCGAGTTCAGAATCGGAGGCAACTTCACCGAATCCAGCAACTGCCGCAATGGAAGGTATCGCCGCTCGATAGGTATCTGCGAAGTTGGCCACTCCCAGGCGTTCGAGGCTATATCTAGCACTGAGCCGAATTCGCCAAACATTGTCGAGTAGGAAGCGTCTCAAGGCGTCGATGTCGGCCAGCGAGTCCGCGATTTCTACTGCCTCAAGTCTCGCAACTTTTGCGGGATGTCGCGAGAGTTCATCCAAGAGGTCCTTTCGTTGTTCGAACGGGAAACTCCTGATCGCCTGTACTGAGCGCTGAACGACCCTGTTGTCGGGATACTTGAGGCCGGACCGTACCACCGTTTCCCAATCTTCATCGGGGCCGCATACCTGTCGGTCCATGAGGATTGTGAGGGCATTGAGTGTTGACTCCCAGCGTGTGTTTTTGAGGACGGCATTGCGTATGGAAAGCTCTACGAGAAGGCTTTCAAGAAGCTGAGTGCCTTGAGGATAAGTTTTCAAAACCGGGATGGCACGAACACATTTTTCGAGAGTGCTGTCAGTGGCAAGTGGCATTAATATCGCTGCGCTACTTGATGCCAACTGCGAGATGGGCTCAACCCAGTCACATGACCTAATGAGGAGAAATGGCAGACTCCGCTCACCAAGTGTTATTAGGTTCCGAGTTGCGGCCTCCCGAATGCGACCGTTTCTCGAATAGCTTTGAATGACTGCCAGACCAAATGCATGTTGATTTGCTTCAAGCAGGGGGATAACCGCATTGGAAACGGATTGGATGTGCCAGGCGCCGTGCTCCATGCGGATCCCATCCAGTAACTCGGGGGACTCCTCTACGAGCCTATCCAGACCTTCAATATCGACTTTTGTGACGGTCCGTGGGTGGGGACCATAGGCATTCCGGAAAGCATTTAGCAGCTTTCCATAGAATTCCTCTAGCTGAAATCGGCGCGTCTGCTCTTGTCGGGGCTCATCACTATCTCGCATCTGAACTTCATCTCAAGATCCTAAGCACCTTTGACTCCGGTTTTGCCAGCCCCGTTCTTTTCAGCAGGGCGAGACTGAGTTGAGGATGCCGTATTCCACCACGCGTCGCCTTTTCCAGGCTTGACGAGGACGGGCGGCAGCCATTCGTGTCTTGGAGTGCCGTTGAGGTGAAACACTTGTTCGGTGGGGAAGTTGACGCCAATCCCGCACAGCGGTAAGTCGAGTCGGTCTACGGCGCCACGTAATCTGGCCATTTCTGTACCAATGACTGTCGCGCGATGCATAGCGTCGAATCCGATGGCGATCCCTTCTCCCATGCTTCCCGTCCAACGACCAACGAGAACCACAAGAGGAGTGCGCACCGGTGTCGTCAATCGAGGAGTCACATATTCGACCCAATCGCGAACGGTGGCGGTATCGCGTTCTTCGGCGCGGTGGCGTTGGAACGGCATTCGCATGCCGACAAACAGTCCCATCATGCCGCGAGCCACATAGGATGTTCCGCCGCTGGGTGTGTTCCGAAGGTCGATGACAACTTTCTTTGCCGTGCGCATGGCGGGGACCGCTTTGTCGAAGGCGGAGATCAGCGCACTCTCGCCCAGACTATTCTCGGGTCGAAGGTAGAGGACGGATCCGCCGCGCCGTTCGATGGTCAAGACATGATCGAATTTGGGTTGGATCGGCGTCGCCAATTTGGCCACACGCTTCTTTCCTTGAGAGAGAATTTCAAGATTCCGAGGGGAGTTCCAACGACCAGCTAGGGCCGAGTTGAGTGCCCAATCCCACGCTCGGGCATCGGGCTTTCGGATACCGAGCCATTGCTTTGCCGCTGACTTAATAGATAGCCCATTGAGCGTCAATACTTGGTCCCCTGCCATGAGTCCATTTCGCTCGGCGATCGAGCCAACTCGAATTTGATCGATGACGGCACGATTCCCAGCCCAATGTCCGATAAGGTCCGCGCCCGAAGGGACCAACCTCGGCGAAGCATCGTTGTTCGCTCCTAGCGTCGCATGAAAGTCATGTAACTCACCCACAACCGCTTCGAGTAGTCCGAGAACCTGCTTCTTGTCTGAGACATTAGCGAACTTGGGTGCATACGCCCTTCGAAGTTCTTCCAAGTCAATGTGATCGTCGATGACATACGCACCGTTCTGCTTCAGGGAGTCGATGAGCAGATTCAAATCCGGTCGATAGTCTTGAGTTGCCCCTGAGGTGGCGAAGGCAATGGCAAGGAATGCGGCGAACATTCCACACATTCTGACTTAGCTGTGGGCACTAAATGACATGTAGAATGATTGAATGACTGTCGCATGTGTTCTGTCTCTCATCACTCTCTGCGGCGTTCAGAAGGCGAAGATGCAAGATGAACTACTTAATCTGATGGTTGGTAAGTGGCATATCACCCGTGAATTTCCAAAGCGCAAGGCTGAAAATACGGCCACGATCGAGTGGGTGCTCAACGACCACTGGCTGAGAATAGACATGAAAGATGTCGAAAAGCCAAGCCAGTACGAGGCCCACGTCTACATCACGCAGATGGTGTCCGACAAAAGTTATGCGATCCACTGGCACGACAGCTTCGGCGGAACACTGCCCGAAGTCCTTGGTACGGGCCGTCGTGTTGGGGATTCGATTGTCTTTTCATTCAAAGACGTTGATGGCGAGCTGAGGAACACCTTTGCCTGGCATGGTGACCGCCACGAGTGGACAAGCAAGATCGAACAAACCGACAAGGCGGGGAAGTGGAGCGTGTTTTGCACGGACACCTATCGAAAGGTTTCAGCGACTCATTCGGCAGGCAAACACTAGCGTAACCCGACCGAATCAGTCGCCCAAAAGACGTCCGGATACACCAAGGTTCCTGTCATCCATGGTTCGTATTTCGAAAGCTTCACATACTGAAACGCCAACTTCGGGATTCGAAGCGAAGGGGAGATAAATCCCGCCCCGCATCCGGGCAGAAATCCAACTTTTGAGTAGAAAGCGGGATTTCCTTCAAGAAAAACAAGCGGTTCTTCGCGTGATTGAAGTCGGGTGAGGGCTTCCGTAATGAGCCCGCTTCCGATGCCTTTCCTTTGCCAATCCGGGGCGACCGAAACGGGGCTCAATATCAAGACCTCGATGAGTCTCGGAAGGGTATCTAACCATCCTCGCGTGAATGCAATATGCGCCACGGGCTTGTCGTGGACGGCCGCAACAAACGACAAGTCTCGCCAACAATCTGACACCCGAAGTGCATCCACCAAATGCACTACTGAATCGCTTCCAAAAGCATCTCGGATGACACTCGAAACGATCGCTTCTTCACCCGGCTCCTCGGGCCGAACTATGAACTCTGCCATGTCTAAATCATGGCGTCTGTCGCTCTTGAATGAGGCTACTGATTATGGAGATTTTGGCTTCGCCCTTAGATCAAATGGTGAGTCCGAAGATTCCGCTTTAGGCTGCGGCTAATACCATCGGATAAATTGCCGTCGCGTTCCCCTTTACGGTGTATCTTGTTCGCATGACTCACTCCAACATGAGCATGGTTATCAAAGCGTTGAAATAGAATGTCATTTCCCAGTTCTGCCACGAGTCATATCAGCCCTCCTTAATTGTTCGTAAAGTCCATTCAGACCTTCCTCGTCTGACCTTTGAATCTCAAAATCCCTATGAAAAACCGACTATTTGTACTTGCCGCAAGTGTCTTCCTTCTCTCGTCTGCGCATGCCCAGACTCAACAAACACCCATTCCAGATTTTATGCAAGCCATCGGCAGAATTGTCGGCAAAGCTGGCACGCTCAACGCAGATGGGTCTTACCGGATCAATCTGCCGCGAAAGGACGTCACATTTACCCACGCGAGCGGCATGCCTATCGATGCTGACCTCGGACTAGCCACCTACATCGCCATCTCAGGCACACAAGACAACTGTTTGGCCGTTGGAGATGTCGCCATGCTGGAAGGGGAAATCGATGCAGTTATTGACAACCTGAGGGCGGGTGGATTTGAGGTGGTCGCTCTTCACAACCACATGACCACGGAAGAACCACGGCTCTTCTTCCTGCATTTCCAAGTGACAGGGAAGTCTGATGCGATCGCGAACACATTTCGAAAAGCGATTGGAGTGCTAGGCCACGGTACCCCACGTCCCTTGTTAGGCAAGCCAGGCAAACCAAAGCTGGATACTGACGCCATCTCGGCTGTTTTTGGTGCCAAACCCCAAGTCTTTCCAAGTGGAGTTTTGCGCTATGCCAATCCTCGAAAGGATACGGCTGTCACGATCAACGATCAGAAGTTCACGCCTGGAATGGGGATGGCTTCATGGGCAGCATTCTACGCATGCGAGTGCGGTCAAACCCTCGTCATGGGCGACACGTGTGCGTTCCGGTCTGACCTGCAGCAGGCGATTGATGCGTTCCGAAAAGGAGGGATTCATATCACATCCATCCATAACCACACGCTTGGCGGCTCAAGCGAGGTGATCTTTATGCATTACGAAGGTGAAGGCGATGCACTGAAACTCGCCGCCGGCATCAAATCGTGTTGGAATGTGCTCGGAGCAAAGTAACTGAGAGACCTTAAGCTGCTCTTCGCCGCCCGCGGGCTCCGTATGTTCGCATACGGAATGCTCGCGGTGATCCTGGCCCTCTATCTTGAGCGTCTTGGATTCGCGAAGTCAGCGATTGGGTTACTTTTCGCGTTTACAATGTTCGGGGACATCCTGATGTCCCTCTTCCTGACAACCCGTGCCGATCGATTCGGCCGGAAGCGGACTCTGATCATCGGATGTTTTCTGATGGTCGGAGCGTCAGCCGCATTTGCGAGTACCGCGCAATTCGGCCTCCTCGTTCTTGCCGCGACGATCGGCGTGTTGAGCCCCTCGGGAAACGAAGTCGGGCCATTCCTGCCGGTAGAGCAGGCAGCCCTTTCTGAAGAGCTGTCATCGGACAAAAGGGTCGGTGTGATCGCTTGGTACAACCTGGTCGGCTACTTCGCCGCTGCCTTTGGAGCGCTTACCGGTGGTCTAGGGGCACAGTCTCTCCAGCATGCCGGTTTATCCGAACTGGCGAGTTTCAGGTGGATCGTAGTGGGGCATGGACTCGTTGGTATCGCGATGGCGATCCTCTATTCCGGGCTTTCGGCGAGTGCCGAAAACCACGCACCAAAGCCGCAAGCGGCCGTTTGGCTCGGACTCCATAAGAGCAAGCGCATCGTCCTCAAACTTTCTGCCTTGTTCTCCATAGACGCGTTTGCGGGAGGCTTCGTGATGCAGAGCCTCATCGCCTACTGGTTCCACATTCGATATGGCTCCAGCGAGGCACAGCTAGGAGGGATTCTATTCTTCGGGAATCTGTTTGCGGGGATTTCGTCGCTCTTGGCTGCTCGAATTGCCAAGCGATTTGGCCTCGTGAACACGATGGTTTGGACTCATATCCCGTCGAATGTGCTCCTCATTCTCGTGCCTCTCATGCCAAATGTGAATTTGGCAATCACGGTCTTGCTCATTCGGTTCTGCCTGTCGCAGATGGATGTTCCGACTCGGCAGGCATACGTCATGTCCGTCGTCGCCCCTGATGAGCGTTCGGCAGCCGGCGGTGTCACAAATATCGCACGTAGCATCGGCGTTTCCGTCGCCCCGTTGTTCACCGGCCTAGCGTTCGCCGCCCCAACCCTCGGTATCCCGTTTCTCGTCGCCGGAAGCCTGAAGATCGGCTACGACCTCGCCCTGTGGCGCATGGCGTCAAAAGAGCCCAATTGACATATTTCAGGTGATGGACTTGGACTCTTGGCTTAGCGAAGTCTTGAGGCAATTCCCGCAGCGGAAATGATCGCTTACAGCGCTCCAGCCACTTCGTCACCCATGGATATCCAGGTCTTCACTCGTTACCATTTGTGAGATCTTTGGCGCTTTCAAACGCGAACAAATCTGGCTGTGATCACTGAGACATCAAGCACCCGCAGGGTCCGGAAAGGGAAAGTCCAACTCGTCTCTCCTCAACGTCCATAACCGTCGCCGCTCTCGTCGCTGGGCCGTCAGCGCGCCACTGTTCGACGCGCGAAGGCGCTAGTTTGGCGCGCGCCCAGCGATGACGAACGATAAAGCGACGGTTCGGGACGTGGAGGAGAGACAGCACCCAGCGGTGCAAGCGTCCAGACCAGCCCTCGAATAGAACAAACGAAGGAAGAAGAAATGAGCCGTTCAGAGGATGAACGACGATAGAAGCGGAGTGGATACGGACTCCATGATCCTTAGAAACTGCGGGCTACTTCCCTTCGCCGCGTTTCTTCCAAGAGCGTAACAACCGTCGGAAAACAGATGGCGCAATCTGAAACCCATTCGTGCGCACGTTCGCTAACGTCGACCCAGATTCGATATCCGCCCGATTGGTTTTCGGAATATGAACCCGCTGAGACACGTAGATACCGCGATGCCCGCTGAGGACATAGGCGATCACGCACGTAAACGCCAGTGGCACAGCGAGGTGCCCGCCAAATAACTCGATCCCCATGAGTGTGCAGGCAAGTGGGGTGTTGGCTGCTCCGGCGAAAACGGCAGCGAACCCGAGTGCGGCAAAGATTGCGGGAGGCTGGCCCGTGAGAACCGCAAAGCTATGCCCTAGCGTTGCTCCCACCACGAAAAGTGGTGTGACTTCACCGCCCTTGAATCCGGTGCCCAGCGTGATAGAGGTGAACAGGATCTTCAGTAGAAAGGCGTAAATCGGGATCTCAGCGTTGGTAAATGCTCGCTCAAGCAACGCCAAAGACAAACCGTTGTAGTCGTGTGTCCCGACTACCAAGGTCAAGCCGATAACGGCGATCCCACCTACGATGGCTCGGACATAGGGGGCGTGTTTAACTTTCTTTCCGAGTTGCTGGACGAAGTGAGTTGCCTCGGTGAACACCGCACTCGCTCCAGCGAAAAGCGCTCCCGCCAGTAGGATCCACCCGAAGAGGGCGGGCGTCATTTTGAAGGAGTCCGCAACGGTGTAATTGTGGTGGCCGATTCCCAGTCCCTGACAAACGGCATCTCCGATAAAACTCGCCATGAGGCATGGGACCAGCGCGTTATAGCGAATGCGCCCAATCGAAAGAACCTCTAGTCCGAAGACGGCACCAGCCAACGGAGTACCGAAAACTGAGCCGAATCCAGCTGAAATCCCGGTCATTAAGAGAATGCTGTGATCTTCTTTAGAGAGGCGCAGGGGAGCCGCAGCCAGTCCAGCGAGGGTTCCGCCCATCTGTACGGCGGTGCCTTCACGTCCCGCCGATCCACCAAAGAAATGGGTCAACACTGTGGTGATCAGGATGAATGGTGCCATTCGGAACGGCACTGCGGAATCGGGGTCGTGGATCTTTTCGAGAAGTAAGTTGTTACCGCCCGCGACCTCTTTTCCATGCTCCGAATAGAGGAAGACGATCAGAAGCCCGGCCACGGGAAGGCAGTACAGGAGCCAAGGGTGAGTGCCACGAAAACGAGTGGCAAGGTCAAGCGACCACAGGAAGAGCGCTGAGGCGGCTCCCGAGAGCACCCCAACCCAGGCACCAAGCAATCCCCATTTGGCTAGGAACGCCGCGAGGGCAGCCTGCTCTTTGAGTCGAATGGAGAATGTCAGAACCCACCCCGAGCGAAATCTTGTTGGCTACTAAACCCTTGATCGTATTTCATTGCACCTCTAAAGTCAGTCATTGAGGTGACCTCACCGATAAGGAGTCGACTAGAACCCACGGCAAAACCACCGTAGGAGTCATCAGACCTGATTTACCAGGACAGTTCTTAAGCAGGGCGAACTCCATGCCCTCACTACGCGACCTCGCGTAATGAAGCGATTATACTCAAGCGAAATCGCCGTGGTCAGGGGCCGACTTCCGCCCGACGGTGTTTCGCCGCCGATAGAAAGCACAAAGGAGTGAAGAACTATTGAGAATTGTCGTGATCGCCAACCCCGCTTCTTCGCGCGGTGGGGGCTTGAAAGGTCGACAGCGATTGGTTGATGCGCTTGATAGAGCGGTTTCAGCTGAAACGGACTGCTCCTATTCCATCGTTGAGACGACGACCAGAGGCGTTGCCGTTCGAACAGGCAAATTCGTTGAGGGAAGTGGAGCAGCACTTGCACATCAAGCGGCACTTGAGGGAGCCGATGTCGTCGCGGCAGCCGGTGGAGATGGTACGGTCGGCGAAGTTGCCAACGGACTCATCGGTACTGAAACTGCTATGGCAGTCTTGCCGATGGGAACCGGAAATGACTTCGCCCGCACCCTTGGCATCGGAACTGACCTGGATCTGGCAGCAAGAACACTGGTTAGCGGAGACTGTCAACTCATTGACGTGGGAAGAGTGGTTCACGGTGGCAACTTTGTCAATGTCGCCGGTTGCGGTTTCGATGCCGAGGTCGCAGCCAGAATCAACCACGGATTTCGTCGACTGCGCGGGACGTCTGCCTACATTGCTGCTGTGCTTCAGACATTGGTGAGCTTTCACCCAGCTGCGATCGAGCTTGAAGTCGATGGAGTACGACACAACGCGAAGGTGATGCTGTGCGCAATTGCGAACGCCAAAACCTATGGCGGCGGCATGCGAATTGCCCCAGGGGCACAGCTTGATGATGGTCTGTTTGACTTGGTCCTCGTCGGCGACGCCTCTAAGACCGAATTTCTGCGCGCCTTTCCTAGCGTCTTCAAAGGCACGCACATCACTCACCCCAAGGTGACAATCTTTCGAGCGAAAAGTATTGCCATCCGATCCGCATCTCCTTTGCCAACTCTTGCCGACGGAGAAGAAATCGGCACAACCCCCGTCGAGTTTGAGATCGTTCCAAAAGCACTTACTGTTATGGTTCCACGGAAGAGTTCCATCGGTTAAGATCACTGGATGTTGGATTCGCGTTCGGAATATCAGATTCGGATCAACGAAGTTCTGAACTATGTCGAGGCGAACTATCGAGAGCCGTTGGCGTTGGAGCGGATGGCAGATGTGGCGCACTTTTCGCCGTTTCACTTCAGCCGGATTTTTCGCGGGGCGGTAGGAGAGACACCTCACGGGTATCTGATGCGGATTCGCCTGGAAAAGGCGATTGGACAGATGAGCTATGGACCTAAGCGGTCGCTGACGCAGGTAGCTATTGAAAACGGCTTTGGTTCAAGTTCGCACTTTTCGAGGTGCTTCAAGCAAAGCTACGGATTTAGCCCCAAGCAGTACACGCCTGAGCGGTTTGCAGAAGAGAGCAAGATTAGGCAAGAACTCCTCGTGAATTCAGGTTACGCTTCTTCCATGGGTTCGGCGGAACAGATTGCGGATGGCTTCAGAGTGTCGGTCGTTGACCGTCCCGCGATGCGAATCGCTTACGTACGTGTTATTGGTGGCTTTAACTCAACTCGAATCACGTCGGAGTTGGAGCGACTACTTGAGTGGTCGCGAAGACACCGGTTTTGGCCCGGGAATCAACTCATTGGCCGATCGCGTGACAATGCGGATACGACACCCAAAAGCAAGTACCGCTATGACTGGTGCATGGAGATTCCCGGCGATTTTGTAGCGGACCGTGAGGTGAGTTACAGCCGGATTCCCGCGCAGAAGTTCGCGGTGCTGCCTTGCCAGGGAGACATTCACAAGGTTTTTCGGGCTTGGTTCCACCTCTACCGGGATTGGCTTCCCGCAAGTGGCTTTCAGCCTGCGAATGAAGCGGCCATGGAAGTGTTTCATGGCGAGCATGAACTCAAGGCTGATACGATATTTAACATGGATTGCTGCATCCCAATCGTCCCACTCTGAACCTATGGACTTTCTTCATCTTGCCTTCCTCAGGAAATAATCATGACAAAAGCTGCTCTTTCGACGTTTGCCATCCTCATGTGTAGTGCTCCCGTCTTTGGTTTCCAAAAGCCGATGGTTTCGGACGCGAATGCACTCAAAGGCGTATGGACACCAGTTAAATGGGAGCTTGCCGGCAAATCTCCCGCCGCGGTGCCGAACATGACGCTTACCCTTACGGAGGGGCAGTACGAGTTGGTTGAGGGCCCCAGTATCGACTCGGGGCGGATCACAATTCGACCCAATCTCAAGATCAAAGAGATGGATATCGTTGGTGTAAAAGGACCCAATGCGGGCCGTACCATCCCAGCCATCTATAGGTTCGAAAAGGACATGTTGACGATCTGTTATGGGCTCGATGGCAAGCGACCAAAGTTGTTTGAATCGCCCAAAAAGACTCTAACTCTTCTCGTCACCTACTCACAGAAACCGATGGCTCGAAAGCCTCAGCTTCGCATGAAATTCATCAAACCTTGAGGCCAAAAGGAGATCAATATGGAACTTGGAGCATTTTCTGTCAGTCTTGCCGTCAAGGATATCGATGCATCGGTAGCCTTTTACTCAAAGCTTGGGTTTACGTTATTCCATGGGAATCCCGCTCACAAGTGGGCGATTCTCAAGAATGGCGATCACATCATAGGTTTGTTTGAGGGAATGTTCGAGAAGAACACCCTGACCTTCAACCCCGGTTGGGACCAGAGCGCCCAGCCCCTACCAACGTATACGGATGTGCGAGAACTACAGAAGGAACTCAAAGAGTCAGGTGTTGCGTTCGCCACCGAAGCCGATGAAAGTACATCCGGGCCAGCCAGCTTCCTGTTAATCGACCCCGATGGCAATCCAGTTCTTTTCGATCAGCACGTATGAATGCTTGATTGGACAGCCCCACATGGGGTGAGCACCACGCGTCTGATGATGGTTCGCGTCGGTGCCGGACGAAACCCCTACAGGGTTTGTCTCGGGGTGCACTTCAACACCCAGGGTAGCTTTGCACCCTGGGTGTTGGCGAAAGAACGTTTTCTGCGTTCGATGCTGGTTGACCGTCTTCATAATTCAAGTTCGCGTGGCAACGCATATAACCAATAACTTTATGAAAACAATCGGTCTGATCGGCGGGCTTAGCTGGGAATCTACGGCGACTTACTACCGTCGCCTCAATGAACTCACGCGTGACCATTTGGGAGGACACCATTCGGCAAAAATCCTCCTGCACAGCCTCGACTTTGCCGAGATTGAGCAGCTTCAAGTGTCGGGGGGATGGTCCGTTTCCGGCGATGAATTGACAAGAGTCGCGCTTGGCTTGGAGCATGCAGGTGCCGACGTGGTCTTGATCTGTTCCAACACCATGCACAAGGTTGTTGATCAGGTTATTGAAGCCATCTCGGTTCCACTCCTGCACATCGGAGAGGTTACCGGCGAGGCGATCCGACAACGGGGGCTCACATGCGTCGGCCTTCTCGGCACTCGGTACACGATGGAAGAGGACTTCTATCGGTTTGCCATTGAATCTAAATCTGCAGCCACGGTCCAGATTCCAGATGCGCACGAAAGGGAAGTCGTGCATCGCGTGATTTACGAGGAACTTTGCCAAGGCGTGATTCGAGGTGACTCGAGGGCTACATACCTACAAATCATTGCCAAAATGATCGAGAAGGGTGCGCAAGGGATTATTCTCGGATGCACCGAGATCGGTTTGCTTACTGATCAAGCGGAGGTAAGTGTTCCGGTTTTTGATACGACCGAACTTCATGTTGCCGCCGCAATTCAGTTTTCACTTTCCGCGTAGGTTTAACTGACGTTGAACGGTTCCAGTTGCCAAAACTGCGACGATGCCGATCGCTGCACCGGCAAAGGCATCCACGGGATGATGGACCCCAGAGAGGACTCGGCAGGCGCCCACGATTGCCGCCAAAAGAAGGGCGGCAACTCCCAACTCCCGATTGAGACGAAAGCACAATAAGGCAGCCGTCACCGAAAGAACGGTGTGATCGGAAGGAAAGCCATTGTCGGCTTCATGCTCCATGAGGGCATGGACACCTTGAGTAAAGGGGCGCGGATCGACATAACACAACCCTGCGAGCTTTGTGAGGATGATCGACAAGACTGCGGAGCCAAACCCCAAGATCACGTAATTTCGCTTTTGATCCTTTGGGAGCCAGACCAATGGCGCGATGGCAAACAAAAGAATAGCCGCAAAGAGATACTTGGCTCCAACGATGATTAAGGTGTCCATAGGCGATGCGAAACTTGGCCATCGATTGTAGCTTTTCTATCCTAACCACGTGCGCCATGTTCCTTAAGAACCCTGATCGCCTCTGCCTGCCTGCCGTGTGAATCCAGGTCCATCCGTAGCATATGGAGAATCGTCTCGGGGTCCCGACCTTCGGAATGGGTGTTCGGATTAGCCCCATGGTCAAGCAGGAACTTCAACGCACCGATTCGATTCGACTTTGCGGCATCCCAAAGGGCGGAGCTTCCGCCAGGACCGTCGTTCACCTTGGCACCTTTTTCGATGAGCAAGGTCATCATTTCGGAACCTTTCTCCGCAGCTGCAATCAGGGGGCTGTGATGCCAACCGTCCCCCATGTTTGGGTCGGCTCCATGGTCTAGCAGGATCTTGACGATCTCAAGGTCTCCGGTGTCTACTGCGACATTCAGAACCGTGTAGTCGTCTTCGGCTTGTAGATCGGCATCCGCGTTGGGATACACGTTTGGATTGATGCCCGAGTCGAGAAGTGTTTCGACAAGGGTAGGGTTTTTCGCTTCGACAGCTTCCATCAGCCGGTCATAGCCTGCTGGATGAGGCGGAGTGAGAAACATCCATCGACACATCCACGCAACCCAGCAAATGAGAGAAATAGTGCTTAGTCCTAAAAACGATACGTATCCTGGTCTTCCTTTTCGCGCGATGAGTCTCATTGGCGTCCAGTTCTCACTCAAGCCCTCCTTTGGTCATTAAAGCTGATCCATTGATATGGTTGAGCTAAACGTCATAGGTGCCGAAGATTGCATCTGATAATGGTAGTCGAACCTAGATCTTTTTCGAGGCCCACGTGTCTCCTCATAATCATTTTCGATGCGCTCTACGGACCGACCGGACGCACAAAGCACCCACGTCTCACCCCGTACGGGGTCCAAGTCTTCCCAGAATCAGCATCCTAGCGGAAGTTTAGGCTGCGGTAAGGGGGCTTTGAGCTTGGGTTGGGCTTATACCGCAAAAGCGCAGATGAACGGAGTGATCAAGTCCCCTATTTGAGTTGCTTCAGATATTCGATCAAATCGGCGACGTCTTCTTTGCCGATGTTCCAACGTGGCATATCGGCTTTGAGTTGAGTGCCATCGGCGTCCTTTCCTTCGGTGATTGCCAAACGGAATTTCTCTGGGTTGTACTCCTTTTCGAGTTTGGACCACCGAATGTCTTTTGCTGGGGCCGTGCCCATCGCGCCTTTCTGGTCTGGTCCACCGTGTCCATCGGGACCGTGGCAGGAAATACATGGCATTTTCATTCCGCCCATGGAGTTTTCCTTCCCGGCTGGATCCACTTTGGTGTCAATGGTGCTTCCGCGCTGGCTCGTTGCCGTTACGTAAATCTGCTCACCATTCGAGCGATAGGTCGTCTTCTCTATTTGAGATGTGTTTACAGGTTCCGGTGCGGGCACTTCGGACTTGCAGCCTGTTGCTGCTAGCGTCATGACTGATGTGAAGATACCAATGATCATGAATCTGGAGAAAAGGTTCATCAAACTCTCCTTCTGGTTGTCGCAATGGACAAAGGCCACCTTCAGGGCTGCCGTCGCGATGAGTGGCAACCCTGAGCGTGGAGTGTTCCGACTGTGTCGAAACGGATTCTAGTGACGAGGAACTTTGAGCTCTTCGAATAGTCTAAGGCCTATTCCTGTTCCAACGCGCAAATTGACGTCTCGAATTTGAAGTTGACGCTGTCTCGTAGTGGTTCCGCCGTCAAGCAATCCGCTCATAATTCCGCGTCCAAGTTTGACCTTGGTGTGAATTCCGACAATCACGCCCGAACCTTCGCCATATCCAGCAAACACGACTCGACCCGTTTGTGGAAAGTTGTTTGCCATCGTGGCGCCGTTCGTCTTTCGAGTCACGCTGTTGGCATCCAAACCAATCAGGCGCCCTTCGATCTCGAGATTGCGACCATCTGGCAAGACCAAGTGGTCGAATGTGAGTTCAATCACTCCAGGTTCTCGGTCTCGTTGTTGACGAACGTAGGTGACCGTTCCAACGACTTTGGTTCCTTTAGGTAGTCCGAGATACTGACTCTCTCCGTTGGTGTCGAGAGTGGCTGTAAAGTTTTCCCCCGCCCGCGTACTGTATGACGTTAGATGCTCATTTAGCGTCAACGGAATGACCGTATCGGCGGCGATAACCGTAAATTCGGATCGGGTGTTGCCCGGTCGGACTGGCCTCAAAGGCCTAACCTGGGTCGGGGCAGCTGCCTGGAGGTTGTAGTCTGTCGAGGAAGTGATCATGACCTCGTGTTGGCCAGCATCCCAGCTGACATATCCGCCGAGTGCCTCGGTTACGAATCGGAGAGGCACCATCGTGGTCCCACCATAAAGTGTGGCGGCGACGTCCATGTGAACATTCGCGCCGTTCACCATCGCGTCCAACTGACCAATTGAGAGCCTAACTAAAAGGCCATTTTTGGTGGCGCGAATCGTCTGGGTGGGCCGATCCCACTCAACACTTGCTCCGAGCTTCTCAAATATGCCTCGGAGTGGGACTAGGATGCGACCATCGCTTTCCATGGGTTGCTGATCGGTAAATTGGAGTTGCTGTCCGTCGATGACGACCCGGATATCTTGCTGATTGCTTTGTGCTCTCACGGCAATGGCGGCAAATGCCAAGGCGGCGAGCGAAATTGTTTTGACTAATGTCATGACTGCTTTCCTTTTCTTTCCAACGCGGATTGTGCGGGCCTGAAAGTTGGCGAGACAAACGTCGAAGAACTGAATCCCTCCGACCTTGCCGTGGTAGCTGATGTTCCGCTTTCGCGAGTTATTGACCGGCGAGAACCGCACCGTCTTGTTTGTGGATTTCTGAATCGGCAGTAGTTCTTGTTGTTGTCGAGCATCACCTCTCGCAAAGGACGCTAAGGGGCGCAAAGTGAAGACTGGCGGAGACTTGAGATATCCGTGCCGTTTTAGGTGTGGATTTTCGAAGATGGTAGGCTCCGAACGTGATGGAGGGGATCCGACCACAAATTCAGAAGCTGGCTGAAAATCTGCTGGGGCCGATCAATGAAATTGTCCACCAACCGTATGGGCACGGAGGTCTGACCTTCGAAATTCGGACCGTGGCTGGCGACTTCATCCTGAAAACGAGGTCTGATCAAGGAGCTTTTGATCACACCGAACATCATATTCGAGTGCTTTCTAGGTTAGGAATCAGTACTCCAACCGTTTTATCGAAGGGCCGAATCGGCAGTTTCGACTACATTCTGCTGATCAAAATCCCTGGGCTAGATCTTGGCCACGTCTTAGGGGAAATGACCAGCGAACAGATGACCCACCTCGCTGAGAGAATCGTTGAGATTGAGAGATTGGTAACCGGTCTTCCGAAGGGACGCGGCTTCGGATGGACTCCGATGAATGTCCCAGGACCCTTCGCTAGTTGGACTTCGATTATCGAGAGAGATTCAGCAGGTTCTCCAGTAGAACTACGTGACCTTGTTGCGAACTGGACTTCCTACTTAGATGCTGTTCAGCCAACCTGTTTTCTTGATGATCTCACGGTTAAGAACGTGATTATTCAGGACGGAATTCTGCAGGGCATCGTCGACCTCGATTTTGTGTGCTACGGCGATCCTTTGTATTGGCTCAGTCTTGCCGAGGTCACCTCAATTCTAGACGTGGGGATTGGCGCTTCGTTCTATGGAGAAGAACTGCGTCGGCTGTGGGGACTGACGGATGAGACGAATGCTGTCTGCAACCTGTACAACGTCATCCAATCCTGGTTCTTTCTTGGAAAAGGCATCGAAAACGACGTCTTGCGAAATTGGTCGGCCGGTCGGTTCGCTGACCTTCAATTATTTGCGGACTGACTACGAGAAAGAAGCCTCAAACTGCTGAATGAGATATGGAATCGCCTTGGCAACCTCCTCGGGCTGTTCACGTCCGGTGCCAGCTTCGATCCAGTTTCCTGTTTCCCAGAGACTTCGGAGTTGCACGAAGGCGGGTATGGCATCGCGTTCTGCGGAAGTGAGGGGGCGAATCTGGTCATATCCTTCGAGGAATCCTTGGCAAGCGGTCTGCATGGCTGGATCCTCGATTGTTTGATCTCTCATAGGCCACAAGAACCCGGTGAGATCATAGGTGCGGTAGCCAATGCCAGCCAGAGAGAAGTCCAGAACCGTCAGTTCTGACTCGGAAGCAAAATGGCAATTTCCTTGGTGGATATCCCCGTGGATTGGCCCAAAACTCGCGGAGTCCAAAGGAATCGCTGAAACCAGTGGTAGGACTTCTCGCACCGAAGAGCACAGTCTGGCATATTGGGTTTCGCTCTCTGCGAACGGCCGTAGGAGTTCAAGTGGTCTTTCGATGAGCCGGTCGATGTCGTATCTGGGTGACGGGATATTCGAAGAAAATCCATCGAGCGCTACATGCATCTTTGCCAACGCAGATCCTAACAATCGAGATTTCGCTAGAGACGTGGGCCACTCGACGTAGCCTTCGGACCACTCGTAAACAACCAACGGACGGTTGTCCAGGATTTCAAACGGCCTTCCGTCAACCGTGCGGATGTTTGGCGCAACTGGAAGATCGCTTTGCGCCAAAAACTCCAGCATCGCGCACTCATATTCGATGAAGCTTGTATTGCTTTCGAAATAAGGTCCATGGTGCTTTGCGAGCCACTTTTTGTCTCCAGACTCAATTCGAAAGCGAGTTGTCTCCGCTTGCCCATTTCCCGCTGAGATCACGTCTGCACGGATGTCGAAGGAGTTTTGGAGCACATCAGCGATGGATTGCTCGGCTTTTGTCATAAGGATCACCTCAAGGAGGGCTGTCAGCTACTTTGGCTTCCACTGATCGAGAAATTTCGTCACGGACGCCGCATCCAGCTTGCGCATGGACTCAAATTCGCCATGTTTCTGGCTGAAGACAACTTTCCCTTTTTCATCGAGAACGGCAAGGGCGGGAACTCCGAGATTGAGGGGCACATCGTACTTCTTGGCGATGTCGACGTTCTTGTCGAATTTGTCGATGTTGACGTGAACCAGCAAGAAATGGCTCTTTAGCAAGTCAGCGTTCGGAGCTTTGTGGAAATAGCTGTCGAGAATCTTGCAGTCGCCGCACCAGTTGCCACCGAAGTCGAGAATCACTCGTTTGTGCTCCTTACTTGCCTTGGTCAGTGCGGCTTTGATGTCGGTTGGGGCCGCTTTAACGTCCGGATAGATTGTAGGAGTTTGGGCGAGCGCAGTCGAAGTTGCCAACGCGGCAAAGCCAATTAGGTAGGTCAGTTTCATTCTTATCCCCTTGTAACGCAAGTTGGGATCTATATTAGTCCGAAATCTCCACGCATCACGGTTTGGAACGTGGCTTTGAAACAGTGACCTGAACATTCCTAGGCCAATAGATTGCGCCAAGGCCCATTTGTTTTGCTTCATCAATGATGATGGGACACTTGATGAACTCGGGGAAGATGTAAGTCGAGTTTCTGTGCCGATCAGGGGTCTCTAGAGCCGCAGCGCAGATTTGCCCACCATCCCCACCCATGCTATAGCTTACGAACTTTGACTTTGAACCTAATTCCGCAGCTTGCGTCTTATCCAGTTGCTGGATTGGTTCGACACCGCTGTCAGCAAGTAACCGCATCATCGTTCCCGTGCAAGCGCGATGAGTGGTTGTCGGTCGAAGCTCGATGCACCATTTGCATATGGCCTTTTTGCCTTCAATGCGTTGAAAGAGGATCGCTTTCGGGCCATTCCGATAGGTGATCAGAAATCGGCAATCTGATCTCCCAACCGGATAGAAGCCGACCGAGTGTCGGTTGAATGGCATGGAGAAGATGTGCAGATCATATGGGACTCGACGGTCCTCGATGACCTTCGATTCAAAGTCAATCCGGGCTTGAGAGAGCCGAGCGATTCGTCGATATGCGGGGCCGGAATGAATGTGATGGACTTGGGGCATTCCGATCAGGAACATACCAACTAGACGTTTCAGAACTGAGAGTTGTTATCTCAAAGTGTGTTGGCCCTCCATTCGGGTGTGAATGGAGGGCCGTGGATTAGGCGGTGCCTAGAACATCAATACACCTCCTGCGTTGGCCAGCGATGCACCTGTGGCAGTGATCGTGATCGACTTTGTGCTTCCATTTGGAGTCACGACGATCGTATATCCGGTGTTGGGGGTGAGGCCAGTCACGAAGAACGTGGTTGTCGTCGCTGGAACGCTGAACGTTACTCCCGTGAATGCGACTGACAGGTCTTGTGGGAACATCACGGCCGTGGTGCCCACAACAGTGCCATCGAAGGATGTTCCTGAAGATGACTGGACAAGGGACACGGGCAGCTTTGTTTGGCCACCCGTGACGCCTTGCATCACGTTCAAGAAGCGGCAGGTCTGCGGCTTGGACAGATCTTCTGACGTGAGGCGGAAGCTCATTGGCTCCATATTTGCCTTCTCATTGTTGATCGATCCAATGACCGAGGAGGTGAGGGTCGTGTTCAGGGGGAGAAGTGCGTCCACAACCAACTGTTGGTTGTTCGCTCCCTGAACGGTTGCGGATTTACCACTGAGGACTGGGTTGGAACCGACGTTGATATTCGATCGCTTGTATCGATTCAGTGACTTCGACGAAGCTCGCTCGTAGGAGACGAGGACGTCCGGTTTGAGGAAGACGACGTTTCGGCTTGCGTGCTGAACGTCGACGGCAGGTATCAACGAGCAGTTGTACAGGTTGGTGTCATCGCTTTGGATCGTGGCAAAACCGGGACCGTAGCTGAGGAGTGGTTTGGCAGGATCGCCAATCGGATCGTAGCCGAACTGCGAACCTTGGGCGATTTCATCTGTCCACTGGCCGAAAGAGGATGTTCCTGGGTTCTCGATGGCGAGGGTGTTCTGGTAGGCAGAGCCCCCAACATTGGTGCCGTAACCGGACACGTTCTTAGAGAGCCACTCGCCGTTGCGGTAGAAACCTAGTGAGTTTCCGTCGCTGTGTTGGTGGTCCGTTGAATTGTAGCTAGCCTTGAAGGTCATGAAGGAAGCGCTTGCCGACCAATCGCTTCGAGACGTAAGAATTCCGAGACCAGAATCGAAGTAATCCGTCAGCAGTGACTGCCGTGGGTCGTTGTTGGCGACGAAGTTCGGATCACAGGACATGAAGTACCAGATCGGCAGCGAAATGGCCGAGCCGGCCATCGCCGTTGTCATCTTGTAGTACTGAGCGTTCACGCCACCAGCAGGAAGATTGTCGATCATCCAGCGCAACTTGGCGTAGCGCGTCATATTGCCCGTGTTGAGAGCTTGGATCGCAAGCGAGCCGAGCACTCGAACGTAATCCGGATTGCGATAGTCGCTGTTATCCGAGAACAGGTAGGGAAGGTAGGTTGGGCCGATCCAGTTTTCCTGAACGGTTTGTGCTGGGCTTAGCATGCTCATGTAGCCGTCCATGAACTCGTGATCCCAGAACGGATCGTTGATCATGCTGGCGGCGGGGCCATAGACGGAAGCGCCCTCGATCCCAGCGGTGTTCATGGCGAGAAGCATCATGGCGACACCACGCTGACTGATTTCGCCGTATCCGAGGCCCTCTGGTGAGATTCCACCGGCACCGTCCGTCTTTTCGTAGGCTTGGGTCTGATACATCCAAGCTCCGATGGTGTTGCCAACGAATCGTCGAAGGGTTCCTGCAGGTGGGTCACCGGCAGCAGTTGGAATGTCGTCGGCAGCATCAAGTGCCATCGACAGCAGGCCGATTTGGCGGAGGTGATTGCAGTAGTAGTTGTTCGTTGCCCATCGAAGAGCAACCTTGTCGGCGAGGAGTGAAGGGTCGTTGGTCACGCCAACTGGAAGAGGATGAGCTGAGTAGGCCGATCGAATGTTGTCTTGAATCCATCGGAGGAAGACGGTTCGGATCTTGGCCTTGTCGGCAGGGGTGAACTTGTTGTAGCACCAGTCAACAACGGCAGGGAAAGACTCGCCCCACCAACTAGCGCGGTTGAAAGTTGCGAAGTCGGAACTTCGGAACGGCTGGCCATCGGCTTGGCCCTTCGCTGCCTCATTGATCACCTTCATGATCAACGTGTAGGCTCGGTTGGCATACTCTGCCTGAGCGTTGGAATCAGGGTGCACGAGCGACATAAAGGCGAACAGCTCGGCGATCGATTCGTAGGGAGGCGTCATCGCGCCAGTACCGGATGCTTCTCCCGAGTCAGTCAGGGTGCCGCCATCCATCAATGCCTTGGCGCTGTTTGCGAGTGCGAGCATGGCCGTCCAGCGAGTGTTACCTGGAGTTGTCCACAGCCGGACGCGCGTAACGTCTTGCGGACGAAGGAAGATACGTGGATGCGCAGCCATCGAGCCGGCTGGCGGATCGATCGCGGGAGGATCTACCCAACCGCTACCTGAGCCGCCGGACCCTCCTGAGCCACCCGAGCCTCCAGATCCACCGGAGCCACCTGAACCGCCAGATCCTCCCGAACCGCCGGACCCACCGGATCCGCTCGCAGCATCGATGATGAAATCTGAAGACGTGGTAACGGATCCACCCGAAGTGCTGAGTGTGATTTTTCCAGTCGTAGTGCCTAGTGGCACCGAAGCCTTAACCATCCAGTCGTTCACAACGACGAGATTCATGCCTAATCGACCGTTAAATGACACCATGCTGGTCTTGCCAAGATTGGTTCCAGAAATCGTGACCTCGGTTCCTGGGGTTCCAGGTGTTCCATGGTATGGGTTGAACGAGGCGATGGTGGGGAGGGGGAGATCCACCTTCCAGTCGCTAGAAGTTGTATAGCTGCCAGATGGATTAACGACCTTGATCTTTCCGGTTGTTGCTCCCGCTGGCACCGTGACTTTGATGTACCAAGCATTGAGAACCTGGATCGATGACACGGGGACATTGTTGAAATAGACTGCCGAAGCAGTGGCTAGGTTATTTCCCGATATGGTGACGAGAGTGCCAACCGGACCGTGGTACGGGTTGGTGCTGGCCACCGATGGGGCTTGGGCGAGCGCTATTGCGGACGCTATCCAGAATGTGAATAGTGTCCACAAGAGTTTGATCTTCGATGAGCAAATGCTCTGCTGATTTCCTCTCATAGATTTGTGCGAAACTCCTTTTGTTGCGGTTTGAGAATCGTGGAGAAGAAGCGTTACGCCAGCGTTGACGAGTTGGGACTGCTGGCCGTTACGAGCTAGAATTCCGAGAGATTTACCGAAATAGAAAACATGATCGAAGCTCGCCTTTTTGGAACATTCGAGGTTTCCGTAAATGGGGAGCCACTTGGGCGGTTACGATCTCGCAAGAGTTACGCGCTGTTGGCGATGCTCTTGATTCGAGCAGACAAGGAGGTACAGCGGGACTTCGTCTGTGATTCCTTGTGGCCGGATTCCACTCGGGAAAAGGCGAGAGTAGGACTGCGTCAGTGTCTGAACGATGTCCGAATCGCGTTGGGAATCCATGCAGATCGCATCAGCGCGCCTTCCACGCGCTCCCTGATGTTTCACTCCGACGACTGCGAAATCGATGTGGTGGAATTTGATGCTCTACTAGAAACCAGTGAGCCTCGCCCTGAGCAAGTTGATCGCTTAATTGAGTTGTGGCGCGGACCCCTTCTTGAGCAGTTCCCCGATGACTTTGTCTTCTATGAACGAGACATTCGCGTGCGTCGACTGTCCGAAGTCCTTGAGCGGGAAGCTACGCTTTCTCTTGCGGCGGGCCAGTTGGGGGCCGCTTCACGGTGGTCGACCTTTGCCCTTCGGTTGACACCATTGTCGGAATCCTGTTGCCGCGGAGTCATGAGCGTTCTCGCTGCCGACCGCAATGTTCCCGAGGCAATTCGAGTCTACACCGAGTTCCGCCAACGCCTTTGGCGAGATATGCGTTTGGAGCCCAGTGCAGATACTGTTTCGGTGTATAAATCCCTCAAGGCACCCGGTGTTGAGCCAGGGACGCAAAAACTGCGGACCGTGAAACCCGTCACCAAACTTATTGGTCGGGACCCGGAGGTGGCCTACATCAATGCTCTCCTTCAAGACGCGAGAATCGTCACCATCGTCGGAGCGGCAGGGCTTGGCAAGACACGCTTGGCGATGGAACTAGCATCGACAGGTTCCTACTCTTTCATCCCGCTGGCCCCGTTGACGGTTTCCGAATTGCTTGCCGACCATGTGTCACGTGAAATGCATGTTCACTGCCCAGAAGATCGCGAGTCAATCGAGGTGCTACTCGATCATCTTCGGACGGGGCAGGATGTGGTTGTTCTCGATAATGCCGAGCATCTTGTTGAAGCTTGTGCGCTTTTAGTCCATCGACTCGTCACGGAAACCGACGAAACAAAGGTGATCGTTACCTCCCGTGTTGTTTTGGGGATTCCAGGCGAGCATGTTGTGCATCTGAACCCGCTCGGCACAGGTCTGGCTTTCGCCTGCAGTAGCCCTTTTTGTTGAGCGGGCAAACATGATTTCACCCAAACGGCTCAACCCCGAGACCGATTCCGAATTATTGGTAAGGATCTCGTCTGGCCTTGAAGGCATACCTCTTGCACTGGAATTGGCAGCAGCTCGGCTCAAGAGTATTAGCCTTTCCCAAGTCGCCGACGGGTTGGACGATCAAATGCGACTATTGAGAGCCATCGACCGTACGCGACCGGAAGGGGTGCGTACGATGGAATCGGCGGTTCGTGCGAGCTACGATTCGCTAACGTCGGAAGAGCAGCGCATCTTTCGCCAGCTCTGTATCTTTCCAGCGACATTCTCTATCGATCTTGCCGAACATCTTGTCGAGGTTCCCGAACTTCAGGAGACTTTGGATCGACTGGTGGAGTGCTCCGTCATTTTTGTGGCGTCATCCAGTTCTGACGCTGTGCGGTATGGCATGTACGAAGTCATTCGTCAGTTTGGTGAGAGCTGTCTCAAGGAGAATCGGGCACTTGCATCCGTGCAGCAGAAGTTTGTCGACGTCGTCTATGCCATGACGAAACAGACTTCTCCTTTGATTGCGACTCATCAGCGGCCGGAGGCAATGGCCAAGTTTGCTTTAGAGCGCGACAACTGGCAGCGTGCAATGCAGCTTTGCTCCGACGGAACTGCGTTCGCACAGTTCGTTTTTAGCTTGACCGCCTATTTGTCGGTGGCGACCCAAGGGCGGGAAAGTGCCTTCTGGTTGCGTCAGATTCTTGCTCGAAGGGACACCACTGCCGCCCCACTGGTTGCAAGGGCAGTTGCTGGCTTGGGAATTTTCTATTGGGAACAATGCGATGCGGAAAACGCCGATCACTATTCCGAGGAAGCTATAGCCCTTGCTCGTGATCAAGAGGATCGAGCCGTGCTCGCGCGCGCTCTCAATACACGAGGACTTGTCTTGCGTCTCATCGGACGATACGAGGATGCGTACAAGATGGCGGTCGAGGCTCTGGATCTTGCTATTGAACTCGGGGAACAGGGCTTTGCGACAACATTCCGGGGCAATGTCGGTCGGTGTGCAACCGATTGTGGTCGCTACGAGGAGGCTTTGGGTCACTTGAACGCGGTCCGAGACACCTATTTGGAGCGTGCGATGCCGCGTGAAGTCGCCACCATGACGTACGCCATCGCTTGGACGCATTTCAATGCTGGAAATACTGCAACGGCCATTGAAATGTTTGGCGAAGCACTCCCTGTGTTTCTTGCAGAGAATGCAGACATCTATTTGGGTTGGGCGCTGCACAATTTCCTATTGATGTGTCTCGCTCATGAAGACGACCAAGCCTCGGCACATATATTCGGGGCGATTCGCATGATCGAACGAACCTCACAAACGAGAATTTTCTATTCTGTCGATGGGGAGTCAGAGAGAAAACTGAACGAAGCTCGAGTACGTCTCGGTGAACCTGAGTGGTTGCGAATCATGGACACGACCCACGATTGGAGCTTGGAACAGGCTGTTGGCTACGCTCTATCCTGGCAAGTCCAGCCTTCAAAATGTCTCTAAGTGGGACAATGGGCAGTGAAAGGATCTTCGCGAGATCTGATTCTGACAACCACGTCTTATGATAACGAGATTCTCCTACTGGTCGGCTGATTTAGAGCCAAGATAAGTAGCGAATGCTGCTGATCGTGACAAAGCAAAAGGGAGCATCAATGTCCGACTTTAGTGTTCAGTAGCGGAATTCTGCGTTGGTAATGGTGCAGCGGAAGAACTCACCCTTGTCGAACCGTTCGGTTCCAAAATGCCATCCGATTCGGAGGCGAGTCGGAATGGTATAGCCATCGAAAGTGTTTTCTTCTTCAATAAGTCCACCAAACGGTAGCGATTTGAACGCGCCTCGGTCTGGATTTCCCCACCTTGGCATCGCTACCGACTTGATCATTCCGCTGGGATCAATGTTAAGCGTGACTTGAGAATCAAAAGTAGCAATCTTTGAGGTTGCCGTCGCCGTCAATGCGGTGCCCGACCACGAGATGTCGGGGCGGCAAAACGCGGAGGGAAGCAGAATCCGCTCAATTGCCATCCGACCCGCCGCAGATCGTGAGATATCAGGTCCTTTGGCAGACATCACTTTGAGCAGTCCCATCAGCTTCCATTTGCATTTGCCTGTACCATTGATGAACTGGTCGTGACCTGAAATGAATGCAGGCTCTATATTCACTCTCGCATTCCAGATAAAGCCTTGGTCCAGTCGCACGACTTGGGTCGCAGTGAAGGGAAGCCAACGCTTTAGTTTGATTTCGCCCGTCATGTGCAAGCGCACCGCTGAAGCGAGCGGAGTGTCTTCGGCAATCGCATGGCGAAGATAGGTCCCCACCGCGCAAGGCAACCGGTCGTAATTCTCTCCGCCAAAGGTGTGGTTCTGGCTTGCCTCTTCTTGCTCGAACAAAGCGTGTAGCGTGGACATAACCGTAGGTCCATTTATGCCGCACCAATGTTCGCAATGTCGCCAAATCCCCCGGTATTTGTGGGTGCGAGGCGTGCCTCGCTTCATGCTTTTGGTGAACCAAACTGGAGCTGGATTCAGGGAGAGACTCTTGTTGCTTTTGTTTTAGCAGGCCCAGGGTTGGGTAAGTGAGTCACACCTCGCCTCTCGTGTGTCACTTGTTCCCGACAATAATCATCACCAAACCCCAGTTGCGCTGTAGAATCACGGCGTGCTGCTCACACTTGGTCTCGCCGTGGCAATGGTTGCCACTCTCGGAAATCAATCTTCCTTCCTCGAACAGGTAAGTAATGCGCTCAAGAATGAGCCATTGCAGGCGGAGTCTTTGATCCGCCATAAGTTCAAAGCTGAAGACCTCGTAACTGGTATCGCGCCATACAAAGAGGGAGTCAAGGTTCTGTTTGCGGTCGAAGCGGGCCCGGGCCAGCATCGCGGCTCCGTCGGGGGAGATAACCTGCCTGAGTCGACCCTCACCCAAATAGGCAGCCTCCTCGTCTCAACCACGACACTTCGTCCAGGACAAGGCACGACCGTCAATTACATCGTGGATGGTAAGGCTGTAGGCAAGACACATAACCTTGAGGTTTACTTGCCAAACTCAACCTGTGACACACCGCCAGGTGGACGCAAGGGTGAGCTTCGTGACATGGGAGAGTGGAAGAGCACCATCTTTCCAAACACCACTCGAAAGTGGTTTGTTTATCTCCCGCCGGGTTTCGACACAAACCACGCCTATCCGGTTTTGATCGGAACCGATGCCCAGTGGGACCGTCAGTGGCAAGCCAATGCGCTAGAGAACTGCGCACGCGAGGGCCTTATTCCTCCTACAGTCGGCATCTTCATCGAGCCTGGACAGGACAAACCCGGAACTTATGCATTTCGATCGCACGAATACGATCGATTGAGCGGCGATTACTCCAAATTCTTGCTAACTGAGATCTTTCCCGAGGTCCAAAAGATTGTGAAACTCAGTCCGGATCCACATCAGCGAGCTTGTGTTGGCGTGAGTTCGGGTGGGATCTGTGGCTTTACTTCTTGCTGGCAGCATCCGGAATCATTCGGAGTGGTAATCAGCTCGGTAGGAAGCTTTGATAACATCGCCCACGGGGATTCGCTGATGGAAGGGGGGCACAACTATCCATTTCTCATCCGACTGACCGATCCAAAGCCCATCCGTGCGTTCCTCCAGGATGGCACCCATGATCTCGACAACCAATTTGGTAACTGGTTCCTCGGCAACAGTCAAATGGCAGCCGCGTTGAAGTTCAAAGGCTACGACGCTCAGTGGCATCCTGGTGAGGGATTCCACAGCAGCGACCACCTGAGAAACATTTTCGATAAGGCGCTGGTGTGGTGGAACGGACTTAAAGTAGTCCACTTCTGAAGGCCAATTCATGACTTTGCTCGCATTGCTCTTCGCTATGACGATCCATCCCAATCCTCAGCCCGACAAAATCACGGTTGCGAGCTACTACTTCGGAAATTACCATCCGGGTGACCCTCGAAATGTAAAGGCAAAAGGAGCTGGCTGGTCCGAGTGGGAGTTGGTGAAGAACGCCAGACCGAGATTTTTGGGGCACCATCAACCGAATGTTCCACTTTGGGGCTACACCGATGAATCGGACCCAAAAGTGATGGCTAAGAAGATCGATGCCGCGGCCGATCACGGAATCGACGCCTTCATTTTCGATTGGTACTACTACGACGATGGACCGTTTCTGGATCGCCCCATCGAGCGCGGGTTCTTGAAGGCACGCAACAACAAGCGAATGAAATTTGGTCTCATGTGGGCGAATCACGACTGGACGGATATTCACCCTTACCGTCGCGGTGCGCCGCACCGCTTGCAGTACCCAGGTCGGTTTACGCCAGAGACCTTCGACAAAGTCGGAGACCTGTTGGTCAAGCACTACTTCGGCCATCCGTCGTATTGGAAGATCGATGGTAAGCCCTATTTTTCTTTCTACGAACTCTCGAAGCTGGTGGAGAGTTTTGGGTCTGTTCAGGCGACGCGCACTGCTCTCGATCGTCTCCGGGCAAAGGTTGTGGCTGCCCACATGCCGGGACTACATCTCAATGCGGTTGTATGGGGTCAGACGATTCTCCCTGGAGAGCGGCAGCCAGCGGATAATGTCAAGCTAATCAAGGACCTCGGATTCGATTCGGTGACTTCCTACGTGTGGATTCATCACGTGGGACTGCCCGATCAGCAAACCGACTACAACTACGTTCGAGACGCATATTTCAAATACTGGAAATCGGTCGATCACCAGTTCGGCGTGCCCTACTTTCCAAACGTGACGATGGGATGGGATTCAAGCCCCCGTGCCGATCAGCGCGACGAGTTCGCAAACGTTGGTTACCCCTTCATGAATACGATCTCCGGCAACACTCCGGAGAGGTTTCGAGAAGCACTCGAGATGACCAAGCAGCATCTGCTAAAACACAAGGACGGACCCCGAATTCTCAACATCAACTGTTGGAACGAGTGGACCGAAGGCAGCTATTTGGAGCCGGACACCGTCCACGGCCTGAAGTACCTGGAAGCCATCAAGTCAATCTTCCGAACGTAGGGGCGAGGCGTGCCTTAATGTCAAACAGATTTGGTATTTCAACAGCCGCCGTAGCCGCCGGGTGGCTTGTACCGGCGTTCGGACCGTTCGCTAAGACCCAAAATGGGTTCAAGCCGCGAGCTGGGTGCGCGGCCAGACACCATGCCGTGGCTACAGAATAAGCTCATTCTGCCAAAACTGTTTGACATTAAGGCGTGCCTCGATTCTTGTTACCGCTGTGATCGGCCACCGTTGGGTTAGCAGGGCCTTCGCTTCCCCTACTGATTTCGGCGGTCACCCCTGGGCCGGGCGGCTGCGGCTGCGGCTGCCAATCCTTTCTTGAATGGGGCGAGCATGGGAGGGGGGAGGTCTTTCCATTCAATGGGCTTTGCCTGGTGATCAAACAAAGTCGTAGCGAACCCGGTTTCGACAGAATCACCTTTCCCATTCGAGATTGTAATCTTCACGGATTGGTTGGTAGCCGTTTGGTATCGAATGTCGCCCTGGTGGGTATTGACTCGAATTTTGTATCCGGCTCCGGCCAACTCGGGAGATTCAACTTGAGAAAAGTCGCCTGTCCAAGTCAAAAGGACGGGGACTTCCTCGACGACGGCACGGACGCTCAGGTTGGATGCTTCAAGGCTCGACCATGTTCCCGGATCACCAATCCCTCGCTCAAGCGTCGATGGGTCGGAAGGATAGATCCGAGCCATAGATTGCAGCAGAATCGTCTCGATTTGGGAGATTACAGCCTTACTCAACGCTGAAAGCGGAAAACTCTTCTTACTTCTCAGCTTTTCCCAATCGGCCTTCTTAAGGCTCCCAAAGAGTCGCACGTTGTACGGGAAATCAGCTCCATACGCCTCGGACATTACGACGTGGTAGCTTGCTGCATTGATGGCCCCATCGGAACCTGCATCACTTGCCATTGCTCGTTGTTTTGCCAAGTAGGATGCGACGTCGGGCAGACTCACCATGAAATGATGCCGACCAAAATCGAGAAACTGCTCAAACGCTTGCCGAGATGCCTGCGTCCTGAGCTTAGCCTCCATTGGCGTTAAGCGCGCTATCGCGGCTTCACCGTCGGTAATCCATTCATCCGAATTGGAGAATAGACCTAGGGCGTCGCGAATAGTCTGAGTTGGCTTTCTCGTCGTATCGAATCGGAAGCAATACCAAGTCGAATCGGGAAGTGCGATCACAAAATCTGATCCGACCACGGCTGCAACCGGCTTCAGGGCGGGATTTGCCCACGAACTGATGGGATCACCCGAAGGAAAGTGATCGGGCAGCCAATTGGGTGCAGGCTTTGCCAAATCTGACTTGAGCAGGGATTCGACCGTTGGCGGTAAGGCAGCAAACTGGGTCTGGCCGCTGGCAGTGAACATATCCGAAGAATTCGCCCATCCACTTCGGATGTGATCGAACACGCCGTAAGCCAAGCGCCGTACTCGCCACATCAGTTTCGGGGTAGCAAACCTCGATTTCTGCATGGACGCTGGCAACGGACGGACATGCGGTCCGGGCTTCACACCGAACCGCAAGATGGTTCCTGGCTTCATCTCATACAGTTCCCGAACGGGTAAGCCATTGGCAGCTTTTCCACTGAAAGCTTGCTTATACTGCCGTTGAAATCCTTCGAAATCCTCATCCTTCGTTGGAATGACGGGTGTCAACCTTAAGCCTGAGTCAGTCGCCACCCACTTGCCGCGTAATGCGATTCCGATCAGTTTCTCGACTCGAGATGCGTCATCGGGCTTTACGCTGATGAACAGAGGATAGTCCTCCAAGGCGGCATCAACGGTGTGCTTGACTCCGGTGACGTCAGTCAGTGTTCGACACAGGTCCGGTACGGTGTACACCTCCGGCGAAAGCGTCATTGGTGGATTTATTACCAGGCTGATAAGGAAGGGAATCATGAATTTGGCACCATTATTCATCAGATGAGATCGAATGCGAAACGGATGGTTTCGCAATCCCATGCCTGAGTGAGTTATCTTGGGGCACTGGCGTCCCGCGAATCCGCGTATGATGTGCAATGCGGATTTTTGGGAAGTCAACCGGGCTTTGTATTTTGGCGTTTTGTGTCACAACTGTTTGCGCGCAAGAGCGGACAGCGCAACAGAAGACAATTGAGCCAAAACCAGAAGACGTAGCGTCGATGGACTCGATTATCAAAGCGACCTACGACGTCATCTCTGGGGCAGCGGGGCAGAAGCGTGACTGGGACAGAATGCGATCGCTCTTCGCCGCAAAAGCACGACTTGGAGCAGCCGTGAGGACTCAGAAGGGCGACCTCCGTTACATCCCGATGGAAGTCGAAGACTACATAAAGATGTCGGGCCCCTACCTAGAAAAGAACGGGTTCTTCGAGCGCGAGATATCAAGGCACGTCGACACATTCGGAAACATCAGCCAAGTCTTCAGTACCTACGAATCGCGCAACAAACTCGACGACAAAAAGCCGTTCGAAAGGGGAATCAACAGCTTCCAGCTGTTCAATGACGGAAAGCGATGGTGGGTCGTCTCGATCTACTGGCAAGGCGAAGATTCCAAAACCACGATCCCGCGAAAGTGGCTCAGAAGATAGTAAACGCAAACCCCGAGTGCTTTTATTTTGGTGGACTACCGCGGCCTCTTCGACCAAGCAGAAGACCTCCTCAAAGCCCGGATCACCGAATTCCGAGTTGCAACAGGAGGATATTCGCCTGCGACCCGGCTCATCTGTGACTCGGACAGGGGGAAGTTCTTCTTAAAGGCTGGTTCGACGCCTGAGATCGCAGTGCAGATCCGTCGTGAGATCTCCGTATATCGTCGACTTGATTCCGCTTTCATGCCAAAGATCATTGCTGCCGATGAACGGGCAGAGGTTCCGTTGCTTATCATTGAAGATCTATCCGATGCGTTCTGGCCACCGCCCTGGTCAAACGCTCGGGTCAGCCAAGTCAGTGCTGCCATCCAAGCGATTCACCAAATACCAACTGAGTTGGAGACGTTTATGGAGGTCCGTGGCAATCCACCTCACTCCACCTCGACGGAAAAGTCGGGTTGGTCTGCGGTGGAGGTAGACCCCAAGCCGTTCCTTAATCTGGGAATTGCCGACGAACCGTGGCTGAACGAGTCGCTAGCCATTTTGGTGGATGCCGAAAGTAGATGTTCGACGGAAGGTGATGCCCTCTGTCACTGGGACATCCGCAGCGACAACATGTGCATCACGCGAGGTGGCCAAGTGAAGCTGATCGACTGGAATCTCGCTTGTCGGTCGAATCCGGACCTGGATCTCGGTTTTTGGTTGCCGAGTCTGGAACTTGAAGGTGGTCCGAGTCCAGAGAGTTTGCTCCCCAACGCGCCAGAAATTGCTGCTTGGGTTAGTGGTTTCTTCGCTGCTCGCGCTGGACTGCCAATGATTCCGGATGCACCAGGGGTACGGGATATTCAGCTCAGGCAGCTTCACAAAGCGTTGCCGTGGTGCGTTCGCCAACTGAAGCTTCGCAGTGTCTAGAAACAGAGAATTTCGTTGGGGGCCGCATGCCGCAATGGTGTGAAACGAACCACAGGGCTTGATGTATCCTCAGTCGAGGCATATGAATATCGCGCTATATCTGTTTTTCAAAGGATGCTGTGAAGAGGCGATCGAGTTCTACCGAGATTGCGTCGGTGCCGAAGTCCTGTTTGTGATGCGCTACAAGGATGGGCCACCCGACTTGATTCCCGTGAATGGTGAGGAACAGATTTTTCACTCGACTGTGAAGTTTGGGGAAACCGTGCTCAACATGAGCGATTTGCCAGCCGTTGAGGCGTCTGACTTCGCCGGCTTTGCTTTGCTGACTCACATCGAAACGGTTGAACGTGCAGAGGTTGCGTTCGATGCCCTTTCCCAGGGTGGCCACATTAAGATGCTGCTCGACGAGGTTCCTTGGGCGCGACTTTACGGCATTGTCGTCGACCGATTTGGCGTTACTTGGAAGATCCAAGTAAATCGCTAACGGCAGAGCTACTCGCCGCCTTTGGGTGGCAACACGTCAGGTGCATGCTTTCTGACTTCACCGTCGTAAATCGAGGGATAAGTTTCAAGGATCCAAGATCGCAAACTTCGACCATTTGAACTCGATCGATAAAGGTCAAAGAAGCGATCCATTGCCTTCGTGTTCGTAAACGCCATGTGGCCATATCGCCACGTCAACTGCTCGTGCTCTGCTTGGTCGAGGGCAACGTTTTTGTAGACATTGAGATACAGGGCAGATACGAGCCCCGTCCGATCGGCACCGCCCCGACAGTGAACCAAAACTGGCTTCGGCAGTTCGTCGAGCGCTTGGATAATGCCTTTGATGTCTTTGGGAGGCGGAAGGCGGTACGCACTCAAATCAAAATCTACATGTCGAATGCCACTCGCGGAGCATATGGATATTTCGGAGTCGTAGGCTTTGTCGTTTTGCTGTGCACCTCGTAAGTTGATCACGCTCTTGATACCGTAGGTCTCGACGACGTTTTGGAGCAAGGGACCGCTGATCTGCGCACTACGGTAGTACCTTCCGGCATCGACGACTCTAACGTTTCCACCGAAAACGCCAATGAACCACAAAAATCCAAGGACGAACAGGATGAAGGTGACAACTCCACCCGTGAGGCGTCGTCTTTTCAAACTGCGGTTTTGCATGGGCGTCATGGCGGATTCGAAAGCGGGCACTTTCTGGGATTCAAAACCAGTTGAACCCAAAGGTGCCACCTGAGCTAATCATGATAGCTAGGATCGGACTCCCTTAGCTATACCAATGTGGCCAGGGCTTCCTTTGTGAAGCCCTTCAGTTCTGAGGCAAGTCCGAGTCGCTCCTTGTGAACCCACTCAGGATCGGAGATCAGAGATCGACCGACGGCGACGAGGTCGAAGTCGCCTCGCTCAAGCCTTCGCTGAAGTTCGGTGAGCGGTTCGGGAGTCGCACCTTCGCCCTGCCGTAGGGAAGCGATGAACTCGCCGGAGAGCCCTACCGAACCGACAGTGATCGTCGGTTTGCCGGTGATCTTCTTGGCCCACCCTGCAAAATTCAGGTCAGATCCCTCATATTCTGCTTCCCAGAAACGTCGCTGGGAGCAATGGAAAATGTCAACACCAGCTTCCGAAAGTGGGCTAAGCCACGCCTCAAGTTCTCCCGGATTTGCGGCGAGTTTGAACTCGAAGTTGCCGATCTTCCATTGTGAAAGGCGCAGGAGGATCACGAAATCCTCTCCGACAGCCTTCCGAATGGCTGCTACCACCTCAGACGCGAAGCGAGATCGCTCGGGCAGAGTTGCACCACCGTATTTGTCTGTACGTCGGTTGGTGAAGTCCCAGAAGAATTGGTCGATCAGGTAGCCATGGGCTCCGTGTATTTCCAAAGTGTCGAAGCCTAACTTCTTGGCGTCAGCCGCAGACTGCGCGAATGCGGCAACGGTGTCGGCGATGTCTTCCTCGGTCATCGTTCGTCCGGCTTCGGCACCGGTACCCAAGAGACCCGAGGGGCCTTCATAAATGTCCTGCGGCAGGGGATCTTTGCCGCTTGGCTGGACCATCCCAACGTGCCAAATCTGAGGTCCCATCTTTCCGCCAACAGCATGGACCTCATCAATCACGTTCTTCCAGCCTGCCAACGCTTCTTCGCCGTAGAAATGGGGATATGCCTTGTCAGCAGCGGACGCGGGCCGGTTCACAACCGTACCCTCCGACAAGATCAATCCAACCTCACCCTCTGCTCGCCGGCGATAGTAGGCCGCGACATCGGCAGTAGGAACTCCTCCCGGTGAGAAACAACGCGTCATCGGTGCCATGACGAAGCGGTTTTTGAGATGCAGTGACTTAAGGGAGAACGGTGTGAAGAAGGCATTTTCGGACATGAGTCACATGAGCTACGAGTGAAAGGGCCAAATCATCGGCCTCGAACCCCGACATTCGTGTTCTACATGCCATGATGCCCCCGGTCCGCCGGTTTTGCTTTGGTTCGGAGGCACCATCAATCGGTAGTGGTTAGCGGCTAGGGTGAAACGTCTGCTGAACCCTTGAATTTGACCTGAGCCTTGGTAATTGGACTATATGTAGACGTATGACTGCTGACGGACGTCTGGGACGATGTCGCAAAATCTGACAACTTATAGTTTCGGAAACTGGTAGAAGTGACGGCGTAGTCGTTTCCGTAGATAACTAACGTGGCATAGCCGGAGCTGTAGGACCAGAATGTAACGTTGAGCCCCTGCCACTTTCCTCTATATTCGAACAACGTACCGTTAGCCTGTGTAGAATACGGCGTGTCAGACAAGGTCACTCTTCCGTTGGTGCCGGTGTTCAGGTTGAAGCTTGTTTCCCCCCGAGCAATGGTTTGGTTTGGCTGGACCGCTTTGAAATCGAGGATGGCGCCAGGGATGTCTGATCTGGTGAGCTCAAGATTTGCGTGGTTTTTGACCGTGCCAGTCAACTGAAACTCGTAGCCATCAACTGTTTCGCACGTTGCATTGATGATGCCTCCTGACACCGATCCCTCGAACGAACCAACTTGGTGGGCGTAGGGACCTGATTCAGCAGCAACGGCGAAGTCACCTGTCCATGCAAGTGTGTCGTCCGCGAAGATCTCAATCACCATGGGCGACCCATCGGGCAATGTGGCTTGGAACTCCGAAAGGGGGGCACCAGCAGCACCTGTGCCGGAACTGCTTGTGACACTGGTGCCTCCGCATCCACTCAAAATGATGAGAAGGCTTAAGGCGCAAACAAGAGATCCAAATTTGGTCATGGTGCAGACTAACAGGTTTCTATTCTGATGCCCGCAAAATAACTGGGATTGCTAGATCGCGCATGACCCCTGTACCTCTGGTTGAAGTTTGAGCTAGCCTTTGACGCACAAACAGGAGGACCCGATTTTGAGGTCGGCGTCTTTCCATGCCTTGTCGAACCGCGACTGATAATCCTGCAAAGAGTGTTTATCGCCGAGACCGGCATACGCGAGAGCAAGCCCTTTCAGAGCCCAACCATTTTCGGGGTGATCGATGAGGTCTCGTTTGTACACATCTACCGCCTCTTTATATCGATGCGCCTGTACGAGTACGGCACCAAGAGTGTGACGCGTTGGTTGAATCCAGTCCGGAGGTTCGTTGTACTTCACCTGATCCTCGGCCACGACAGCACTTCGCAATTCTTCGATGGAAGCATCAAGATTTTTTTCTGCGAGCAGGATCTCACCAGAAATGAAATGCGACTCAATGGTAAAGATTAACCCGGCGGTATTGTTGCCCCAACTCGCCGTTGCCGGGGTTGCTTTACGCATCTTTTCGAACGCAGCCTGCTCACGCCAAGCCTCGGCAACGTGACCGGTGGCCGCATACGCGACCGCACGCGCTCCGTGGCGCAATGCGCGCGAAATAGGGAAGTGTTCGGGGTAATCCGGTGCCGAGAGCACTTCATTCCATCTGCCGAACCGCACCCGCACGCTGACTGGCATCACCATGAACGCATCGATGAATGCCGCATAAGTCTTTGCCCAATCTGTCGGGATGATTCGCACGCCTTCATCCATTGTGTTGATAGCTCGCTGACCTTCACCGCGCATCATCGCCGCGAACGTGAGCATATGATAGTTGTGGGTGATGTATCCGCGATAGAAATCGAGCTTCCCAACTGCTTTGCGATAAGCAGTATCCGCGGTGATAGCCTTTGCATTCGAAGTCTCGGCATCAACCCAGTGCCCAACACGTATGTCGATGTGTGATGGCATATGGACCATGTGCCCGAGCGCAGGTTGTAGATCCCGAAGTTTGTTAGCGGCATCCAGTGCCTTTACCGGATTTGGAGATGCTTCTAAAGCATGGATCTTAAGGTGCAAACCTTGAGGATGTTTGGGATTGAGCTTTAGAACCGAATCAATCGTGCGTAGGATTTCGGGTGTGATATCGACCGGCTTTCCATCCAAGGTCCAAAGATCCCAAGGGCGGAGGTCCATAAGCGATTCGGCGAACAGAGCACCTACCTCAGGGTCTTTCGGATACTTCTTCCAAACCTCGCGCATCGCCTCAGCATAGGCCTTGTCCAACCCAGACCGATCTTCCGGTTGAGGATTCGCAAATCGCTTGGATTGAGCTGCGATCAACGCCTGCTCAACCGCACTTCCTTTGCTAGCAATCGCCTTTGCCTTTGTCAGCGCATCCCACGCTCCTGCGGCGTGGACCGGGTCAACCATCGGGTAGTTGATATTCGGTCCGTAAGCATTGGCAATCGCCCAATAAGCCATTGGGCAATTTGGGTCTGCCTTCGCCGCCGCCCGAAACGCCTTAATCGCCTCGTCATGGTTAAACCCAAAAACGAACGCCATTCCTTGGTCGAAGTAGCGCTGTGCAACCAGAGACTTCGTGGTGATCGCCCGGTGGAATGAACCTAATCCATTGAAGAACGGAACCGGAGCGTCGGTCGAACTTGCAATGCTGGCGAGTGTTAGCGCGAGAATGGATGGAAGTGGCATGGTAAAAACCTCAAGTAATAGGAGGAATCTACCACTCCGGCCCCGAGAATGATGTTCTTGGTGAAATCGCTGAGATTTGTTACGATAAAGACGAAAAGGGAAATCTGCCAATGAGTAACGAAAATCAACTGCTTCAGAAGCTGGGTGGGGAGGCTGGATGCCATCGACTGGCGAAAGAGTTCTATTCTCGAGTCGCCACGGACTTGGAACTCAAACCACTTTTCCCTGGGAAAAGCATGCGATGCGCCACCGAGGAGTTTGGGGCATTTCTCATTCAATTCTTGGATGGTGACGAAAACCAAACGCAATATCGCTGGTGGTTGAGCCTGCGTGAGTCTCACGCTCGGTTCAAAATCACCCAAAAGCAGCGAGCGGCATGGCTAAAGCAAATGCGTGCAACCCTCAACGCATTCAACCTTGAAGGCGAAACGAGAGATGCGTTGGCTCAGTTCTTTCTGGTTACCTCTGCCTACATCTTGGGCGCGGAGTCTGGGGAGCCGCAACATGAAGAGCTTTCTCATCGCTGGAAGCAACAGTTGGCATTGGACCAATTGATCAGCGATATCACGCTTGAACGCGACTCGTTTGCGATAGCTGCCGCTAAAGCGTTTGCGTCTCGGCGATCAGTATTGGTTGGGATCCTAGCCCGCATGATGGAGGCGGGAAGAGAAGAGCTTGTGGAATTCGTCCTGCAGTCCATTGAGACGGACCCCGAACTTCTTCGTGTGAAGAACAATGACCGAGCCCTACTGCACTGTGCGGCCAGTTGCGGATGTGTGCCTGTCGTGCAAAGGCTGCTGGCGATGGGGATGGATCCGAATGTGTTGGGAGGCGGGAATCACACCCCTTTGTATCGCGTTGCGAATGACTGCGTCGTGCCCTCAGGTGCTGATGTCGTTCGAGAATTGGTGAAGGCCGGTGCGGATGTTGACCACAACGGTGGGGTGACTCGGTCAACCGCCTTGCACGCTGCTGCCCGCTACGGTCACCTAGAGACAGCAGTGGCGCTGCTAGATTTGGGCGCATCGGTTTCGGCTCGAGACAACAAGGGATTGACGCCATTGGACAGGGCGAAGAACTGTCGAAAATTCGCCGTCGCCGCAGAGATCGAGGCGCGGATGTGAACCCGTTAGTTTTAGCTGCCGAATACACCCATGTCAAATTTAGGTCGCAAAACGACCGGTCGAACTCTGTAAGAGTTCGGTCCCCAAAGCCCAGTCTTGCGTCGCGAAGCAAGGCTACGCTGGTTTGCGGTCGTGTGATTCGGGCAACAATGAAGGTGTTGTGTCCGGATACGGCCGAATGAGGTGATGTGTCGCCTTGATCAGGGTTGTGCCTCACAGTGCCCGGACTCAACACCTACAGTGCTGATCATCGGCCATCGTCGACCCAGGGTAGAGTCGTTGCCGCCTCAACCCCAGGCTTTGAGGACAAAACAACTTCGGCGTGTGCGCCAGGCAAAGCTATGGTATGTCTAGTTGATGAAAATTCAATCATGTTAATTGGTTGTTCGACATGTAGCGGACCCAGCGGTATATCCTGAAGCTTGGGCGAGCAAATCCTTGAGCCGGAGCGGCAACGCATCATGTGTAGCCTCGTTGCGGTTTCAATGATCGTGGCCAACCTTTGCACCATTGCGAAGCCTGCTACCACAGGGGAAGCAACAAGCATTTGCACACCACGCTCGATACGGCGTTATAGGGAGCGGCGCGCGGAGAAATACATATCAGGAACCTGCCCCTTGTTTTTAAAAAGATGCTGTGGTTTCAGAAGAGATCCTGATTTCCGTCACCCTCTCGGCAACCTACGATGGAACCGATGAGGTGCCAACAACGGTCACTGGAACCCCCGGCATTGAGAGCGCTAACCTGCTGACTTCACCCGCCCAACTACCTCGCGGTTGGACCAAGCACCACGTCGAGTAGCGCCGCGATGCGGTAGCCGGTCAAAGGTACCGTTGTTTCGGTACCCATGGTCTGATATCAGTACGGCTTGGCGCATTGTCTGTGCCGTCGGTCAGGAAATGTCGTCTCTTTGGATGACATGAAAGTACCGACGAGGCATATTCTCGAAATACGCTAATCTGGTCGAGAGGAGAGAGCATGCTCAAGAATCAAACGTTTCCATCCTGCCTCGGTCGCCAGTCTGGTTCGGTGGTAGGTCGAACCATGGCGAGGATTGTGTATTCGCTGCTGCTCTGCAGCGTTGCGCTTTTGGCAAGTGCCCAGTATTCGGTCTCATATTCTGGCGGAACAGCACATATGGGAAACTGGCCACCGACCGGATATGGGTATATCAACGGCGGTTGGGGCGTTTCTTTGCCTTCCATGGGACCAGGCGTATACCCGTCGGCTGGCGGAGCGATTACGGCTACGTTCAGGTGGAATTACCGATATGGCAACCCGCCCACAGATGGAGTTTACGTGTCGGAAACCTGCACAGCGCAGGCTGAGAGCACCTCGCCCGCGGTCCCGAGCGCGAACAACGGCCTTTCAAGTGGGACCTCAACCACAACGTCGGGCTCTCAGACGACCATAACCTGCACCGGTATCCGAGTCCAACACATCTCGAATCCCGGTAACTCCTTTACCGTCACGGCTTCTCCAAGCGCCTCCGGAACGATCGGGATCAGTGTCGTCTACAGTGCGGCGATTATTACCAAGTTGGTGACTATTAACTCGTCGGTCGACGAGAGCTTTCACAAAGGCTCGAATGGACAACCCGTTACAGACCTTTCGAACGTGGCGACACCGCGCTGGGGCGATACCTGGGTCGACCCCAGCAGTTGGCAGTACGACCAAAGCGGCAACGTCATCTATGTAGTTTCGCCCACATTCACGGAAGAGCGGATCGGCGTCTGGAATGCACCAACCCACAGATGGACCACCTCGCAAGCAGTTGTGAACTCGTGGAACGACGATCTCTTCTTCAGTTGGACCTCGATTCCGCCAGAGTGGCACATCTCGCCCGACGCCCTCGCACAGATGGGCACCGGCGCGCCTCTGGTGATCACCGTCAACTTGACTCTGACGGATCATGGCGGCGGAATGGACGGCCAAAGCGCAACCGCCGTATACAACCTGATCATCCACAACCCCTATGAAAACTGGGTGCCGTATGGAATCCAAGGACTGTTGACGAGCCAAACGGTTCAGAATTTCACGATTGCGAGCCCGGGCTACTCGCGAAGCACGGGGACCATACAGTGTACGTGGTACAACGGCGGCGCAGAGTGGGGTGTTATGCAGCCGATTCAAGCAGGCCTCGTTTCGATTTCGGCTACGGTCTTCGCAAATCCAATCTATAAAGCCGGCTTCCTTGCCGCTGCCATTGGCCTCTCTGATCTTGGGCCAAAGCCAGATAATGGGGTCGCACCATGGGCGTGGGCGGCCGACTACAGCAGCATCGGCGGGCCGTTCAGCACGATCACGGGCGGAAACTGGAATAGCGACCAAACCCTGTTCGGCATGATCCCCAGGCTGGAGAAAGGTTACACGCTGAATGAGCAGATGTGCGATGCATACGGACCCCACGGATACCTGGGACATGCCTACGACATGAAGGCGAAGCCGAACGACCATTACTACTGGGTTGGCGACTTCTACTTAAACAGCACACTCGGGGGCGGGTAATGATCTCGTGGTTACCGTTGGTGCTTGCCCTGGCTTGCCAGGGCTCAATGGCGGGCGTGACGAACAGAACCCAAGCCGTTCAAGAACTTTACGACATGTGCCGATTCGAAATGAGGCGCAAGTCTTTCCGAGAACCTGTCGAAAGTGAATACGGCTGGGGATGGACGACGGGCAAGTGGAAGACGAACAAGGCCCTCGCAGCGATCTTGAAGGAGGTTGAAAGAACGGCTGAAGGGCCGGCAGGCAGGTGGAACGATTACTTGTCAAGGGCACGTGCGAAGGTTATTCAGGACAAGGGTGAGGATGCCAAGTCTCTGTTTCGCTACGGTACGGCGTCAGCCATCGCCGCTCGGCTTGCCTTCGATCGCGGAGAGCTCTGGTGGCGAGTTCCTCCCGGCAACACCGAAATCGGATGCCTGATCTGGTTGTTCGGCAGGGCAGACATTCGTGATCTGGAATTCACCAGGATCCGTCTGATCCTCGAAACCTCTGAATCAGGGAAAAAGCATCTCCCGGTTACGCGAAAGCTCCTACGGCTCCAGCCGGAAGATTTATGGTTAAAAGAGCGCTTACTTTTGCTTCTCTCCGACTCGACGTCTCCTTCCGACATCAAGGAGTTTGACGCGCTCAGCCAAGAGCTTTACAAGGCCTTTCCAAACCGCCTTATGTATATCGGTGCTCGGAGGAATCTGTTTTTCAACCGATATCGCAGACTCCATGACGACGAGGACCTGCGCGAGGCTATTTCGTGGAGCCGGAGGTTCCTATCGGTTGCTCCGAGAGGAAGTGTACTGGCAGAAATGGGGACCGACCTTATGAAGTGGCTTGACAAGGAGCAATCGAAAAGAAAATCGATGTGATTGCAGATATGAACGCCTTCCTTCTCAACGGTTTCCGCTACTGCGCCCAGGCGTATCCATCCAAGCCGTTCTGTGGCATGAATCATTACCTCTGGATACGATTCCAGAGCTTCCATGGCAATCGCAGCCAGGAACGAATGCGCGTTGCCACGGGAATGTCGTCCTCGCAATGGCTGTATGCCTTTGGATTTATGCGATTGGAAGATCTGATGACAAGCTCGTACCTAAACGGCAAAGGTGACTTACCCCAGATCTACAGGAGAGCTGGACGAGGGAAATCCACACGTCCGGTTCGGAGGAGGGGGAGGCCAAGGCAAGCTAACGCTCGCTGAAGCCTCCCTACTCGACTTGGGTTCGTGCGACCTCGAAATACCAAACGTATGGGGCAGTAACGAATTGCCAAGAGCCGGTCTAGATTGGAGCGTCATAATTCTCAGGTGGTTCTGAACTTCTCGGGCGAGGCTATATGGTGGCGCGGTCCCGCCCCGTTCATCTTCGTACCCGTTCCGCCAGACTTGTCGGCAGATATCAAGGCAATCTCGGCTCACGTGACTTACGGGTGGGGCGTGATTCCGGCGACGGTGACGATCGGGAGAACAGAGTACACGACATCTCTGTTTCCAAAGGACGGCGTGTACCTGGTGCCGGTCAAGGTGAAGGTTCAAAAAGCCGAAGGCGTCAAGGTTGGCGATATGGTTACGATCCAAATTGAGATTTGTCTAGATTCAGTGTCTATGGACCATTGGAAGTAGATCACCTGTTATGTGTATACGTGGCTAGTGGTAATTAATTCGAATATAGTCTTATAATTGTCGTATGGCGCAAAAGCTACCTCAAGACAGTGGCACGAAGAACGGTTTGATTTCGGAATCTCAAGATCACCATCCAAAGAGGGCCGGAGCTCAGAAGGCATTGAAACCGATCGCGAAGCCGGAGGATCAAGGTCTTCCTGAAATGCGAGCATTTGTCGAGAAACTCCCGTTGGCGAAGGCTGCGAAGGCAAAAAAACGCATAGCACTAATTGGATTGCATGGCATTGGTGAGCAACTTCGATACGACACCATCCAGCAATACACAGCTATCATTTCTGATGCACTAAGTACTGAGAATCGGCTTGTTAAAAAGGCCACCGTCTGTGAACTTTCTCCCGTTAATGGAACGGCATATCCCCATGCAGTTTTAGAGTTCAAAGAAGCAGATGGAGAGGATTGCGAACTTCACATATTTGAGGCATATTGGTCGCCAATAACCAAGGGTCACGTCACTTTCAAGGATTCGATCGATTTTCTGTACGATGCAGGGAAGCGTGGACTGGCGTTTGCTCGAGCAACAAGAAATGCGGATCGCAGCCGGTTCGCATTCAATAGATGGTTAGCCTTTCCAAAGGAAAAATGGATGGTTTGGCTTTTCGCGTTTATGCTTGCGGTCGTCGCGTCAATTGCATTTCTCAATACAGCCTTTGCTGCAACGGCAGGATACCAATTAGCATTTGGGAAGAAGCTTAATGCGGATAATGGGCTGTGCAAGGTGGCAATGGCAGTTGTCCCATGCTGGAGTTTTGCCTTTTTGCTCGGGATAGTCCTGTTCATTGATGCCAGGGGTCGGCAGCCGAAACGTGCAAAGGAAGCCTTAGCTAATTGGAAAAGTGATCGTCGAGGGAAGATGGACGGTCCCCCGCCTAGTAAGTGGTTCCTCTGGTTTTTTATCTACTTGACATTGTTTGCTGTCATCTTTGGTGCCGTCATAATCGCCATAAGCCGGTCTAGCACATGGTCTGACGACTACGTGAAATTCCTTTGGAATGGGGTCCACTTGAACGACCTTGTAAAGACTAGTCCATGGCTCGTAGGTGCCATCGTTTCACTACTCTTAGTAGGCACGGCGTTTGCCCTCAGGTTCGTGCAACATTTTCTGGTTTGGTATGTTGGCGATCTCGTAGTTTACTTTTCAGCTACTCGGCCAACAACGTTTAGCGCAGTTCGCCAACAAGTGCAGGAGAGCGTCCAGCAAGTATTTCGAGATGTCTACGGGGCTAAACAGGCTGAATCAAGCGGTTATTTTTACGGGGATGTCATTGTCGCTGCGCACTCTCTTGGTACCGTTATCGCCTACGAGGCGTTTAATCAATTGATTGGAGAGGATGTGGCAAATGGCACGGGCAGAGATACCGCAAACAGAACCCGGCTATTTCTGACATTAGGAAGTCCTTTGGATAAGTATGCCTACCTGTTTCGGTATCAGCAGACTGCGTCAAATCCATACCGTGAAGGCATGGCCCAAGCGACTCAGCCGATGATTTCAAGCTACGACACTAGGCCGCGAGCATGGGTGAATATCTGGTCGGTACAAGATCCAATCAGTGGTGACCTGGGGTTTTACGATGACCCTGAGGAAGTGAAAAAGAGGAATCCCAAAGTCATTATGAACCTGGAAGACCCCATCGCTCAGGTTCCATTTGCTGCGCACAGTCAGTACTTCGAAAATCCCCTCCTAAGGCAACAACTTCTCGCCCGACTCTGATTCGGAAAAACATCTATATCACGGTATTGCGTGGTGCTGGCCACGATGCCGTTCCTGTGAACCCATAGATGGCGTTTGGATAGGGCGCATCGTAAGGCTCAGTTCCGTCGAGACCGAGTTCGAATGCGAGCATCCAGATTTGACCGGCTTTATAAATAACGTTTTGCCCCATGTGGAACAGAAAGGAACGGATAAGGCGCGGAGGGTCTCCCTCCCAAGGGACACGACCCTCCTCCAATTGATCAGTACTGAGGGAACGCACTAAGATCTGCCATTCTCTCGCTTCCGCTTGAAGCATGCTGATCATCTCTTGGCGGTCGGAAGGGGGATCAGGCGTTGGCCTGTGTCGCGCCCGATCAGGCACTTGGATCTGTTGCCGATCGCACCATAACCAAGCGAAAGTGTGCCCACAGATCTCCCTTGCCGTAGGGGTTCGCTCAGAGTAGCTCCAATTCCACTTATCGTCGGGTATCAACCTAGCGGCTCGGAGGATGCTTCCTACATATCCGGCAGTCATCAGCTCGAACACCTCAAGTTCGTTCTGAAGCTGCTCGTAGTCGGGCATTGCCAGGGGGCTTGGTACTTGGGTCTCTTCAGGCATTCCGCAGTGTTTACCCGCCAGAAGGTTGGCGGGTAAAGCCTATCGTGGTTAAGCCTTGTCCAGACTGAGGAGCCAGACGTCGTTGGTGCGCATGGGAAGTCTGATTTCGGCTTTTCCATCCGAACCAACGGTAACGGTTGGAAGCACCTCGGGTTCACCGGATGAAGCCGAATTTAACTTTTCAAGGGTGCCTGTTGGAAGGTGCGCATTCGGGCCCACAGGTTTGCCCAGAGCTAGATAAGCTCCGTAGACGTCATTCCGATTCCAGCCTGTTCCAACCCGGGTTGCCTTATATTGGCCAGGCTTGAGCCCAGTGAAAGAAAGGACGGCTTCTGGCAGAGCTGCCGCAGGCAGGTCGCGAGTATAGAACGGATAATTTGGCGCATCCGCTTTTGGAGGGGAGTAATCCCATAGCAGCACCCGAACGCTGGAGCCCTTCTTTGTAGCTATAACCCGCGGAGTATCGACCTGTATTTCGTTGTTGTAGAGTTCTGCCAAAAACTTGTAGGCGAAGAACGCAGGTTTTCGGAGGCCATCATAGTTGAGCACACCAAAGCCACCATGGAATGGCTCATGGGGTGGACCCGGCTCTTCAAATTGATCGGTGAAAGCCCAATAGGACATGCCATCGACAATTTTCTCACACTGCCTTAGCTTCTCAAGGATGAACGGGGAGCAGACATAACTATCGTGAATTGGGTCGCGAGGCGAGTAGCTTGGGCCCCATTCTGTGATGAAGAGTGGGATCTTTGGAAAAGCGCTGTTTTGGATGTCTTTTCGTGCTTGGCTGAACTCCGCAACGAGAGTTTCAGGGGTCGTTACCAGCATTGTGCCCCCGCCCTTCCCGTGTTCGTCAAGGAAGCCCTGAGTGGCCGCATAGCTGTGTGATGCGATGAAATCGATGGGGACTTTGTTCTCCTTGCAATAGGTGAGGAGTTCTGGAATCCAACCCATGCCCGCCGTTGCCGGTCCGCCAACACGTAACTTCGAATCGACGGCTTTGAACGCCCTGGCGGTGGTGGCGTAGAGCTGAAGATAGCCTTCCTTTCCACCTGTCCAGAATCCATCGAGATTCGGCTCGTTCCAAACTTCGAAATACCACTTCCGCACTTCGGCCAAACCGCGATGCGCGATCTCATGCCGTGCAAATGCCTCGATGAAGCCAGCCCACTCAGCTTGGCTCTTGGGAGGCGTGACGTTGCCCTTCCACCAGAAGATGGTGCGCTTTCCGCTTGCCAGTGCCTCTGGAATGAAACCGCATTCCACGAACGGGCGAAGGTTCGCTTCTTTGAGTTGATCGATGAAGCGATCAACGTTGGTCCAATCGTATGTCAAAGTGCCGTCCGCATTGCGCGTAACGATCTTCATTTCCTCATTGAAGATGCCGTGGCAGCGAAGGTAACGGAATTTTGCCGCAGCCTGCAACGCCTTGAGGTCGCGTTGGTGCTCGTCGCGCAGGAAGATCATCGCACGGTCTGACCCGACGCTGAAGTTCGGCATTTGAGATCGCTTGACGACTTTTTGGTTGAGATCGATGTTCATGGATTGTGCTTCCGCAGTTCCACTCAACACGAGGGGAAGGGTGAGAAGGCTTGCCAAGAGCGTTTGCTTGCTACCGCTGAGTGTTTTCATCGTTGATCGGCTTGGTCCATTCTCAGACTTGAGTTGACTGTCAACTCCAATTATACACGTTGCAGTTGACAGTCAACTCGAAGACGTAGCAATGGGTAATCTGTTGTTCGGAAGGGAAGCAATGCGAACCAATATTAGGCAGGTCGCCGCACTCGCCGGAGTTTCTCGGACCACCGTCTCAAACGTTCTTCTCGGCAAAGAGGGAAGAATTTCGCCGGTCAAACGCGACGAGGTCTTGCGGGCTGTGGAACAGCTTGGTTATGTTCCTGTGCGTCCATCTCTTCAAAACCGCGCAGGGCAAACACGCGTTCTTGCCTTGGCTCTTCACGATCCAAGGCTCGCGCGATACGAGTTTCATTCACAGGTCTACTCGGGCATCTGTGAAGCCGCCCTGAAGCACGACTACGACGTGTTGACGATGTTGCGTGCTGAACCCGACTGGGCTGTGAATCGCACTGCGATCCGGCTTCTTGATCGTCGCAGTGATGGCATCCTCCTCTTTCCATCGGACGAGGACAATAGCTCTACTTTGAGAGCGTTGGTGCAACACCGAATACCTGTCGTGGCATGCTACCAGCGCGAGGTGCCTGAAGGTGTCTCTTGGGTTGATCCGAACAATCAGGCCGCGATCCGTGGTCTCGTCGAACTCCTCGTTGCGGCGGGACATACAAACATCGGTCATCTCACTTACAACCTGAAAACCCAGTTCGACTTTCGACAGCGGAAACAAGCATTTGTTACCGCGCTTGACGCTGCGAGACTTCCTCAACGCGAAGGCACCATCGTTGAAGCCGACGGCGGAGTCACTCGTGAGATCGCCGAGCAACTTGTGGCAACTGGGGCGACCGCTGTGGTTTGTGGAAACGACTGGCTGGCCTCACGTTTGTGGGATCAGCTTGACGAAATGGGTCTACGCGTACCCGAGGACATTTCCCTTACCGGCATCGACAACGAGCGCCCCATCGACCCTCGCGGTTTAACAACCATGGGCTTCTCCTTCGCCGAAGTAGGGACTCTAGCCGTCGAAGCCCTTATTGGCCGCATTTCCGGCAAGTCTGCCGAAGAATGCAGCTACGAAGTCAAGCCCGAGCTATTCGAGCGCAATTCCGTTCGCAAAATTTAGGTAGCCATATTACACCTGCGTAGTCAGAAGCCCCCGTAGTCGACGTCTCCGTCAAGTCCGTGTCCGTGTCCGTGGCGTCGATCAGAACGGTCAGTGACCATTCACCTTGGCAGGTGAACGCGCAGTGGACCTTGCTATGAAAACGTAAAAACTATAAAATCACCGGATGCAAAAGGTCCTTTGGGTCGTCGACTACGCAAGTCTGAATCAGTTCTATCACACCGCGCTCGGAATCGGCGCTACACGAGTTGCTATCCGGACCACCAACGATGTTTCAGGCGCCATCGACCGGTTCAAGGGCAGTGGAATTGAGGTCTACGCTTGGAGATACCCCCAGCCAAATTCTACGAGCGTAACAAAACATTCCAACGCGGCTGTCCACCTTCTACAAAATGGATTGGATGGCTACTATGCTGATATTGAGGGTGAGGCCGGCAGCAACTGGAATGTGAGTGGTTTGGCTGAACTAGCCAAAGAATTCTGCCAACCAATAAAGCCCAAGGCAAGCCGTTCGGTGTGACCTCCTATTTCAACATCAAAGACAACGCCCCTCACATTGCCTGGTCCGTGCTTTTTGAGTATGCCGATGTGCTCTTGCCCCAAAGTTATTGGCGGACTGCAGGGGGGAAGGTAGATGGCGGGGTCCCCACGAAGAACTACAATAAAGGGCTCAAACAGTGGGCGCAAATGGGTGGCGCATCCGCAAAGATATTCCCGATGGCCGGAGAGATCGCCCACGCCACTGCTGCTGAAATCGCCGCGTACGGAGGAGCGGCAAAAGCAAGCGGTAAGGATGAACTCCATTTCTACACCGCCGAGACGACAGTCCCCGAGAGCGTATGGGATGCCATCCGGCACCTTTAGTCGATCGCACTTGACCTGTTACTTCTTGTGGAATGTCTAGCGACGTCCGTAGCTCAAAATCATCAAGATGGCCCCTTACGGCGTACAATGAGTTCGTGAAGCAAATAGTGTTCGAGGTTGTAGACTCGCCCGAAGGCGGATATGAAGCTGCCGCGCTCGGTCACAGAATCTACACCCAAGGCGACGATTGGGAAGACCTAAAATCTATGGTCCAAGACGCGGTGCGTTGTCATTTTGAGGAAGCGGACCGACCAGCGCTTATCCGCTTGCTTTTCGTGCGAGAAGAGGCACTTTCTGCTTGAAGACTCCAAGAGATTGGAATGGAGAGAACTTTGCGGTCGGGCTCATTACCTTGGGATTTATTCGGGTGCGCCAATCCGGTAGCCATAACATGCTAAAGCATGAAGGGTCGGGAGAAGTCATTTCAGTGCCGGCGCACAGACCTTTGAAAACAGGGACACTCAATAAGCTTCTTCACGATGTTGTTGAATTGACGGGCTTCTCCCGCGAAGAGGTCATAAGCAAACTCAAATAGTCCCATCGCGAAATCGACGGATTCGAAC
>CAILEM010000046.1 GCA_903833215.1 uncultured Armatimonadota bacterium
GAATTGACTTTCTGCTTATTGACACGGATCATACATACGAGCAGGCAACGAAGGAATGGAACCTGTATAGCCCATTTCTTTCGCCACATGCGCTCGTCGTCTTCGACGACATCACCATGAACGACATGGGGCGGTTCTGGAATACGGTTGAGTGCGCAAAGCTTGAGACAGGGACGACTTACCACTACACAGGCTTTGGCCTGGTGGCACCGTAATTTTGGGAAATTGGCGGAGAATGATATGGAACCAATGGAATCTCGACTTACGACGATTGTATATGACCCTTCAGGAAACGTCTCCGGGCTGGCGGCGCCTCTAGGAGAGCGAGTCGCGCAAGAAGGTAGCGGTCCGATCGTGACCTACACCTACGACCCCAAAAGTGGCATTCTGCAGATAACACAGAGCGAGGAGCCGGGCTCTTCGAACGACGCTGGGCAATGAGTTTTCCGCGATTTACGCCATGTTAGGAATTTGAACCATGCCAACAACCTACTACTATTCGGTCAATGACGAGATCATCGGTGAGCACACCCTTGGCCAGAGTCGCCTCGACTACATTCCCGACGCCCTCGGTAGTGTCGTAGCGTCGGTTGACCAGACCTTAAGTGTCAAGAGCACGGCGAGATATAAGCCTTATGGTGCTGACCTTGCGACGACGGGAACCCAACCGGCCTACGGTTACACTGGCATCAGCGGCTCGCGAAGAACCGGTCGGCCGCACTCCGACTTATACAATCGAGCTCGCCACCTAGCCACGACAAATGGCAGATGGACGACCGTGGACCCAATGTGGCCCTACTTGCCGGTCTTCGAGTACGGTCATTCACGGCCAACAACCGTAATCGACCCTAGCGGGCTACTCGTCGTCACATCAAATGGCATGTGCGACCAGAGTCGTTCTGGCACTTTGAGCGGGTGTTGTCGAAGCGTATCGCCTACGCTAAATCCCGACCAAAGAGCCGCAGTGATGAAATGTATGAACAGCGGTTTTCCCACTGTAGCGCCCCTTTACAAATGGAGCATTAATTGATTGGTTCTTGAAGAACCTTCAAAATTTCTGCAGTCCATCTGGTGACAAGGTTTGCGTTAGGTGTCAGAATGAAAACGGCTCGCTTCCGAATTGGCCCGCAGGCTGTCCGAACGATTGCAACGATGTGGGCCAGTGGGGATTTGCTCCGGGGGTCCCGGGAATTATTCCAGGTCTACCGCCGAACTATAGAGATTGCGGATTGAGGCCGTATGGCTCGTATGACGGATGTAGCGGCACACTGAGTGACGGTAAGGGTACATCCTGCTCATGTTCGGTAGCCATGTGTAATAATTCAACTTCAAGATATAACTTCCAGCAGGCTCCTTGCGCTATTTTTTACCACGAGCTATCGCATTGTAGTGGCCTCGGCCACGGCGGAGCTGCTGAACCCGCTCCAGGTGTTACCCATCACCGAGATCTTGACTTTATCTATAAATTTGGCTGTTGCGTTTGCTTGGCTGTTAAAGGTCCGGTCTCCTGCGGTGACGAGTGCGGTCTTTTGAAATGAGATCGATATGACATCCTTGCTGGCCGTGTTTCTCACTGGGCTGTTCCCTCAAGGTCCACCTATTTGGGCTGAGACACCTGGGTTTGGGCATTTTGTTGAGTGCTTGGACGGCGCCGGGACTGCTTATCAGACTCAACGTGGGGATGTGGTGATTCTCGATGATCGGGGCGTTCGCACGAGTGTCATTACGTGTTCTCCCCTCCTCAGGGCCCTGTACCGCAAGACCGACGGAACGCTTGTTGGCGTCTCCAAGGGACTGTTGCAGAACGTTTCTAGTGATGGAACCAAGCCGCTGCTTGATGACGGGTTGGAGACTTTTGCTCAAGGGGAGAGGCTTTTTGTGCGGGGCAGATCGCTCACGTACGTCGGGCCAGGTCCCGCGTATAGCACGTCAACCTACGATAGCTTTGCGGGCATGGGTATCAGCCGAGATGGACAGACGATTGTCGTCCTGAGCAACCCGGTGCGCACACCGCACTTCACCGTGGCGAGGTTGCATAGCAAGGACTGGCTTACTGAGTCTTTCATACGAACTCCGACACTTGACTTTGGGACATGCTCCATCGTCAGTGGCTTCAACGATCTTTTGTTTTTGACCCCCAATGTGGTCGCCTTTATTGGTGAACCTTCCTTTGAATTAGGCGTTGATGCAAAGGTGGTTGCCCAGTATGGTTCAAAGGCGATCCAGATTGGTGAGAGGGCACCTGCTGCTAGCCAGCGCGGAACTCAGAGTTGTCATTACCTCTTTGCGATGCGGCTCAAAGAAGGTTACGCCCTTCCTGTTGCTCGAATCAATCTTAATGGGAGGACGTCCGGTGAAAGGGGAAGTGGTGCGACCGGGTCGATGACAGTATCCGGGGACGGGCGTTTTCTATTCCTCGAACACGAGGCAAAGATTTGGAGGTTTGGTATCAAAGAGCTACTTTCGAATGCGGGAGTGAAGGACAACTGAGTGACGGGGCCATGGTTGACACGCGATAGGTTCGCACTCCGGTGGACTTGGCTGTCCAGCGTCATTGCTGTGTTGATAATGGCGATGTGCGTATCCTGCCATCCCCCCTATGTAGCTACTTCAGGCTCGATGAGGGCCTCAAACGGGAACCTCATCAAGTTCACGGTCCTGCCAGTGGACGATGATCCGGCAGGGGAGGCTCATGACCACGATTTCGTTCCAAATGCACCCGGCCAGCCAGTGACCGAGGTAGGCAAGCCTACACCAGGCTTTATGATCACCCTGGCAAACCTAGGCCCGAAAACGATTTTCGTGGATACCGCCTACCCATATACGGAGATAGCCATCTCCTCAGGTCCACTGATTGGGCGGTCGACGTCGCACTTCGCCCTAGAGTTCACGTCGGACAGTGGGTCTCGAATGCCCGAACCGCTGAAACCTGGGCAGTCGGTGACCTTCTATCGTCAGCTTCAGAACTTGGGGGCGGAGATTCGCGGGAAGACGCTCCGGTGTCGGTTGGTTTTGGACGTGACGGGGATGGTCACATCCTATCCAGCCACGCCGTGGCTACCGAGTGGGGAAAAGGCGAGCCCCAGTGAATATGATGGATCAAAA
>CAILEM010000047.1 GCA_903833215.1 uncultured Armatimonadota bacterium
CAGGCATAGGTGTGTTCGACCCTTCGTCTCAGAACGACTGCCAATCAAAAAAGCATGCCGCCCATGCCAGAGGCGCCGAACCAGGTTGCTCTACCGCGTCAAGCGGGGGCGGGCAAGAAGGGGAAATCCGGTTCGCCTCTGGTCGCGACACAGTCGAGACTCCGCATACCCGGTAACCACGGAAGTTTCCAGAGATTCCGATCAGAACGACTGCCAATCAAAAAAGCATGCCGCCCATGCCAGAGGCGCCGAACCAGGTTGCTCTACCGCGTCCAGCGGGGGAGGTCAGGTGGGGGCAATCCGGTTCAACTTCGCGTCGCGACGTAGTCGAGACACCACGTTTCCGGTAACCACGGAAGTTTCCATCCAAAAGTGTTTCGGCGAAGCCGGGACACTTTTGGATGGAAAAACCATCCTGCCCCTTCCCTCTCCTTCCGCGAGCGGAAAGAGAGGGACCTGGGTGATCGGCTCCGGCTAGTACGACAGATTCCAGCCGAACAAGCTTCTACCCGAGGTGGGCAAGGCTTAGAAGCCCGTATGCCAACGCGCCTACTGCGGCGGAAGCGGGGATTGTGAGAACCCAGGCTGTTACCATCGTCTGAGCAACCTTCCATCGAACGGTGTGTCGTCCTTTGGAGGCGCCAACTCCGAAAATGCTACCGGCTAGACAGTGCGTAGTACTCACCGGCATTCCAAACCGACTTGCGAGCAAGATCACCGCCGCACCGGAGGTCTCCGCTGCAAATCCATTCACAGGCTCCATCCGCATGATCTTGTGCCCCATCGTCCGGATGATTCGCCAACCACCGGCAGCAGTTCCAGCCGCCATTGTTACTGCGCAGGCAAGAATAACCCACAGGGGGACGTCTGGCTTCTTTAGCACTCCATGGGTAACCAAAGCGAGCGTAATGACTCCCATGCTTTTCTGAGCATCATTCTGCCCGTGAGCAAAGGCCATTGTCGCTGCAGAAAGCCGTTGCATCATCCTGAAGCCATCGTTGGCCCGCCGTGCATTTGCGTTGTGAAACAGCACGGTGATGGCAGTCATTAAAACGAGTCCGACAACAAAGCCCAAGACTGGTGATGCTACCAACGGAATAAGCACCTTATCCGTAATTCCCTTCCATTGAACAGCATGAAGGCCAGCATGAGCAACGCCCGCTCCGCAAAGACCACCAATAAGAGCGTGGGACGAACTACTTGGAATACCACCAGCCCAAGTAATCAAGTTCCAAACGATGCCACCAATGACAGCCGCCAAAACAACGGTCTCTGTTGCCAAGCTCGGCAGAAGGATGCCCTTGGCAATCGTCGAGGCAACTCTTGTTGCGAAAAGCGCACCCGCAAAATTAAGCGATGCCGCCATGAGGATGGCCTGCATTGGCGTCAACACCCTCGTTGACACAACCGTCGCAATCGCATTGGCGGTGTCGTGAAAGCCGTTGATGTAATCAAAGGCCAAGGCAAAGATGACGATGAGTATGAGGAGGATGCCGATGTCAGGCATATTTCACAGTCATATTTTCCACGAGGTTGGCGATGGATTCACATCGGTCGATTGCGAACTCAACACGGTCATAAACCTCTTTCCACTTCAAGATCGAGATGGGATCGGTTACCTCGTCAAACAGCTTGGTAAGGGCTGCACGATACTGGCGGTCACTCTCGTTTTCAAGAGTGTGAACCCGAACGAGTACCCCCGCAATCGTATCCGATTTCTGAAATTGGCTTCGCAGCTCGGCAACTGCTTCCTCGGTCACCTTTGTGACGTCGAGAAGGTTGGCGGCAAACGGGATAATGTCGGGCCGGCTCTCCGTGAGTTTGTACATCTCTATGCGAGCGCCTACGGCTTCGATGCAGTCCGTTACATCGTCCAAGAGATGAGACAATTCACTCAAGTCCTCATGGTCAAGCGGAGTAATAAACGCGCCTGACAACTTGGTCTGCAATTTGTGGGTGAAGTCATCACCTTCATTCTCAATCGCTATCAACTTGTCGGTGTGAGTCTTGACGTTTTTGAGGTCCAATACGAGCGCAGAAAAAACCTCTGCCGCCCGCACAGCCGTCTTCGCTTGACTCTCCAAGAGGTCGAAAAAAGTGTGATCCTTTCCTAGCTTCAGCACTGTTTACACCATATCCTAGGAGTCGCTTGGACATCACTGGTATCGCTCTTAACAAAATGATTTCTTAACAATTCTCACTCCATTTGCGCCAAGCAGAGCATCGACACGCGACATCGGGCAGCGCTTGCTGGTTGGGCTTGTTCATCACGAGGGGTCCTGTATGAGCACATGGGTAGCACTCAAATTGTTGGCATTAGAAGTCGATGCGTTGCAGTCTTCCATATTGCCCCGCCGTAGTCGGAAAACCTCCGAGACGTGAGAACGAGGAAAGTGTGCCTTATGTCCGACCGCATTTGCAAGTCACGAAATCCATGACAATCACCAGGTTTATGGAGTTTTTGAATCAGTAGTAATGACTAATCATGACTTGCGTCGAGCGATAGTCGCGTAATAGATCGGTGTACCGATTGCGACAATGGCGAGCGTGATTATTGTCGGGTTCCGTGAATCCTTGTCCAATAGTGAGTTAACGAGTAAGAACAAAGTCGAAGCGATGAAAACAAGTGGCACCACAGGGAACAACGGAGTGTGAACCGTCGGAGAATAAGCGTGATGATGCGTTTCCAAGTGACCCGGGGTGACCGGATCTACGAGTGAATCGGCCATGGACGTAGAATCCGTCTCCAGCGAAGCCACTCGCTTCTTTTCTCGTCCACGGAATATGAAAACCGATCCAACCGAAAGCGCGTAAAACGGCACAACGCCAATCACAAACGCGTCCGTCAATGCCCCGAAAGCTTTCGACCCACTCATTGCCGTTGCCGCAACGACATAGAGAATTCCCAAGCTACCAGAGAGAATCACCGACACAAACGGAGTCTTGAACTTAGGGTGGACGGTCGCTAACGCGGAGAAGAATAGCCGGTCTTCTGCCATTGCGAAGAAGATTCTTGGGCTGGTTAGCACCGTCGCGTTGAGGGTGCCGAACGTTGAAATCATAACGGTGGCGACGATAAACGTAACCCCTAAAGTACCAACCAACTGGCTCATCGTGTCGGCGGCAATGATTGAACTCTTCGCAATCTCCTTCACCGAGAACACCGACAGATAGGCGATGTTTGCCAGCATGTACACACCGATAACGATTAGGGTGCCAAATAGAATCGCCTTAGGAAGATTCTTCCGGGGGTTCAACATTTCTCCCCCAACGAAAGAGCCATCTGCCCAACCGTCGTACGCCCACAGCGTTGCTACCAGGGCCAAACCAAACATCGATACCGAAAAGCTGCCTGCCGGCACCGGTGGGCTGAAATGGCCACCCGATTTTGGCAACCCAACCGCAAGCGCGAGAAGGATCAAGACCAGAAGTCCCGCCGTCTTGGCAATTGTGGTGAGGTTTTGGATTCCCGTCCCGAATCTTACGCCAAGGATATTTGCGACGCTGACCGTGCCGATGGCACCTATGGAAAGAACAGCCGTCCAAAGTTCGTAGCCATGCTGACCTTCATTGACGCCTGCAAGTTTGAGGGCATATTGGCCAAACACAACCGCAACTGCCCCAATGCCCGCAGGACGAATCAGGACAAGTTGTGCCCAACCAAAGAGGAATGCTGCGACGCGCCCATATGCCTCTCGGATGTAGACGTAGAGCCCGCCAGAATAGGGGTAAGCACCGCCGACCTCGGCAAGCGTAAGGGCTCCGCAAAGCACGATAAGGCCGCCGACGAGCCAAACCGCCAGCATCGGCAACGGGCCGGGCAACTGCTCCGCAATCCCAGACGGGCTCTTGAAAATTCCAGAGCCAATCGTGCTTCCAACCACGACTGCGATTCCGCTTCCTAGTCCGATCTGACGGACGAGGTGGGATCCTTTACTTTCGGAGGCATCGGTGACATTGCTCATGGGATAGTGCTCAGACGTTTGCCACGTGGAATTCGCTTTTTGGAGCGGCAAATCGGGCAATTTTGCGGTGAGACGCCGATGGCTCTTCACCCATTGTGAGGCAAGCCAACGATTAAAGCAAATTCAGCCAATCCAATCCATCAGAATGCATCTGACCCACCATGATCACACACATTCTTGGCGCCCTCCTCGCCTGCTGCGCATCTGTGAGCTCCACTCCGATGCAAGCCAGGCAAGACATCCTTATCGCCAACTTTGAGGGTAAGGACTACGGAAACTGGAGGACTTCGGGCGATGCGTTCGGCACCAGTCCTGCACACGGAACCCTGCCCGGGCAGATGAACGTGAGCGGTTACAGGGGCTCGGGATTGGTCAATTCCTACCTCAATGGTGACGGGTCAACAGGAACGCTCACTTCCCCACCCTTCAAAATCGAGAGACACTTCATCTCGTTTCTCATAGGAGGCGGTAAAGACCTCGAGAAGACGTGCCTAAACCTGCTGATCGACGGAAAAATCGTTCGACAGGCGACAGGACCGAACGACAAACCCGGAGGTTCTGAGGCCCTCAAAGCGCTTGCGTGGGACGTCACTGAAGTCGAAGGGAAAACCGCAGTCATCCAAATTGTCGACCGGGCCACCGGGGGATGGGGACATATCAACGTCGATGAAATCATACAGACTGACAAGAAACCACCAATGAAGCTGAAGAACGTCTCGCACGAATGGATCCTCGAAAAGTCTTATCTCAACTTGCCCATCAAGGATGGCGCCGAGAAGCGCAAAGCCACGTTCCACGTGGAGGGGCAGGAACCGCAGTCGTTCGAAATTGAATTGGCAGACGGCGAGCCCGATTGGTGGGCGTTTATTGATACGGGACGATTCAAGGGCCGGAAGGCAACGCTGACAGTTGATGAACTCCCTGAAGATTCTATCGCGCTGAAGCAGATCACCCAATCCAACCAGATCGTAGATAGCGCGGACCTTTATCACGAGGCACTGCGCCCTCAGTTTCATTTCTCACCAAGACGTGGCTGGACCAATGACCCCAACGGACTCGTTTTCTACAAGGGGGAGTACCACCTCTTCTTCCAGCACAACCCCTATGGTTGGAGTTGGGGAAACATGCACTGGGGGCACGCCGTCAGCACCGACCTCGTCCACTGGAAGGAGCTTCCCGTTGCTCTCTTTCCCGACCAGCACGGAACAATGTTCTCAGGATCCGCCGTCGTCGACTGGAACAACACATCTGGATTCCAGACCGGCGAGGAAAAGGCGCTAGTTGCCATGTTCACTGCCGCAGGAACTCCGTTCACCCAGGGTCTTGCCTACAGCAATGACCGCGGCAGAACCTGGACGAAATACACGGGCAACCCAGTCCTGCCCCATATTGCGGCTGAGAACCGAGACCCGAAAGTCATTTGGCATGCACCGAGTCACAACTGGGTAATGGCGTTATATCTCGACGGAAGTGATTACGCGCTGTTTTCGTCAACTGACCTCAAGCACTGGAAGCGCATCTGCGACGTGGCCCTCCCAGGTGCCAGTGAATGCCCTGAGTTCTTCGAGATTGCGGTGGACGGTCACCCAGACACTAAGCGCTGGGTGTTCTACGGCGCAAACGGCAAGTATCTCGTTGGAACCTTTGATGGAACGACGTTCAAACCAGAAACTGAACCACTCACCTTGCACCACGGCAACTGCTGGTATGCCTCACAGACATATACCGATATTCCTGCCAAAGACGGACGGAGAATCCTCATTCCCTGGGGCACGATGGCAACACCCGGCATGCCGTTCAACCAAATGATGGGCATACCGGTGAACCTGACGCTGCACAATACACCCGAAGGCCCTCGCCTCTCCGCAAATCCTGTCCTGGAACTCCATTCACTCCGAACGAAAACCCACAAAGTCGCCCCTCAGAATCTGCTGCTCGGCTCGAATCCCCTCGCCAACGTCTCCGGCGAGCTTCTTGACATCGAGCTAAAGCTATCGCTCGGCGACAGTAAAGGCATCGACATGAACGTCCGAGGAATCTCGATCTCGTTTGACCCCGCTGCCAACGAGATTGTGTGCAACGGAAACAAAGCGCCGTTGCATTCGATCAATGGCCACATCCAACTCCGAATCCTAGTCGACCGAACCTCGATCGACATCTTCGGAAATGAAGGCACGCTCTACATGCCCATCGGAGTCATCGTCCCCCACGACAACAAATCACTGTCCCTGACAAGCAAAAGCGGCACCGCCAAAATCGATGACCTCACCATCCACGAGCTCCGCTCGTCGTGGAAATAGCAGGCGAACAAGGCGTGACATCCGAATACTGCCTCCTGAAAACTTCAGCTGCTGATGCCTCCAGCCGGAACGAAGTGGAGCCTGGAGGCTCCCATAGAGTGCTCGGAATGCGTACACAACGTTAACCTCCGAAAGGAGGCGGTTCGAGCCTCCAGGCTCCGCTTTCGCTTCGGCTGGAGGCATCATCGCTGGGATGATGGCTGAAGGGATCGCCATGTGGAAGGTCGCAACGATTCGTTCACCCTTCGCATAGGTAGTATTTCGCCCATGGCGCAGCTTGGAATTAGTGTTTTCGCAAAGGACCGACCTGGGCTATTGCGGGACTTGGCGGGATGCGTCGCCGACTTCGGCGCGAACATTGACGCCGTCCACCACGAGCCAGGAGCTCGCACAGAAATCCACCTTGAGATCGACGGCGAATTCGACGCCGAACTTCTGCGCGACCACCTGCGACAGGTCCCAAGCGTCGACCGCGTCGACATCACCGACTCGACGGGCGCCATCTTCGGCAAGCGCGTGATTGTTATGGGTGGCGGTGCCCAAGTCGCCCAGGTCGTTCTCGGTGCCGTCAGCGAAGCTGATCGCCACAACCTTCGCGGCGAAAGGATCAGCGTCGACACGATCCCTCTCGTCGGAGAGAAGAAACTGGCTGACGCCGTACGAGCGGTCGGCCGCCTACCTCGAGCAAAGATCCTCGTCCTTGCCGGCAGCCTCATGGGAGGCGAGATCACGACCGCCGTACGTGAGCTGCGGGAGCAATACGGAATTCCCGTGATCTCGCTAAACATGGCCGGCAGCGTCCCCGAAGCCGCGGACTTCGTCGTCACCGACCCCGTTCAAGCGGGAACCATGGCAGTGATGGCGATCGCCGACACCGCCCAATTCAGCATCGAACGCATCCGAGGCAAGCGGTTCTAGTAGCGCTTGTCGTGCAACTCCATTCTCTCAAGAACTCGGCATCTACTCAAGATTCAGATTACGCTTGATCGCGATCACCAACTCGGTCTCGGTTATGGGCTTCGTCACAAAGTCATTCATGCCAGATTCGAGGCAAAGCTCGCGATCGCCCTCGGAGGCATTGGCCGTCATCGCCACGATTGGCACCCTCTGATCTAAGGGTGCTTCTAGCAGCCGAATCTGGTGCGTTGCCTCAAATCCATCCACGATCGGCATCTGGCAATCCATGAAGATCAGGTCGAATTTCTCAGCAAGATACATTTCGACCGCTTGTTTGCCGTCCCAGGCAACTTTGACGGAGCATCCTAAGCTGGTTAACAGATGCTGGGCAACCATCTGATTTACATCGTTGTCCTCGGCAACAAGAATGCTCAGTTCGGTAAAGCGGGTCTTGAGCCCTCTGCGTTCGGGCGCAAATTGGACAGGCTGAAATCCAAACAGCTCACCAACCGCTTTACGAAGCGCTTGGCGACGAACGGGTTTCAACAACACCTGTGAGTGGAGGAGTTGCGCTTCGGACAACGCCGGGCCAGCTCGGCCTACAGGGCTTAAGATCAAAACAGGAAGGTTGGGAAGCTCGAGTCGGTTTCGCAGACTGGATATACGGACTTCGATTTCCGAATCTTCGCTAGAGACATCCAGGATGACGAGATCAGGCGCATTGCTGACATCGTCGAGTCGTTCCGCCGTCCCAACCGTAAACAACGAACCCTGGAGATGACTTTCGACCAGAGACACGACAACAGCATTTGCTCCCACCACCACGATGTCCTTCGCAGTCGAATCGACGAACATATTTTCGCGGGGCCGACGTCGACTCCGCTCGAGATTCACCTCAAACCAAAATGTGCTTCCTACGTCGGGCTGGCTGCGCATCCCGATGCTTCCACCCATGATCTCAATCAGGCGCTTACTGATCGCGAGTCCAAGTCCTGTGCCCCCAAAACGACGCGAGGTTGAACCGTCAGCTTGAGTAAATGTCTCAAAAACGGCGCCATGACGCTCTGCCGGAATTCCGATACCCGTGTCTGAAACCTCGACGCGAACCCGGACGTGAGAGTCGGTAGAAGAAGCTTCCGAGACCGCTACGAGAATTTCGCCCTTTTCGGTGAATTTCGTCGCGTTTCCAACGAGGTTCGTAAGGACCTGTCGAAGGCGAGTTTCATCACCAATAAGCATCGTCGGAAAACTGAACGGCACGAGAACCGTTAATTCGACCCCCTTCTCGTGAGCACGCAAGGCCAAGGCAGCAGCGATGTCATCGCACATTTCGGTGAAGTCGATTTCCTTACTCTCCAGAATGAGTTTGCCCGCTTCAATTTTGGAGATATCGAGGACGTTGCCGATCACGCCAAGCAGGGCGTCCCCCGAAATACGGATTAAGTTCGCATACTCTCGCTGCTCCGGGCTCAAATCAGTCTCAAGCAAAATCGATGCCATTCCCAAGACCCCGTTGAGCGGAGTCCGAATTTCATGACTGATGTTGGCAATAAAGTCTGTCTTAGCCTTGTTGGCGTTTTCTGCTTGCTCTTTTGCTTCGCGGAGGCTTCGGGATTCTCGTTTCGAAAATGAAAGTTCTTGTTTCAGAAGGGCTGCTTTGATTCCCGCTGAAATGTCCTGATTGAGCGCATCCTCGGCATGTTGAAGTGCCGCCCAAAGTGCACTATTTGCCTTATGGTGATCTCCAGCTTCTTCGTAAGCTCGCGCGAGGCGCTTCGAAACGGTGCTCAGCAAGCTTCGAAGGCCAATGGAGTCACCGATATCCAAGGCTCGTTCCAGACAAGCAATTCCCTGTTCTGAGTTACCCAGAGCTAAGAAGGAACCGCCAAGTTCCTCCATTAAGCCAGCCACGATTTCGGGGCGAGCGTGCGTTGCCGCTATTCGCTCAACCTCAACAATGATCGGTGAGATTGCCTGATACGGCAGCGAATGACTTTGTGCAACGGCTTTATTCGCCAGTAAGAAGGCTCGTGAAAGGGAATCAGGATCGGGGCCGAGCAGTAATAGCCCGCGATCGACGTAGGGAATCGCCTCCGAATATCTCCCGAGATCGTTGAGGCTCCCAGAGATATTGTTGAGGGTCTTCGCAAGCTTGTCGGCAGTAAGGATATCTCCGTATTCGCGTTCTACGGTGAGCGAATACTCTAGGGCTTTGCCTGGAGACCGGATGCGCCCATATGTCGCCCCTAGCGCAATCAAAACCTCAGCTTCGAGTTCCCGCACTCCATAGCCTCTGGCAACACCTTCTGCTTCTGCCAAACAGGCAAAGGCACTGGCAGGATCGCCGGAATGGACATAGCAACTGGCCAGGTTAACAAGGACACGGATCTTCTCAACCAAGTCGTCAAGTCGGTCACAGATCACCAACGCAGACTGACCGGCAGATACCGCTTCTGCCAGCTGACCCGAATTTCGCAACAGGCGACAGAGTATTCGCTGAATCGCCGCCTCCGCCGCCTCATCACCATGGTGCTTGGCAGCGTCGAGCGCCGCGTTTGCCTTCTCTACGGAATTGATCGATAGCAAGTGACCTTCCAACGCCAACCGAGACAGAAAGCTCTTTAGGGGTCCACTATCCTCTAGCCAGTCCACCCGATCCTTTTGGCTCATGGTCTCTTTTCCTCCACCATCAGTCGAACGACACTCATGATCTCCTGGAGATTCCAAACTGTACCAAAGCAAAGTGGTCTCCGCCGGGGGCAGAACACAGTTAGGGCAGCTTACATTCTTGCAGGTCAAGATGGGACCGAACTGGCAAACAAAGTGGAAAAACTTGTATCATGGTCCCTTAATGTGCATCCATTGCCGAACCGGTATTGGAGAGCCACACGTCATTCGTATTCGATGCATCTCCAAACTGATCGAGGCACTAATCTATGAGTCGATTCTTCCGAGCAATTTCTTCTATCGCTGCTCTCACCGTAGCTGCAGCAATGCAGGCTCAAACTTGGCAGCAACTGTCTGGCACTCCTAACATCGGAGCGTTCAATCCGTCGCTCATGACTGACGGAACCGTCATCGTTCAAGACGGCGATAACGACGTGTGGTACAAGCTCACACCAGACAAGAAAGGCAGCTACGCCAACGGCAGTTGGTCACAACTTCCCACGACGCCCGGCTATGGCCCTCTGTACTATGCTTCCTCGGTATTGCCCGACGGTCGATTGTTCACCATGGGCGGTGAGTACAACATGGGCAGCGGTGCGATCTGGTCTAACAAAGGCTACATGTACGATCCGGCCACAAACAAATGGTCGTTCCTCCCAGCTCCAAGTGGATGGGCGAACATTGGCGACATGGGCAGCATCCTATTGCCAAACGGAAAACTCCTTCTCTGCCACCCCCTCAGCAGTCAGTGCGCACTCTTCGATCCCCTTTCTGGAACGATGACGGTTCCCTACGGTTCTGGAAAGTTTGATGGCAACGACGAGGAAGGTCTGACGATGCTTCCCAACGGAACGATCCTGACCATCAACACCACGCCGAACCACAGCGAGATCTTCAATCCGACCACGGCTCAGTGGTCAAATGGTGGGACCACTCCGGCGAGCATGGTTGGTGCCGGCGAAGAAATTGGACCCCAGATCCTTCGATACGACGGAACCGTAATCTGCTTTGGTGGCGGCTCCCATAACTGCATCTACGATTCGAAGACGAGCAAGTGGACACAAGCCCCTGACTTCCCCACCGTTGGAGGTGTGGCTCTCTGTTGCGCAGACGCTCCTGCATGCCTTCTCACCAACGGGAACGTGCTTGTGCAAGCCGGACCGCCAAACTTTGGAAGTGGATCGGTATTTATGGAGTGGGATGGTAAGGCTCTGAACCAAGTTCAGGGAACTCCTGACGCCGCTTCAGAGCCTTCCTTCGTCGGCAATATGTTGATGTTGCCTACCGGACAGGTCATGGTTACGAACCTGTCGCCGAACATCATGCTCTACAACTCAGTAGGCAAGCCGGATCCGTCTTGGGCTCCAGCAATCACAACAGCTCCAATCACTGTGACGTCTGGGGGAACCTACACGATCTCTGGAACCCAGTTCAACGGACTATCGGGTTCATCTGGCTATGGAGACGACCAGCAGAACTATACGAACTATCCGCTGATCCGAATCACGAATGTCAAGACCGGCAATGTGTTCTACTGCAAAGAGTTCAATCCAAGCACGATGCAAATCTGCACCGGTTCAAAGATCGTATCAACGAACTTCACCGTTCCGAAGAATATCGAGCAAGGCGCTTCGATCATCGAAGTCGTGACCAATGGAATTGCATCGAAACCGGTGGCGATCTCCGTGGGCCCACCCGTCAAAGCATCCAGCGTAAGTGTTTACACAGGATCATTGGTACGAGGCACCACCTCAAGCGTCTGGACGATTGATGGTGATACGTACGGTGCAAAATCAATCATCACTCCAACGGGCCAAGTCGCTGCCGTTGAAGTGGACTTCGTCCTGCCAAGTTCCTCGGTCAATAGCCTCTCGCTCTATGCGTCCGCTTCTTCTCAGGTTGGTGTGACCGGCATGCTCTACCTCTATGATTGGAGCGCAAAGTCGTTTGTTTACCTTCCGAACTCGAACCCTCTCACCACAGCTCAAGTGAGCTTTAGCGGTGCAGGAACGGGCAACATCAGTCGGTTCATTGGACCCGGCGGACAGGTTCGAACAATCATTCGAGGTGTAGCTCCAACGAGAACGACTCCTGCTCCTTTCACGCTCTACGTTGATCAGGCCTACGTCGGCTAATCCTAAACTAAGGAGTCGAGAACACTGCAACCGGCCTATCCAACTCGGATAGGCCGGTTTTTTCGTCACCAGTATTGCCCTAATTGCGAAATATCTGTGTTCAGACCGATTTGCATGATTTATCGTTGTATGTCGCCTGATGTATCGTATAACCACATGTGATTAATCCTTAAACCAAGGATTGTCGTTTGACAAAGTCGTCGATTGAACATCCTCATGCAGTGTTGCGAACTTGCCTCCACAAAGAAGATGCCCACGTTCCCTTTTCTAGGTGAAGCGTTGTGAGGCCAGTTACGTTGCGCGATGTCGCGGAAGCCGCAAATGTCTCTACAACCGCCGTTTCGCGTGTGCTTCACGGAGGCGGACCTGGAGTTCGCGTTAGCGAAGAAAGAGCTGCCCAAATCCGGGCTGTTGCCGAACGACTCAACTACCGTGCGAACGCACTGGCACGAAATCTTAGAACGAGCCGAACGCACACCGTTGGCGTCCTATTTGAGAATATGCGTGGGATGGGTGATGGCCCTCTCTACACCACCCATCTCCTTGATGGCGTCGCATCCGTCTTGTTCCGAAACGGATACCGACTCACCCTCCTTGCCGAAATTGACCATAACAATGTCATCGGCTCACTTGGTGACGGACAACTCGAAGGCGTGATCTGGTGCAAGCTTGCCCGCGACGAAGAGACAGTCGCTCTCATCCGCAGCACACCTATTCCGATTGTCGCTTTTAACGCCGCAACGCCTACCGATGGCGAAGCAACTCAGTATGTCAACTGCGATAACGAGGGCGGCATGGAACTCGCGGTTGAGCACCTTTGGGAGCTTGGTCACCGAAAAATAGCGTTTGTTTACGAGTCGGAGGAGTACAGCACTCCCGACTGCATCGCTCGCCGAGAGGGCTATGATCAAGCCATCGCAAGGCGAAGTGGTGTTCCTTTAACCTTGGGTTCACCGTGGTACCTAGTGTTCTGAGTCGTTAATTACTCAATCGTTTGGAGGCCTCAATTCGTCTCTATAATATGGCTGTGGAGTTGTCGGAGAAGGATAGAACGACGCTGGTGAAGTGGGTTCGTGCGGAGGCTGGTGAGGTACGGAAGGCC
>CAILEM010000048.1 GCA_903833215.1 uncultured Armatimonadota bacterium
CACCGAACTCGTGAATACGATCAACGACTACTTGAAACTCCACAACAGAGATGCCAAGCCGTTCAAGTGGACAGCTTCTGCAGAATCAATAATCGACAAGGTAAATAGATGCCGAACGATTAATGACTCAGAACACTAGCTCTCACATAGAACCAATTCGCTGCCAAGTGGAAGTAATAGCCAAGAGTCCCAATGAATGTGAAGGGAGTGGTGCTAGGGCCAGTGTGGCTTCGCAATTCGCCGTACGGCCAGTAAGTGAAGGTGTCTGTAACGGTCCCAGTCGAATCCAGCAGTAGAGCCGTGGAGCCAAGGGTGTCGGGTGCATAATATCGCTCGACTCCAGCGCGATTTTCTTTAACGATGCGACCATTGAAGTTCGTGTAAACAACGCTCATTGCCATAGCTACTGCACCTCCCCGAGGTAGTCGGTTCCGTCCCAAATCTGAGTGAATACATGCTTGCCAGGGTCTTGGTATGTCCGACGAAGGCCATCGCCGGAATAAGTGGTTACGACGCCGTTACGTAAACACTGCATTGTTGGCTCCAGCAGCAAGTGCCCCGCACCCATATCATACGATGGGTCTGTGAAGAATCAAAGTCTTTTTCATTTTTTGACATGTAGTACATGCTGAGCTTGTCGCTGTCGCGCAAACTCAGTGTTTTTTGTTCGTGTTCGCAGCTTCCGGATCCTAGATGCATGTGACGAACTTAATGAAACAGACCCAAAATTATGTCAATCATTTGAACCTTGGATCGAATGATCGTGCACTGGGTCTCGGCCGGCTCCGGTGAATCCAAACTGTTTGGGTAAAAGGCTATGAATTGGGCGTCATCACGAACCCTTGTCCAAGTTGCGTCCCCCGCCGCGTCGGCGTCGATGAGTTGCCATCCACCGCAACGAGACAATTCCTGTTCAAGCAGGTGCTTGATCTTGGGAGCATTATCTTTGATGAAAAATACTTCCCAGTCAACTCCTTCCTGAACGGAACTGTCAGTAGGTTGTTGACGGATGATGAAATTGGCACCCCTAAGAGCACTTAGGACCTCATCAGATCGGTGCAAACGCCTAGCACATAGCGTCATTCCGACGACTAGCGTCGCGAGTACTGCCGGGGCCCAAACGGAGCGGGTCGGGCTAGCAGCTCGCGATGGTTGAGATGCAGTCGAATGGCGGACTCCCATGTGTGTAACCCCCTTTATGCATGAACTCATGAAGCATTAAGCAATGAAGTGGGCCGCTCCCAGGCCCAAAGGCGCTAGGACAGAGATGCATCGGGGGCCTTAAGCCTGGCAATTGCAACCCATTTCTATTCTTACAACTCCACCCTGTGTCGCACTGTACGTTGATAGGCTCAGATTTAGAGGATTTATTGCACAGATAGCTTAAGAAATCACCCATTGAACCGCCGCTCCATGTACCAGACCTTGTACCCCCAATTTTGCAGCTAGATGCCGCCAAACAATCGGATAGGGCGGATGGGGTGCTATCGACCTTTCCACAAATGAAATTCATCGCAGCAATAACTTGCTGCTGTTGTCCGGGATCGCAGTCTTGAAAGTGGATGTACCAAAGACCGCTGGGATCGACGTTAACGCCAGGGCTATTGGCACCATACAAATACGGAGGCTGAAACGGCCAAACGGGATCGACAGTAAGCCACCTGCCCAACGTCTGTTGGTAGAACCTAGCTCTCACGTAGAACCAATTTGCTGCGAGGCTGAAGTAATAGCCAAGAGTCCCGATGAACGTGAAGGGAGTTGTGCTGGTTCCGGTGTGGCTTCGAACCTCGCCGAACGGCCAGTAAGTGAAGGTGTCCGTGACGGTCCCAGTTGAATCGAGAAGTAGGGCGGTAGACCCAAGGGTGTCGGGCGCATAATATCGCTCGACTCCAGCGCGATTTTCTTTAACGATGCGTCCATTAAAGTTCGTATACACAACACTCATTGCCATAGCTGCTGCACCTCTCGCTGATAATCCGTGCCGGCCCAGATCTGAGTGAATACGTTCTTGCTGGAGTCCTGGTATGTCCGGCGAAGGCCGTCGCCAGAATAAGTTGCTACGACACCGTTACGTAAAATCTGCATTTTTGGCTCCGAGCAAGTGGACTCACAACCATATCATACGATGGACTGTGAAGAATCAAAATCTTTTTTCATTGTTTTGACATGTAATACGTGCTGAGCTTTTCGCATTCGCGAAAACTCGAGTGTGTTTGTGCGCCTTCGTAGCGCCTTGTCCTTCATTCCGTCCCTCGCTGAACTGCTTACTGTTCAATTCTGCGGGCGTGTTCCCGTCGGTAGTTAGTTCAGACGCTGTCTGATACAGTCTGGCCTGCCGCTATTGTCAACCTGGGAGCATCGGTGCCGGTTGAGTTGAGGTTCATTCCTTATTCCAGAATCTGGAATAAGGTACAGTGGCCTCATGCTTGATTCGATAGACGTGTACGTTTTGCTCAAGCTTGTCGCCATTGACGAAACTTGCAGCTGGGTACAAAGCGGGTTGGCTCATGAAATTGGCGTTAGTTCCTCCATTGTTAATCGGTCTCTAAAGGAGGCAGAGCGACTCAAGCTTTACAGCCCGTCTTCCAAGCGAGTCAACACTCCAGCGCTGGAAGGGGCTCTCGTTCATGGCGCACGATACTTCCTCGCGCCGAAGAGAGGCGGCGAGGTGCGAGGTATACCGACTGCCTGGGCAGCACCGCCTTTGGTTGACGAGATCGTCTCACTAGATGCACTACCGCCGGTATGGCCAGATCCGATGGGAGAAACTCGGGGATTATTCATCGAACCACTACATCCAAGCGCACCTCAGGCTGCGCTGCGTGACCGAAAATACTATGAGTTACTGGCGATAGTCGATGCTCTGCGCATTGGTGGGCCGAGAGAGCGGGTCCTGGCCGCAACACAACTTCACCGGCGATTTGGGCTAAAAGGAGCGGGCGAGTATGAGAGCTGTTCCACCCATTGAGTTACTGAACTATGCCGCCGAAAAGCTCGGCGATCTCTGTCCCGAAGTGGTATTCCTCGGCGGTGCTGTCGTCAGCCTGCTCACCACGGAAAAGGGAGGACTTCCGCCCAGATTCACCAATGATGTTGACGTGGCCATTGAAATAAGTGGATTTCGGCGACATGATCCGGGTAATCGATGGTCGACGGACGATCTCCAGTGAGGTCATAGAAGCCCACCCAAGCCTGACCAAGTACATACAAGAGGAGTTCACCGCTCTTCTGAATGAACCTTACATTGATCATGCTGTCACTGAGCACGTTGATTCGGGGCGCGAAAGGTTGGTGTTTGACCGCATTCGTGCTTTCACACCCTAATTCCAACAGCGTGGTTTTCCTTTCAAGAATCGTTGAGCTTTGATCCTTACGCTTTGCCTGTGGATTTGGAGCTATCCCAGCTTCGGCGGATACAACACCATTGCAGCCGCACCGTAGAGGCCAGCGTCGAGGCCGAAGGGGGTGGCGGTTAGGCCGGGGGAGCGGAGGTAGGGGGCGATCCAGTCGCTGAGGGCGACGGCACCGCAGGCTACGATTTGGTCGGGGAAGTACATTTCTTGGAGCACGATTCCGGCTTGGAAGAAGGCGCTGAGACCCTTTTGGATTTGCTCGGGAGTCGGATTGGGGCTGAGGCTGGCACCGCCGAGAAGCTCTTCGAAGGTTGCTCCACCAGGGGCGGGGAGGTCGTTGAGGCGAGGATATTCGCCGCGGGGGCCCATCAGGATTTTGCCTTCAGCGACGAATCCGCAGCCAACGCCGGTACCAAGGGCCAACGTTGCAACGCGCTTTCCTGCGAATTGGGGAAGGCACGAGTGTCCCCAGGCGGTAGCCAATCCGTCGTTGAGGGCGGCTGTGGGTACTCCCAGAGTTTCCTCGGAAAACACCGAGCCCACGTGGTCGGGAATGATCGCTTTGGCCTCCCACAGTTCTCCCGTGCGTGGATCGACGGTACCGCCTGTGCTCACCCCGACGGCGGTGACGCCTTTGGCTTTGATCTGGGCTCGGATCCAGTCGATGCGGGCTTGGCGCTCTTCGAGCAGCGGCATCCGTTCGATTTCGAGCAGCTTCCAGCCGGGAGAGAAGGTTGCGAACCGCATCCAGGTTCCGCCGATGTCGACCGCGCCGACATTGCCGGTTCGGCGCTTCGCTGGTATGAATCGGCGCGTGGTTTTGATCGGATCGTTGAGTGCGCCGCCAATGATCACACCGCTTGCGCCGATGCGCAAAGCCGCCTCCACTTCCCAAGGCTCGGCAAAGCGTCCTTCGGCAAATACGGGGACCTTGACGCTTTGGACGACCTGTCGAAGAAGTTCAAGATCGGGGCCGATGGTGCTTTTTCGTTCGTCGGTATATCCCGCGAGCGTCGTGCTGACAAGGTCGACACCCGCAGCAATTGCAGAAGATGCGTTCTCAAGTGAATCGATATCGGCCAAGACGAGGCAGCCACGCTGGTGGGCATGAGAAACGAGATCCGCAAGCATCGCACCGCCAGGGCGGGGTCTACCGGTTGCGTCGAGTGCGACAATTTCACACCCGGCGTCGATGACCTCGTCAATTTCTCGTAAGGTTGGTGTGATGTAGACCTTCGAGTCGTCGTAGGTGCGCTTGATCAGGCCGATGATGGGTTGTGTCGTTGCCGGACGAATCGCCTCGATGTTCGGTACACCCTGTAAGCGCAAGATGCGGACCCCTTCTTGGAGGCTGGCTTCGGCCAACTTGCGCAATACGGCTGGGTCGTCGACAGGCGAACCTTCGGAAGCTTGTACTGAAGCGACGAGGGGACACGACTTTAGGAGTTCAACGAGATCCGAAACGAGCACGATCCATTTTAGACTGTGGGGGAGCTGTCACTCTTACTCTCCGAACAGCTTCCGAAGGCGCTCTTGCTCGGCTCGTTCGGTTTCTCGGCGTTTGACTTCGTCGAAGTAACTCTGATCGTAGCGAACCTGGCCACGCGTGGTGGCCTCTTTCTCGTTGACCTTGATGCGCCGGCTAGATCCATAAGTTGCGTTCCCTGGGCCGTACTGCCAGAACGGAAACTTGTCTGCCGCGTAGAGGGCAAAGATGATGAGGTGAAGGCAAGCGAGCACGCCCATTTGAGGTGCGCTGGCACCGTAGAGGAATAGGTTGATCAAGGCAGTCGCCCAGCCCAACCAATATCCGGTGAGGGGCAAGAATCCAAATAGATTCACGACACTGGTTCGATTTCGAACGCACCAGACAACCGTGACCGCAGATTCTGGGAGATATGGGCTCCCGATAAGCGCGTTCAGGTGAAGGAGATTTGCTCCGACGAGCATGAAAACCCCTGCCAATAGGGTGGAACCAAACCAAACGAGCATGAACCGAGGTGTTCCGATTTCACGCTCAATGGTTGTCCCGACTTGGAACAGCCAGATCAGCAGGAAAACAAAACAGGAAAGGGAAAGCCCGCCTCCAAATGGCCAGTTCGCCCACGGGTACGTCAGAAACGTCCAAACGCGCGATGGTGCGGCGGTACTCAGCATCAACTGGTCCATTCCCTGCATGCGCGTTAGCCAAAAGACGATGCTGCTGGCAATGAGCGATATGATGAGGAGCACCGTAAACGGTGCGCTTTTCTTTCGGGTCCAACTCAGGATGTCTTCGACTCGTCCCATAGGTGTCTTGTGATTATGGTTACTTACGCCGAATCAGCGTGATTCCTGCGATGGTAACTGACTGCGGCATGCCGGATTTTCGTTGTGAGTCGATGAGTGCTAGCGTGTCGAGCCGGATTGGATAGTGGACCACGCCATCAGCCGCGCCACCCCACGTTCCACCCCAATTGCCAGCGGAGTCGTGATTGAGGTTGAACGGAACGAATTTCCATCCCTTCCAATCGATATTGCCAAATGTCGGTTGAAACGTCTGGCCGGTGGCGTCCACAAAACGCATTCGCAGTGCGTCGCCAGAAGCGTTGCCTTTCACCAGCATGTTTAGGCACTCGGGCTCACCGACAAGTGGCTTGGCCATGTCTCCTCTCGCATGGAGTTCTATGAACTTCCAACCGGGCTGGAACTGATAATTTATCTGCACAGCCTCAGCGCCTTGAAGCGGACCATCGCTTGCTACCGTCACCTTCGCGTCCATTGCTAGTCCGACCTTCGCGTCTCCGTCTTGGGTGAAGCTCACTCGGGAGTCGTCCAGATGTCCACTGGAGTCCTTCGAGAACCTGTCGAGACTCATCGGAATGAAACCAGGTTCCGTGAAAGCGGGAACGTAGTCGAGATCGGGCGAAGAACCGACCGGCAGAAGGGGTTTGTTATTGCGCGTCAGAGTGATTTTGACGGAGGGGTCCATCAATCTCTCCTTTTCCGAGGCAATCGATATGAACTCGTCTTCGAACCAGATTGGAAAAGACGCAAGCGTCTTCTTGGGTTTGCTTGAATGCAATGTCGATAGGACCATCGAGCGTTTCCCAGGATTGTGAATCGAAGCCCACACCTGCCCTTTCGCTTTTATGATGCCGACCGAAACGGGTTTTGACTGTGTGCATTCTACGGTCTGTGCGAAAGTCGCTCCTGATTTTGTGACAACACTGAATGTCAAGGTGAGAGGCGTCGCGGTCCAGTGGCTGTCGAGTTTGTCGGTCAGCATTCGGGCCAGCTTCTCGGAGGTTTTGCGAGTCACCCAAGCTTCAAGATCAGTTCCACTCAGTCGAACTCGAGCCTTGCGATCATTCAACCTAGTCCAATCAAATCGGGCTAGGAGGTCAGAAACAAACGCCTGCGTTCTGCGTCGATCCTGGATGTCAAACGACATTGGCAGGTGGCGGCAAGATATCAGGAGAGAAGGATCCTTCGCGTCCCAAATCAAGGGAGTTTCCGTGAGCCATGATTTGGCGGAATCCGCGCCTAAGTGGAGGTCCGCCTGATGGATTTGCCGTGAGGTAGTCCAGCCGACGTATTTCACGCTCTGGCCCTTTTGGAATGCGAGGACGAAGTCCGCCTTTGAATCTTGGGCAAGGCGCATCCTGAATGCGTATCCCGCCAGCGCTTGACTGACCCGTTGAATTTCCTTGTATGCGGGTTTCGGAGTCAGATCGTGGGTCACCGTGCCGAAATGCTGTTCACCATCATTGGGGTCTGTCCCGTCGTTCTTCCAGTCGTAGGCGATCGATAGGGGAGCCCCACACATGAGGTTGATCAAATACTGGCGGCAAAGGAATAGAGCTTGGCGTTGAATGCCAATTCCGCTGGCGACATCGGTGTAGCCCCACTCGCTAGAAATCATCCCAACCGAACGACCCTTTGGAACTTTGGAATCGATCATTCGGCGAAGCCTGGTCCAGTCCTCGATCACGGTCTCGGGTTCTGAGCCACGGTAGGGGTGAGTTGAGACCGCGTCCCAGTACTCAAGCATTCCCGCATCGATGCACCGTTGGAGAAACGACCAATCGAAGGTTGAGACGCCAGGGCCGATGTACCACTCCTGTGGGGCGACTTGACGAATCGTCTTGCCGACCGCCTTTGCCAGAGCCACGTACTCTTCAACATCCGGTTTCGGCTGCCAGAAGCTGATATTTGGTTCGTTCCACATCTCCCACACGATCCCTTGCGCCTTGAAGTGGGTTATCGAGGCTTTGACAAAACGGCAAAAAGCGTCTCTCCCTGCCTGAGTACTCGGTGCGCCCTTGTCATAGAGATCGTTGCCGTAGTCGAAGATGAATAGGGGCCGAATGCTGACATCGCGAAGACTGGCCATCAGGCGGTCGTAAGCGGTGAAGTCGTAATGGCCCTTAGACTTCTCGATCCTATCCCATCCGAAATCCATCCGAATCCATTTGAAGCCTGCAGCGGCCAGCTTCTGCATTTCGCCCGGACCCGCGTCGGTGAAATGGATATTCACTCCCCATCCGCTGGGAACAATTTGGCTGGGAAGCGGGAATTTCTGACGGTAGTCAGAGCCCGAATTCGTCGCCAAAAGCGTCAGCAGAATCTTCGCGAAGTAAATCATGACGTCCATCGGATTATGGGGAGGTGGGGACGGTTTTGAGTTCAAAAGGACGAAGGAAATGAGCCTGCGTAGATATATATGGGTAAGTGAATCGACCTTGGGCCAAGATCAGACGCGGTTTGGGCCCGAACCCAAGGCGGTAAACTAGCCCCTTGACGTTAGGATGCTGAATGACGCAGGAAGGACCTCAATCGAATATGCCGACGAACGGCCCCTCGGCGGTCGCCTCCTCAATCGATGCCCTCATCAGGGATATCGCCAGCATGCCCGTCCTACAGGAGCAAGAACAGTTAATGGCTAACGAAAACTTCGACGCAGACCTTGTTGTGATTGGCGCTGGACCTGGAGGGTACGTCGCTGCCATCCGTGCCGCGCAACTGGGAGCGAAGGTCGTTGTCGTCGAGAAGGAATTTCTAGGTGGAACGTGTCTTAACTGGGGATGTATTCCCAGCAAAGCGCTCATCGCCAGCGTCGAGCGTCTGCAACATGTGAAGCACGCCGACAAGCTCGGGGTGAAGGTATCCGGCGAAGCCACTATCGACTTCGACGCGATGATGGCGCGGAAGGACAAGATCGTTCAGACCCAGCGCGGCGGTGTTGGCATGTTGTTCAAGAAAAACGGCATCAAGCACGTCGAAGGGTTTGCATCGTTCGTCGATGCCCACAACATCACCGTCACCAAAGACGGCAAGAAAGAAAACATCAGCGCCAAGAATTTCGTGTTGGCGATGGGTTCTTCGGTCATCCATATTCCCGTGCCTGGCCTCGAAGGCGGTCGTGAGCAGAACGTTTGGACCTCTGACGATGCCGTAAACGCTCCCTTCGTTCCCAAGCGAATGGCCATTCTCGGTGGTGGTGCCGTTGGCTGCGAATTCGGCTATGTTTTCAACGGCCTCGGCAGCGATGTCACGGTCATCGAAATGATGCCTCAGCTTCTCCCAATGATGGATTCCGAACTTGGCGTCGAGCTTGGCAAGTTGCTTAGCCGCCAGGGACTCAAAGTTCGAACCGGCGCAACGATCGAGAAGTGCGAGCGAAGCGGTGAAGCCTGGAAGGTCACGGTCAAGAAGGGCACCGACGTCGAAGTCATCGAAGTCGATGTAGTTCTGCTTGGCGTTGGGCGAAAAGCTAACACCGAGAACATGAACCTCGAGAAGATCGGCATTCAGCTTCACCGACGAGGAGTGTCCTTGCTCGATGACACGATGAAGACTCACGTGCCAAACATCTATGCGATCGGCGACGTCACCGGTCGAATTCAGCTTGCTCACGTCGCATCGGCAGAAGGCATCGTTGCCGTCACCAACGCCGTGACCGGCTCCGAGAAGAAGATGGACTACAAGGCAGTTCCGAACTGCGTTTACACTTCGCCTGAGGTCTCCTCCGTCGGTCTTACTCAGAGTGAGGCAGAGGCGAAGGGCTACGATGTCGCGATTGGTAAGTTCAACTTCCGACCTCTCGGCAAGGCGATGGCCACGACCGAGCAGGATGGTTTCGTCAAGGTTGTCTGCGACAAGAAGTACGGCGAAGTCCTCGGCGTGCACATGATCGGCGCTCACGTCACCGACATGATCCACGAAGGCGTCGTCGCCCTTAAGCTTGAAGCGACTCTTGAGTATATGGTCGACTGCATCCACGCTCACCCAACCATGTCGGAAGCCGTCCTTGAAGCATTTGAAGATGCTCAGGGTCACGCGATCCACAAGTAAGTCAGGGAATTCGAACGGGCCGCCAACGCATTTGTCGTTGGCGGCCCCATTTTGTTTTTGAGGCACTTGCCTACCAAAGGCTGAACGGAATTTGGTTCTGCTATGTCAAACAGTTATGTTCTGGACCAAAGTGGGTTTGGCATATGCTTTTCTGGCTGGTCTCGCACAGGTCGGATGGTCACGGTCGGACCTTTCGACAGAGCCACGGCTTCAAGCGAAACTGGACGTACACCTGAAACGAGTTTTGTTGGCGGACTTCCTCAAATTCTTGCGTACCCACACGGACCAGAAGTTCATCTTAGCGAGAGAACTTGAGCCGTTGATGATCTGCGCGTTCGTGAAGGATCGTCCGCTATGGCAAGTGATGGACGGGGTTGCTGAGGCACTCGGATGCCAGTGGAAAGACGTGCAGTCCGCTTGGCGCTTGGAACTGACGCCAGAGTCGAAACTCAAGCTCCCCGCCTATGTCGCAGCGGAGAAAGCGGCGCTTCGGGATGAGGTGTATCAAAAAGCCAGTGCCCTCGCCGAATTGGCAGCAACTCAGAAGTTCACCGGAGATATTGGAACCTCCAAAACCGCGGGAGCGGCGACGATCGAAGAATCCGCGCATGATTGGGCAGCCCGTGTCATTCAGGATCCAGCCTATTACGTTGCGGGCTTGGCATTCGGCAGAACGCGAATTTTGTCTGATGACTGGATGAAATTCGACTGCCCAGTCCACTTTCTCTACAGCATGGTGCCAGTGGCGTACAAGCTTATCGAGCCACCCACGGCAGCGATTGCGGGCATGAATCAATGTAGCGCCCCCGGTCCGCTTGCCGAGCGATTGAGCGGGGTTCAGGTGAATTTTAGGAACGTAGGATGGGCAGGCACGATTCAGTCAGTGATGATTGGGCAAGGCGGCCTCCGAGCGCAAAAACCATTGGAACTGCTGCGGTTCCCGAGACCGGATAACCGCCTCAGCAAGACTCCGGGTGGGAAGTGGTTACTCGATTGGGAGAGCCCCCTCGACAATCCGGACGAACCCATCTTGAGTCAGCCCATCGAGCATTTTGAATTGAAGCCATCCCCGTTCTTTCATGAGGGCAGAGGAATCGAGGACTACCTTGAGGGACTTGCAGACTCGACTGGGATTCCGATTGTTTCGGATGCATTCCGCATGCCCATTCGAGGGAAGGTGGCTGCGGCGGGAGACACGATTGGGAAGTGGCTTCAGTCGCTAAAGGAAGCCCAGAAGTGCTTCGTGAAGGTTCGCGATGGACGAATTGTTGTGCGTCATGGTGGTTTTTGGGATTTGCGGGAGTGGGAACCCCTTGAAGAATCGTTCTCCGCGATAGAGGCGCTCTCAAATCCTGGGCTGGATGACTACGCCGATTTCGCCTTCAAACTTGCCTTCAAGAGCCAAAATATCGACCAGCTTTTTGGTTGGCTTCCGTTCTTCGATAGTGAGCAAGTGCCGCTGACGCGATTTGATCCGACGCCCATTCGAGATAACTACCTTGCCTTGGCTGCCTTCGGCCAAATGGAGGAAGCTCAGCGGGTACACATCCTCTCAGGGGGATGGGTGAATGTCTATAGGAACGTGATGGACAGCACTCGTACCGTCTCGACGCTCAATTACGCAAAGGACTCGAAGGGCCGAAAAATCCCCTACATGACCGACACCACAGAGGGCGCTACTGTCGGTGCGGACTTCTTTGTAAATATCAGCGCCGTTGTGGGCTCGTTCTACGGCGGGCATGCGGTGGGATTCGAGCCGAAACTTCTTGAGGCATGTTGGGAACCAGCAGTGTATCGTCACCTCTGGGGTGATTCGCCTGACGATAATCCGGAATACGTGAAGAAATACGACCGAGTCTCTCTGTTTCACGCCCACTACTTTCGATTGTGGAGAGCGGCTACCGAAGGCGTTCCGAACCGGGCGTCTCGGCATCTCACCGGCACTTTCTCGTTCTTTTCGTCGGTCAACGATGTTGATGGCGTAGTGAATGAGGTGGCGATTCCAAGCTCCAAGAGCTGATTCTCGTAGCTGGATCTCGTGCCATAACAAATATGGGTGCGAACCCACTCTGAAACCATGACCTTTGATGAACGTCCCACCTCTGTGAGTAAGTTTGGATCCTTCCGATGTTTGGCTAGCCTTGGCTTGATGACGTGTATTTTCTGCGTCGCTCAGGCCCAGGTAAGTGATGTGACGACTGATCCAAGACTCCAAAAGCCCATCAGCATCCGGCTGAAGATCGCTTCGCTGCCACAGGCCCTGAAGCAGTTGTCAAAGCTTGATGGCGTGAGACTGGAGAATGTTCAGACAATCAATGACCTTAAGGTCACGGTGTTTGCGCAGGACGTGCCGGCTGGGGTGCTGCTGAGCAAAATCGCCAGCGTCCTAGGATGTCAATGGAAGGCCGATGGGGATCTATTCCGCCTTGTGATGGACCCGGAAGAACGCGTTCGGAGGGATCGATACATAAGTGCCGAAGAGGCATTGGCGCGCAAAGAGACTGAGACGGAAATGAACACGTTGGCCCAGTTGGCCTCGTTTGACGCGGCTTCGGCGGCGCGCGAAGTGACGAATAGCTTGGTGAAAAATCGGGGAGGTGCGATACCCGCCGACGAGCCTTCCAAAGCCGAACTCTTGAAGCGCGCAGCGAACCCACAAGACGTCATGCTTGGCCGTTACTTGGCGAGCCTTGATGCCGGAAAGATCAACGCATTTTGGCGCGGGGATGTGATCGTGGGAGCCGCACCTGGTTTGCCATCGACCAGCCCAGGTACAGACGGCACCGATGCGACGGGAGCCGCGAATCCGATTCAGGCGAGGCGCAGGCGCCCACCGGTGTCTACACCGATGTTCGTGCAATTCGACCCGCTCTTGTATCAAGTGCGAGTTGCCCAACGGGGCCAGGTTCGCGAGGTCGCAATTCGGCCGGCAAAAGTGGTAACACAGCCGCGCCCAACCGGCGAACTTGCGAAGCTCGCCTTTGGCAAAGAAGTGCTGGCATGGGATCAACCCATCCCGACCGACGAAGCACTGTCCAAGCTCTCAGTACCACCTCCATCGCAGTCGTCGGGGCCCAATGGACCGAAACTCACGATTGCTGATTTCCTAGAACGTGCCTTCGATGAAGCTGGAATCAACGTCGTTGCCGATGCATTTCGTGAACCTGCTGCAAGCAGAGACCTGAGCCACGGCACGGGTTCATTCCCCAATTGGCTGAAAACACTGAAAGACGAGAACCACCTTTCCACGCGAGTGGAAGGCAGCACTCTCCTGGTTCGCCACGGTGGTTTCTGGCGACTTCGACGATTCGAGACGCCAGAAGAGGTTCTCGCTCCGTTCGAACTCAAGGCGGCCAAGGGAAGCTTGTCGATCGACGAATATGCCACGCTCCTGGCAAAGCTGACTCCGGAGCAGGCGAAGACGTTTAGCATCAAGAATGGCATCGCCACTCCGATCGATACCCGACCCATCGAAATGGCATTTCCAGCTTTGCAGTTCTATGCCTCCCTTGATGCGCGCTCGGTCAGTCGAGCGATGAAGGACGGTGTTTCGTCGGATCAATTGGGTGGAAATCAGCGGCAGTTATTTGTCGATGCCACGCTCCAAGGAGTGTTTTACGGGGCTGCGAGCATCGGTGCCAGTCAAATGCTGTTGCATTTAGCAGAGACGGGGGACATCCGTGGCCTAGGATTCCTCATGCGACGCGATTCGGTAGACGTCAACGGCGTCGCATCTGATGGCAGATCCTTGCTTTTTGGGATGAGCTTGAGCGAAGCTTCGACCTACAAAGTTCCTCTGTCAAATTAGGCTTGCTCAGAGGCGTGGCGAAGGGGCGAGTTTTCGGAGACTTGCCCAGACAAGCTACAATATTTGGCCCCATGCCCGAGATTGAAGTTTTTCCGAACCCCGCTCCTTATCGCAATTTCACGATCAAACACACGTGTCCCGAGTTTACGAGCGTGTGCCCAAAGACGGGGCAGCCAGATTTTGCGACCATCGACTTGGAGTACATCCCTGCCGAGACTTGTATCGAACTCAAGTCGTTGAAGCTGTACTACTACTCGTTCCGCGATCAGGGAATTTATTACGAGGCCGTCACCAATCGGCTGCTTGACGAGCTGGCCGCAAGCTGTAATCCTCGCTGGATGCGCGTAACCGGGAACTTCAACGTTCGCGGCGGAATCAGCTCGATTATCGTCGCCGAGACAGGACCGAAACCCGCATGAAAGTGCTTGTGTTCGAAGACAATCTGATGTGGAGCTCGAAGTTGATGCAGAGCCTCAAGGCGTTTGGCCACGAAGGATTGCTCCGAACCAAGCTTCCCAGCGAATCGGAAGGTGCCACCGTCGCGATTGTGAATTTGGGCTCCGAAAAGCTGCAGCCCGAATCCCTCATCCCAGCCCTGAAGTCGCTTGGCGTCCATGTGATCGGTCACGCCGGACACAAAGAAAAGGCACTCCTTGAATTCGGCAAAGACGCCGGTTGTGACACTTTGGCAACCAATAGCGAACTCACCTTCAAGATCGAATCCTTGCTAGCAAAGGTCCCCGAACAAGCCTGAGTAGATGTAGAATGTCTCAGCGGACGAGGATGACCGCTTCTCCTTATTGCGCCGCGGAGGTTGAATGCAGAAGGTTTTTCCAGACCCTCAGTCGGCGTTGAATGGGTTGCTCTTTGATGGCATGACCATCATGGCGGGTGGCTTTGGTCTATGTGGCATCCCAGAGAGCCTGATCGTCGCTATTCGTGACTCAGGCGTTCAGAATCTGACCGTCATTAGCAATAACTGCGGAGTCGACGACTTTGGCCTCGGGCTTATGCTCCAGACGCGCCAGATCAAGAAGATGGTCTCGTCGTATGTGGGTGAGAATGCCGAATTTGAACGGCAATACCTAAGCGGCGAACTCGAACTTGAGTTCAATCCCCAAGGAACGTTGGCCGAGCGAATTCGAGCCGGAGGGGCCGGAATCCCAGCCTTTTACACCAAGACCGGTTACGGCACCTTGATCGCCGAAGGTAAAGAAGCCCGGGAATTTGATGGGGAGATGTACGTGATGGAGACGGGGCTCAAAGCCGATCTATCGATTGTAAAAGCCTGGAAAGGTGATCGATCTGGCAACCTTGTCTATCGTAAGACGGCACGTAATTTCAATCCGATGATTGCTACGGCGGGCAAAGTCTGCGTCGCCGAGGTTGAACAGTTGGTTGAGGTTGGCGAACTCGACGGAGACTCCATTCACACCCCCAGCATATTTGTGAAGCGAATGATCCAAGGCACGGCATACGAAAAGCGGATCGAGCGAAGAACCGTAAGGAAGAAGGAGTAGATCGATGGCACTCTCAAGAGAACAACTCGCGCAACGAGCCGCGCTGGAATTGTGTGACGGCTACTACGTCAACCTAGGAATCGGCATCCCCACCCTCGTTGCGAACTACATTCCGGATGGCATGGACGTAATGCTGCAGAGCGAAAATGGAATGCTTGGGCTCGGCCCATTTCCATTTGAGGGAGAAGAAGACCCAGACTTGATCAACGCCGGAAAGCAAACGGTCACCGCGATTGCGGGTACAAGCTACTTCTCCTCGGCAGATTCATTCGGCATGATTCGTGGTGGCCATATTGACCTTGCCATCCTCGGCGCGATGGAAGTCAGTGAGCAAGGTGACCTCGCCAACTGGATGATTCCCGGCAAGATGGTGAAGGGCATGGGCGGAGCTATGGACCTTGTCGCCGGTGTCAAGCGGGTTGTCGTGGTGATGGAACACACAAATAAGGCGGGGGATAGCAAGGTTCTGTTCGAGTGTCGCTTGCCCTTGACGGGTAAGGCGTGCGTAGATCTCATCATCACCGACCTTTGCGTGTTCGAGGTCACTCCTGAGGGGCTGCTCCTCATCGAGTTAGCCCCCGGCGTGACTGAGGAAGAGATCCTCACCAAGACGCAGGCAAACTACCAAACGTCGCCAGCGTTGAAAACCGTCGCCGTGTAACCCGCTAACCTTTGCCGTCGGCTGGCTTTGCTGGCGGCGTAACTACCTCTGCATAGATCGAAACCTGGGCGACCTTGTTTTGTGGGGTCCAGACGAAGGAAGCGATAAAGCTCTGGGTGCCGCTTGAGATGCGGTAGACGAGAACGGTATCCGTACCCTGAACTCGCGAACCCCCGAATGTCAGGCTGTCCACCGTCTTGAGTTGGTTCCATGTGCTTCGCGCGGCCGATTTCACGCGGCCAGTTTTCATAGGCAAGACCATTTCCGGTTCCATCAGCGCCTCATCCGGTTTCCCTTCCGCAAGCGCGGCAATGACGAGTTTTATTTTCTCGGTGAGTTTTGGATCTGGATCGGGAACGGGTGCAAATGGCGGATTCGACAGTGTCGGATCAAATAATTCGGCGATGTGCTTGGTCATCGCCTCCGCGGGAAGTGGATAGAGATTCGACAAAAGGATGACCGAGAGCTTCATGCCTGGGAATCGACTGATTCCTGCGCTGTAGCCGGCGCTGTTACCGCTATGCCCCATGTAACCCTTGGTACCGGGTTGGTTGAGATACCAACCCATTCCGTAGGCATGGGTTCTTCCGCTAGTTAGCTTGGTTCGCGTCCAGATGGTTTGATAGGACTTGCGATTGAGTAGCCGCAGATCGTTGAGGGCGGCATCCCATTTCACGAGATCCGGGATGTTTGAGATCAGCCCACCATCGGCTTTGATGCTTGCGGCCCCCTTTGGCGTAGGCATGAGCGCCCGCCGACGAATCACATAACCGCGTGCTTCACCGGGAACGGGGCCTGTCCCCTCCGAGAATATCGTGTGCGTCATGCCGAGCGGGCGAAGGATGTTCTCTTGTACGAACTTCGTGTAGGGTTCTTTGATCAGATCTTCAATCAGCCACCCCAGCAAAGCGTAGTTGGTATTGCTATACGCCCATGCCTGCTCTGGGGGGAAATCTAGAGGAAGCTTTCCAACGTTTTCGATGAACTGTGCACGTGTGAATTTGTCGAGCAGCCCCAAACCAGGGAGCGACACATACTCAGGCAAGCCAGAGTCCTGATTCAGGAGGTTGCGAACCTTGATTGGACTCCAACTAGGTGGGGCATCGGAAAGGTACTTCGAAATCGAATCGTCGAGGTTGATGCGTCCAGCTTCGACAAGGATCATGATCGCCATCGAAGTGAACTGCTTGGTAAGCGATCCGATTTCAAACAGATCGTCGATTTTTGCGAGGCGCTTCTCGCGAATATCAGAAAGTCCAGACGCTCCTGATCGTACGATCTGGCCGTTCTTGACGATTGCGAAGGCTATCTCCGGAATCTGCCGCTTTTGCATTTCCGACCTTAAGTAGTCGTCGATCGAATCTGCCTTAGCGAGACACGCGATTCCAGCAAGCACTAAAAACGATGCTAGTTTCGCAACGGGACAACCTGCAATTCCGAGCATCGATGTTCTCATAGCGTCTATAACCTACCCATGAAGCGCGTGATTCTGATTGTTTTGGATGGATGTGGAGTTGGCGAGGCACCTGATGCCTCGCTGTTTAACGACAATGATCATCCTTCAACCATCAAGCACGTATGGGAAGCTGCAGGGCCACTGAACGTGCCAAACCTCAGGGCGTGCGGATTGCTGGCCGCCGCCGGTGTTGATGGTGAGACGGGCGGCCCCCCTTCTGGTTTCGGTGTTCGCTATGGCCGATTACGAGAACTGTCGATGGGCAAGGATTCTGTTACTGGCCACTGGGAAATGATGGGTGTCGTCACCGAGATCCCGTTTCCTACCTACCCAAACGGATTTCCTAGCGACTTGGTGGCTGAATTCGAACAGAGAATTGGTTCCAAGGTTATTGGGAATAAACCCGCCAGTGGAACGGCGATCATCGCCGAACTTGGTGCCGAGCACGTTGCCACCGGTAATCCAATCCTGTACACAAGCGCTGATAGTGTTTTTCAGGTCGCATGTCATGAAGGCGTGGTGCCGATTGAACGGCTTTACGAGATGTGCGAGATTGGGAGACAGATATGCACAACACCCAACAATGTACAGCGAGTGATTGCACGCCCATTCGAAGGGGATGTCACCTCAGGATTTTCTCGAACGGGACGGCGAAAAGACTTTCCGCTGGTTGCGCCTACCAACCTCATTGACAAGATTAACGAGGTTTACGGTATTGGGCCGGTGCCAGAGTTGTTTGGTGGACGTGGCTTTATTCATGTGCCACGAAGTCAGAACAATGCAGAACATGAGCTGGCACTTTGGGTTGCGATGGACTCTGGAAATCCGTTTATCTTCGCCAACTTCGAGGATTTCGACATGTTGTTTGGACACCGCAACGACCCCGTCGGCTTTGCCGGTGCCCTAACCCGTTTTGACGAGACGCTTGGCAAAGTTCTTGAACGTCTGACCGACGAGGATTTGCTGATCCTTACCGCTGATCACGGCAATGATCCTACGACGGTGTCGACGGACCATTCGCGGGAATATGTGCCCATCTGTGTGGTTGGAAAGCACGTAACTTCGGCAAACCTTGGCGATCTCGACGGAATTACGACGGTTGGGGCCACGGTTGCGGCCCATCTCGGAGTGGAGTGGTTGATCGGCGCGAGTGCGCTTTAATCGGCCACACAAGCGCATCTACCAACAGGGCTTCGAAGGGTCTCCCGATGTGATCCCGATGAAGTTGTCCCGTGCGTGTGAGATTTTTGCGTGCGCATCGGTAAACAGAATCGCGGTCCCGCCCGCATGCCACTGCGAGAAGCCATCCACGGCCGGATTCAGAAATCCGTCATTTGTTCCGCCTTGGTTTTGTTGCCAAGGGACGAAGCTGTTGAATGTGCCTTCTTCACCCAGCAACATCATGCCGGATGGATTTGCGATGGAGCTGAGGGGGCCGCCCACATTAATGCCGGTTGTCACGAACGGTGCCACGATGAGGCATCCGTTGTAAGCAAAGGAGAGACCCGACTGTTGTGATGACCCGTCGTTTGGAGATGTGAAGACCTTCTTACTGGTGACGTAAGGGAACAGGACTCCTTTGGTGACGTCGAAATGGCCAGGGCCACCCGTGCCAAACTCGTCGTAATACACCCACCCTCCGACCATTCCAGTGCCTGGCTGCCCATCCGTGACGCCTGGCAGTCGGTCGTCGTTGTCGCTAGTGTAGAGCCCAAATGCCGCTCCAAGTTGCTTTAGGTTTGAAATCGTGACAGAGTCATTCGCTGCTGCTTTTGCCCGGGCAAAAACAGGGAAGAGGAGTGCCGCCAATATCCCGATAATGGCGATCACGACCAACAATTCAATCAGGGTGAATCCCGAATTACGCTTCATTACTTCGCCCGGTTCTTGGCTGGGAAATTGGCGTAACGCGCTATTTCCCAGTCCCGTGTTTTACACGAATAAGGTCTGCGTTAGGTTTCGATTGGCGACCCAATCGAACTTGAGTGCTAGACCAGTATGTGTCGAATGTTCTTTCGGCGATTAAGTATCCAGTCACCCGTTTCCTCTGCTTTTAGAGGTTGAGTGACCAAGAATCCGTGGACAAAATCGCATCCAAGCTGTCGAAGATAGTCAAGCGTGGGCTTGTCCTCAATGCCCTCGGCAACGACGCTTAGTCCGAGGCTGTGGCTCATTTGGATGGTCGACTTAATAAAGGCACGTGCCTCAGCAGACTGGCCCGCAGCGATTCCAAACGATTTGTCGATCTTGACTTCGGTAAATGGCAGCCGAGCGAGTAGGGACAGCGATGAGTTACCCAATCCAAAGCCATCGATTGCAACTCGGAAGCCCTTCGTTCGAAGGCGGTTGAACATATCCAAGGCATGGAGTCGCTCACCCAATACGGCAGTCTCCGAAATTTCAAGGATGATAGCGTCGAATCGAATTCCTGACTGGCCGCACTTGTGCTTCAGCCAGTCGGCGAAGTCAAGGTCGCTAAGTCGCTTGGCGGAGATATTGATAGAAAGGGAAAGACCAGGCACTCCGGATGTGGTCACGTACCATCGGAAAGACTCGTCAACAACAAATTCTGTAATCGCCCCGATCAGGCCGTTGTCTTCAGCGATGGGAATGAAGTCGACTGGAAGTACCAATCCACGCGTCGGATGATCCCATCGAATGAGTGCCTCAAATCCCTTTAAGCCTAGGGTTTCGCAATCGAGCTTGGGCTGATACCTCAGGCTAAATTGCTTAGAATTCAAAGCAGTTTGAATTTCTGCGGCTGAGATGGGAGTGTCGCCTGCGCTGTTCCCCATTGTTGCTTCCGGTTCCATCGGGCTCATAATATGATTCCTTGAGGCAATGCTGTTTCGCCCAGCTATTCTGAGCGAATCTCGCACAGCCAATTGAGCATTCGGACCTAGTGCAGCTTATTCGAACGTGGTTTGACTCCAAAATGGCACCCGAATTCCGTCAACAGATCCTGCCAACCTAATTATCCTCGATTTTAGGACTGTTTTAGGTGGCAGATAAGTCGCCGGAGCGCGACTCGCATCAAATCAGGGCTTTTGAGACCCCAGATAAATCCGACTTTCCGGCCGGTTAGTGCAGCATCTCAGCCAAGCGGTCGACTCCGACGCCGTCGAGGGTCTCAAACCTTGCATTGGCAGCCGAAAGATCGAGCGAAGATGTTTGTGAATTGGGCACGGCGATCACAAATATTCCTGCGCTGACCGCAGCCGCAATTCCGTTAGGAGAATCTTCAAAGGCTATGACTTCGTCTGTTCCGACCTTAAGCAAACTTGCCGCCTTCATATAGAGGTCTGGGTACGGCTTTGCGCGTAGAACATCATCTGCACACACGATGTGGCTGAAATACTGGAAGAGCCCAAGCCTCTGAAGGTGACCATCTACCCACCAATGCTTGGAACTCGAGGCAACCCCAAGTCGGATTCCCAGCGCTTTGGCTTCTTTGAGAAGTGGGACGACACCGCGGCGTGGCTGCTCCGCGTAGATCATATTCATCAGTCGCTTCTTGCGCAACGTGTCAATCTCTTCAAGATCAAGCCCTCCCCCGACCAACCTATCGAGCGCTTCCAACGGATCTTCCTTCATTTCTTCAGCTCCTCGCCCAATGGAATGAATCCACTGTTCATCGGAGAAGACCTGTCCGTAGTCACGATAGAGCTCGCGCCAAACAAGCACTTCTGGAGTTTCGGTATCAAGGATGAGACCGTCGAAGTCAAAGATAAGGGCGTCTAGAGGCACAGAAAGAGAATAACAGGTTTCAGGCAATGGGAAGACGTCGATTATCCGTTTGTGATATCGCGCCATCCAAGGGTGCATATCCTGCGGCGAGTGCTATCTTCCGAGACGACTGCGGGTTAGCAGGTACCCTGTTACCTTATGGGATTGGTTCAAGTTATTGCCTTAGGGGGCGTTGGAGAGATTGGTAAGAACTGCACAGTGGTTCGCGAGGATGACGACATCGTCGTTGTCGACTGTGGCCTAAGCTTTCCGAACGAGGAGATGCTCGGCATCGATATCGTCGTTCCTGATTTCACGTATTTGGTTCAGAACCAATCAATGGTCCGGGGCGTGTTCATCACCCATGCCCACGAAGATCACGTTGGAGGGTTGCCGTACCTTCTCAACCAGATCGATGTACCGATCTACTGCACCGAATTCACCCAAGCGCTGATTCGCTCCAAGCTCGAAGAGAAGTTGCCGCACAAGAAGATCGATATTCGAATCTTCAAGCACGGAGATCGTATTGCGGCTGGCAAGATGGAAATTGAGCCAGTGAGGGTGACTCACTCGATTCCAGAAAACTGCTCGATGGCGGTGCGAACATCGCATGGAATCGTTTTCTTCACCGGCGACTTTAAGTTTGACTTCACTCCGGTCGATGGCAAGCTTGCCAACATCACGCGAATAGGTGAGATGGGACTTGAGGGAGTTCTCCTCCTTCTGAGCGACTCGACCAACGTCGAGCGTCCAGGCTGGGGACCTAGCGAGCGAGCTGTTACCGCGGGTCTGAGAAATGTATTCGCCGAAGCGGAGGGTCGTGTCCTTCTCACAACTTTTGCTAGCAACATCCACCGAATGCAGCAGGTGTATGAAGTTGCCGCCGAAATGGGCCGTAAGGTCGCTGTGGTCGGTCGCAGAATGGAACAGAATCTCGACGTTTGCGAGCGAATGGGCTACGTAAAAGTGCCCAAGGGTACGCGCATCCGACTCGACGAAATGCGGATGTATTCCGATAAGCAGCTCGCGATCTTAACCACAGGTAGCCAAGGCGAACCGATGTCAGCGCTGGTTCAGATGTCGAAGGGCGAATACGGAAGACTTCAGGTTAAACAGGGAGATACGCTCATCTACTCTGCTCGACCCATTCCAGGTAACGAGGGTGCGATTTGGCGCACGATCAACCGCCTCTTTAATCAGGGCTGTAAGGTCATTTACGAATCTCCGACTCCTATCCATGTAAGCGGCCACGCCTACCAAGAAGAGCTGAAGATGATGATCAACCTCACCCGGCCGTACTACATTGCACCTGTTCATGGCGAGCCACGTCATCAGTATCTGTACAACAAGATCGCCTCCCAAATGGGATATCCAGATCACCGTCTTTTCACGATGAAAGACGGCATTCCGCTCTGCATGGATGATACGAGTGCCCACTTCGGTGAGCAAGTGCCCTGCGGAAGGGTTCTCGTGGATAACAGCGGCACCATGGACGGCGTCCCCGATGAAGTCCTACGAGATCGATTTAACGTCGCCAATGACGGAATCGTTGTCATCACGGTTCCTGTCGACACAACTGCCGGCGAAATGGCGGGAGATCCTGTCATTCAAGCGCGAGCCTTCTCAGGCCCTGCCGGAATCTTGGATGCAGCATATGACGTGCTGTTCGATGCACTAGCCGCCCTAAGCAAGGACGAACTTAAGGACACCGCTCGTGTCAAGCATGACGCATCCGACGTTGTACGCCGGTTGATCCAGAAGCGAACGGGACTGCGACCGCTCGTATTGCCAATCGTCGTCGAAGTCTAAATATCGCTAGTCGGTACCGGGTTCAGGGATTCCTCGCCCGGTATCGAGTTCAAACCCAGTCCTCTACGATTTCAGCTTGCCGCACTTATCGAGGAACTGCTTCATTGCATCCAAGGTCTGCGAACTTACGTGGTGTTCGATGCCTTCGGCGTCGGCTTCCGCATTTTCTTCATCGACACCCAGCGCAATGAGAAAGTCGTGGACAAGGGCATGACGGATTCTTGCCGATTGAGCTAACTCGGTGCCCTTCTCGGTTAGAAAAATACTCCGGTACGGCTGCGACTTCACGTAGCCTTCGCGTTGAAGCCTTTGCACCGTCTTTGACACCGTGACATGGCTGATGCCGAGGACGTCGGCGAGATCAACGGCTCTTGCTTCGCCAGACTCCTTGATGAGCGAGTCGATCAACTCGACGTAATCCTCCGCCTTCTCACGACTGTGGTCGTCTCTCGTTCGCTGAAATCGGTTGGTCGGCATGGTTTGTGGCTGGAGGGGCATTGCCGATTTCTCGGTGGGAATACTATTACCCTTAATTCTGTCGCGCTGGCTTGAGCCTTCGCTCTTCAGGCTAAATTCGCATAATCAATTGCGTTTGGCGCAACGATATCCCCTGGTCGTACCTTCCGTGGTAGGCTCAGTTTACGCCGATTGGCATCACAACCTTGACTGAGGCCCTTTCCCCCTACATCGAATATAAAGACGTTCAGGTTGAATACCCCGGATATGTCACCGGCCTGAGCGATGTCTCTTTGCGCATTCAAAAGGGTGACTTTGTGTTTTTCGTGGGAAAAACGGGGGCAGGAAAGAGCACTTTAATCAAGCTCCTAACCCGCGAGGTACGGCACACCAAGGGAATCGTGACGCTTCAAGGCAAAGATTTGGGCCGCCTCCGATCTCGTGACATTCCTATTCTTCGCCGCGAGATGGGCATCGTGCCCCAAGATTTTGCGCTTCTGCCTCGCAAGCGAGTGTGGGAGAACGTCGCATACGCGATGCGAGCGGTTGGGCACACGCGTTCGGCAGTACGTCGTAAGGTGCCCGAGATTCTCGATCAGGTCAACATTGGCCATCGAGCCGATGCCTATCCACATCAACTCTCGGGAGGGGAGCAGCAGCGTGTCGCCATTGCTCGAGCCCTGATCAACAATCCTCCGTTGCTCATCGCCGATGAACCCACCGGAAATCTCGACCCTGATCACTCGTGGGAGATCATGGAGTTGCTCAAGGCGCTCAATCTGAAGGGTACGACGGTGCTCGTGGCGAGTCACGACATCATGGTGATCCATCGTGTTGGTCGAAGAATCGTCACGCTGGACGGTGGGAGGATTTCCCATGATACTGAGACCTCCGAGACACTTTCTCCCGTAGAGCATTCCGCAGCCTTTGTGCCTCAGAGCCCCATCGAAGTGCGAAGCTCGGTCGAAACCCGTGCGCCGGTTGAGGAGCAATCACCTGTTGATGGAGATGTTCCTGTCGCGATCGAAGTTCCTGTGGCGCATTTGGAACCCACGGCAGTCACGGCCCCAGAAGAAGTCGAAACGGTGAGCGACGAAGTTCAAACCCATGAAATCTCTGCTCCAGTTCCAATTCAACCTACTCTAGAGCTTTCGGAGATTTTGGAAGCGGCATCCGAACTAACGGTCGAGGAGCCAAAGCAGGATGTTTGATCGCATCAGCTTTGTCATCGGCGAGGCGATGTCGGCACTTCGGCGCAATGGTTTTATGACCTTTGCGTCGGTGAGCACCGTTGCCGTTTCGCTTTTCTTGCTCGGTGGCCTCGGCTATTCCTACATGCGAGCTGTCGACTACGCCCGATCCATTCCTGGCAAATTCGACATGCGAGTGTTCCTCAAAGTTGGGACGACCAACGAGAAGATTTCAGAGGCGGCGGGCAAAATCCGGAAAATTCCCGGAGTCGCGTCCGTTCAGTGGATTCCTCGAGATAAGGCCTGGCAAAAAGAGATGCGGGATGACCCGGCGAACACGGCCGGGCTCGATAATCCCTATCCTGATGGCCTTAAGATTAGGATCAAGACCCTGAAAGACGGAGATCCTGTTGCCCGACAAATTAGCGCCATCGCTGAGGTGGACCCAGACCCCGGCGTCATTTATCTCAAGGAAGAGCAGCATCTCATTGATGACGGCCTTCAGGTGATGCGTTGGTTGGGACTGGTGATTGCTGGTCTCCTCTTCCTGACTGCGGGCGTTCTGATCTTTAACGCGATCAAACTGACCATCACCAATCGCAGGCGTGAAATCAGGATTATGCAACTCGTCGGAGCCTCTGGTTTCACGGTCAAGATGCCATTTCTGATCGAAGGGATCGTTCAGGGGATGCTCGGGGGAATGCTCTCGACACTGATGCTCTTCGGTACCCAGCACGTTTTTCAGAACTTCTTGATGACGCTGTCAAGCAGGACGCAACTCTCGGCTTTTCCCTCGCTCCAAGCCATGCTTATTCTCGGAGGAGTTGGCGGCATCTACGGTCTGATCTGTTCAGGACTTGCCGTGGCTTCAACTAGCGGCTCTCAATGAGAAACTGGCAAGCATGGGCTCTGCTAGTGTTGATGCTTCTTAGTCTCTCGGTATCGACTCAGGCGCAACACCGTTCGAGTCGTCGGCATTCTACTCGCGGATCCAAGTCAGCTGGCCAGCTGAAGAAGGACCTTGAAAACCTTCGACTCCAAAAGGAGCGGCTGCGCCTGCAGTTGAGGCAAACCAAGCATCAAACCCATGCCGTGTTAGGAGACATCTACACGGTTGACGCCCAGCTGGAGCAAGTTCAAGACCAACTTGATCACACGACGACTCGACTTGGTGAAAGCCGGGAAGAGCAAAAGCGGTTGGTTGTTGAGTTGAAGGAAGCGACGGCCAAACTCGACGAAACGAGAGAGCAAGTCCGCAAACGACTTCGGCACATGTACGTCCACGGGAATGCTTCCTCCATCTCGGCACTGGTTGGGACCAAGAGTGTTGGGGACATCGCCGCTCGACGGTCACTGCTAAAAATGATCGCGAAGCGGGACCGCCAGCTATTCACGGATTACCAGAATCTCCGCAATCTCGTCGCCTCTCGGAAAAAGCGGCAAGATGACCTCGTTGTGCGTATCGGCGGACTCGTGCGGCAACAGGCCAATCAGCAGGCACAACTGCAGGATAAGCGTGATGAAAAAGGCGAGGTGTTGCAGTCCCTCCGAAGTAAGCAAGGCAAGCTCACGGAGATGCTGCAACAGTATGAATCTGACGAGCGTGATATTGCCGCCCAGATTGCGGCATTTGCGCGTCGAAAGAGGAAGCCTGGACAGAAAGAACTTCCAGCGTTTCATGGTCACTTCGAAAGACCCGTCCCAGGGGCGGTGACGAGTGGCTATGGGATGCGATATCACCCAGTGCTTCACATCAGTCGCATTCATGCTGGCGTCGATTTCCACGCTGGGTCGGGGACGCCAATCCATGCTGGTGCCGACGGCGAAGTCATCTCCGCGAGATACTCGACAAGCTTTGGCAATGTCGTGCTCATCTACCACGGAGGTGGTATTTCAACGCTCTATGCGCACTGCTCGCGATTCATGGTCAGCAGTGGGCAAACCGTTCATCGAGGCCAAGTCATTGCCCTATCTGGCGCCACGGGATTGGTCGCTGGACCCCACCTCCATTTTGAAGTGCACGTCAACAACCATGCCGTCAATCCGGCTGGCTGGTTCTAGCGCGGATGCTCAGTGTGTCATCTGTTTATAGGACGCTGGACTGTGGACAAGCGGGGAATCCGTGTTAGCTCGTAGAATCAAAGAGCAACATGAAAGCACTCAGATTTCATCAATATGGAGGTCCAGAGGTTCTTCGCTTTGACGAAGATGCTCCGGTACCGGAACCTGGTGATGGGCAGGTTCAAGTAAAGGTTTCCGGCGCTGGAGTCAACCCAGTCGACTGGAAATTACGACAAGGATATTTAGAGGGATTTTTCCCGTTGGAACTTCCGGCCACTGTTGCCTGGGAATTCTCAGGAACCATTTCAAAGCTTGGTCCTGGAGTTACTCAGTTTGCTGTCGGTGATGAAGTCTACGGTCACTCTCACTACGGAACCACGGCCGAGTACACCGTCGCGTCGGTTGAAGGCGTTGCGCTCAAGCCATTCAGCATGGATTTACCGGACGCGGCCGCAATCCCGTTAGCATGTTCCACCGCATATCAAGCTCTCTTTGATGTCGCAAATCTTCATGCCGGTCAGCGGGTGTTCATCCAAGCAGCGGCAGGAGGAGTCGGAACCTATGCTATTCAGCTTGCGAAATGGGCTGGAGCCTACGTTATCGGCACGGCCTCTGCAAAGAACCACCACCTGCTGAAGGAACTCGGATGCGACGAAGTCATCGACTATCGTACAACGGCATACGAGACGGTGGTTAAGGACGTCGATGTCGTTTTGGAGTCGGTGGGTGGCGACGAGAATATGGCGAAGTCGCTCTCCATTCTCAAGCCAGGGGGAATCCTGGTGTCGATCAGTTCTCCAGAGCCAACCGAAGCTGCCGAGGCCCAAGGCAAGCGCGCGGCATATCTGTTTATGAAGCAGAATTCTGCCCAATTAACGATCATCGCTAACCTCGTTCAGGATCTCAAAATTCGTCCCGTCATCGATGCTGTCGTGCCGTATCGAGAGGCAATCGATGCGCAGAACGAGTGCCAAGCCGGTCACGTGGTTGGAAAGCTCGTTGTCGACGTTCGAAGATAAGTGGATTGACCTGTCAAAAATGAAAAAAGCCCCGGTTACCCGGGGCAAGTTTATTATTTTATGATGTCAAATGGCCTGCATCGGGGTGAGGGGTATGAGGGTCCCGTGCATTCCAATTCTTTTGACTCCGATTCTGGGCAAATGTCACAGAAATCCTTGCGGCTCTGAGCGCAATAAACGTAGGGAGCGTTCAGTGTCGCAGTCATGCAATTAAGCAATAATCAGAGCCTCATGTCTGATGTGGTTGTCTCCAGCCTCTTCGTCTATCCGATCAAATCCTTTGGTGGCGTGCCCCTAGACCGTTCCAACGTTGGGAAGCGTGGCCTAGATTTTGATCGCAGATGGATGTTGGTCGATGCAGACGGGCAATTCATGACTCAGCGAACGGATACACGCCTTGCCCTATTCCGGATCACCATCGAAGAGGATGGACTTAGGGTTCGTACACCATCCGGACACGAAACCCTCGTACCGTTTGACCCAAGCGGCGATCCCGTATCGGTACGCGTGTGGAAAGATACGTGTGAGGCAATCCAGGTGTCAACCGAAGTGGATGCCTGGTTCTCGAAGGGGCTTCACCAAAAGTGTTCGTTGGTTTATATGCCTGAAACGACGCTGAGGCCCACTCATCCGAATTTCACCGAGCCTGGTGATGTCGTCGGATTTGCGGATGCCTTCCCGGTTCTGGTTGTGAGCGAAGCCTCGCTCGAAAACCTAAACGGCAAGCTACAAGTCCCTCTGCCGATCAATCGGTTTCGACCAAATATCGTTGTGAAGGGCTGGGAGCCGCACCAAGAGGACACCTTTTCGCGACTGCAGGTTGGGGATTTACCTTTGCGGTTCGCGAAGAACTGTGGTCGCTGCTCCGTCACCACAACAGATCAGGACACAGGGGTGGTTGGAACCGAGCCACTTCGAACATTGGCATCCTATCGCCTGAACGGTCAGGCAGTTGAGTTCGGGGCTTACTATGTTCCGGAAGCAACAGCTCAAATCGCCGTTGGCGATGTCGTTCTGGTTCCGTAAGGCCAATAGGTTCCTCAAGGAGAGGAATCTATTGGCCCTACGGATTATTAGATAACGCCTTCTTGACGTAGGGTCGGATAGTGGCAGGCCTTGAACTTCTTGCCACTGCCGCAAGGGCAGACGTCATTACGTCCAACGCGCTTCCAATCGACGTTGCCGAGGGCAACCGGTGATAGCGGCGTTGGAGCGGCCTCTGTGGGCACTCCGTGCTGTTCCTGCAGTTCCGGTGGCAGGTCGTCCATGTTAAACATCAACGGCGTGGAATCCTGCTCTTCGGCGTACTGCTCGATCTCTTGCTGCTGCTTTGCCTGAAGGTGGAAGATCATTCGCGAGGCTTGATCGCGGATGTTCTTGAGGGTTGTCTGGAACGTGTTGTACGTTTCCTTCTTGTACGCGATGAGCGGGTCTGTTTGACCGTAGCCGCGAAGGCCGATGCCTTCTCGGATGTATTCGATGGTCTGCAAGTGCTCCATCCATCGATCGTTGACCGCTCTGAGAAGAACATGCTTTTCGAGGAGCTTCATCGTGTCACCGGACTCAATGGTCTTTGCCTCGTAGGCTTGGTCTGCAACCGACTGCAAGAATTTGATGAGTTCGGGCCCGGGCTTATAGGCCTCAAGCTCGGATATCGTCGCGTAGTCCACGAGCGGGAAGACCTCGTTGAGATCTTCGTACAGAACGGAGTGGTCGTAGACTCTGGTTCCGTCTTCTTCCACCATCCAAGCGTTGTCGACGACTTCGACGATCAGGTCTCGGATGTAGGTCCTTAATTCAAGCTGAGTGTCCTTACCGAGAAGGATCTCTCTTCGCAAGCCATAAATGTGCTCACGCTGAGCATTCAAAACGTCGTCGTATTCAAGAACGTTCTTTCTTGCTTCGAAGAAGTGGTTCTCGATTCGCTCCTGTGTCTTCTGGATCATTCGGCTGAGGAATCCAGCGGTCACCTCTTCCATCGGTGGCCACATCTTCAGGACCGGATTCTCCATCATGTTCGCGTTGAAGATCGTCCATAGCTGGTCCTCAAGTGCGACGAAGAATCGGCTTTCGCCGGGGTCACCCTGTCGACCGGCACGTCCACGAAGCTGGTTATCAATACGTCGGCTTTCGTGTCGTTCGGTTCCAAGGATGAACATTCCACCAAGTGCGCGGACCTCTTCGGCTCGCTCACGTCGCTCTTGGTCATCAAGAGGAAGCGGAGGCGCTGCTCGCTCCTTTCCACCGCGACGGTAGCTGACAAAAGTGTCGCCATAGGCGTCCAATGAGCCTTCATGGTGGTCGGCATCCTCGTCACCGCGCGCCATCTTAACGATGTCGTCTTCCACACGTCCGCCGAGGAGAATATCGACACCTCGTCCGGCCATGTTCGTGGCGATGGTTACCTGACCCTTTCGTCCCGCTTCGGCGATGATGACGGCTTCCTGCTCATGGAACTTGGCGTTCAAAACGTTGTGGGGGATACCGTGCTTGAGCGCCTCCTCAAGATTCTCGAGGTCGTCTTTCTTGAGCTTCCACTCGGTGATGCACCACTCCATCCAGTCACCACGCAGTACGTCGCCAGTGAGCCCGATTTTGCTCAAAAGGCTTGATACGGCCTGGCGGTCCATATCCTGAAGGTCGGTGTTATAGAGCCTGAGGGCTTCGTCTTTGTTATCGCCCTTGAGGTCTTTCTTGATCTCAAGTCGATCCTTGAGCCGCTGTGAAATGACGAGCCGCTGGAGCAGGTCTGCGCTCAATCGTGAAGAAACTTTCTCCGACATTTCAATCGAACGCGTTCCAACCAAAACTGGCTGCTGCTTCGTGAAGAGCCTGAGGATTTCCCAACCGATGCCACGGAACTTTGCCTCAAGCGTCTTGTAAATGATGTCGGGCTGGTCGACACGAACCATTGGACGGTGGGTCGGTACCGACACAACGTCAAGACCGTAGATCTTGCGGAATTCGTCTTCTTCTGTCTTGGCGGTACCGGTCATACCAGCGAGCTTGTTATAAAGGCGGAACAGGTTTTGGAACGTGATGGTCGCGATTGTTTGGCTCTCACGTTGAACCGCAACTCGTTCCTTCGCTTCAAGTGCCTGGTGGAGTCCATCACCATAGCGGCGACCAAACATCATGCGTCCAGTGTTTTCGTCGACAATAACGACTTCGCCACTTCGGACGACGTAGTCGATGTCCTTGTCGAAAAGCGCATACGCCTTGACCGCAGCATTTACGTGGTGGAAAAGCTTCGGGTCAGCGGCAATATTGTCGATCCCGAGCAGTTCCTCAAGAAAGTCCATGCCTTCCTCGGTAAGGGAAGCGGAGTGGTTTTTCTTGTCGGACGTCCAGTGGACTTCTTTCTCAAGCTTGCGGACAACCTCATCGACGACTTTGTACACCGACGTGTCTTCCATCGAAGGTCCGGAGATGATATGCGGTGTTCTCGCCTCGTCGATAAGAATCGAGTCGACTTCGTCAATCATCGCGTAGTTCAGCTCGCGCATGACAAGGTCAGTCTCGTCGAACGCCATGTTGTCGCGCAGGTAGTCAAAACCGAACTCGTGGTTGGTTCCGTAGGTGATATCGCAACCGTAAGCTTCTCGCCGTGTACATGGCACGAGGTTCATGTAGCGCGGATCTTCGTGCTCAGCTCCTGGTTGGTAATAGTAAGAGCCGCCAAGCTCGTCAGAGTCGGGGGACTGCCCTTGAATGATGCCGACGCTCAGGCCCATCGTGTGGTAGATCGGACCCATCCAAACCGCGTCACGTCGAGCAAGGTAGTCGTTAACGGTAACGAGGTGCGCGCCCCTGCCGGAGAGTGCATTGAGGATGATCGGCGCGACGGCGACTAGGGTCTTACCTTCACCGGTCTTCATCTCAGAGATACGGCCCTGATGAAGAACGGCGCCTCCAGTCAACTGTACGTCGAACAAGCGCATACCCATGGTTCGCTTGCCGACTTCGCGTACGACGGCAAAGACTTCCACGAGCAAAGAGTCAAGGTTTGCCCCACCCTTGGCGCGCTCACGGAGTTCACCGGCTTTTGCGAGTAGTTGGTCGTCAGACCAAGAAGAAATCTGTGGTTCGAGAGCGTTGATCTGTTCGACGATCGGGAGCAGTGCCTCGACGTCCTTCTTGCTGGTGTCAAAAAGTTTTCTTAAAAAATTCACGATGTTGCCTTGTGGGAAATTGGAAAGGCGGGCATGTTAAGTCCGCAGGACGACCAAAAGCGGAGGCGTCAGAAGCTGACGCAGATCGCCTTTGGACCGTCTCGAGTGCGCTGATTGAGCGCAAAGCCTTCCTCGGGTGGAGGCGAATATCCAGTCGGGAACACCCGCACGTTTTCGGGATCTTCGCTGACAACAGTCCCACGAGAAGGTTCTTCTTCACACCACAGGAATGAAAGAAGCGCGTGTGAAAGCTGTGATGCCGCCCCTGATGCTATCAGGGTTGCTAATGCTTGCTCTTGCCGCTCGGAAAGCTGCGCACCGCCAGGTTGAGCCATCTGACGATGGATCACTTCGAGTGCAGCCGGTAACCTGCCTTCTACTGCAAGCCGCTCGAAGTTCGAGGGCCCTTGGAGGAGCATCAGTATGAGGGCTGGGAGGAGCGGGAGCATTCAGAATTTAGTCAACTTCGATTATAGACGCTCGCCTATACCGGATCATCGTTCTACGGGTTTCGTACGCCATTAATTACGTCGCACGAATGTCCGTTGAACTCTCGTCCAGAACGTGTTGACGAATTCGCTGGGGGCTCACATGCCTTGAATTTGCTGCACACCAACATGGGCTTGAGCCATGCTTACTACAGGATATGAATTTATACAGACTGTCGGTTATCATTGCCGCTTTGGGGGTACTCGCTTCCACGCCCGCTATCCTTTTGGGTCATGGGATAACGGCAAGGACACCGCTGACTCTTCCTGCTCCGAAAGGGGAATCGGTTGATGCTTTGCTTTACTCAACGATGCCCTCAACGCGGGAACATCGGCCTGAGATGGTCCTTGATGGTGATCAAACCACGTCCTTTCAATCCACGGCGGGAATGAGTGATGGCGACGACTTTCTTGTTCTACTATCTCGACCGATTCCTGTGCAATCGCTCACAGTGACAACGGGAGATGCCGAGAACCACGACCTGTTAGGCAATGCCTTGCTTGAGACGTCGACCGATGGAATCGCGTTCAAGAAGGTGTCCTCCTTCGATTCACACGGAGTCGCGGCGGCACAAATGTTTAACAAGCCGGTCATGGCGATTCGAATTCGGCTAGAAGCTCGTCGCGGTGCGCCAAAGTTGATCATCCGGGAAATCTCGATCAAGTCGAAAGTTGCCATATCTCATGTGCTTTATGGTCCTGGTCGAGGGTTCGTGGATGTGAGCCAAGCGCCTGACCTGAAGGGATGGGCTGACACTGCTGAGAAGCAGATGGAATCGTTCTGGGCTGACACCGCCGCGATGCTGTACTCCTTCGGCCTGATTACTCCGAACGCTGTTAATGTCATTTACACAACGGGGCCTGGAGTGACTGGCGTTGCTGCTACGGGTGGTGGCGTGATGACAGTCAACACCAAATGGTGCCGAGCCCACCCTGACGACACTGGACTGGCGGTACACGAGATGGCCCATGTCGTGCAGTCGATCAACGCCGCTGCCCCCGGCTGGCTCGTCGAAGGAACCGCAGACTACATCCGTTGGGTGAAATTTGAACCAGAGCATTTCACCCCAAGAATCAACGTCGAAAAATCCACTTACCACGACGCCTACCGTACGAGCGCTACGTTTCTTGCATGGTGTGCCCTTAATTACGATGAACTGATCGTAACGAAATTGAACGATGCCGCACGCGCAGGCACCTATAAGAACGACCTATTTCGGAAATACTGCGGTAAGGACGTCGACACGTTATGGGCTGAGTTCATCGCTGCCTACAAGGCAGATCCAACCCACCTGTTGCAGACTCCGACTTCGCCTGCCATGATGCCTCGCAACTTGCCTCAAGTTCAGGCTGGAACAAGTGAATCGGTCGATCTCTCTCGGCTGTTTAATTTGGTGGGGATTGTCGCCGACGGATCTAAGTTTGCTGGCGATGGTGGTTTTGATGCCGAAGGATCTGCGTTTTCAGCAACTGTGCTGGGCGGCTACGCGAGTTCCAGGGACGTTCGCTTCAAATTCGGAAAGGCAGGCACTGCAAACGTGCTCGCATGCGCAGGAAATACAATTGCGGTCACCGGAACCGGCCTCAAATCCTTTTGGCTGTTGGCCTCTTCGATCGAAGGATCACACAAAGATCAGGAGATCACAGTAACGTACACCGACGGGTCGGTCGTCCACTTCGCTCAGAATTTCAGCGACTGGTACGTGCCTGAGAAGTTCCCTGGTGAGAGCCGAGCCATTCGTACCGACTACAGGAATATCTCTGATGGCGGAAAAGACACCCGGCCTTTCTTCGTGTACAGCTACGGCTATCCACTGGATCCTTCGAAGACGTTGAAGAGTGTAACGTTGCCGAACGATCCGCAGATCCGGGTCTTAGCAATTTCGACCGCGAAGTAGTTTGAATTTCGGGCAGATTAGTGTTCTTCGACGTTGACCTTGATGCCGCGCGCCTGCGTGTAAAGGGAGATTCCACGGTTGGCAATCCATGAGCCAACGATGCCCATGACGAGCAGTAGCAGGATTCGAATCATCACGCCAAAGAGCGAAGTCAAGCCAGCGTTAAGGTCGATTTTCTTGGCACCTTCGAATCCCAAGGTCTTCGCTGGCGGCGTGTTGAACATTTCATAGGCAAGTTTGAAGACGAGCACCAATAACGCGACGCCGCCCAAAAAAGCGACGATGCCTATCAACGATCCGAAGAAATCGCGATGGGTTCGCACCGTTGTTGGAGGATTAGAACTCATTGGTGTTGATGCTTCCTTGATTTCAGCTTTGAATCTACCTTTGACTGACGGGTTCCTTGAAACCGAGAAAATGTTGACTCAGGGTAGCCAAAGCTACCTCGCACGTCGCTGCCTTTCAAACATAGTGGCTGAAAAACGGTTTTCCGCGCACCTTTCGCTGAAATAGACGCCGATGAATGAGTCTTTGATTGCATTTGACTCATCGATACTGAGCAAGTTCTCAGTGGGGCGGTAAAACACGAGGATGTGCTCAGCCGGATACATCGCGTCCCGTTCTCGAGTCGGAAGGGAAGTGTCCGAGTTCTTCCAAACGATTGAGAAGATGGCAGATCTGCCTCGACGGGTTATTCGACCCACAAACTTGAGCCCGTTCGTTAGGCTGGATGCTGATGGAAACTGGCACCTCTCCGATTTGCATTGGGGTCTGATACCGTTTTGGGCGAAGGACAAGAAGATCGCTTACCAGACCTTCAATGCCCGCAGCGAGACCATCGCTGAAAAGCCTTCCTTTCGAGATCCATTCAAAAAGAGACGAGGGATTCTTGCATGGTCTGGATATATCGAGTGGCGGGAAGAGAACAAGGTCAATGTGCCTTACGAATTCATGCTGGCCTCGGGTGAGCCCATCTGCTTTGCCGGGCTCTGGGATACTTGGGGGAGCGGAGATCAAGCGATTCAGTCTTGCACCATGGTTACCACGGTGCCCAATGAGTTGGTTGTGGACTACCAAGACCGGATGCCCGTCATCCTGAGGCCCTCTGACTTTGATGCCTGGCTTGATCCCGAGGCGAACCCAAAAGACTTACTCGCGTTGCTCACGCCTTTTCCAGCTGAGGAGATGATCTGCGACTTGGCTGATCCTGACGACTTCAGACGGAAGAAGCAGGGAACTCTCTTCTAGGGACTTTCGACGAATTCTCTTGGGCTCGTCCACTCGAAGAAGCCTTCGCTTTGGGTGACGTGAAGGCACAACTTTCTCGCCGCCGCAAGCCGATCTTCAAAAGGAAGATCAGCCGCACTTCCAATCGCAAGGTCGGCTGCCGTGGCGTCAATGTCTCTGAGCCGATTGACGAGGTCCTTGGCCCTTGGGGCCCAGCCTGGAGAGTGGGCAATCCTGCACTCGCAAAGCCGTCGAACAACGGCCCCCAATAAGATGGAAGCACTTGGGGTGTCCCTCTCCGCGAGATCCAATACGTCTTCGAACTCGGTTGCGACCGAATACCTGAGTAAGGTCGATGTAAATTCAGATGGCGCTGTAGGATGATTGGCAAGGTCCGACCGCGCAATATCGACCAGCTTTTCGATTTCGCCTTGAGGGTCAAAGGCAATGATGCCTGTAGCAAACATGTGTTGGCTCACCGGTCGTCGGTCCTCTCGGTCTTCGGTGAAGTAAGCAGGGATGCGATGGGGCGGGTTCACGAAGATTTCGCAGGGGACTCCGTTGAACCACAGTTGCACACGTTCTCGGAATGAATCGAGATGGAGAACGTGGATGTCGAGGTCGCTTCGAGCGTCTCCGGTCCCTCGGATAACCGTTCCTGTCGCCAGCACACCGACGACTTGGTAGGTTCTGAAAACGTGCCCCATGCACTCGCGGAAAGCGGTTGCATAGGGATCAGACAGCGATGGGAATACCAATCCCGGCGGTAGCATCGTCAGAGCATATCCGACACCAACTAGATTTGAAAGCCTTTCAAAACTCGCTGACTAAAGCCGTCTTGGAGGATGCCTTGGTAGTCATGTCCGCAATCTGCCGGCCATGCGCAGAGGAATTCGAGGGGTTCATCGCCAATATTCACGGTTCGGTGAGCGGTATGTCCCGGCACATAGTGGGTTGAGCCAGGAGTCATTTTCTCGAATCGCGTCACGCGGTCTTCATCCATGAGGACGAGCAGACCCTCACCACTGGTTGTGACACACAACTCGCCGCGACTACGTTTTTCGTGCCAGTGGCCGCGGGTCATGAAATACTCCTCGCCGACAAAGCCGGGCATGAGGACGGTGTTGCCCCATAGAATCGCCCCTTCTTCGCCTTCTGGAGCAGGAAACCAGCTCTGGGTGACATATAGGAGTTCATCCCGCATTTCTTGGGCGGCCGATTCATCCTGCCAATACCCCGCCAAATCACCCACCGTTCGCCGAACTTCAACCACATTGGGTCCAAGAAGGGTGCCTGTGATCAGGTTGGTTGTGATGGGAGTGTTGGGGCTATCAAACATTGCGTTCGAAGGGTACCTGTCGCTATTCGCAATGCGGAGCCTCAACTGCCATACTGTTTTGCAGTGCTTAAGGTGGATCGGCTGGGGAAGAAGTACAGCGGACGTTGGATTTTTCGGGGCCTAACGTTTGAACTCGGACAAGGTGACCGTTTGGTTATCTTGGGAAGAAACGGGTCGGGTAAATCGACGCTACTTCGAACCATTGCAGGATTGACCGACAAGACGGAAGGCACCGTGACTCTTCCCGATGGCGATCCGCGCCATATGCTCGGACTTTGCGCGCTGGAGCAATCGGTTTACGCTCAACTTACGGTTGAGGAACACCTCGAACTCACTGCCGATCTTAGGGGCTGTCCGGCGAGGATCGAAGAATTGCTTGAGAAGATTGATCTTGCTTACGCCCGAGATGTCCTTGCGAGTCACCTCTCCACCGGTATGAAAGCACGACTCAAGCTCGCGATGGCGATTCAAGCGAACCCCGTAGCTTTACTCCTCGATGAGCCAGGAGCTGGACTTGATGAGGCGGGCAGAAATCTCGTTGCGAGAATTACCGCAGAACAGGCGGAGCGGGGATGCTTAGTTGTAGCCACAAACGACCCTATTGAAAGGAGGTTAGCGAATCTTGAACTCGAGCTGGCAGTCTGAAATCACCGCCATATTTCGAAAGGAATGGCGCACTGAAATGCGCTCGATGAGCGGCCTCGTGACGGGGTTCTTGTTTAGTGCCGTCACCGTTTTCGCTATTTCTTTTGCGTCGCTGAACACTAAACTCTCGGGGACGGTTGTGGCTGGGATGTTGTGGGTCGCCCTTCTATTCTCGGCGGCATCATCGCTCCCAAGAACTTTCCTTGCTGAAGAAGAGATGGGTACCGCGGATCTTCTGAGGCTGGTGGCCAGGCCCCACGCCGTGTTTTGGGGCAAAGCACTCTTCAATATCTTTCAGTGTGTGGTCACAAGCACCTTACTGAGCATTCTTTACCTCGGATTCACCTCCGCGGCGGTGCCGATTCCTTGGCTCTTCGGGCTATCGTTGTTCGCTGGCTGCGTTTCTCTGGCAGGCGCGGTAACCTTATGCGGAGCGATCGCTGCGCAAGCAGCGAATCGAGCCATGCTTGCCGCGGCAATTGCTGTGCCCTTGTTGCTTCCTTTGGTCGCAATCGGAGTTGGTGGAATGCGGACGTCATTGGGTGACGGTGCCCTCTCCTCAGGAGGAAGTGCCTCAGCGATTGGCTTAATTGGGTATGCGGTTGCTACTTTGGCGACGGGCCCTTATATCTTTGCGGCGGTCTGGAAAACTTGAAAACCATCCTAAAAGCCATTTTTGCCCTCCTGATGGGTGTTGCTACCGTCTGGAGCTACAAGGTTCCCGACATAGCGCAGTTTCAGGCGCCAGGATTTGCTCGAATCTTCTTGTGGCACTTCCCATGTCCGATGCTGTTTACATTCTTGCTGCTTTCAGCAAGCTGGTTTAGCATCCGCATCTTCCAACGCATCACCCTCAAGCCGTTTGCTTTCGGACCCGAGACGAACGCTGAAGCCAAAGCGAAGTGGGACATTCGCGCAGTGGCGTGCATGGAACTCAGTTATATCTATGCGCTGCTAACAATGGCCACCGGAGTCCTCTTTTCCGAGATCCAGTGGGGAGCGTGGTGGAGTTGGGACCCTCGGCAAACATCGTTCCTTATCGTCCTGCTGATCTACGCCGCCTACTTTGCACTCAGGTTTGCCTACGTTGACCCAGCAAAGAAGGCTGCCCACAGCGCTGCCTATGGCCTTCTGGCTCTGTTGCCCACACTCTTTCTTGAGTTTAAATTTCCTAGATTGCCTCAGATTGAGCAGTTGTCGCTTCACCCGACAGACAGTATTCTCGCCGGAAAGATCAAAGGGGAATATGCACAGTGCGTCATTCTCATTCTGGTCTTGTTCGCGATCATGACCGTGTATCTGTATAACCTTCGCGTCCGTGCGGGGTTCGCCGAAATCGAATTGGAAAAATACTATGGAAACTTGGAAACTAATGGCAGCGATCCCACCCCTACTGGTGTGGTTCGTCCTGTTTCTCTATCTGAATAGAGTTGAGAAGCGTCTCATCTCGGTCGAAAACAAACTGAAGCGGTGACATCTTCGTTCGGTCCGGTCGCGCCTTATTACGACGACCTCATGAAGTTTGTGCCGTACCGAATGTGGATCGGATATTACTTCCTGCTCCTTACTCAACAAGACGTTCACCCCGAGAAGATCCTCGACATCTGTTGTGGCACCGGCACAATGTGCCAGATGCTTAATCGGGAGGGGTTTGAGACGTCCGGCTTTGACATGTCGCCCGGGATGATCGAAGAGGCAAGGCGCAAAGCTGCCCTCAAGAAACTCGATATCCGTTACGAAGTGATGGATGCCGCTGAAGCGGATATGGGCGAGGTCTACGACTCCGCGTATTCGTTTTTTGATAGCCTAAACAACATCCTCGACAAAGATCGGCTGCAGATGGCATTTGACCGCGCTGCCGACCACCTGCGTCCAGGTGGGTCATTCATCTTCGACATGAATACGGCGGTTGCATTCGAAGAGCAGATGTTCGATCAAGAGAACCTTCGGAGCAACGCGAAGTTGCGATACAAGTGGATCGGCGACTGGAACGAAAATACACGCATCATTACGGTCGACATGCGGTTTTGGCATAAGGGCGAAGAGTTTCGCGAAACCCACACCCAACGGGCGTATGACATGGAAGAGGTGTTGGAGATGCTAGGTGATGCCGGATTCGAAGACGTTCGGGCGTATCACAGCTACACCCTGAATCCACCCCGTCAGAAGAGTGACCGCCTACATTACACTGCGATCAAATCGGGCTAATCCGGTCTCCATTACGGGAGATTTTGTTGACTCAGGGGAGGTTATAGAACTCTCACCGACTTCAAACGTCTGTTTAATCCAAGGAGACCACACTACGTTTAGGTGGTAGGGCTGTCCAAATTTGCCCTAACGTGGTCTAATTGAAACGTTGAATGTACTAATAGTTGAAGATGATGAGAGCGTCGCACGTTTTTTGAGGCAGGCGATGCTAGAGGCTGGGTATGCCCCCCAGGTTGCAGAGGACGGATTGACCGGCTATCACTTAGCCAAGACAAATCCATTTGATCTGATTTTGCTCGACGTGATGTTGCCTGGGTTAACCGGCTTTGAGGTCTGTCGACGCCTACGTGGTGACGGCATCTCGACGCCAATTCTGATCCTGACCGCCAAAGATTTACTTGATGATAAAGTCATGGGCTTGGACAGCGGTGCTGACGACTACCTCGTCAAACCGTTCCAGATTGCCGAGCTTTTGGCCCGAGCCCGAGCCCTTCTGCGTCGCCGAAATCTAGGCACGACAAGCCTGAAAGTGGGCGATTTGAGTTTGGAACCCACGTCTCGTCAGATTGTCCGTGGTGGAAAAGCAATTTCTCTTTCCGCAACTGAATACGCACTGCTTGAATATCTGATGCGAAATTCGGGTCGAGTTTTGACTCGCGCGATGATCCTGCAGCACGTTTGGCAGTACGACTTTGACGGCAACGACAAAGTTCTTGACGTCTACATCAGTTACCTCCGCCGAAAGATTGATCGCGGGCACCAGAACTCCTTAATCCAAACCGTTCGTGGTGTTGGATATTGCATGGAGAACCAAGATGCTTAAATCGATGCGGAGCCGCATGACCACATGGTTCGTGCTGCTGCTTGCACCGTTTCTGCTGGTGACCTCTTACTTCCTGCTTACTGTTACGAAGACTGCTGCTGAAAACGACGCCCAAGAATCTCTCGATAAGTTAAGGGACCAGGCGGTTGTCGCCATGAAGAGCCCCGATTGGAAGACCATAAAGCTTGAGCAACTGGCGGAAGGGAAGCCATTTCGCGATCAGCAAGTTGGGATTATCGTAAGGGATGCGCAGCGTGAAGTCGTATTTCGCTCCGTCACAAACGCCCCACCGATCGATTTGGACCCACGCAAGAAAGAGGTTCGCGAAAAGTGGCGCGCAAGCTTTGGACGAGTCGAGAATGGCAAATATGGTGTGATTCTCATTGAGCCGAGAAAGCCCGTCAATCGTGCATTGCCAAACATGATGTTTGGCCTGAGCATCATCGTCATCGGTGCAGTCGGTGCTGGGGCCTGGCTCATGGTAGGAAGGGTGCTTTCACCGATTCGAGCGCTTGCCAGACAGACGAGTCACGCATCTGCCGACCAATTGAGCGTCCGCCTTGAGTCGCCGTCCAAAGACGTTGAGATGTGCGACTTGGTGGATACGATGAACGGATTACTTGAGCGTGTTTACGAAACCGCCGAGATCAAAGGGCGCTTTTACGCTGCTGCTTCCCATGAACTCCGAACACCACTCCAAGCCTTATCCGGGCATCTAGAGCTTGCGTCTAGTCGCAAGCGATCTGCCGAAGAGTATGAGGCAGTTGTCAAAGAGTCGTACACCCAGACTCGCCGTTTGATTTCCCTCGTGCAGGGGCTGCTTTTCCTGCATCAAGTGGACAGTCGAACCCACTCCTCCCAATCGACTGTGAATCTCTCCGAATCGTGTGAGAGTGCGTTAGAAATGATGACGAACCTTATGGTGAGTCGTAATCTTCAGCTTAAGGAATCGCTTGAACCAAACATCGAGATTTCGGCAGTGCCGAGCCATGCCGAGGTTCTCGCTCGGAACCTGATTGAGAATGCGGTCAAGTACGGCACTGAAGGCGGCGAGATTTCGATCACCTTGAAGTCGGATAGCGACCAAATCCTCCTTGAAGTCATTAACGACCATCCAGACAACGTGAAGATTGCGACCGAAAACGTATTTGAGCCTTTCTATCGGGATGACACTTCCCGTAACAGCAAGACGGGTGGAAATGGACTAGGGCTCGCCATTTGCCGAGCGGTATCCAACGCGAATGGATGGGAAGTTTCACTTCACCAAGAAAACGGAAAGATCAGGGCGACCGTGAATTTCGGAGCACCCATGTCCTCAAACGATCCCAAAACAAAGAAGAAGGCAGTCACGGGCGTCGGCCGACCGGCGACGGTTTAGGCGCGCGCGAAGTTCTGCTCTTTGTGTACATGCCTGCAACCTTCGTCTTAACAGGCTAATATGTACTCGTTAGCAGACGGAATCTCCGCTTGCTGGGTGTGATTCAATGAAGTTCTTACTTCGTAGTGCGCTTCTGACTGCGATTGCAGCCGCATCGATAGCCTTTGGATCCGATAGCGATCCAGCAAAGACGCTTAAGGCTCTGAACAAAGAACTCGCCGCGGCGAAGTCGCCCCAGGATCGCCAGATGGCTCGCCAGAAGGTCATCGCCAAGGCAAAGGAGGCCGTCTTAGGGGTCGATGCGAATAAAGTTGAGCCGAAAGACGGCTTCCAATGGGCTCAAGTCTTTAGGCTAGCGAACATGCCAGCGGAGGCGACGACTTCCGCTGAGAGGTTTTTGACGACCTCGCCAACAGAGGATCGCTTTGCAGCCCAGTTATTGGTGATTGGACTCTACATCGAACAAAAGCAGACCCAAAAGGCGCTCGATCTTTTGAGGCAGGCCAGTCCCAGCACAACGGCACAAAGATCACAGTTGGCGTCGACGACGCTTCGGTTTGCGAGTTCAGGGGTATCTTCTGAGGAGTCTCTCCAAGCTATCAGCGCCGTCCAAAAGTTCATCACGCTGGATGGTATCACCGACCCGAAGCAGAGAACAGCCGAGGAATCCGCACTCAACACGCTCGTCACGGCTAAAGTGGCGATCTACAAAGCTGACAAAAAGACGGATATGGTCTTGCAGACCATTGATGAAGCTCTCAAGCAAGTCAGCCCGGATACCAAATTTGCGATTCACTTCAGAACTCTGCGAAACCAATTCACGGTAGTCGGTACACCTGCACCAGAGCTTGTCAGTGACCGCGCCTACGGATTTTTCAGCGGAATACAACAGTGGAAAGGCAAAGTCATCGTGATTGATTTCTTCGCACATTGGTGCGGCCCATGCAAAGCGGCGTTCCCGGATATGGAGAAGCTGTATGCCGACCTTCATCCAAAAGGACTGGAGATCGTGGGATCGTCGACTTACTACGGATTTTACGGCGATGAGAAGGGAATCACCGAAGATCAAGAATTTGCGCGGATGGAGGGCTTCGTTAAGGAGTTTGGAATTCCCTGGCCGGTCCAATTTGGAAATCGCTCAAATTTTGAGAAGTACGGTGTCACCGCGATTCCTCAAGTCGTAGTAATTGACAAGTCGGGCATCGTCCATGACCTTCACATTGGATACAGCAAGTCGCTGTTTGCAGAATTTCGAGCAGCCATCGAGAAGCTGCTGGCACAACCATAATGTCAAACCACAGGCTGAAGGAACCATTCTCTGCGATCTCTCATTACGTCGGTGCTGGCGCAGCACTGTCGGGCCTCATGTACCTTATGTACGTTGTGTGGAACCACACCGTAGCCGTCGTATCGTTTGCCATCTACGGTGCGTGCCTGATTCTCCTGTACGTTGCCAGTGGAATTTACCACTCGGTTGAGACGCGGTCAAAGTGGCTGCAGCGACTGGATCACATGGCGATCTACCTGATGATTGCCGGTACCTACACTCCCCTTTGTCTGTTAGCTGTGAAGGGCGCTACTGGCTACGCAATGCTGGCCGCTGAGTGGACAATGGCCTTAATTGGCATCGCCGCGAATATTTTCTGGGGCGGTGGTCCGAAGCGCCTGCGCTTGACCTTATATCTATTGATGGGTTGGCTTGTCGTTGCCGATATTCCCGGCTTACTAAAGGTTCTCCCTGCCTCAGCGATGCTATGGATGCTCGCTGGCGGCCTCACTTTCACAGTAGGCACCGTGATCTACGCCACTGGTCGTCCCAAACTGTGGCCAGGCAAATTCGGTTCGCACGACCTCTGGCATCTATTCGTTCTTGGCGGAAGCGCGTGCCACTACCTTCTCATGCTCGCGACCGCGCGATTGGCATGAGAGGGTACGGGTTCTAGCCAGACATCTGCCTAGGTTCCAGTCAAGCTGAGATTAGGTGCCAGCACTGGATGCATTTGCCGTTTTGGCCGAACTCTGTGGCCACCGTGCTTAGAGTGGTTGTTGCTTGCCCAGATGATGCCGGCCAAGTCGAGGACCATGAACGTTGCGACGCTGACCCATCGGGCAGGTATGCCGGAGATGAGAGCAACGATGGCTAGAATCCCGAGAGCGATGACGAGATCCGCAAACGATTTTGATAATTGCTTCATAAAAATTCCTTGTGTCCCTGCGGTGGGGGCATGCCTGTTTGACATGGAATTCCGCAGACGCAGTTGAGGAATGGAAGAGAAGTGAGCGCGAAGTGGGCCTTTCGCCTGCAATACACCGCGGTATCTCCGTCTATGGTCACGTGTTCGCGTGACCACAGACAGGGGAAAGCGTAATGGTGACTGGAGGGCGAACCATTACCGTGGCAATCTATTCTCAGCAGGCAGGAACAACTGCCCGATCAAGCTAGGAACTAAAAAATGAAAAACAACAACCGCAAGGGTTTCACCCTCATCGAACTTCTCGTCGTCGTTCTGATCCTCGGCATCCTGACTGCCATCGCTCTTCCTTCGTACCTCAGCTCGGTTAACGCCAGCCGACAGGGCGCAGCGAACACCAACGCTCGAGCACTCGCAACAGCAGTTCAGGGCAAGGCTATCACAGCTAACGCATACGACACGACACTTGCTAACTACGCAACCGACATGGGCGGCTCCTTGCCAACTAATCCTTGCACAGGTAACACCACGGGCTACACGATCACTGCTTCCGGTACCACTGCAACAGTTGCTGCTGGCGCTGGTACGGCCTGCGGAACTTGGACACCAGCTACCTTCTCGCTCGTTCTGTAAGCTTGATTAGGACAGTTTAACTGAGAGACGGTTGGGTTTTTCCCGACCGTCTCTTCTTTCGTCTTCCAGCAAGAGCGAACGGACGGGAAAGCCGCGTTTAAGTTCATGTTCCGGAGTTTTGACGACACTGGCCTCTATGAGACCAGTCGAGGTCGTTCGCGTTTCCATTTGCCAGGTGTGGAAATTCATTCGGAGAATTCAGTTTCTCTGAGGGTTCTTACGGTTGAATGAAGATACAACTCATGTCGATGCTCACGCTCTTGGCAACAACGTATTCCATATTCGCTTTTCCGACTCAAGGTAGCGTACCAATAACGATTGATGCTACGAAGAAGTCGAAAATCTCTCCGTATATCTACGGCGTGAACTACCCGGACACGTGGATTTACGAATGGCTGGAGGAGTGGCGGCATAGTCGAGTTGGATTTACTCTCGCCCGTGAGGGCGGAAATCGGTTCACCGCTTATAACTGGGAAACCAACGCGAGCAACGCCGGAAACGATTACTTCTTCGAGAATGATGATTACCTTGGGCTCACTAACGAGCCTGGATGGACGGTGAAGAAGTTTTTGTCTTACGTCCAGTCTTCAGGAGCCGCTGTGTTGTTGACGGTGCCAACGTTAGGCTACGTTTCCGCGGATAAGGATACGAATCGCGATGGTGGAAGGGATGTGAATCATTCCAAGGACTATCTCAATACTCGTTTCTTTCGGTCTTTCCCGCGGAAGCCGGGTCGTCATTTTGAGTATCCTCCGAATCGCGACGACCGATCCGTTTATCAGGACGAATTCGTGCATTGGGTTCAGTCAACGAAGTCGAACCGGTCTCCAGTGTGGTTTTCATTGGACAATGAGCCCGACCTTTGGCATGGAACTCATTTGCGTATTAGTCCTATCGCTCCAACCTACGCGGATATCATTCAGAACAACATAGAGTATGCGTCGGCCATAAAGGGCGTCGCTCCAGACTCAGTCATTTTTGGCCCCGTGAACTATGGTTGGTACGGCTTTAGAGCATTTCAAGGTGCGCCAGATGCCAAGGGAAGAGTGTTTGTCGACGCCTATCTTGATGCCATCCGGGGTGCATCGGCCAAGGCGGCGAAACGCCTTGTGGATGTATACGATTTCCACTGGTATCCCGAAGCAAAGGGCGAAGGGGTTCGCATTGTTTACAACCAAGCCCCGGATAAGCCGGGTACGGTGACGGCGCGAATTCAAGCCCCAAGGTCGCTTTGGGACCCAAGCTATGTCGAAGACAGTTGGATCACTGAGTCGAACGGTAAGAAGCCCGTTCGTTTGATCCCTGACATGCAGGACCGAATCAAAGCTCACTATCCGGGAACCAAATTGGCCATATCAGAATACGATTTCGGTGGAAGAAATTCGATAAGCGGGGCCCTTGCACAAGCAGATGCACTGGGAGTCTTTGGCAGGGAAGGACTCTTTGCTGCCTGCCATTGGGGGCTGAACAGCAAAGATAAGGCCGCGCTGGCGGGCTTTCAGTCATTCACAAATTTCGATCGCATGGGACAGAGATTCGGTGACATTGGGCTGAAGGTGATGGGCGAAACCCCAAGTGAGAACTCGATCTATGCTGCCCTGGATTCAGCAAATCCGGAAAGAATGACGATTGTCGCTATCAACAAGACTTCGACTGTTCAGTCGCTTTCTATCCAAACGCGAGGATTTCGGCCAAAGTCTGCAATGGCATTTGCTGTAAAGGAGGGAGTTTACGAAATACCTCAGACCTGGAATTGCGAATGTGGCCCGAAGGGGCTGCAAATCGCCTTTCCACCTATGAGCGTTACGACGATTGCAGCGAGAAGGTCCTAGTGTCTCAACCGAATCGAACTGGCTAGCCGCCAGTGGGTGCAGGAGCCAGCTGACCTGATACTCCGCCTTTCGAAATGCTTCCATCCGATCTGTGGCTAACTGTTGTCTGTATGACGATTGCTTGACGAGAACTTGACGATGTCCCAGCGTTGCCAGGTGCCGTGCAAGAATGGTGCCGCCCGCAGCATCGTCGGCAACAACCGACGGAAGCGCGTCAACGCGGTCAACAAGAGCTACGGCGGGGATTCGAAGTTCCCCCAGCAGGGGAAGGATCGGATCTTCTTGGGTTGCGAGGACGATCAGTCCGTCGACTGATAGATTGGACACGAGATCAAGCAACTGGTTTTCTCTGCCGACACTCACGTCCCAGACCGTGCTCCGTTCAAAACTACAGACGCTGCGGACTGGCTAACACCCGCCAGTTTTGCCACGTCTTGCATCGTGACCTGGTGCTTATCTACCCAAGAATGACGATCTTGCTCCATTGCTGTCGTCTTCGGAGAGTACGTGAATATTCATATTCAATCTGTGATTGAGGGGCCGTATTAGAAATAATTGGCGTTAAAGGGGCCTCGTAAGGCACTGTCTTTACGAGCGTTGAGTCGGTACCTTTAAAGAATGTTCGCAGTTGCTGTGTTCGCCCTTTGGTCGCATATTGGTTTTGTTCAGCGAATCCCGTCCGACACTCCTGCACCAGTGCCATTCGCCCAGGATGTCACTGCATTTCGGCAGGCAGATAAGCAAAACCCACCGGCTAAAGGACAGATCCTACTTATCGGCAGTTCCTCTTTCACACGATGGACTGACGTGGCTTCGTACTTCCCCGATCGCAAAATCTTGAACCGAGCCTTCGGTGGATCGAGTTTGCCCGACGTTATCCGGTTTGTTGATGACGTGGTGACGCCCTATTCTCCTAAGCAAGTTGTGATTTACTGTGGTGAAAACGACTTTGCCGGGAATCCGAAGTTAGCAGCTTACGTCGTTGCCAACCGCTTCAAGCACTTATTCTATGAGATTCGGCGTCGCTTCCCTGAGGTTCCTATTGCCTATGTATGCATGAAGCCAAGTCCGAGTCGGTGGTACATGCGAGCAAAATTTGTGGCGGGAAATCATTGGATATCAGAATTTCTGTCTAGCCAGAAGAAAGCCGCCTTCATTGATGTTTGGAGTTCAATGCTTGATGAGCGGGGTCGCCCCAAAGCATCCATCTTCGTTGGAGACCAACTTCACATGAATGCTTCCGGCTACAAGATTTGGCAACCGATTATTGAGCGTGTACTCGCGAAATTCGGGTCTTAACAGTTGCCTTTTTACTTTCTGAGGAAGATGCTCTCAAGAGAACGTGTGTTTTGCGCTTCGGAACACATGGTCGGCGAACTGTGGACTTGTAATGAGTTGCGATGCAGTATATTGGCGGTAAACTTTGTTTGCCGTAATTGGTTAGCAACTCACAAGGGCGAATTTGGTTCGCCGAAGGATAGACATGTTCACATTACACAGTCGTCTTGCCACTCCAATTTGCAGGCTGATCGCCTCTGCAAGTTGCACGGTCCTCTTCTGCGGGGCTGCGTCTGCGCAGGTCGTCACGAAGATCACCTTTACGCCAACATCTGTCGTCGGTGGAACTTCCGCCAAAGGAACGGTTACGATCTCCAAAAAAGCGGGTGTTGATGGTGTAACCGTCACGTTTACCTCATCCAGTTCCGCTGTGTCACTCCCGCAAATCGTTTCCATCCCGAAAGGTAGTACGTCGGCGGCCTTTACCGTAGCCACGCTTCCGGTTGGCACAAACACTTCCGTTCAGATCAGTGGAAAACCAAGCAATCAGCCAGTCTCTGGTGTGCTCAAGATCACCGCCCCAACACTAAAGGCGCTAACTCTCAGCGCATCCAGTGTTGCTGCTGGGGCTGGTTTTACCGGGACAGTAAAGGTCTCTTCTCCGGCACCAGCAGGTGGGCTTCCCATCAAACTGTCCGCAGATAAACCAAATGTCGGAGTTCCTCAGAGCTTTTCGATTCCGAGTGGAGCGTTGACGGCAACATTCGACGGATCCACAACGGGTGGAGGCAACAAGATCACGGCCAAAGTCACGGCAACATTGGGAACGTCTTCAATCGGTGTACCCATCACGGTAGTTCCGCCAACGCTAAAATCTCTGACGTTTAATCCATCTAGCGTGGTCGGAGGAAATTCTTCCACGGGAACGCTCACGATTAGTGGACCTGCCCCGAGCGGTGGACTCTCAGTGGTGATAGTGGCGGATTCCTCTAACCCCGTGGTTCCAACAAATCTCCTGGTACCTGCCGGTTCCTCCTCGGTCACTTTCATTGTTACCACGAGACCGGTTACGGTAAAGACGCCTGTGACGTTAACCGCAAAGTTGGGAACCGCATCGGTCAAGGGGACGCTTACAATCGTTGTTGGCGCGGCGAGCAAATTTGCTGGCTCTTACACGGGGGTTTACTACACACCTACATCCGATCTCGGCACATTGACCATTTCGATCAGTGCGACAGGCTATCTCACCGGCAGCTCCACGGACGATCTCGCCTCAGGCCCAACGACGGTATCGGGGACAGTCAGTTCAGAAGGGAGTGCGATCGTCACGACCACTTCAGGTGGGGTTAGCAAGAGCCATCAAGGGACATTCTCCTTCAATGCTGCCGGCTACCTGGTGGGCACGTTCTTCGGTTCTGACCAGACACAGACGATCATAACACTTGCACCGTCCGGTAAATTGTTGCCTTTCTCAGGCAAGTACACAGGAACGTTCAGCAGTGCTGGGGGAGATTCAGGAACCGTGTCGATCACGATATCAGCCACTGGTGCGTTAACAGGAACGGCTAATCCGTCTAAAGGCGGTCTAACTACCCTTCAGGGCACCGTGAGCACTTTGGGGGTCGTGGTGATCAACGTGACGAGTAACGGGCAGACGGAGAAAAACACTGGAGGAGCTGCGTTTGATGCGAGTGGCAAGGTCATCGTCATTGTCAAGAACCCCGCTGGAGATTCTGTCACCACGGTAACTCTGACCAAATCTTGAGGGGAAGGTTCAACCCAGAGCTGGCCTGATTTCACGACAAGAAAGGCTTGGTTCTTTCCCAATTTGGGATGAACCGGGCCTTTACCTTTCTAGGTTCCCTTCTCAGTCTTAGCATGCATATCGGGCCTATCGTCATCCAAGAAAATCAAATGGCTGAGTTGGGCTTTTGGTGGATAATGTTGGTCATTGCTTGCAGCAAGAAATTTCGATAGCTCGTCTCGAGTCGAGGTGATCCATGGCCCCTTCCCGTAAAACCATTTCCTACGCATTGCTGATCAGTGCTCTCGTCCTCGGCACGACAGGATGTGGCGGTTCCGGCGGAGGGTCACCTGCCAAACCGATCAATCCCGTCATCTCGATCTCCTGGCCAGCACGCGCACTGGCATTTCAGGGACCTTCATCGGCTCAGTCCGCAGTGATAGAACTCAGGGGAGCATCCACTTCCGGAAAAGACGTTGCATTTATTGCTAACCGAATCAGTTCCTCACAATCTGTCCAGAGTTATACATGTCCCCTTGCCGTGAAGCCAGGAATTCATCCTTTGGTTATTCATTTTGATGCCGCGCTGAACGGTGTTGGCGGAGAAGTCGCTACGGCGGCAGCGACGGTCCAAGTTAGCCCCACTGGTAGTGTCCTGCGCTCGGATGGCAAACCGCTTGGCAACATTGGCTTCACCACTGCGATTGGCTCTGTGTACGTGCTCCAGAGCCAAATTGCTACGCTTGGCAAGCCATATGCGATCCAGGTGGGAGCCACCGACAAGAATAATTACATCCTTGCGATCTCGCCGGGGTCTGCGACATTCAAAATCGTCCAAGGCAACCAAGCGAGCATTGATGCATCGCAGAATCTTGTTGCACTGAGTCTTGGTGCAGTTACGGTCCAGGCAACGATTGATGGTGTTTCCAGCGGCTATGTGGACGTTGGAGTTCAGCCACCGCTTGCAACACTTCGGTCTATGCTAATCGCCACGAACGCCCTCGTGGCCGAGCCTCAAAGTGGGACGTTGTGGGCGAGCCTACCCTCGACGGCAGGATCACTCGGAAACGAGGTCATTGAAATCGATCCGCAAGCCGGGTCTATCCTAGGAGGAGTCTTTGCTGGAAGCGAGCCTGGACCGCTTGGCATATCTGGCGATGGCTCGACCCTATTTGTGGGCTTGACGGGTGCCTTGGCGATTCAGCCTGTAAAGACAGCTACGAGAACTTTGGGTTCGATGTTCAGCTTAAGCAACCCAGAATCGAGCTACGATCCCCCCGCGACTCAAATTCAAGTGCAGCCCGGGAGTACGAACACGATTGCAGTCGTACGCAATCCCAACTCTCCGCTTGGCCCAGAACTCTACATCGCTGGAGTCCAAACACCCAATGCACTAGGGGGATATTCGGGGACCTCGGTGACGTTTAGCTCGCCCAGCGAGCTCTTTAGCTATGACGGATACACAAGCGGTTACGAACTGATTGATTCATCGATCGACGGACAAGGAATTACTCAGCAGAGTTCAACTCAAGGATTGATCAACGGTTATGGAGTGACCATCGGTTTCTTTGGCGGTCGACTGTATGCATCCGATGGCAGCATTGTCGATCCTGCGTCGAAGACCCGGATCGGCCAATTCAATCTGTCGGGAGGAGGTAACACCTCTTCAGCCGCAATTTCGTTCACGGTCGATGTTAGCAACCACCGCGCATTTTTCCTTTCCAATAGCTGAGCCAATTTCAAAACCCTCTTTAATTTGGCCTTGAGACCAGCCGGGAGGGAGCGATCAGCGCCGGTTGGATGTATGGAGGAGGTTGCTAAGCTGGTTTGGTCGATTGTTGACGTTTAGGTGCTGTAAGCAGGCGTATTCAAGTAGTCCCTGTGCTTTTGAGGGTTGCCTTTTGAGCTTTTTCTCGTAAGAATTTCAGATTCTCAAAATTCGGAGGGCGAATATGGTCAGCACACCGAACATGAGATGGGCGTGGACCTTTGGGGCTCCTCGAACGAAGATGAAGTTGCCTCCGTGATTGTCCTTGAGGTCAGAGTTAAATCTCTCGACCGTCGTTCGGTTCTCAAACCGTTTAGCCCGATCTGGAGTCATTTTAGAAGCGGGCTGGTCTTTGTGGTTTTTCTTGGGTGCGACGATTGCGACCTGGTCAAGAGCTTTGGCGGTACGCAGGATGGGCTCTCCCGGGTAGCCGCGGTCGAACAGGTTATAGAAGACTTGTCCGGTCCGCTCGGAGACCGCTTTCATCAAAGGGATCGCCCCAAGCGAATCGCTCATGCTCGCTGATGTAGTGAAGAATATCAAAGGAACTCCGCCGTCTCCCACGCTCACATGTCCCTTGTAGCCTCGCCAGTAGGATGGAAACCCCATTGAGCCGATCTTCACGCCGAAGTCACAAGCAGACGGAAACGCGGCAGCCGACTCTTGCCAGGTGCGAAGCTCTTGGAGTTCTTGTACCTTTGGAGGCAGGGGATACTCTTTGCGTCGCCGCTTACCTTGCTTGCGCTCGACCTTGGCTTTGGGCTTTGCCTTGGGCTTACGTACGGCTTGCTCACGCGCTGGCAACGCAGTTGAATCGTGAGAGACATGGTGAATGATGTCTTGACCAAGGTGGTGCCGCACATTCGCTTCTAACGTCTGGTCCAAGACGCCTGAGATCGAAAACTCCTCCAGCGCACGGCTGAAAGTCGATTCGCTCGGTACACCTCCCGTGAATCCGCAGATGCGCCGAAGCCGAGAATCTACACCAAGACGTTCCACCAAGTCCTTGGTCGTTGGGATGTTCAAAACGGCTTTGGCAATAAACGCACGAGCAATCTGTTTCCGTGGAAGTTGGGGGCGACCAAATGGCAAACAAGTTTGCGTGACTCGCTCCTCAATGCGAACGACTTCTAAGACCATTGCAACCTGCTGATGAGAAGGAAGAAGAGGGCCTGTCTCCTCCTCCAAGTAGCCAAACAGAGATCTTTGCAAATCCAGCCAAAACCGTGCTAATCTCCATCCAAGCTCGGACGCGTCCTGATCTATTTTCACAAAAATATGGACGTGCCGGGCCTACCTAAAGACCCCATTATCGACTTCTGAAATTGGCTCAGCTAAGGTAAGGTTGAAGATTGTCACGTTCCGTAGTCTCTTGGATTACTTTATGAACCGCAAAACCGAAGCCGATGAGTCACCGAAAATCGCCGTGATGGGGGTCTTCGCCAACTTAGATCGGGTGTATTCAGTTGCGGGAATAGTAACCGATCAGTTGAAGCTGCTAACCGACGAGGGGCATAAGCTTGTCTTTTTGACAACCACGGATTTTAGGGACCAGGAGTTGATTCCCGTAGGCGTCGAAGTGAGGACGTACCCCAGGTTTACCGGCGCCGTACCCTTTCCGGAAGACAATTTGGATGCGTTCAATGTCTATGTCGCGGAAACCGGTGTTATCTTGGCTGAACTGCTCAAGGATTGTTCGATCTGCATCACCCACGACGTGATGTTTCTGCTCGACTACCTGCCGATCAACTGGGCTTTACGAACGGCGGCGGAATCTCTGCCGGATCTGAGATTCCTACACTGGATCCATTCGGCGCCATTTGCGCGAGCGAAAGAGATCGAGTATCCCATCACCGGCTTTTACCAACCGTTGAAGAACTCGCAGTACGTTTACCTCAATCGAACGGATGTGTCACGCCTTGCGGAAATGGTTGGCGTCGCGGAAGGACTGGTCAGGCTTGTCCACAATCCCATCGATTTGTGCGCCTACAAAAACGTCCATCCGCTTGCCCAAGAGATTCTCGAGAAGATTGATTACTTCATGGCGGACACGATCTGCATCTATCCCATCCGTTTGAATCCGGCAAAGCAGGCGGATAAGGTGATCAAATTGGTAGCCGCGTTGAAACAGCACGGACAAAGCGTTCGCTTGATTGTTTGCAACAGTTACAACAGCTTGGCGTGGAAGAAGAACGTCGACCCGGACGAGAAGTATCTCTCGGAGCTCAAGGAGACTGGCGAAAAATGGGGCCTCACCGAAACCGAGCTTATCTTCACCTCCAAATTCGAGAGCCAGTGGGCAAAGGAAGCTAATCACAACATGGAATTGGGTTTGCCGCGGGAGGCCATTTCAGGGCTAATGGCGGCAAGCGATCTGTTTGTACTGCCTAGTTTGACGGAAGCATGCTCCCTGATCATGTTGGAGGCGGCAATCTCTAAGAACTTGGTCGTTTTGAACGAAGATTTGGAAAGTCTGCACGAATTCGGCGGACTTAAGAACGAGCCGACGGGTTCCCGGCGAGCCGTTTACATCCCGTTTGGAAACCTTTACCGGCCAATCGAGCAGTACAACCCCAGCGAACCCGAATGGTACGTGGAGTACGCGAGAGTCCTTATCGACATGCAGAGCCGGGACAAGGCCGTCCAGTTCTTCAAGTACGTTCGCAAGCGCCACCATCCTAAGTGGATTTATCAGCATCAGATTCAGCCCCTGCTTGGCGACAAATGAACTTGTCAACTAAGTCATTGCCTTCCCCGCAAAGATTTCTCAAATTATCCAGATATTTAACCGGGTATTGCTGGTTTTGCCCCTATACTGGTTGTTATCGCGGTCCCCGGATTCAACAATGGTCCCGAAACCGATTCTGGCTCCTAGCCTCCTTCTCTTAGTTGCCTGTGCTTCGCCGCAGGCCTCTCCCCCTTCGAACGTCGACACAAACTCTTGGATTACCCGAGCTGTTGCAATCTGTCGTGCGCGTGAGTCGGTCTATGACAGGGCCAGAATTGAGTTCAAAACCTGGACACCGTCCACCGGCGAAGGCCGGTTTATTTGTGAGAACTGGCCAGGCCGACTCAATCTCTGGGAAGTAGAAAAAGGAAACCGCCGGTTAATCCTCAAATGCGAAGAGGGAAAGGTCTGGACAACGATGCCGGGCGCTATGAATGAGGGTCGCTTCGCCCTTTACTACGGAACGGAAGATCAAGGAAAAATCTCCCAAGTCTCGTCCATTATCCTCAACCCGCTCGTAACCGGGTGCCTGCTGGCGCCGGGCGTTACCGCTATGAGTCGTGCAATCTCAAGCGTGAAAGGTGCCAATGCAGAGGTCTCCGCTGGCCGCCTCACCTGCAATTTCACGCCATCGCCCGGGCTCTTTCCCAGGCAAACCCATTATCAACTTGAGCTTCCGTCAAATGGCGGTCCAGGCATCGTCACCTTTACGATTTCGACGGTGGGACTGCCTTCGCGCAAATACGTCAGCCGGTACTCGATCGACGGAAGGTTAAGCGGCAATGAACTTGAGGTGTCCGGTGGAAAATCGACAATCCTGTCCAAGGTCGAAATCCTCTCAGTTACCAAAATGGCTGAGCCGCCGGCTCGATTGACGATGACCCACGGCCACCCATACTACGACACGGTCGTTCAAACGTACAGATATTGGGGCCTAAAGGCTGTCTTCCAAACCAAAGAAGCAGAAAAGGTCTTGGCTGCGGCGAAGTTAAAGAAGCAGCTTACTTTGTCCAACGAGACGGCAAACCTCAATTGTGGCCAAGAGTCCCTTTACTACCTTTCGAAGTTTATCGGCAAGCAGGGACTTGACGTAGACCAAAATCCGGCACCATTTGGGACGACCCTTGGCGACGTGGCTTAATTAGGCAGATCTAAAGGGTGGGACTGCCAAATTCTTCGATATGCGACCAGTGACTTGAGCTCCGTGGAGTTGCCCGCACTTTTCTCGGTCTCGCCGTCACACTTCGTCGTCGTTACGTCCCGAGATAGAGAAGGATATCTCCTCATAAGTCCTCCGTACGCCGTGCAAAGGCTAACGGCGGACAACCTCCAAGCGGTTTGGTCCGGATACGTGATGAGGATTCTCAATTGAAGGCAAAAGCTCTAGTTTGGCCCATATTGGCGTTTTGCGTCGGATGTGTCGGGATGGTTGTCGCGACACGGTTGCACGCAAATCCAAGCGGGATGGTGAGAAGAGAATTCGGAACTGTGCCCCCGCTGAAAGATCTGGTCTTCAAGACCGCAGTGAACAACCCGAACAGTTTTCCGCTGATCTTGGAGGGCTTTGATAAGGCTTGCGGATTGAGGGTCACCGTCGATGGCGGCGGGATCGTCCCCCCGAAAGGGAGGGTCGAAATGACGCTGACCGCTCGGACCAACACACTCGCCGGCCCAGGCGGAGCAACCTTCGAACTTACCGAGAATAAGCTTGGAAAACGAACAGTTGTCCCTTACGTCCTCTCGTGGCTGGTCGCGCCACATCCTTCCCTGTCTCAAGGTGAGATCTGGTTCTCAGGCGACGATGTTTCTCCCAAAGTGCTCCAGTTGATGAACGCCGACAGTGGAGACCGAGTCCTGTCTGTCCACGCGCCAAGCTGTTATTCAATTAGCGTGGAAAAAGAAGGAGTTACTGTGACTCCTTCCACCAAGTTTGAGGATCTCGTGCCGGGAACCTTGGAGGTCGCGCTGCAAACCAGTGTCGGACCGGTCAACCTTTCGATACCCATTGATCGGGTGCCCATCCGCAGCAACGCAGTAAGTCCCGGCTACATCTTCCTTACTCCCGGAGAGACCAAGCTGGCGCAATTTGATCACGGAGATGAGACCTGGAAGGTTGAAAAGCAAGGACCCTACGCGACGGCTGAGATCCGCGGGAACACGATCACAGTAAAGGGTGGTCGCGCCGGAGACGATCATGAAGCGGCGATCTTCTTCCGCAGCTCCAAGGGTCAAACAGCGGAGTTGCACGCGTTTGTTGAAGGCTCCAAGTGAAAATAGCCCGTTCCCTTGTTCTCGGCCTCCTTGGGATCTTTCTGATCTTGGCGTTCTGCGACCACTTCGGGATCGGATCATTAACTTGCGGTGAAGGTTGCTCCGCCGCGACATCCGGATGGTTTGGATCGTTCGTGTTGGTTTTAGGCGCGGTTGCGCAGGGCGGATTAGTCTATTTGTTGGTCACGAACAAGGACCACGAGTTCAAAATCTTCTCCGGAATATGCGCTGCCGGCGGAGTTGCGCTCATCGGTCTGATGATCTTCTCCTTTCACTCGGTCTGTCAGACTTGTGCAGGATTTGACGTGACGATGCTCATTCTATGGGTGTCAAATTGGTGGTCCGGAAAGGCGAAGTTCGCGCTGATCCCGACAGCATTGATCCTTTCCGTCCTACCCGGCATTGTGCTCTTTGAAAGGTTCGCACCCAAATCGGCGGCTGCGAACGAATCTCCCGACATCGCAAGGTACGAGGGAGAGACCCTTGATCCGATGCGCACCAACCTCATCGTCTTCGCAGACCCTAATTGCCTTCATTGCCGAAAGCTTGTTGAAAAGCTACTTGCCAATAACAAGCAATACCAAGTGTTTGATCGCTGGGTGGTGTTTGAGCCACCGATGGAAAGCGGAAGACGCGTCGCTGCAATTATCGCTGCTTTACAATCCCGCGGTGACCGTTTTGCAACACCCTTGCTGCGCGATCTTTCGTCGTCGCAAGGTGAGTTTACGGATCATCAACTCGTCACTTTTGCCGAGAACATCGGCATCTCCGAAAAAATGAAAGCGATGCTTGTGAATCTTCCGCAGGACGGTGTAAATCGGCTAATGGAAGACGCCAAGAGCGCATCGCAGTGCAGGATCACCAAGGTACCTGCCGTTTACTTAATATTAGGAGAAGGTGGTTCAGGTAAAGGCTGGAACATCGTGCCTGACGATCAAGTTGTTAGCGAATAGCGATCGACAAGGAAATTGACAAATGAAGAAGTCTATGAACGTCTTCAGCGCCTTGGGCGCTGGGTTGGTAGTGGGTGCCGGAATGATGGTGGGTGCAGCGAATATGCATTCGCGTCCACAAGTGGTAGGCGACAAAGAGGCTGGCAAGGTCAAGGGGGGAGACATATTCTCCGCCTGCAGCTTCCCTACCTGCAACTCATACGGAACCTGCAGTACCGGATTTGGCGGTGAATACTATTCAGACCCGGTCAGCACTACAAAGAGCTGTACGGCTGCCTCATACCCTTACTGCGGCGATCAGCCGAAGAAGGTGACTTGCGTTTACCAGGTGTACTCTGATAGATTGTGCACTGTTCATAGCGGTACGCAGTCGATAACCAGTCCCTACTGCGCACTCCTGACGGCTACTGCAACGTCAACTGTAGCAGGCTAATTAGCAGTGGGCTTTGACAAAACTTCGTTCCGCTCAAGGCCCAGGTGCTCGCTGGACAACATGATGATTAAACAGAACCCACAAATAGGAGCTAGTCGAGCCTTTACGTTGATTGAGCTCATGGTAGTAATGGCGATTATTGCCATACTTGCCTCTATCTTGATGCCGGTCTTTGCCAGCGCTCTCGAACGTGGCAAGCAGGCGTCGTGCCTGGAGAATCTCCATCAATTAGATCTCTCAATAACCCTTTACTCAAATGATTCGGATGGATTTGCTCCATGCTATACGTCGAACGAACTGTTTCTTTCTAACGGCGGTCCGCTGCCTTCGAACTCCGATGATCCGAAGCTGCTTACACAAGTCATAAATCCGTATCTAAAGTCGAAGCAGGCTTGGTTCTGCCCAAGCGATAGGATGGTGAGCAAGCCTGTTTTCTATCTCGGAATCGTCCACACCTACATGAGCTACAACGTAGTTACATTCGATCCCGTTGACCGCGGCGGATTACCTCATTTGAACCTCGATTCGGCGCCTACCGGCAAATTCCTCGTTGGCGACGCGGTCGCCCCATTGTTCGACTCCGATTCGGTGTTCGTTACCGGCGAACCCCCGTATCCATCGCTTTCCAACCACGGTGCCACGATTTCCCAATACGTTAATGTTGGAGGTTCAGCTTTGCGTGTGAGCCCACGATTCCTTTCAGGCGCGTTGTACTAATCATCAGAGCGTGTAGATTGATTGCTGCTTTCAGCGGAGCCGTTTTTCACAACGCACGGCCATGGATCAACTCGCAGTATTACTAAGGAGCCATTCAGATTGAGGTTTGTTGTAACCGGTGGTTCGGGCTTTATCGGCAATCGACTGGTGAGGGGCCTATTAGCACAGGGCCTTAGGGTTCAGGTCCTCGACGAGTCGATGTCAGGATTGGCAGACATCTGCTCCCCGCTTTTGGGTTTGCATTGCGGGTCCGTTCTCGACTCTTACTTAATTTCATCCCTGGTCAAAGAGAGCGACGTTCTCATTCATTTGGCAGCGTTCTCGAGTTTGAACCGATGTAAGGAAGACCCCATCCACTCAAGACGAGTGAACGTAGAAGGCACAAAGCTGATTGGCGATATCGTCAATAGGTTCAGAAAGCTGGTTATCTTTACTTCATCAGCCGCCGTTTATGGGAGCAATCCTCCTCCGCATAGCGAAAACATGGACGTCAACCCCTTATCGCTCTATGCTGAGCAAAAAGTAGAAGCTGAGGAGCACCTCATAGAATCTGGATCAAGCCTGATATTGCGGTTGTTTAACGTGTATGGACCCTCTTGTCCAGGCAATAACTCGAACGAAGGCGTCATTTCAAAGTTCCTAAAGGGCGCCTTAGAGAATACGCCAGTGTCTGTTTCTGGCGACGGGGGCCAACTGAGAGATTTCGTTTACATTGACGAAGTTGTCAGAGCCTTGATCTTAGGTAGCAGATTTGCCGGAACATCGAGTGTGTTCAATGTCGGTACAGGTGTGAATTCTAGTGTGAACGAGTTGGTGCGCCTCATCAGCAGGGTTACCGGAAGGAATGTAGAAACTAGGGGCTGCCAGGGCAAAGGCGATGAGGTTAGGATTAGCTTGGCAGAGACAACGAAGGCGTCCAATGTCTTAGGATTCACAAGCACTGTTCCACTCGTCGATGGGCTTGCGCGAACGTACCGGGCCCTTCAATGACGATCCGCAGAAACCACCAGGGATTTCGCGCAAAATTACATGCTCCGACAACACCCGCTTTGCAGACGGGTCCGGTTCCATGAATTCTTGTTTGCTTGCGGTGCTATGCAAGGAATTAGAATCCGTGCAAAGGTGCACTCCACGTCCAAGCTAAAATCCTGGTGTCAACTAGCTTGCTCTTTCGTCGCTTGCGCGGTTGGCATTTGCGCCGAGGAGGCTCAAGGGCCTCCTAACACGTTGTGGCAGAGGGGCGCGTTTGCAGGGGCGCCCGTCGCGGTGGCGTACTCCCACGATGGCACGATGCTTGCGACGGGAACAGCTGGTGAGGGTTCGGCAGAACTGGCGATTAAGATTTGGCGGATCGCGGATGGCCAATTGCTGCACTCATATTTCCGCCAGGGAGCAGTATTAGCAGTAGCGTTCACTCCAGACGACACTTCAGTCATCGCGGCCGACAGCGCTCGCGAAATCGTCCGGGTAGCAGTGAAGCCGTACGCCGCAACCGTTGTCACAAATGCAATTTCGGCAAGTTTTCATGCCGCCGCGATCTCGCTGGACGCGTCACTAGTAGCGACCGACAACGACTGACGGGTTCCCCTTAGATTGACCCATTTGGAGTGCAAGATCCGTCTGGAATCACATTCATGGGAAAGGTAAGCGTTACACCGAGGATGATCTCCTCAAGGTGCTTGAGGAGATCGAAGCCGGCGGCGCCGTTGCGCCGGTGGCCCGCGCGCATGGTAATGAATGCCCCCCAGAGAAGTTTGCACCCACAAAGCCCATGTTCGGAATGCGGCATTGTCTCATTCCGAAGAAGGAGTTCTTTGCCAAGAAGTCAAATCATGCCCTGCCTTTTCTTTTCTGCCCAAACTTTGGGCAGACACACCGATATTAGGCGGCATTTCAGAGCACTGTAAAGACGGACTTAGGTTCAAATTGGCCACTTTGCCCGACCAAAAGCCTCCGTCCTAAGGAGGGCGCCGGGGGTTCGCGGGCGAGGAGTTTATCCCGCCGAAGGGGAATGGAGCACGGCGGAATCGGGATGGCCGCCAAAATCATAGGTGAATTAGGTTCAAATATGGGCCAAATTACCTCTGATTACGAGGCCCTTCTTTTCACCGGAATTGGCTTTTGCGCTGGGTGGCCGGGATTTGGTTGACCCAAACTACACCATAGCTTCACTGCGGTATTGCAGACATATTGATGGAGCATCCAGTAATCCTGCCATCGGCAAGGTAGCGGGGGTGCTCTATATCAGTGAGATTGCGATTCGAGATTGCGATCCGAACTAAGGCTATTGCGTTGTTTCCTATTCTTCAAATAGATTGCGTTGTTGGGCAGGCTCTCTCCTTCCCGGCACAATATTTTGAGGGACATCATAGCCAAGTTTTTGAAACGTTTTAAGTCGGCTCCGATGCATCTTTAGCAAAACCCCACAGCTGGCATCTACATAATCGAATACTTCGACCCCCGCTTTTCCCTCAGCGGCACGATCCAAACGACCGACGTACTGAACGAGCCTTCCTTCGAACGAAATTGGGGAAGCCAGAAACAGCGTATCTAGATCCGGAAGGTCGAAGCCCTCGCCCACCAACGAGGCGGTCGCCAGAAGAACGGTCGGTTTCCCGTCCTTTCTCGTTGTCGAGATATCTGCCAGCATCTGGCGACGCCGCTTTGGCGACATAAGTCCTTCCAGACAGAAGATCCCATACATGGCGTCGCTTGATTTTCGCACCATCGATTCCAAGGTCTTGATCTGATCCTTCCTGTCAGCTAAAACCAGTGCAAAGCTTCCGTGACCGAGCACTTCAACAATGTCGTCAGCAATCATTCTATTTCTGTCTTCGTCGGTAGCGAGCAACTCTGCAATCAGGTGATATGGCGGCTTTTGGCCAAGTTCATCCGGGACTCTGAAGGCCGTTTGACGAACATTCAACGATTTCGAGAGGGCATGGCCTTCTCCGATCTTGATTTCGTGAAAGAGGGCGGCCAAGTAAAAGGTAAATTGCGGCGACTAAGATAAAGACGCCTATGAGTGTTAGGAGAAATGCGTTGACTGCTAACAAGTAATTGAGCTCAGCCGAATGTTGAATTTCTTCAACTGCGCCTCCGAGAAGACATACGAGACGCTCCTTTGAAAGGATGCGGATGGCTAATAACCTCGTATTTCCTTGAGGTTTTCTTTATGTTGGAACGATCAAGTCCGTTCCAGTGCCCGATTTCGTCTGCTTGCTTAATGGGTATTTCCGATCGTTTGGTTCAAGAGAAGGTTTCGGCGGCCATGTTTCGCGACACTGCACTTGACCTGCTTGAGGAGCACTCTCGCCGTACCGATAGTGATCCGAGTTCAGCTACCCAAGATGAGGCGTTTTGGATGGGTGTGCGAAGTGCGTTCGCGCTGGATTCCGATACGATCAACTTCAATAACGGTGGATGCTCGCCGTCTCCGAGAGTCGTTGCCGATAGCTTGAAACAACAGATCGACTACGCGAACAAAGCACCCAGCATCTTCATGTGGCGAGACCTTGACCCTAAAATCGAGGGTGTGCGCAAGAGACTAGCAAGTCTATTCGGGGCAGACTCCGAGGAGATCGCGATCACCCGCAATGCCAGTGAGTCGCTGATGACGTGCCTGTTTGGTCTGCCTATGTCGCCAGGTGATGAACTTCTTACGACGTCCCAAGACTATCCGCGTATGATCAATGCGATTCGCCAACGGGAGCGCCGAGAGGGAATCAAGATGGTGGCGATCGATGTTCCTGTTGCCCCGAGCGACGCCGCCGGAGTAGTTGAAGCATTTGAGCGGGCGATAACTTCAAGGACCAAGCTCATTCTGATTTCTCACGTAGTGTTTATGACGGGCCAAATCAATCCGGTACGCGAAATATGCGACTTGGGAAAGAAGCATGGAATTCCGGTTGTTGTTGATGGAGCCCACGCCATCGCTCAGTTTGCATTTGGGCAGCCAGATCTCAACTGTGATTACTACGGCTCATCGCTCCATAAGTGGTTGATGGCTCCCATCGGAACTGGGTTGCTCTATGTGAAGCGTGAACTTATCGACGACCTTTGGGCTCTGATGGCACCCGGGCCAACCCAGGATCCTGACATCCGCAAGTTCGAAGAGATTGGAACCCACCAGGCCGCGGTTCATAACGCGATCGACGAAGCACTCACATTTCATGAGATGCTCGGAATCGAGCGGAAGTCAGCAAGGCTCCGTTATCTGCGATCTCGTTGGACCGACCGTGTCTCCGAACTCTCAAATGTGAAGTTCCACACAAATCTTGCCCCCGATCACTCATGCGGGATTTGTACCGTGGAAATTGAGGGCATTGAGGTTGGAGACCTAGCAGGGTGGCTCGAGAAGAATTATCAGATTGTGGTCGCACCGATCGAACATCACCAGTTTCGTGGGCTCCGAATTTCACCTCAGGTCTACACGTCTTTGGCCGAAGTCGATAGATTTGCCGAAGCAATCATCATGGCTGCGATTCATGGCATTTCGTAGGTTTCCGAGTGATTTCGAGTGCGCACTATTGAAGGACCTCATTGGGGAAGTGTGAGAAAGAACGTGCTGCCTTGATCAGGTTCACTTTCAACCCAAATTCGACCGCCATGTGCCTCGGTTACCAATTTGCAGAATGTCAAGCCGAGGCCGGTTGACATTTTCTTTCCGGCTTTACGGGTTTCAACTTGTTCGAATTTCTCGAAGATTCGCTCAAACGCTTCCCTTGGAATGCCTTCACCCGTATCTTGGACGCCAATGGTGATGTCGCCAGTAAGCACATTGCGATTTGCAATCACTGTTATCTGACCCTTGGCGGGAGTGAATTTCACTGCGTTGCCCAGCAGATTAACAAGGACACGTCTCAATTTTTCGGCATCAGCAGTGATAGATCCGACGAGAGGCGATATTTCCAACTTCAGAGCGAGATTTTTATCGTTGGCAAGCCATGCAACTTGAGAAATTGCCTGTTCGGCAATTTGGGCCAAGTCAAATGTGGTCTGTTCAAGAATGAGTAATCCTTCTTCCATTTTGCTGACGTCCAGAAGGTCGTTGATCATTTCCAGAAGGCTATTTCCTCCCCCGATCGATATTTCCAGCAACTCTCGATTATCATCGGTCGGCTCGATGGACTCGATTCCCCCCAGCAGCGAAGTCAGAGGCGTGCGAAGGTCGTGAACGATCATGTGGGTCAAGTCATTCTTCGCCTTGTCCAAAGATTTGAGTTGCTCGTAGAGTGCTTCGATAATCTTCCGGCGGCTGATGTCATGAAATAGGCAAACGCATCCGATGGTTGCCCCCAAATAGTCGCGAAGTAGTACTGCGCTAACGGCGACTTGAGTGACATCACCGCGAGTGCTTTCAATAACAGATTCATGCTCTATCGCATCCCTGCCGTCCAGGGCCGATTGGAAGGCATCCACCGTACAACGGGAGGCTGTGTCGCCAAGGACGGATGCGAACTTTTGGCCTATCAACTCGACATCCTGTTTGCCAAGCATGTCACAGAGCGCCTGGTTGGTCGTGGTGATTTCGTTGTTAAGGTCAATCGTCAAAACACCGTCGCGGAGATTCTGCAGCACTGTTTTAAGTTCGATCCGCCCAACGGTTGCCAGGTAGAGTTCGTCGTCCATGAGGGCGCAAACATTGCCCAGGATTTCCTCTGCGCTTGGAGTATCTAGGTGGACTTTTGCTACTTCAGGAGCATTGGGCGTTTGATCATCCCGTTCAAGAAGGCGTTGAATCATAGCCAGTAGCTCGGATGGTTCTGAACTTTTGACGATGAATGCGTTTGCACCCGTGCTGAGACTCCAAAACTCAGTGCCGCGTACATCAACCGAGGTGAGAATAATCACAGGAATATAGGCAACTCGGGGGTCGCGCTTGAGCAATCGGCAAACGTGGTAGCCATTCATGCGGGGCATCTCTATGTCAAGAATGATTAAATCTGGAGCGGAGCCATACGCAAGTTGTGCGGCTTCGATGCCATCGGTTGCAGTGACGACGTCGTAACCTGAATTCTCTAGGAGTCGAGAGAGCATTTTTAGGGCTAGGGGACTGTCATCGGCTGCAAGTATTGTTTTCATTTTCGTGTCGTGTGTGATTTCAGATCGTCCCTTCAAACGCATCAATGCCCGGGATGACCGCATTGATTAAGGCTTTGGCTATATCGTTTAGGGACAGGACGAATCTCGCTGCGCCGCGTTCAACAGCATCTCGCGGCATCCCGTAGATCACACAGCTAGCTTCGTCCTGACAAATCGTCAAAGCTCCGGCGTTCGATAGTGCCATCATCCCTGCTCCGCCGTCGCTTCCCATCCCCGTGAGCAGGACCCCGATGGCCGCATCACCGTAGTACTCGGCGACGGAACAAAACGACGTTGTGACGGATGGACGATGTCCCCCGACCGCCGCCGAGAACGAGGGTTGAATTCGTCCTAAATGGTCGATGACGAGGTGGGTGTTTTCCTGCGGAAAGTAGATCTTGCCCCTACGGGGAGTTTCGTTGGCAACCGAGATGGTAACGCAGTTTCTTGTGTGTGCCCCCAGCCAACTTACGAGCCCATCTAAGAATCCCGAACTGATATGTTGGATGCAAATCACGGGCACTGGAAAGTTCTCAGGCAATTGAGAGAGGATCGTTTTCAGAGCTTGGGGGCCCCCAGTTGAAGCGCCGATCACAATGATCTGTGGCAGGCGAACCGGTTTTTGAAAGGTGGGGGAAACGAACTTCGGTTCTTTGCTTGTGATTTGCGTTTTGGGACGTCTGCCATGGACTCGCACGCCTGAGACAATCTTGATCTTCTTCACGAATTGTTCGGCAGCATTTGGTTCGGCATCAAGTCCTCCTCGTGGTTTAGGAAAAACATCTACGGCTCCGGCCTCAAGAATGCTAAACACCCGGTCAGAATCGGATTCTCCGACAGCCGAACTTACGACTAGGATCGGACAAGGGAATCGTGCCATCACTTCTTGGGTCAACTGAAGCCCCGTCATACCGGGCATATCGTAGTCCGTGCATATAATCGACGGATTGAGTTCCGGAAGCATTTCGAGGGCTTGAATGCCGTTTGTTGCGATGCCCACAACCTCAAGGTCGGGGGATGTTGAAATCATTCGCTGCAACAGCACAAGAGCCAGTCTTGAATCATCTACAAGCAGTATCCGGATCGGAGGATTCGGCATTTACAGCAGCCTCCTGAGGGTGTCAAGGAGCATTTTCTGGTCGAAGGTTCCCTTGGTGATGTAGGCATTGGCACCTACGTCAATGCCTCGTTGGCGATCTTCATCGGTCGCGAGAGAGGTGACGAGTAAAACTGGAAGTTCTCTGTATTTGGGATCTTGACGGATTCGCTCGGCGAGTTGTAGCCCGGTCATATTGGGCATTTCGATATCAGAGATAACGGCGTCAAATGCCCGTGAACTCAACTTCTGAAAGGCCTCGGCGCCATCAACGGCAGTCTCGACCTCATATCCCGCACTCTCCAAGATTCGTCGGATCTGGGTCCGGGTGGTAATCGAATCTTCAGCGAACAGTAAAGATCGTTTGACCGGATCTTTTGGAATTGTGTCAACAGGTTCGTGATTATTGTGCTTGTGTATTGAGGTCAGAAGGTCTTGCGTATTAAGGACCATACAGATCTCACCCGTACTCAAGATTGTTGAGCCGACCACATTTCGAACGCGCTTGAGCAGTCCCCCAAACGGTTTGACGATGACTTCTTGTTCGTCAACGAGAGCATCGACAAAGAGCGCCGCTCGTGTCGAATGAAGGTCGATAATAATGCCTGGTCGGTCTGTGGTGTTGGATCTTTGCTCCTCGTTCACAGTCCAACCGCGATCGGATTCCCGTGGCAACTCCAGTAGTTTTGAGAGGAGTGCGACCCAGAGTGGCTGGCCCTTCCACATGATTGCCGTGCGGCCCTCAATGGGAAACACTGACTGTTGAGGAGCCAGAAATGTTGATTCGATTGCCTCAATCGGTACTGCGAAACTGCGATCTCCCAACCTGACGAGAAGGACCCGGGTTGTCGCTAACGTCATCGGAGCTGAGATCCGAAATTTGCTTCCATTGCCTTTTTGGGACTCAATGGCAATCGATCCTTTTATTCGCTCAACGTTCGTTTTTACGACATCGAGTCCAACTCCTCGCCCTGAAACATCACTAATGAGTGGAGTGGTGGAGAATCCGGCACTTAAAATGAGTCGTTGGATGCCTTCTTCCGAGAGAGTTAACACTTCGGCTTCGGTCAGAAGATGTTTCTGTAGCGCAGTGCGAGCTATTGACTCCTTATCAAGCCCCCGGCCGTCATCGGACACCTCAATAATCAGTCGGGATCCCGTCCGACGCGCGGAGAGCCTAATAGTGGCTTCCCTCACCTTTCCCGCTGAAATTCGCTCCTCTGGCCGTTCAATACCGTGATCAATGGCGTTACGCATCAAATGCATCAGGGGGTCTTTCATTTCCTCGAGAACATGCTTATCGGCAGTGATCTCGCCACCGTCAATCTCCAGGCGAACTTCCTTGCCCTGTTCACGGCTCAGCTCTCGGACTAAGCGAGGGAATAGGTCAAAGATTGTGGAAAAGGGCAACAGGCGAATGCTCCGGATTGCACCAATCATCTCCTCGGCCATCAGTGCTAGTCGACCCATTTCCTCATCCCGGACGCGTTCAACCTGAGTAAGTAGAATCCCCAATTGCTTGAGGCGGTTCGCCTCCCGTTGGTCGATTCGTCCGGCATCTTGACCGTTGCCGGGTCGAACCCGATCGAAAGCGGTGTGAGCGGTATGGATCGACGGGCTCGTCTCCCGAGTCCAGTCATCATGCAATTCAATAAGTTCATCGATGACCGTCATCGCCCTTACTGCCCTTGAGGTGGTCACCGCGACCTCTCCAGCTAGTGTCGTAATAACATCGAGGCGGCGGGGTTCAACGCGGATCGTCTCGATGCGAAAAGGGGTACCAGGTGCTGGTAACGGCGCTTCATCCAGCTTCGAAAAGGTGGCTGGCAACGCAGGGACGATGAGGCCCATAGAGGCAAGTTCACTCAAAGAATCTGGTGCCGTTTTCTCATCTGTCTTGGGCTGCAACTGCTCAGCTATCTTCGGTGTATCAAGTTCGAGCACATTTTGAGCAACAGCTGTTTCGTTAGTTGCCGGTGCAGTTGAGATTGTGAGATCAGATATGACTGGGTCATTTGCTTGAAGGGGCACCTTAGGAACTGGGGCACCACGGAGTTGAGCTAGAACGGTAGTGATATCTACTTCGCAAGGCGTTCCATCGGATGCTTCAAGGGCAATCCGTCGCATCGCGTCTAGGCCGTGATAGAGGCGGTCAACGACCTCAGGTGTGATCGACTTTCGCCCCCTGCGTGCCGCACCTAGTTCATCCTCAAAGTGGTGGGCGAGTGTTTCAAGGCCGGTCACGCCAAGCATCCGAGCAGCGCCTTTCAAGCTGTGGGCACTTCTGAATAGATACTCCAGCACCGACGGGCCGTTTGGTTCCGCTTCCAATTGCAGCAGACCTTGTTCAAGCGTCTGAAGATGCTCCTCACTCTCCGCTCTGAATAACGTACGAAGCTCTAGATCTTCAATCATCTGTCTCTTTGATTTTCTCAGTTGTGGCTTTATGCCATTTACTAGATCGTCGACCGCAGCTTAATCACTGATTCACGAAGGGTCTCACTTCCAATCCGAGTTTGCGTAATCGCGCCCGTCGTTTCTCTCGCGCCGACACTCAGTGCTTCCATCGATTGAAGAACCTGCCTCACTGCGTTGACCTGCTGAGGAACTGTGAGAAGCGTTTGCTGGGCGAGGTCGGATGCACTGTCACTCGCCGCCTTCAACTCATCGAACGCAGACGCGGTTGCTCTGGCTCTTTGCAGGACTTGCTCAACGGTTTTCGTGCTCTCTTCGGTAGCCATCACAGTCGCGTTAGTGGCTTTCAGAATGTCCTCAACCAACACATTGATTCTTTCTGCTGATTTCCGGCTTGCGTCAGCTAGCTTCCGAATTTCCGACGCAACGACTGCGAATCCTTTGCCATGCTCGCCCGCTCTTGCCGCTTCTACGGCAGCATTCAGTGCCAACATATTTGTTTGGCTCGCAAGGTCGCCGACTTGATTCGTGATGGTGCTGATTTGAGCGGTTTGCTCACTTAAGCCTAGAATCTGTCCTGCTACGGTGCTGCCGACCTTTTCTTTGAGGTCCAGCATTCCTGCCTGCATCTGCTGGACAGTTTTGATTCCTTCCTTGGCGATTGAGGATGAATGTTGAACCCTTTCTGCCGCAGTCTTAACGACTTCGGACGTTTGGATAAAAGATGCTTCCAACTCATCCATCGCACTCGTCGTTTGGTTAACAGCGGCAGCTTGGCTAAGTGCCGTTCGTTCGTGCTCCTCTATTGTTGTCGCCAACTGGACAGAAGTAGTGGCTAGAGCATTAACCGTAGCTGTCAGCGGTTGTGTAATCGATCGCCCGATCATGGGCCCCAAGAAGAGGGCGAATATCGCGATAGCTCCAACCAACACGCTTATCTGAAGATTGCCTCGAAGCTGAATAAGGGATTCCGCTTCTCGCTTGAGGAGGTTATTTTTGTGCTGAGCAAGGACATCCGCTTCAGCGATACCTTTGCGGTGCTCATCAAAGAGCCGTAGCAAGGAACCATTCAGGATGCCGAGGGCCTTCGCGTGATCTCCAGACAGAACGGCAGGGAACAGGGATCTTTCCGCGAGTTCAAAGAAACTCTCAGCGGGATCATGTGACTTGACGAGATATGCCTCATCCAAAGCTTTGTTAGGACTGTCGGCGAGCGAGGCCTTGGACTTCTCAAAACTCGACTCATAGGATTGTCGAAGACCCCGTAACTGGTTCATCAAAGCCCGACGTTTCGTATCATCCTGCTCATTCAAAAGCAGATGAGCTACTAGAAAGGATTCACTCAAGTTAAGTGGAGAGGGCTCGATATCGGTGACGAGTTGCTTTGTCCTCTCTATTCGATCGTAGTATGGGCCGTCGATCTGGAGTTGTTGTCGAGTGTTATACGATAGGGCAGCGTAGGTGCCCAGGACGGCGACAAAGGAGAGCACCATAAGTGCAAGCTTTGAACTAATCTTCCAGTTATTCGGGATCATCATGGCTTTTCATTAACGACAAGGCTCCCATTCGTCAAAAGGGCAGGTAGGTCGACACGGCTGACAACTTTGGACTTGTATTGAGTGAGGCCCAAGAGGTGGTCAACACCCGCTTCACTATTTGCTGTTGTTGCAGTGAATGCGTGTTGTTTTTCAAAGTGAATCACGTCGATAAGTTCGTCGACGAGAACCCCGGCTGCGAGTTCCACGCCATTAAGCACAACAAGCTTCCGAGCGGTCGCCTGCTCCGTCGGATTGATGCCTAGAACTGTGGAGACGTCTACCACTGTAATCAGATCACCACGCAGATTCATTTGACCCACGACGTGGGACGGGCAGCAGGGAACCGGTGCCACGACTCCAACTTCTGCAAACTCACGGATCGACTCGAGTTCGATCCCAAAAAGCTCAACGCCAATGCGCACAACTGCCATGCGTGAATCTCCTTCCTCGGTTGCCATTTCCATCGGTTCGGAGAGTTTTCGACAACGCTCGGAAAACACAATTTGCTCTTCGAAGCTTGTTCCAAACTTTGGAGGCGAGAGCACTTCATTGGGGCGGAAGGCAGTTCCACCACGACCTTCCATGGGAACAGATGAATAGTGAAATAGGTGTGGCAAGTCAATAACCATCAGCAATTTGTCACCATGCTTGGCCAAACCTTGAATGAACTGGGTGTGTGCTACGGCTTGTTCAGCCTCGATCTTCCAGTCGAAATTCGAAATGGGAACAATGTCGCCTATTTGTAATTCACAGACTTCGAGCGCTTCACTGACCAATATCCCGATCTCGTTGCCAAGATTCTCAAGAATGACCAGGCAGTCGGAGAGCTGGTAGGGTTGAGTCGGCTGTCCAAATTTGATGCTGAGATCGATCACGGGTAGGACGTGACCTCTTCGGTTAACCACACCCACATACTCCGGAGGTGCTTCTTCAATGTGGGTTAATTCGGGAAGCGGAAGGATCTCCGAAATCGCTGCAACGTCAATGGCGTAAAGTGATCCACGAAGCGAAAGGAGCAAATGTTGATTTGCATTCACACTAAGCCGCTTCCTCAGAAATCTCTGAGAGGTGCCTCATGAATTCTGCTGCTGTCGGGCTTCCGGGTGCCCCGACGACAGTTTCAGGTGCCAGGTCTTTCAACAACTCCAGGGCCGAACGGTACATTCTGTCTGCGCGTTGCTTCTCGCCTTCGGAACGGTATATGTGTCCCAACTCCAGGTAAATCTGGGCTGAGGCAGGTGCTAGGTAAAGTGCGTTCTTAAGCCATACCTTCGCTTCCTCGAATTGGCCCAACTCAATCGCTATTGCCGCTAGCAGCTCGTAGGGTTCAGGCGCAAAAGGGGACGTTTTAATTGCCCGATGGCAACCTTCGACTGCTAGTTCGTAGTGACCCTTGTCGGCCAATGATCGGGAGTGGTTGACAATTTCAAGACTTTCAGATCCGCTCGGCTCGGTCTCGTGTCGACTCAGGGGACCGCTAGCAGTATTTGATGAGTGACTATCATGAACTGCCTCCGTATGGTAGTTGCTGAGGAACTCTTTTTCTTCATCGCCCCCAACGATGAATTGTTTGTTTTCCTTTCGAGGAGTTTGAAAGGCTACTAAATCTAGTTGCGGGTCACCTTGGGATGCTGTGCTCACCTTTTGATACACTTCCGACTCTGGGAAGGAGAGTGTTTTCAGCGGCGCCACTTTGTTTCCAAGAATTTCAACGTGACCGGTCATGAGGTAACCACTGAGTTTCAAGGTGTCTGCAAACTTCTGCAGAACCAATGAAACTGCGGTGGGATCAAAGTAAATGAATACGTTCCTGCACAGGATGAGGTCTATATTCTCGATTCCTGTCGCTACGCTGGGAAAGTCATCAGCAACCAAATTCGACAGAACAAACTTCACATGAGATCGAACCGCGTCTGAAACTCCCCATCCTTGCTCTGATTCGCGAAAGTAGCGATTTCGGATGCTGGGTTCGACCATACGAAACGACCAGGAACCGTAAATGCCTCGGCGAGCTTGAACGAGGGCGTGTTCGTCAATGTCGGTCCCCAGGACAAGTACGTCCCATTGGCGACCTCGATCATTGGTTAATGCAACCAGAAGTTCTTCAATGAGAGCGGCAAGGGAGTACGCTTCTTCACCCGTCGAACAGCCCGCACTCCAAATTCGTAATGTCTGAGTCTCGCTATTCCGCGAAATAATCTCAGGGAGTATGCGATCTCTCAATAGGGCGAATTGGCCCTTATCGCGAAAGAAGTAGCTTTCATTGTTGGTTAACTCGTGAAGAATCCTGTTCCACTCTGAGCGACTTTCGCTACTCGCAGATTGAAGCATTCGGTAGTAGTCGTCGAATGAGGCCAACCCAAGCGTTACGAGGCCCGGCTGCAGAACTGTCTGTAGCAGGGCTCGTTGGCGCGCCCGCAATCGTATCCCCGTGTGTGAGGTGACCAAGTGTTCAAAAAGGTCGAATTGCGTGTCGTCCATGAGGCTTGGATTGGGACATCTAGATGACCAGGAATGTTCCAAGTAGCCCTGAAAGTAGATTCCTGCTAAGTTAGCATCCTCAGCGGGTCCGAAGTTTGATGGTGTATTGCGCCCTAATGCTTGGGGGCTTTTTCAACTGTGATCATGTCGGAGCCGATGGCCCTGACCCTTGAGGCAGCAACGAGAGTCTCATGTGCCCCAATCCCAAATACACCTTCCGTACGGACAGTGATATCTTCGACTCGACCTTTCGCGTTCATCGTAAGCTCGTGCATCTTGCCGAGCATGTTTCCGTCTGCATCAACCACACTTAGCTTCCTCAAGTCGTGGGTGTTTCGGCTGTCAGGATCTTGAAGGCGTCCCGCATTCCAATCAACGACGGTGTACGACTCAATTGTTATAGCGTCTGGCCCGTTTGTTCCGATGAGGCCGATGGGCAGAAGGCCCTCTCCTCGTTCCCCATTGACCACCAGAGATGTTAGGTCGAGACCTTTGAAAACCATGTCTCGAACCTTTCCAATCTTTGCTCCATCAGACATGCTGACGACTGGCTTTCCTACAAAATCATTTTCTTTCATTGCGTAATCCTTGAATTCATGGGCGAATCGCAAGCGTTAAGCTCGTATTCGAATTAGGCGGAAACGGCGTTTGAGTCGTCAAGGCAGCGCTTACATACGTCGGCCGCCGTACCAACCGGAGCGAGAACCGTGGTAACCAACACCTCCGAGCAGCCATAGCACTGCGAGCACCAGCAAGACGGTCCCAAGGACACCGTGCAACCCTAGTCCGGCCCCGCCGAGAAGTAAGAAGACGATGATGACAATGAGAAGAAGGTTCATGATTAACACTAGTCTTCTCTATGGGGCGGCAATGACACGAGTCCGCTTTTCAACGTCCGCCAATAGGTGTCAACGAATACTCATACGAGACGTATGTGGGTGGTACACAAGAAAAAAAGCGGGTGACACGGTGTCATCCTTCTTCCAAAGGGCTCGCAATTGAGTTGACCTCGGCTCTGCTTATGCAAAGTTAAGAAGGCGACCGATTCGTGTCCCCCGCAAATAAACCACCCTAATTGGGTTCGCGCTGACCGGAATTGGATTCCTGGGCTTCTATTTGTACCTGCTTACATGGGTGGTCTCATCCTTAATAGAAAACTTAATCAGTAGATTAATAGTTTATTAGGTGATCGAAGGAAATGACTGTCGAGATGTAAGGCCTTCAACCTTTACTTGGCGTTGCTGGGCCCCACACGTCAACATCCTGGCTCAGTGAACCGAACCAGGATGTTGATGCGCTTCTCTTGGGCCCCCGGAAACTAAGGGCTTGTGGGAGGCTGCTGATTTTGACTCGGAGGAGGTCCACCAGGCTTCCAACCAGGAGGTGGCCCAGGTGCTATTGGTTCGGGCTTATGAGCTGAATATTGAAGCACCATCTTAGCGGAAGCTTCACTTCCAACATTTTTGATCATGGTTTGCTTCTGATCGGCAGAAAGCTTATTCCAATCGCCACCGCTAGCTTTGGCCCACGAATTGACGTCATTTCCCATCTTTTCTTGACTTGCACTGAGGCCACTCTCATTGCCTTGCGAGCAACCGATCGTGCCTAGCAACCCGATGACAGTGACGATTGTGAAGAGTGAATAGATTTTCATTTGACTACGGAGCGTTTACGATCCATCGCTTGGCCTGATAAATATCACCGGTCGGAATGAGCTTGGCATGTCCATCCGTGAAGATCGAAACGGGTCCAGGTCCATATTTATGCCATGCTGAATAAGCGACAGGGTCGCTCGTCTTCGTGGCGTTGGCAAACAAGAAGACCTCCCAGTCGAATGACAAAACGCTGCGGTAGTTCCACCAATCGTAGCAATAGTCGCCTTCGGTTGTCAGGGACCAAGGACAACCCCACCAGTCGCCAACGATCTGCTTACGCCCATCGACCAGCATGATGGTGTCTGCTGGGTGGGTAACAGAAGTGGTTGAGATGTCCTTGTAATCTCCGCCAGCGTATCCGAAGTAGGTGAATACGCCTGTTCCACCGCATACACCAAATGGGCAGTTCCCATACCTGTCTGCCATGGCATTCATCATGAATGCCATCTTGTGTGGGGTCCGGTTTACCGTTGGATTCGCAATCATCGGTTTAGGGATGGAATCGACCGCACTATCAAACACATCCCCGTTTTTAAGGTATGGACCGATAATTGTGTCGCTGCTCCAAGTTTCAAGGGGCCATGCACTCCAATTGAAGTCATAGTCTGCCTTCGGATAAATATCATCAAAGTCGTTGGAGTACATGATGATGCCCAAGCCGATCTGCTTGGTATTCGAGAGGACGGCCGTCTTTTTGGCGGCTAATTTTGCTTGGGCAAATACAGGGAATAAGATCGCTGCCAAGATGGCAATGATTGCAATGACGACGAGTAGTTCAATAAGAGTAAAGGCGCGTGATTTCAATGGGACCTCCTCATTAAGGTCAAATAGATTTCTGAATCAAGGGTCTGGGGCTGGGTCTAGGGTGACCTTCCTCCCGTTGAAGATCGAATCACGAGGTTCGCCATAAGGGTTGCCTCTTGAATCGGTCGGGTGGGGTCCTCGATTCTTTGCTCGAGGAACTGACAAGCAATTTCGCACATCTCCGTTAGAGGTTGAGCGATCGTTGTCAACGGGACTTCCAGGTATTCGGTATCCTCAATGCCGTCGCACCCTATAAGCGCGACATCATCAGGAACACGAATGCCTAAATCGCAGAGACCGCGATAGGCCGCGATTGCCATGTCGTCGTTGTGACAAAACAGTGCCTCCGGGGGACCATTTTTCTCAACATATGCTTTCACACATGCTCTAACAGCGGGACGACTTTTTGGGACGTCGAGGTATGCGGACGGCAAGCCCGAATCCTGCAGTACGTTGTTGTACGCCACGTAGCGTGGTTCGGAGTGACGATGCGCGAGGTCGTCTGTGACATAAACAATTCGCCGACGCCCGAGACCGATAAGGTGTTTCATGGCCAGTTGAGCTGCAGCCTGGACATCAATGTAGACCCTGTCTACTCCAGGCAACAAGTGATATACGCCTGTTGCGACAACAGGAACAGGAGGGCGAGGTGTACCTTGGAATTGTGCCTGAATTGCCGGACCAGCTTCATGCGCGATGATTCCATCCACATGCCATGCGTCAAAGACGTTATTGAATGGAGCATCCAATGTCTTTCGGCTGACAAGATTGACAAGCAACTGATACTGGCGAAGCTGCGCAGCGGCATGCATCTGTTGCGACACGTTTGCGTGGTAAGAGTTAGGAACTGCCTCTGACCAGAGCCATAGGGCAACGAGACCAGTTCGTCCAGTCGCTAAAGATCTGGCCGCATGATTTGGGCGGTAACCCATTTCTACTGCTACTTGACGAACTCGTGCCCGAGTGGACTCTGAAATGAGCGGGTCCTCAACCCGATTGAGAGCACGTGAAACCGTGGCGTGCGAAACATCGAGGCGTTTGGCGATGTCTTTGAGCGTGATCCTCTTTGCGTTGGGGTTCTCAATAGTATTCATGAGCAACAGTGCACACGTGTACGGTAACACGCTTACTATACATGCCGGTCCTGAAAATCGCAAGTAGATTTGTTGGCAGGATGTCTTTTGGAGAAATCACGCGAACCATGGGAGAGGATCGTGAAAAAACTTTAACATGGCTTTGAGTCGTCGTTTACTTTCGCTCAGAATGCCTCAAGGCTCTCATTCAGCTTATCCAGGAAAGCCGTTCGATCTCGCCATGACGGTGGGCAAGATCGAACGGGAAATTGAGGCAGACCGTTTTGATGAGGCCGCAATCGTACTACGCAAGGCTATTGATATCGACTCATCCGTGCCAGGGCCCTATCTGTCGCTTATAGCGATTGAGACCATTTCTCCTGAAGACGATAAGTTGGTTGGTCAGCTCAATACAGACCTAAGATCCCCTTTCGTGCCGGACCAAATCTATGCTGGGAGTTAGGTTCCCATCCAATAGTTCTGCCTGAAAGCCACGTGCCAAATCGATGAGGGAAATTGACGTAGAGATAAGATGGCGGACCTCTGCTTCAACGCTGCGTTTATGGCAAGCTGCAAGCTTTTTGAGTCGAACCATGTCGTCATCTGATATGTTCCTGACGATAAGTGATGCCATGCTATCGTAATGATAGCGTGGCATCAGCCGTTTGCAAAGGGTTACGGCACCGCAAACAATGGCATGGTGGACACTGCCTTGCTCGAACTGATTGCTACGTGGTTTTCTTAGTCGAGGTAGCCGTATTGTCATTTACCATGTCTTTCGACTGAGCCAACCCTGGCTTAGATTGCATAGAGGCCTTAGTTTTGGGATTGCTGATATCAAGAGGACGCTTTACTGTCCGGGGTAAGTTTCTTGGGCGGGAAGGGACTCCCATCGTATGTGAGATCCTGCCCATCGTCATACCCGGACGACGAACGCCGTAATCCTTTGGTTTGACCCCGTCTTGCTTGGGAGGTTGCTGTGCCACAGAAGTTGTTCCGAGCCCGAAGATTCCTAGCACAGTCGCGACAACCGTCATGAACCTCACCTGCAGCCGGATGCTCTTCCCACAATCGCGTGTCATGATCGCTCCGTCGGGCCGTGTGTAGTACCGCACGCAAACTCGACCTTCCGTGGACTCAATGAGGTCGGCCGCTTCCTGTCGGCTCATGTTGGAGATGTTGTAGACATTCTTCGCACAATGCGTGCAGTGGCGGACACGGTCATCGCCCTTCATGTCTCGCCAACTCGCTGGACAAGGTTTGGCTACCTTGACTTGACTCAGAATCTGTAGCGAACGCTTCTCGCTTGACTGGGAAACAGGCTGTGTTTTCATGCTTTTTCTTGACCGATGCAACGTGATGCAAGAGTAGACACGGCCAAGAGAATCCTGTTGCACATCAATTCAGAAATAGCATTGGTGGTGTGAGTGGGATGAATTTTAGCTCGGGGTTACTTTAAGCGCCGACAGGGTCATAGACCGGACCGCGGCTCACTCTGCTCAATTGCCCGTTCAATAACTGCACTCCGTCATCACGCCGAAACGGCCATATACTGTCAGATAATGTCGCCAAAACTTGGTTCAAAGGTGGGAGTCTTCCTTGCCATTTCCGGGATAGTGGGTTGCACCGCACCGGCCAACCAACAATCTCGCGCGAAAGCAAAGGACCCAGCGTTGACACAGGCTCTGCTTTCTTGGGTGGGGAAGTCGATTGCTGATTTGCCAGTCGAAGAACTGAAGAAGTTTAAGAGCTACGTTGAGAAGAAACTGACAAACGACGATGGCGTTGAGCACTATTTCATCGGCCGATCTCTGATTTTTGAAAATCACGGGAGTGACTATGTCTGGAAGTTTGACTCCGCCACCGAATCCCAATTTCTGGTTTTCTTGAATCCGCACACACTGGTTGTTCCGAGTTCAGAACATGCTTGGCTTTACATCGTGAACGCGGCTGGGGATCCGCTCGTGCAGTCCGATTTTGATACCGGATATCGCATGTGCTCTGCCGGTGCCAGATATTCAAATGTTGATTGGCTCAAGAACCCAGTTCTCATTCAGGAGATGCGTGTTGGGATGAACGGTGGCGGCCCTCGGAAAATATTCATCGCGTTCGACGGCAACCGACCGGCAGTCGTAAGGATTGAGGACGAGAAGGGTGCTATTAAGCCAATGCCGTATTTCGCACCAAATTGGGTCGTCGGGCCGAAATTCAGCCCTCCATCCGTCGGAGAACCGGACGGCGCTTTGACCGGGCATAACGAGGTGAAGTGTCTTGAGGCCCTGGTTTGGCTATGGGGTCGACACCAAAGAGCCTCTGCTAATCAACCAGATCATGCTCACGAAGAGTTGAGCGAAGAGCAGCGGTTTGCGGATTGTATGAAGTCTCCTGAAATTCGGGGCCACATCCGAAGTCTTCGAATGAGCACTCACTCCTACGTTGCTCAACTTGCGGAGATGATTGATGTTGATCATAACGGGGACAGCAACCTTCGCGAGTGGTTTCAGTTCCCACCCCCCTAAGTACGCCATAGAGTAAGACCGTCGCAGAGGGGGATAGATCGTCTATTGAGTGACAGGAGTGCCCGCGGTAGCATCCGCCTTTGACTTGGCGATGTGATCGGCTTGCCGCTGTGCACCACGGTTGCGGCTTTCCTCGAATTGCTTGCGAGCCTCAGGGGGCATTGGGCCGCCTGAAAAGTCCTTCTTCTCTTGCGCTGACGTGGGTTTGGGATTGTCTGAACTGCACCCCACGAGGCCCATCACCCCCAAGAATGCGACAATGGCAACTCGAAATGTTCTATTCATGTGTCCTCCAGATTGGGATGTCAAGACTCCTTGGCATCCCAATCCCCCTTTCTTTATCGCTTTCCGTCCCACAGGTTGCTTTGTGGTGATTTCGATGGATCGGGGTTCGTGCTGGCTGGGACCATAGACTTGGCATGTCCATCAACAAACACAAAGGTGGACTGGCCCGAGTAAGACGCACTCACGGCACCATTGATCCCGTATTCGAACATCAACGGATTGGTTCCGTGTGCCTTGTAGAGGGTTTGTTGGCCATTGGGGATTTGGTTTGGTCCCCATCCACTGTAGTCGAGGTGGTCGCCTCCAAGGACGCCTCCCATTGAGAACGCTGACAGATTTCCACCTTGGAAATTGAAGTCATTGTTGCTGTAAGCGCTGTTCCAAGCGACGATGTCGTCACCGTGCTTCTCAGCCAAAAGAATCGTCGCGGCTGGCTGAGTGATGATTGTCTCATTGAGCTCAGCACTCATTAGCCAGCCATGACCCTGATTGCCAACCTGGTTACCCACACCCATCGGTCCACGGAGGTCGAAGCCGCTCGACCAGTTGGGATCGCAGCACCAGTTGCCGTAGTACCCATTTGCAGCAAAGGAAACACCAACTCCTGCCCAAGCGCCAACAGACGCAGTTTGGCCTGCTCGGGCGTCTGCCGAAGCGCCGAAAACACCAAGGCTCTTGGTATACGGCATGATTCTTTGCTGCCAAAGGTCTTCGCCTGTCCAGTTGGTGCCCTGAAACGCCATTGGGAATTCACCATCCGTGTCTCCCATGTACATGGTGATGGCGAGCCCGATTTGCTTTACGGAGCTCAAGGCGGCAGTCTTCTTAGCTGCCAATTTTGCCTGAGCGAATACCGGGAAGAGGATTGCCGCAAGGATTGCGATAATCGCGATAACGACTAGAAGTTCTATTAATGTGAATGCTTTACGTTGCACTGAGGTCCACCTCGACTCATCGATGCTGGTTGATAGTGTATTTACACTTACTAACCTTTCATATTTTTAGACTTGGTGGAGGGGCCATTGTTCTGCCTGGGTCTTCGCGAAAGAGTGCAAATTGCAGAATGTCTGTTTGACCTCGATTGCCTTTCGGAGAAATGCAACCGGGGTTGCCGCAACAAAAATAAAGGGGACACCCTGTACAGCAACGCCGAAGATCGGCAGTCAAACAACTGAGGTTGAAGAATTCACCGTTCGAACTGCAGAACCTCAGTTGATGTAGCTCATGCCTCGTTCGCAGTCGCTTTCTCGTAGATCACCGAGTATCATTTCATTTCAATCGGGCCTGGTTTAGAATCGAACTCTCACTGCCTGCGGCTTGGGTTGATTGGCGAACCGTAGCCATAGCAAGTGGTTTTTCTCGTCGTAGGATGTATCTGGTATCGGTTGTCCAGCCAGCAAAACTTCCTTCGGCTTGGTTGGAACTCGGAGCAAAATCACGCAGGGGGTATCGGCGATTCCGTCGATCGATGCTTCCCAAACCGTGGAATCGGATCTGGTTTGATTGACTCGACCGGCGGCGGCGAGAAGACGACCTTTGAATTTCTGCAAATCGATGAGGAAATGCCGCGAACCGGGAGATAGCTGCTGATGATCCGATACCTTAAGCTCTGGGTCGAACAAGTCGACAAACTTACCGGCAAGAGCCACCGGAGGCAAGCTTGTTTCATCCAGGCCAGCAGCGACGACGTAAGGCCCGCGGCGAAGCACCAACGCGCTCTTTTCGACCCACTTGAAGTCGGGAAGGTTCTTTCGAATTTGGCTGGCTAGCCAATCGGATCCTTTTGAGTCGTGTGAGATGGCAGTTGGACTATGCTTGAGAAACACGACCTTTCCTCGGCCGACCGAGTTGAGTTCTTGGCTCGGGTTCCTTGGCAATCCAAGCTTCTCAAAGAGATGCTCACGTGGAGTCGAGTACTTCATTCCATCGCTGTTCCACCATTCACGGACTTTGAGGAACGGATCCTGGTCGGCGTCAACAAACACAAGATTGCCACCTGAACGAACCCAAGCGGCGATAGCATCGTGGACATCTGGCGTGAGTGGCTTCATCCCCTCGTAGCTCATCAAGATCAGCTTGAGGCTGTCGAGATAGTGAGGAATCGTGACATTCTCGAGTTGCACGGGTTGAACGGGCATTCCGCGTTTTACGAGTGGCAGCGCGAGACCATAAATGTGTCCCATGTCGCTGTCGCTCTCGCTTGGACCGCCTCGCTGGAACATGAGCGAGTCACTGGCGAACACAGCAATACCTGAGGAACCGGACTCCCACTTGACCGCCTTCTGATTCATGTCCTTCAGCGAATTGATGACCACTTGAAGTTCGGTTGCATAAGATGCGGGAATTGGAACGTGGACTTTAGGGTCCGCTTCGGATGGATAGGTACCGTTGAAGATCCTCTCCGGCCAAGGCATCACTTCGTATTGCGAAACTTCTGGCTGAAGAAGCGACGCGATGAGGGTTGCGTGGTAGTTACGTCGATAGTCGCCCCAATCGTGATCAGGGTTATCCTCGATTGGGTCGGCCAGATACCAGACACTTCGACCGGTCGAACGGACCAAGTTCTGCATCGAACCGTATTCCAGGAAAGCCGTTTCGAAGGTTCGTTCTTTCTTCTGGCCCTGGTAGAAGTTTGGTGTGCGAGACGTGCCTGTCCAAACTTGAGCGATATAACCGTCGCAGCCGTTTAGCCTCGTGAGGCTCGATTCGGGGCTGACGATATTCCAGTGCGCATAGTTAAGCAGGCTATGCGTGGGGACGTAGCATCGCACGTGAGTGCCGTGTGACTTGTTCCAATCTTGGATGGAGTCAAAGACTTGCTGAAGGGCTCTCCTGTAGAGGTAGTACATCAGCTTGGCGGAGCGCCACCTTGCATCGGGCGAACTCGCTGGGTCTCTCCACTCTTCGTGGTAGAACTCTTTCCACTCGTTCTTGAACCCGGCACCGTACCCGCCAAAAGTCCAGAATTCAGGCTCTTCAAGGTGGACAGCTTCGACACCAGCTTCGAGAGCCCGGTGAACTCCGACGGCTAAGAACTTTCCGTAGTCCTTGCCAGGGGACATGTAATAAACATCCCCACCATGCCCAACCTTCTCGCCATTGCTGCGTGTCTGAGCCTCACCTTCATGGTTGATGCCATCCCAGCGTCCGTAGTAGTAGTCCTGATATTCTCCCCACGCAACACCGGTCATCAAATGGATGCGATAACCTTTGTCGCGCCACCCTTTGATGCGATCGGGCATCGACTTATCGATGCCATAGACAATGGCCACATCGGCCCCAATGTTAATTCGGTCCTTGTATGGGCTGCCGGTTTGGAAAACGGTTCGTTCTTGAGCTTGCTTGCTGTCGATCTTGTTGTCCGCGGATGTTGAGGTGCTGAGGAATAGCAAAAGCGCCGATATCATTAAGTTGTCCTTACGGCTAGATTCTGCCGTAATCGTAGCGAGATGCCGCCAAAGAAATATCCAGCGGTATCAAGATTCCCGTCGAGCTAGTCGTCCGGGGATCATTTATCGGTTGCCAGAAGGATTTTCTGATCTAGCCGCCTCTGGCCGTGACAGGCTTGAATTCCCTTTCAGCATCAAGTATCTGTCGTAGCGATTGTCTCGATTCCAAATGGTTTGTACCGGACAAAGTCACGCTGATCAAGAGTCAGGATAGCTGACACTCCATGACATAATGCTGCGGCAACGTGGTTGGCATCATGAACCTGAACGCCACGTACACTGAGTTCGCTAACGATCCTCTGCCACTCGGCAGATATTCCGGGGATGTCGTCCCACAAGGTGACTGCACTGTCAACTACTGACAACATTCGAAGAGCCTCGTTTGGGTCTGCTCCGAGACCATTGACTGTAGCGGGTCGCGTTGCTACAGCCCACAGTTCCCTCCTGGCTTGAGGAGTGTGCCCAACCTCGTGGCCATCCTTTAGCAGCCTGTTGATAGTGCTTCTGCAGCGGAGATGTTCCGAATCATTGGGATTTGCAAATCGAAGTAGAACATTGGTGTCGACAGCGATGCGCAATCTACGAAACCTCGTACAAAGAACCGAGGTCTAGTCTGTCGTTCGGCAAGCTTTTAAGCTTTCCCAAGAGTGGCTCTCCCATCCTTATCGATGCCAAAATCCTGGGATCCAAAGACTCATGTTGAACGTCGTGCTCGGCCAGCCAGACAACGTATGCCTCTATCGACAGTCCCATACCCGCTGCACGCAGTTGTAGCGCGGCTTCAAGCGCAGGCTCCAATTCAACGGTAATGCTCACTTCACCCATATCCTACGCCAACTCTTTTCCGATTGGAATGCGCGAGCCATAAATAGGTTTGAAAGTATGAATGAATAGAGTTGCACCACATTCGGACCCAGGTTTACCACCGCATTCGAGTGCTTGAGACAGCAGTAAGACGCACCGGGCCGATGAGACCGGATGGTAGGAGCGCGTCATCCTTATGCCACAGCTTCCAAGAGGTGAACGTGAACCGTCCGGAAGGACTGGACTTGCCTTGTTCAACCCACTTTGGCCATGTCTTCAACGTCCCGTTGTCGTTGCGGTCTCCGTCCTCGGGCAGCAGCTCATCTCCAATCATTCGATTTGGCCAGAGATTCGTGACTTTGATTTCGAGTCGATTCGTGCCTACGCGTAGGAAACCAGTCACGTCAAGCTTATAGGGCGCCCGCCATACCAAGCCAAGGTCGTGGCCGTTTAGCTTCACGCGAGCGGTGACTTCCACTTGCCCCAGATCGAGAATCTGTCGATCACTCTTTCTCAGGAATGAGCTGCTGACGTTGAGATCCTGGTGATAAGTAGCTGTGCCAGAGAAAACCTTTATGCCCGGATCTTTGCTCTCGCTCCAGGATTGAAGCTTGAAAAAGCGGGTATGCATTGGCGCGCCAGCACCTGGCGTAAAGTCAACCGTCCAAGGACGCTGAAGACCTACTGACATTGAAGGCTTAACGGTAGCGATCAGGGTGCGGCCTGATCGGGTCTTGGCGGTATAGACACCAACTCGCTCGGATTCGAGCCTGAGGGATCCGTCTTTCCCAGCTTTGATTCGAGCGCTAGGTGCTTCGTCGCCCGACCCAAAGAAGGTGATCGTCTCTGGATCTGTCCCCTGCGTGGTCAACGTTTTGCCCGCGATAATGTATTTCATACGAAGGGTTTTGACGATGTTGACTGCCGGGTCCCCTTCGGCAGCGAGGTCTGCGACACGAAGCTCGGTTTGTTTTCGGTCGACCAGCTTCTGAAGTTGTTTGGAAACATCCTTGGTCCTACTGGTATCTCCCGCAGGTCCCCATAGGGCGCTGATGACTTTGATCTTGGGTGGCACAGCATGCCGAAATACAGGAGTGCCCTGATGGGTGAGGTTCACTACGGGGTCGGATATCCCGGCTTTGGGTCGAAACACGACGAATACAGAGTCATGGGATCCTAGGGAAAGCGGAATCGTTGTGCGCGACCCTGAGGCCCAATAGGAAGGAGCCGGTTCGATGGCTCCAGTCTCGGGGTTCCACAATTCGGGTTGTCTACCCGTAATTCGGAAACGACAAGTTGCGTTTGCATGGGTTCGTTTGGGGTTGCAGACGAAATACACATCCGCGTCGCCAATCCTGCGGTGCATCGCACTCACACTGCCGTTGGATTCAAAATCTGGTGCGATTCCTTGGCTAGCCAACAGTTCTTCAACTGGCTGTTCGGAGTGGATCTTGTGACTTTTCCAAAGCTCTTGGGCGAAGTTCTTAACATGACTGTCTGCGTCGGGATAGCCAACAAGACTGGGGGAGGCGGTCGGTTTCGGACCGACGATCAAAGCTCCAGCGTTAGCCATTACTCGTAGCTTTCGCAACAAGGCCGGCGTCATGGTCGAGACCGGTGGGAGGACAAGGGCCTGGTAGGTCATCCCGCTTGGGAAAACGATTCGGCCGTTCTTTACGGTGGCAAGGCGGAGGATCGCATCCGGTGAACATCCGTCAACGCTATACCTACCACGTCTGGCTTCGACAGGGGCAATGAAACTACTTGGGGCACCTTCGGGAGCGAGATACAAAAGGTCGACGATCGGTTGCCCCTGTTGGAGCAAGTATTGGCACCTTGCCAAATAGGTATGCCAAGGTTGAGAGTCGTTCCACCACGTCTGAGTGCGCTCATAGTGCAACCCCCAGGGGCCCATCGACATGCCTGGCTTCACGTTCAGCCAAGGCTGCATTGCGTATCGGTGGAATACAAATCGATTGACACCACGAGAGAATTCCCAGTCGCCCAGACCTTTGAGGTCGCGGGGAGAATACAACCACTTCTCCCAGTCACTCGATGTGAACGATTCGGCTCCTAAAACGGGTTTGCCGTAAACATGGGCGGCGGAAGCCATTTCAAAAACATATGGCTCGGAGTGAGATTCCGGATCCGGCATACCACCTGGCGAAGTCCAGAATTCGCTCATCGGCTCGTCAGATCGACCGACGTAGGCGAGATCGTCGACGCACACATCTCCGTAACCTTCGATCGAGAGTCCGATTCCATGCTGCCTGGCCAACTTTTGCATATGACCCGCATAGTTGTGAATCACCAGATCTGAAATCGTTTGGCGCATGTCCCATAGGAACCGCTCGGATACATCGAGGCTGGACACGACCTTGCCAGATAAAACCGGAAGGTAGGTCATCAGGTCGTAATTGCGACGGTTTCGGAACTCCTCGCGAAACTTCTCGGTCCAGTTCTGAGATCCGTTTTCCCAACTATCGATGTGGGTTCGAACCAGCGTCTTGCCGACGTAAGGTCGATTCTCGGCCACCAGTTTGGCAATGAATCCGTTAAAGGCAGCTTCCGCACCCTCTTTGCTAAGCTTGTCGCACTCCAGTCCGCGGCCCGATAGTGGGGAAGGGGCGTTGACGGCGCCGGTAGATGTGTAGCCAAAGCGCATGACTGTCCAATGTCCTGCTGGTGCTTTCCACTGAATCTGGTCGTGGTCTAGCTTTCCGGTGTGCAGAATTGAGATCTTTGATGGCTTGATAATCGAATCCGTCGGAGCGATCACAGCGGCCCTTGGCCCGAATTCTTGACGAACGGCGCCTGATTTGCCGGCAATATCGGGAATCCGATAGGAACCAGGGGTTGGAAATGCGACGACGGCAATATCTCGGTAGAAGCCAGCGACTGTGGTTGGCTGTTCAAGGTGGATCAAGTACGGATTGTCGACCTGAGTCTCGGTCCACACAACCTTCTTCATCGACTTGTCGGGAGTGATCCACGGGCCACCGCTTCCATCCCAACCGGCGTCGTCGTTCATGTTCACTTCAATCCCGAGTCGCTTGGATTCCGACATGACGAACTGGAAGAGCTTTCGCCATTCGGGTCCTGCGAACGGAACCTTGCCGACCGGTGTCCCCTGGTCGGTTTCCATGATCAGCACGCCACCGATCCCGACCTTTTTCATCGCTTCCAGGTCAGCCGTGATGCCTTTGCGGGTGACGTTACTGTTCAGCCAGAACCAGTAGACCCACGGTCTCGCCGAGTCGGGTGGATGCACAAATCCCTTCGAGAGATCAGGACCGTTTGCCGCCGCGAAGGAGGTCAACAGTGCAAGCGCCATGGCAGAGCCGATTTTCATTCCAGGCTCATTACACCCCTGGAAATAGATCAAGGCTCCAAATCAGATGAGGTCAAATCTAATGACGCTGGGGACAATGGTTTGTCAGGGTTTGCACGAATTCGTTTACTATGACTTCGTGAAGAGCGTGACGATCTCACACTCTGAGGCAGTTCTAGAGGGGCTGCAAGAAAAAGCCAGAGCGGACAAGAGATCGCTTGATCAGTGGTTGCGCGGGGCAGTTTGGCATTTAGTTCCCACTCTCTTCTCTGCGAGACAGGACTGCGACTCCTGCAAAAGCGATCACTCCTGCGATGAGTGCGACCCAGCCCAATCCAGAATCCATAGCACTTGCCGGAAGCATGACAAAGCCTATCAGGTTGAACGCAGCAACGGCAAAACATGCCATCCCAAAGATAGACAGGGGGCATCCTCCTATTTGGACGGGCAACTGGGACTTGTTCATGGGGTCCTATCGACATGTTAACGCAGACGTCTAGCTTATTTGACCAAACACTTCGTCGAATACTCCTCTCTCTCCGATGATGGCTGAGTTAGCCATCGTGATTAATCGTTTCACCGAACTAGAATAGAAGGTAGTGATTACCGCGCTTCTTGTGATGGGTTCGATGTTGAATGCTGCCTTGCCACCGCTTCATGTTCAGGGAAAGAGTTTTGTCGACGGTTCTGGCAAAAAGGTCGTTCTGAAAGGCTGCAATGTAGGCAACTGGCTCGTAAATGAGTTCTGGATGTGGGGACTGGGAAATCGCCCCCATGTTCCCGGCGACCAGTACAGCCTTGAGCAGTTGCTTACAAAGCGATTTGGAACTGCGGAAGACGAGCGCCTCATGAATCTGCTCCGCACGTCTTGGATGGGCCCCCGCGATTGGAACAACATCAAAACCTATGGTTTCAATCTCGTTCGAGTCCCATTTAACTATAGGCTTTTAGAGGACGATGCGCGCCCCAAGCAGCTCCGAGCCGATGCTTGGCGCTGGATTGATGAAGCCGTTGACCAAGCCGAGAAGCATGGCCTGTACGTGATCTTAGATCTCCATGGTGTTCAAGGTGGGCAAACGATGAACGACCATACCGGAAGATCTGGCCAGAACAAACTATGGTCGGTTCCAGAAAACCAAGAACGTATGGCGTGGCTTTGGACGAAGATCGCCCAGCGTTATCGCAAGCGAAGCGCGGTGATTGCTTACGATCCTATCAATGAGCCGTATGGTGGTGAGAAGCCTCAGGTCGTCGCCGTATTTTCAAAGGCATACGATGCGATTCGTTCGGTGGATCCTGACAAGCTGATTTTTGCCCCTGGTCACTATGATAACTTCGACCACTATGGCGACCCAAAGGACCATGGTTGGCACAACGTTGGCATTCAGATGCATTACTACCCTGGGATGTTCGGCGACTCTCCAAAGGTTAAATCGAACCTACGACATCTCAATTCCTTGAAGGCTGTAGCTGCGAAGATTGATAGGCTCAACGTGCCGTTCCTCGTCGGTGAGATGAACGTCGTGATGAAATCGACCGGTGGAGCAACGATGATGCGGCAGTACTTTGATGCGCATGCGAGTTACGGGTGGCTTACCACGATGTGGAGCTACAAGGTGATCACCGACGAAGGTGGCACTGCTGGCGGCTCATGGGGCATGTTTACAAATGCCGATAAGGCTATTGGGGTTGATTTCGAGACTTCGCCTGAGTCTGAAATCGAGTCTTATTTCCGGAGTTTTGCTACGCAGAAATTGATGGCCTACAAAGAGCTTCAATACGCTCTCGCCACCCCAAATCCAGTTCTTGAACCCCTTCCCGCGGAAAAGTTGCCTCGTACGAAGGCACCCAAGGACGACGTGCTCTCTGGGTGGACTACCACTGACATCGGTGACTCTCTCCGCGGTGGCCTTGTGTTAGGCGACGGAGGTGCCTTTGATCTCTACGGTGGTGGCGACGACATTTGGGCCGAACGCGACCAGTTCCGATTCCTGCACAAGAATGCCAGCGGAGACTTCCAGTTGAGTGTCACGGTGGCCACTGTTGAGGAAACGGGAATGTATACGAAAGCTGGTCTGATGATTCGCTCATCTCTGAATCCAGATGCTCCATGCTTGGTACTCAGCATCTTCCCAAGTGGCGAGTGCGAAGTGGCACTACGAGATGCATCCGGGGCCAAGATGGCAGGAATCGCAAACACGAGGGGTGGCTTACCCAACGCGAAAATGAGCATCGTCCGGAATGGCGACACCTTCATTTTGGAAGTTAACAGCAAAGAAGTCCTTCGCCGCGCCTTCCCAACCTTCACAGGCCCCGTCCTCGTCGGCCCATTCGCGCTCAGTCACGATAACGGTGATTTGACGAAGATTGGCTACAAAGACTTGAGTCTCAAGTAGTCCTGTCATACGAAGCAGCCCAGGGTGTAGGGCGGCTCCGTTTCTCCAGTTGTCATCCATCACCGGCCCTACAAGTTAGCGAGGTGCACACCGCTAACAGATGCTGAGGCTCTGCGACCAGCGTCAAGAATTGTTGTACTGAACCCACTGTGCCTGAACCGAGGGATCGGCGTGGAGGGGGCTGTCGTAGTGCGAATATGCGAACGTCACGATATCGGATACAAAAGGGCCCGCAGCTTTGAACTGCTGAATCACTCGACTCATCGGCGCAGTGGAGTTTCCTGTGGAAGCGATCTGGAAAGTTTCGCAGTTCGCCCAGAATTTAAGGCCTGGCTTGGTGGCGACGGCGCTCGCCAAAGCGCCAAACCAGGCTGGAATCTGGGTGAGCAAAACATCGCCAGCCCCGATGCCATCCTGAGGGGCGAAAATCCCCTTGGCGCCGAAATTAGGCAACTGGGAGAAAAGGGAGGTCCAATAGCTGGTCACTTCACCGGGTGTGCTCAACAATGGATTGAAGAATGGCGAGATAATCACGGGCAGTCCGCCTCCGATGGTTGCCAAGTGATTGAAATTTGCATTCATCATTTTGGCAAGGGCGGTTACCGTGGATGGATATCGCATGGCTTGCGAATTGTCAATTTCCCAGGGCCAGTACCAACCTGCGAATGCGTTAGGATATTTCGCTCGATAGAGTGTGCTGAGTTCATCCGCAATGGCATTTCCCCTCGATGCTTCGAGTGAGCCCCAGTTAGTATCGGTCACGAAAGGGCGACTGGTGAAGCTATAAAACCATGCTGATTGGTAGAAATTGAGTCCAAGGTACACGCTGACTCCGCTAGCCTGAGCATGTTTGAGGATGGACTCAACCGGCGATATCTGGGTATTCGGCGTGTTCCCACAGTATTTCGAATCCTTGATTTTCGATGGGTACAGCGAGAGCATCGACGTTGGTGAATAGCTCGGGGGTTTTGTTTGTTGACTCGATTCGTCGACTGTTGACTGAATGATCAGCTTTTTGATTCCGGCATCCCTCATAAAGCCGAACTCCTTCGCCCATTGAGCCTCCGTGTAGGAGGATGCCAACCAACCCTGAATAAACGAGCCACTCGCTTTTGATGCTGCCATGAGGGGCATGGTACATCAGATTGCATGAAAGTGTAGTTGATATGTTAAGACTTCGTATTTTTCTTCCTGAATTGTGGTGTGGCCGATCGCTTGGGAAATCATGAAAGACCAGCCGTCACTTCATGTAGCGTCCAAAATGCAAAGAAATCCCTCCCAGCATTGCTGGGAGGGATTTCTAGTTTTCGAGTAGGAACTACTTGACCGACCACACCGTACCGTCGTGGGACGCAATGTAGATCGTGCCATCGATTCCGATAGCTGCAGAGCCCATAAGTGCCTGGGTTCCAAGGGGAACGTAGCCATAGAGCGATCCATCGGCGGCGTTGACGCCGTAGAGAACGCCATCGATACCACCAACGAACAGGACGCCAGCGTTACCTAAGCCGCCTGGGCCCATCGAAGGCGATCCCTTGAAGCCTGCCTGAGGAGATATGATTCCGCCGAGGTTCACTTGCGTGAATTCCCACTTCTTCGCACCCGTGGTGCCATTGAAGGCGAACATCGATCCGAATTGCATCGCGTCGTTGCACATGTACACGGTGCCGTCTGGGCCGATGGTTGGGGAACTGTAGTAGGCCTGGGCACCGATTGGGGCTGACCATCGTTTGGTTCCGTTAGGATTGATGGCGTACAGGTTGCCATCGTCTGACCCGATGTAGATCGTGCCATCGGCTGCGATCGCCGGGGATGACTCCATGGAGCCAGCGGCGCCCGTATTTGGGAACTTCCATTTGAGAGTGCCGTTGGCACGTACCGCGTAGAGATGCCCGTCATCCGATCCGAAGTAGATCACGTTGCCGGGGCCAATCGCCGGAGACGATTCGATTCCTGCTGCACCCGAATCCGAGATTTGGGTTGCACCAAGAGTCTTGTAGGACCAAACCAACGCTCCGGTGGGGTCAACGGCATAGAGGTAACCGTTCAAGCTGCCCGCATAAACCGTTCCGTTCTGTGCGATTGCTGGTGAGGACATGATCCATCGGGGAGCCGCTGTATTCGTAGGAAGCTCATACGCCCAGTTCAAAGCGCCATTGCTGGCATTAAGCGAAAGGAGCGCATCCGGTCCGGTCATGCCGCCATGTTGCCCGCCTACATAGATGGTTTCAGGCCCTGTCGACGAGGTCGGGGATGCAAGTGTGACCGACGACACGTAGTGGCCGGTGATCGATGGGTTTGAGGACCATTTATCGGTACCGTCAGGATTGAAGCCGTGAAGGATACCGTCGCCGGTTTCGAGGTAGATCGTGCCATCGGCTCCAATTGCTGGTGATGACTCAATCGCATACCATGTGAATGGAGGCGAATACATGACGGTCGGAGTTGCCAACGACGAAGTGCCGACAATCCCGTTTCCAGTGCCTTGGTTTGTGTAGCCCCCACGGAACTTCGGCCAAGGAGCAATCGTGTCGAGTCCAGTGGCGATAACGGTAATCGAGGTCGACATCGAAGACCCGTTGAATGTTGCCGTGAATTTAGCGGTGCCGCCCTGTGCCGCTGGGCTGATGTTGATCGTGAACTTCGCAAAGTCCGTACCAGATGCGATATTGACCGTCGATGGGAAAGTAATTCCCGCCATCGAGCAAGCGATGTTGACGTCATAGCCTCCAATGGGAGCGTATCCGTTTACGATGACCATGGCCGAGCCGCTTTGGGACGTAATCATGGTGGTTGGGCTGATCGTCAGCGATTTCAGAACCGGTACGTTGACGGGAAGAGGGACAACAAAGCTACCCGGCTGAGCAATCGAAGGTACGAGTGTGAGATTGGCTAATGTTGCGGTCGCGATCGTCCCTACGGTGATTGGAACGACCACTTTGGTGGACCCGGCAGGTACTGACAAGTTAGCTCCGGCAGCGGCCACGGTGTTATCAGAGGTAATGGCGAACGGTACTCCCCCACTGGCTGCCGCGCCGGTTAGGGTTACCGTCGCATTGACGTTTTTCCCACTGAACGTAGATGTCGGAGCGACTGTCATGCTCTTGAAAATTGGAGCAAGGACGTTCAAAGTAGCGGTTAACGATGTCGGTTGAGGAATCGACGGCTGCAAAGTTAGCGTTGCCAACGAATCGACGGCTACCGGTGAAGTCGCAATGGTGAACACGTACGACGTTGCCCCGGCGGGAACCAAAAGGCCCGTGGCAGGGACTGCGAATGAGGAATCGCTGCTGACAGTGATCGCCTCGCCGCCGGTCGGTGCAGGGCCGTTCAGCTTTACGGTTCCACTCACGTTACCTCCACCTGTTTTGGAGGTGGGGCTAACCGTGAAGGTAGTGAAAGATGGTGGGTTGATGGTGAGGTTAGCGTTTGCGTTTCCACCTCCTCCCGCGGCTTGAATGGCGACAACGTCAACGGTGGAGACTGCCGACGTTGAACCCGTGAATTTTCCAGTCTTCGTGCCCGCAGCGATTGAGAAGGTTGCAGGCACCGAAGCGTTCGCGTCGCCAGCGGTTAGGTTCACCGTAAAGCCCGCAGCAGGTGCATTGGCGCTGAGGGTAACTGTTCCCGTAAATGCCTTTCCACCCACGAGACTCGTAGGGTTCAATGAGAGCTTTGTTACAACCTGAGCCGGCGCACATGCCAGTAAGCCACCGGCCAAGCAAGAAATAAGCAGTTTCGTGGGAAGGCAAATCTTCCTGGGGACTGCGTGTCGAATGTGTTTCATAGTCATTGATGTCCTTCCGCGTCTTTGCGGCTATCCGTGGGGGTGGGATACTGGACAGTCTGCGCTTGCCTCGTGACAGGGCCGTTACGAGAGCGTTACAAAAGAGTCGGTAGGGCAATAGGCCCATGTATTGATGGCCAATTCGCAAGAATGGCGGCATGGACGGATTTATGTAGGTCCATTCCAACGGCAATGAAAAGTAAAACAACCTGAATAAATTGCCAGCCATGATTGAGCCTTAACCGACCTGATGCGGTAAGTACATTGTTGCCTTATGAGGGTACTCTGGCGTGGGCCAAGATAATGAGTCGCATAACTCGATTGATTCTGATCGTCCTGATATTGACGAGTTCAATACTCACCGCATCCGCACAATACCAAGCGAGTGCCGGATGGCCGAGGGCTGGCTCGGATAACCGCAACAGCGGGGCAGGACTGGGTGGAGGTTCCAACGGCTTATTACGCTGGTCGACAACCATCAACAACAGCTTTTCGAGGTTCTGGACTTCACCAGCGATTGGTGCCGATGGAACGATCTATACCGGCACGAATAATGGCTTCACCGTATTTCATGCATACAATCCAGATGGTTCCCCGAAGTGGAGCTACACAGTTCCGGATTCTCCTTACTATTGGTCAAGTACATCCATTGGAACCGACGGAACGATCTATTTCGGTGCGGGCATTACCTTCTACGCTCTGAATCCAGATGGCAGCCTCAAATGGACCTATCCTTGGGGCGCAGTTGGTGTTACCGCGATCTCGACCGATGGCTCCATCCTGTTTGCCGGTGGAAATGACGGGACAGGGGATGGCATTCTTTACAACCTTTCGCCTTCCGGGGTCCTCAATTGGCAATTCAACGTCGGGGGGACCCTGTCGCCACCGATTATCCAAGCGGATGGGACCATCATTATCGAGTCAAAGAACTATCAAAAGATTTACGCTCTTCGGCCGGATGGAACACAGAAATGGACACTCGCGTTGCCCTTGGTCCTTCAATCCGATCTGGCTGCTGGCCCCGACGGCACGTTGTACATGTGGCTATCGGATGGCTTGTACGCTTACACCCCAAATGGAAGCTTCAAGTGGAAAATTACTGGAAACCTCAATCCTAATTGGCTGACGCCTCGTGTTGCGACTGATGGCACGATCTATATTGGAGCCGACGGAAGGGTTTGGGCTGTAAAGCCCGACGGCACGATCAAATGGAAGAGTGCACAAATTACACCGGACGAGATTGTGATAGGTGCCTATGGTGAGATCTACTGCTCAGCCGCTGCGCAATTTGTTTACTGCCTCAACAATGACGGCACGAAGTATTGGAGCTATGATACGGGGCTCCAGGCACAGGGCCCCCTGTCAATCGGTTCAGACAGCACGGTGTTCATCGCTGCGAATTTCTATAATCCCAGTTCTATATGGGAATTGCTTGCGATTGGTACCCCTTGGGTCAAAAGCCTGGACCTGACACCTGCTGAAGTTGTGGGGAGCTCACCGTCCTCAGGGCAAGTGACCCTTGCTCAGCCCGCACCTACGGGTGGTTTGGTTGTCTCCCTATCGTCCAGTGATTCTTCAGTGACTGTTCCGACCTCAATAACCGTTCCTGCGGGCGCGACTACGGCGACTTTTGCGATTACCACGACTCCGGTTGCCTCGAAGCTCTCGGTGGTTCTTTCCGCGCAATATCGCAAGTCGGTCACGACTGCGACGCTCGTAATTGACTCCCCAAGTCCTCTGAACCTAACACTTTCCCCAACAACGGTGTACGGAGGCCAGACATCGACGGCTTTGATTACTTTCAGTGGCCCAGCTCCTGCTGCCGGGCTCGCCGTGGCGCTAACTTCGACCGATCTGAGCGCGGCTCCGCCTGCCACTGTGACGGTCCCCGCTGGGGCCAGTTCGATAAGTGTTTCGATCCCGACGTCCGCGGTTGCTGTGACGACCAAGCCAATGATAAAGGCTGCGGCCAGTGGAAACTCTCGATCGGCAACACTTACCATTCAGCCGCCTGTTCCTCAATCACTGTCGGCATCACCCTCGCCGGTTGCGGGAGGTAATCCGGTGCTGGGCACCGTCACCCTGACGGGGGTAGCGGCCACCGGCGGAGTTGTTGTCGCCCTTAATACAACGAATTCGGTTGCAGCAGTCCCCGCGAACGTAACGGTGCCAGCGGGTTCTCAGACCGCCACGTTCGCCATCAAAACGGTCCCTGTAACGACTCCGACCACGGCAACGCTTTCCGCCACGGTTGGATTCACCACCGTCAACACAAAGTTGACGGTAAACCCGCCAGACGTGATGACTCTGGTATGCGCCCCCACCAGTGTCCCTGGAGGGAGTCCAAGCACAGGTACGGTGACGATTACGGGCCCCGCGCCTAGCGGCGGCACCGCTGTTCAGTTAACTTCAAGTTCGGCAAGTGTGACCGTCCCATCGCTTATTTCCGTTCCGGCAGGTTCGACTTCGACAACCTTTACGATCAACACGGTCTCGGTTTCAACGACAGTGGCAGCCACGATTTCCGCTTACTCCGTTGGGCCCCTCGTGACATGTGTGCTCACCGTCAAGGCACCGGCACCAACAAGTCTGACGCTCGCTCCCTCAACGGTAGTTGGAGGACTTGGCTCGGTCGGCACGATTACCCTTAACGGACAGGCTGCGAAGGCTGGCTTGGTGGTGAACCTGAAATCGAGCAGTCCATCCGTATCCGTTCCAGCGTCGATCACCATTCCCCAGGGTTCCGCGTCGGGAACATTCAATATTACGACCTCGTCCGTCGCGTCTACCCTTGGAGCCACTATCACAGCATCGACTCCAGATGGCACCGTCACCGCGATATTGACGTTAACGCCGCCGATCCCTGTGAGTGTTTCATTCTCGCCTTCTTCAATTATCGGAGGTGCAACGACCACCGGTACGGTAACGATCGATGTAGCTGCTCCTTCCGGCGGAGCAACGGTGAACCTCGCTTCTAGTAGCAGTGCGGTATCCGTCCCAGCCACCGTGACGGTGCCAGCTGGCAGTACGTCTGCCACATTCTCGGCCACGACAGTCGTTGTCTCCTCTCAAACTCAGGTTGCGGTGACGGCATCGGTTGGTTCTGTGTCGGTATCCGGGACGTTGACGACGAATCCGGCATCCCTCGTGGGAATTACCATATCGCCGACGTCGGTTGCGGCCGGAATGAGCGCTCAGGCAACGGTGACCCTCAACGGAATCACAGGACCGGGGGGAATCGCTGTTTCCCTTTCGAGCAGTAGCTCAAACGCAAGTGTTCCCGCCAGTGTTCTGGTTCCCGCAGGCGCATCTTCAGCCACGTTTACGGTCCTGACTTCGTCGGTCGCAAAGTCAGTGACGGCTACCGTCTCCGCGACTTTGGGCTCAATCACCAAGTCCGCCTCATTGACGATCAATACCGCGACTCTATTGGGGATTACCTTGGCTCCGGCAACCGTTGCCGGAGGGGCCACCTCAACCGGCACCGTCGCTCTAACGAGTGCGGCGGGAACAGGTGGAGTCACTGTCAAGCTTACGTCGAGCACAAAGTCGGCGACGGTTCCGGCAACAGTGACCATTGCCGCTGGAAAATCCACCGCAACGTTTTCGGTGAAGACGACAGGAGTTGCGACACAAACTCAAGCAGTGATATCAGGGTCTGTGGGTGCCGTCACCGTCTCAGCGACTCTGTCCATTACGCCGCCTACCTTAGCTTCGGTTGTTTTGAACCCTACTACCGTAATTGGCCCCGCATCCTCGGCAGGAACGGTGACTCTCACCGGACCCGCACCAACAGGTGGGCTCACGATCAGCCTTACGTCCAATTCGTCTGCCGCGATGGTTCCGGCAACCGTGACTGTCTCTGCTGGAGCGCTTACCGGTAAGTTCACGGTGAAGACCAACACGGTTGGAGTGACGACTCCGGCTCAAATCTCGGTGGGCCTGAATGGCATCGTTCTCAAGGCGACACTGACCATCAATCCGCCCGCGATCATGTCCCTCGTGCTTAAACCCACTACAGTTTCTGGCGGAGGTATTTCGACGGGAACGGTGACAATCGGTGCTGCGGCACCAGCGGGCGGCATCTCCGTCACGCTGGCGAGCACGAGTTCTTCGGCGACTGTTCCTGCCACCGTCGTTGTACCGCAAGGCAAAACCTCGGGATCATTCACCATCCAGACTCACAGTGTTTCAGTGAAAACTAGCGCAACCATAAGCGCCGCATTAGGCTCAACATCCAAAACCGCGCTGCTTACGGTCAAGCCGTAACGCAGTTGGACCCGGCGTGACAGGTCGGGTGAATCTTCCAATGGCGTGCTAACACAACGACAGGCGATTTTCAAAATGTATAGACAAGTATCAAGCTTACGAGTAGGTGCGACTTTGTGAAGGTGCCCTTGGCGATTACAGGTAAGTCTACGGCAGGCTGAATATGATTCCCGATAGCCCACTTACACGACCGAAAGTCGGATCGACGAGATGTGAGAGTTTCAACTTTTGATTTATTCCTATTGAGACCGTTGGCCGATAGGTTTGTGTGCTTAACATCGTTTCCATCAGCATATAGTCTGTCGCAGGCTTGGACATTCTCAATCGGTATTTGACCGACCGCCTTCCGGATGTCGCATCAATGAGCCTGGCGCTTAGGCGAGGAGGTACTTTGGCTTGGAAGACGTTACGGTAATTGTCCACGCCAATCGAAACGAGTGAACTGCCAAATAGGCCAACTGGATAGCCCATTTTTAGCTCAGCGTCCTTCCACCGGATCTTTCTGTTTGCGAGGTCGACGCACAGAACTGTTCTTGCTTGCAGCATCCAATTCAGTATTTGTCTGCCTGGGTGCCATTTGCCAACAGCACGTGCGCCCACATCAAAGACCATTAGGCCATTTGAGACGAAGCACGTTCTAGTCATGCCAACGTTTCCGACCGGTATTACGCCGACCCTTACGCCTTGTTCGCTCACAACATTTATCTCGAAGTCGCCGCCGAAAAAGACTAGCGAGTGCGAATGCGCATCATGAAAGACTTCATGAGGGCCCCAGCATCGTGTCGCCCATCGACCATTGTGGTCAGTCTTGACAACCCAGTTGCCCGCAACTCTCTCAATGTCGACCCCGTTTTGGTGCCATCCTGCCTGAGCAGGCAGGCCCTTCACAGTTAAGAGAAATACTGCCTGAATAAGCGTCAACATACTAACTGTCGCTGCATAGCGTATTACCCGGTCCAACGAGCCGCAGAAAGAACTTCAATGTCGAAAGACCAACGTGGCTTTTTTTGACCTAACGTCGAGGACAGCAATCACGTTAAAACTACGGAGCAGATCGTTCCCCAACAGGCCGTCGAATCCGACCGGAAGCTCCATAAATCGAGATGGCACTTCAGATTGGGTTGAATCAAAAATCGATATATGGTTAAGGACCATCCTTCGAGAAGATGCTCCTCCTCCAACGACTGGGGCCTCCTCCCTAGGCAATGAGGTCAATTCGTATCCAAGAACTTTGGACAGTCGTGAAGATAATGTCGTAAGTGCGGCTCCGGTATCGAGAAGTAGATTTGCCTCAAAGACTCCATTTGGCCCTTCAAGGGTCGCAGGGACGAAGGCGAATCCAGTTCCCGGTTCAAGTGAGAGTTCAATCCGCACCGCGATCACTTGAGTTGAAAGACCGTGACCTTGCGATGCGTTTGGCCCAACTGATCAAGGGCGCGATATGCACCATCATTCGTCTTGCTGACCGCTCGCACAGATCCCGCCGTAATCGTGATCCCACTTCGAATGGGATCAAAAACGACAGCAAACCATTGCGGATATTCCTTCTCAGCGGTAGATAGGGAGATTTCGTTTTCGAGAATGATCGTATTGTGGCCCAGCAATTTCACGGCGTCACCTCGCGAACAATGCGTCCCATCGACCAAGACAATTCGTCTAGCAGGTCTTGGACGGCGTCAGCATCTGTGCCGCTCTCAAATACGATGACTTCATCGCTATCGCCAATTTCGATCCCTTGCGGTATTTCACCGACAATGTCGGGATCGGGTGCAAACCCGAGTCGCTTGAGTGCCTGACGTAAGGCCGCTGCTCGACTGTGTGACATATTTAGGAACGGTCGACCCACGGGGTCGATCATCACTGATACGATCTCGCCATTCGAGTTTGTCATAGTCCAATTTTACACTTCTGAATCTTGCCGTCCAAGGAATACTCCTAACCTCCAACCACGCATTCAAGGTTCCCACGGTAAGTCTGTGCAGACGATTGGCCGCCTCACTGAGGCCCATCGTCCCGGAAAATAACCGAAATTTGCTGAAGCTTCTGCTGAGGATGTCAAGCAATCCTCCTCCTCACTATTCGATTGCCTTGAGATTTGAGGAGTTATAGAAGTGAACCGAAATCTGTTTTTATTGAGTGCTTTTACCGTTGGATTGGTCCCTGGGCTTGCGGCGGCGCAGCCGAAGTTTCTGGTCGACACCACCCAGATTCTGCCAAGTGAGGCAGCTCAAGCTAGTCGACTGAAAGCAGACGGTACTTGGCTGTTGACGCAGTGGTCGCCTAGCATGACGGCCGCAGATTGGGCGGCGATGGTCAACAAGATTGGTCCTGGGTTGGTCGTTTCGGAGGATGGTGGGATCAGCCGCCGACATTTGATGGATACGATCATGTGGCCTCACTTGGTGCTCGGCGCCTCCAACGGCAATTACGTGCGACAGACGTCAGCGAACTATCTGGCTGCAGACACATCCATCGGTGGAGCATCACCCCTGCAGTGGTTTCTCTGCCCTCCGAACGGGACGACCAACCGGCCCTCTTTTAGCCAGCAGTTGACCAGCGGGTCAGAGATGGCTTTGCTCTCCAGCGCAGGTTGGGTACAAGCCCAAGGCGGTGGCGGTTCCTCCATGTTCACTGGATCTCCAAATCGAAGCTACTGGGAGACACTGAGGTTGGTGAAGCCATCGGGTTCCGGAGCGATTCGCCAAGGCGATGTCGTAACCCCGTGGACTTGGAACGGGTTCTTCAACGGTGGCAACTTCGTTGGAACCGATGGATCCCAAGGTGGAGTTCTGTTTGCTAACCGAAGCACTCCAAACGATCGGTCTGCGCAGTTCACTGCGATGTTTGGACCAGAGGCCTCGGTCGGCACACAGTTCGCCAACCCAACTTATGCAATGGCGTATATGGAATTCTCAGAGATTTCTGACGGCCGTGGTTCGTTCTATCGAGACTGGACCCTGACTCCTGCCGACATCACGGAGTTGCGAAGACGCACGGGGAAGAAAGTCATCGCATTCACCCGCAGCTACGTGCCTCTAAGTGAGTGCCCACAGCTGCCGACCCACAAGCGAGAAGTTGACTCCGCATTAGCGTGTGGCGATTGTGGTGGAATCGCATTCGAGATCGCCGCGGGTTCGACATCCGCTCTGGCAAGCGCCAAGATCATCGACGGCATCGCCGCCATCGCCAAAGCCGGAAAGCAGTGCTTCATCAAGCTCCCGCCTCGCGGAAACTCGACGAACTACAGCGCCGATGCCCTCGCCACTCTCCGCTACCTAAAGGCCAATTCTCCGTACTACAAACAACTCAACATCATCCTGGCCGTCTACAGCCGCCAAGACACCCATGTCACATTCATCGGAGGAAACAACTCGGTCGAAGGGGCACTAAATGCGCTTCGGACGTATCGCTGAATCATTCTTCAATCGAAACTCCAGGATCTGAAAAAGCCGAACGCGAAATCGCGTTCGGCTCTCTATGTTTGAAAGGAATGAAGATTGGCAACACCTTCATCGCGAAACCGACATCAGCGACCATCGAGTCGAAAAGCACTTCGAACGCTCGATATCAAGGTCTTGCCCTGTAGTCAAAACTTGGGTGGCAGGAAAAGACTCCGCTACCTGCTCGACTTACTCTTCTCATCAGACCAGATGAATACGCTTGATGAGAAGAATTGCAGCGAGCGCATCCGTAGCTAGGGAAGTCGGTTAATTTGCCTCGCGCGACTATCAATCACGGCGGGACTAGGTTTTGACGTTGCCTTGGCAGCCATCTCGAGGGCGGCGAGAGCCCCTTTTTTATCGCGCAATCCGATCTTGGCATCGCACAGCATCAGGCCGATGATCCCGTTTTGGCGTGACTCTGTGGTCAGCTTTTGCAGAAGTTCGATCGCAGCACGGTATCGCTGGCCATATATGTTTTGTGCTGCCAGCGCAAGAGTCGCCTCGGTGTAGTTTGGATTCAATCTGAGCGCTTCTGCCATATGCTTCATGGCCACCTCCCGATCTTTGCTCCCGATGCATTTTGCGTAGAGCAGATGAGCCCACGGATCACTTGGGGCAACTTTCAAGTACTCGGATAAACAGATCGATGCATTCTCGCTATCTCCGATGTTGGCGAGGGCAAAGGCATGTTGCCCCATAAGGGTTAGCAGTTCTTTGAAGTCGGGAATACCACTGTTTGTCCGAAGCTTGAGCCCGACACTTCGGGACAAAATTTGAGTTTTGCCTGTACGAAGTTGCGTCAACCAATCATCAGATGAAAAAACCCATGCGAGTGTCTTTTGCGTGGTAGCAATGGACTCCGCGTTCTTCCCTTCTTCTGATAGGGACCGCCCAAGTCGTTCGACCCCCATGATGAAGTGGCTGTCGTTATCGACAACTGTCCGGAAGAAGTTTGCAGGCTTGAGCCAGACCTGAACCCCCCATGCCGTGATGAATAGCGACGCGCCAAAGTTGATGGCAAGCAAGGTGGAAAAGGCGGGATTCTTGCTTGCAAAAACCTGATGGCAGAAGATGCCGAGGATGCACGCAACCGCGACTCCTGCTTCTGCGCAACGGTACGGCGCGACGACAAAGGAAGGTACCGTCGGGAAGTTCGAGATGGGGATGTAAACGGACAATGCGCAAATGGCCAACCATGCCAGATCGGGGCGTCTTTTCCAGTTGTAGCCCAGAAAACCTATGATTCCAACTACGAAAACGCCACTAAGGAACACCCACTCTGTGCCTTGGTAGTTCTCTAGCGTAAAGGTAACGACGGATGCCCGGTCCGGGATAAGGAAGGCGCACCCGTAGTGGGCCAGCGTTTTCAAACTCAAAATGAGCGTGTACCCGAAGTCGTTGAAACCCTTCCTGAACGGGGCGCCACCGACGTTCTACATAAGGACGTAGACGACCAGTATCAATAGGTATGGCCACGTTAATCGCCAAGCATCCCGCTTCTGTCTCGTTCCAAAAAGGAGCACGGAAAGGGGAACACACGCGACACTTAGGATGGCTTGCTCTTTGCTGAGAATCGCTAAGAAGTAGGTTAACCCCCCAGCAACTTTCCACCAAGCAGACTTGGAAGAGTTGGTTTGAAGAATGCTGATGAGGAACAGCGACAGAAAGAGCGTACTGAGAGTGTCGGTTCGGCCACCGATCCACGAAGTCGCGCCTACCTGTGTGGGCTGGTAGGCGAAGAACAAGCCCGCCAGGAGGCCCGCCCAGTGCGATTTGACCAACACGAAGGCAATGACCGCGACCGCCACCGCAGTTAAGGCATGAAGGATCACGTTGTCCAAATGATAGTAAAACGGGTTTCCGCGAAAAAGAGCATTTTCAATCGCAAAGCTCGCCGACGTAAGGGGGCGATAGTAGTTTGCGAAGGGCTTGGTGAAAGCCAAAAGCAAAGAGCTCGTCGCCGTACCTGGAGTAGCCCTCATTAGGTCGGTGTCATCCCAAAATGCGGCACCACGCAAAGATGGAAGATAGACCGCCAACGATGCGAGGAACACACAGACAAGCAAGAACCGGAATCGAATTGAGATTCCGGGGATCTTCCTGTCGATGCTTGAGGTGACCGAAATCATCTTTGACCCAGCGAACGTCCGCTGACCAGCTTAAGGATGTTGGAGATCAACAAATGCTCAAAGGTTTTTTGATAATCGTGGCCGAGGCAACGAATCCATCACTTCTCCCAAATCTTGAGGCTTCGGAGAATTCTACATCCAGTGACTGCAAATTGTAACCATGACTCGCAACAGATTTGTGTGACTGTAAAAATTGCGTTGGAGTTGAGAAAGGCTCCAATGCTGGAAGCACGAGACCTGAAACGAAAATGGAGCCCCGGCTGAAATAGCCGGGGCTCGATCTTGGCGTTAGTCGCGAGACTAACCTCTCTTGCTCTTTGTTGTACGAGCAGGAGGAGGCGATGCCTTTGAGCGGTTTCGTGGTGGAACCACCACAGGATTGGAGTCGAGGGAAATGGCGGCAACGTTCGTTAGGAAACGACCTTGCAACGACATACCCGTATTTGCCGTGATGGATGCCTGAGCGAGGACATTCCCTACGACTGTCGAGTTCACCCCGAAGGTTGCAGAGGACCCCACTCCCCAGTAGATGTTCTTAGCTAGCGCACCGCCAACCAAGGTCATCGTGCTACCGACACCTGTTGTGAGGGTGCTGCCCATCTGGAGGATGAATATCGCGCCAGAATCACCCTTGGCGTCAAAGGTAACGTTCGACCCGACGCCGAGCATGACCGATGTCGAGTTTGAATATAAGCCCGGAGCAAAGGTGAGTCCGCTGATATCACCTGGCAACGCGTTTGCATTCAATCGAGTGGTGACGTCCGTATAGGCTGCTAGCAGGTCGGCCTTTGCCTTGGCTGCAACAGCGTCGCCGGCGTGAATTACACCCGTAAGCGTTCCAGGTGGGAATCCTGTGATGGCTGTGCCTGGACTGACACCCATATCACCGACGATGTTCGTTGGCCCCGTGTTCGTCACTGTCGAGCCAGCGAGAATGCCATAGGTGCCTGCGGTGCCAAGCCCTACTTGAGCTTGTCCAGTGGTGAACGTCCATGTGTACTTGGCGACCATGGCCGTGCCTGCCACATCCTTGACTCCAGTGGTCACAGTCGCTGTATAGGTTGTTGTGCCGGCAAGTGCCGAAGCAGGTGCCAGGGTGGCAATGTTGTTAGAATAGGTTACTATTGATGGAACGGACACATTGCCAGGTCCTGTCAGTGTGAACGTTGAGTTCGTAACCGTAGTTGGGTTAAGTGCTTCATTAAAGGTCGCCGTTACATTGTCAACGACTCCGACCTGGGTTTGAAGATTGGCGGGGAATGTGGATACAACCGCTGGCGGGATGTCCGTCGTGAAGGACCACGTAAAGACACTTGCCATGGATGTGCCTACGACATCCTTAACCCCCGTGGTTACTGTGGCTGTATATTTTGTTCCGCCCAGTAGTGAGTTCGTGGGCTTGAGGGTGATCGTGTTGTTCGCATAGCTAACGGCAGCCGGGACCACTACATTGCCAGGTCCGGCCAGTGAGAATGTCGAGCCAGTGATCGTGGCAGGGTTCATCGCCTTGCTAAACGTTGCTGTGACCGACGTATTCGCCAAGACGGCGATGGCATTTGCCAGAGGAGTGTTTGAAACCACGGTTGGTGGCGAGTCAGTGGTGAATGTCCATGTATAGGCATTCGCCATCGGCGTCCCTGCCACATCCTTGACACCGGTTGTCACTGTAGCCGTATAGGTGGTTCCACCCGCAAGCGCTGAGGTGGGAACCAGGGTGGCGATGTTGTTTGCGTAGGTTACCGTTGCAGGAACACCCGAGTTGCCGGGGCCAGCGAGCGAGAAGGTCGAACCCGTAATCGAGGCAGCGCTCATCGCTTCGTTAAAGGTTACCGAGACGTTGGTGGTCGCTAGAACGTTGGTCGCCGATGCCACCGGATTGGTTGAAATAACCGTGGGTGGAATGTCAATCGCGGCTGTGGTGAACGTCCACGAATAGTTGTTGACCATTGCTGTGCCAGCAATGTCCTTGACTCCCGTGGTTACCGTCGCCCGGTAGACCGTATTCCCGAGGAGAGCCGACGTCGGATTGAGGACTGCCGCGTCGTTTGCGTAGGTCACCGTTGCCGACACTGGTGCGCCACCGTTGGGTGTGAGCGTGAAGTTAGTAGAGTTAATCGTGGACGCGTTCATTGCTTCGCTGAACGTCGCCGTCACGTTGGTGCTGATGGAGACTCCAGCGGCCAAGGAAGCGGGGATCGTTGAGATAACCGTAGGAGCAATGTCCGTCGATGCTGTCGTAAACGTCCAGGTGTAGTTGCTCACCATCGGTGTGCCAGCTACGTCCGTGACCCCGGTGGTGACTACGGCTGTGTAAACCGTGCTTCCAAGCAGGGCAACTGTTGGGTTGAGAACTGCCGCGTTGTTCGCGTATGTCACCGTGGCTGGCACGGATGCCCCGCCAGCAGGCGTCAGTGTGAAGTTGGTCGCATTGATCGTAGCCGGGTTCATCGCTTCGTTGAACGTGGCCGTAACCTTGCTACTAATCGAGACGCCGGTTGCGCCTGCAGTTGGAAGTGTCGAAATGACGAGTGGCGCGACGTCGGCCGCTGCCGTCGTAAACGTCCAGGTGTAGTTACTCACCATGAATGTTCCGGCTACGTCCTTAACTTTGTTCTTAATGGTGGCTGTATAGAGAGTGCTCGCGGTTAATGGGACGGTTGGGTTTATCGTCGCCACATCGTTTGCATAGGCTACCGTCGCAGGCACGGCAACTCCACTTGGGCCAGCAACACTGAAGTTGGCAGGAGTGAGGGACGAGGCGTCCATGGGCTTGTTGAATGTCGCCGACATGTTAGCGCTCGGTGAAACCCCGGTGGCCCCAGCAAGCGGTATCGTGGACAACACTGTCGGAGGAAGATCGTTGGTTCCCGTCGTGAACGACCACACGTAGGGTCGCTCAAGAGACTGGTTTGCCAAGTTCTTGACGCCCGTGCCAATCGTGACGGTAATCACGGTGTTCTGTGGCATAAGGGCGTCGAGCATCAACGTCGCTTTGTGACCTGAGAACGTCACCGTTCCTGTGAGTGGCACAGGGGCGCCTTGCTGCAAGGTCGTTTTGCGAACTTGAGAAGCAACTTTTCCTAACGGTGCTCCAAGGCTTGGTGCCGTCGCTGAAAAAGTAGCTGCATTGATGCTATTAGGCATCAGCGGTGTGTTGAAGGTTGCCGTTATCAGACTGTTCGTCGGAACAAGGGTTGCTCCGTCGAGGGGGGTGACTGAAATCACCGTAGGTCCAATAGCCGACCTGCCTCCGCCCCCGCCTCCGCAACCGCTAAGGAAGATAGAAGCCATTAGCATGAGCGTCATTCCGACGCCCGATAGTTTAAATTTCACCATTTGCTCCTTGGGTTAAAACTTGACGCTTAATTGCGTTGAAAGAAGGCCGCCCTTGAACCGACCGCCGCCGCCCTGAATGACTTGATAGTCGTTGGTTACGTCAGAGGCTTGGTACTGAACGGTGAACTTTGCAGAATCTGAAAGGCGATAGCCCATTCCGAAAGTGGCCCATTTATAGGAAGCACTTGTGCTGCCAGGGGTGTTGGTCACGACTGCACCGTTTAGGTGAGTGAACTCAGTGTCTTCATAACCAAGGAACAAGCTAAGGTTCCGGTTCATTTGCCAAGTGAGATCGGCGTGCCAGGAATTGATGTTCGTGCCCGTATCAAAGCCAGTCGTTCCACCGAAGTTGCTGTTCTTGCCGGTATCCCATTCACCGCCAGCCTTTAGGGTGAGCGTGTGAGAGAGATCAAAGTGCATGCCCGCGTTGAACCCTTTGATGTTTGTTGGATTTCGCTCGATTCCGAGTCGACCCCAATCGCCGGGTGCGAGGTAGTTAGCTTCAACTTCACGGTATCCGCCATTGATGCCCCATTTGTGGGAGTCGAGTCTGCCTTCCACATGCCAAGCCGCGTTGTCGATGTTATTGACGATCGTCTCGTTCTCTTTGAGGTCGGACTTTGAATATCCGCCACTGAGCGTGAGCTTGGAGAAGGTGAACTTGAGGTCGCCACCGTAAATTGCCAGGCGGTTCGCTCCAGTTCCGTCAACCGGGATGTCGTTGAGGCTGTCGAGCCAGAGATAGGCCAAGTTTAGGTTGCCCGACGACGTGATCGGCACGTTCAAGTTAGCACCGAGAGTGCGGTCAAACGTCATGATCGGGTATCCGCCAAACGCGCCGTTGAGTGGGCCGGATTGAAGCGGGTTGAGAGCCAGACCGTTAACGCTGTTGACCTTGGAGTTGTTGCCAGCAAAGACGTCGAGCTTGGCGCCACCGATTTTGAACCCAAGAATGCCACCATCGAAGCGATAGAGACCGTCATCCCATCTCGAGTTGGAGAAGTAAGACGTGCTGTCGATCCGTTGGAGGATGTATGGGGAAATCTTGTAGCCAACTCGACCAGCTTCGGCATCGAAGTTGAGTCCAGCAACGCTTGAATCGAACTTGACAGACAAATCCTGAATGTAAACGTCTCCGTTGCCTTGGATGTATCCGCCGTTGGTGGCGCCGAAATTGAACTGGTTTTGGCCACCGAATGTGCCGAGCATGTTGCCTATAACAACAGTGCCCTTCCACTTAGGACCCGTGTCGTTCGTGCCGGAGAAGGTGAAAGCACCCTCTTCAATCGTGACGAGGTCGGTGGTCATTCCGCTTGCGTTACCGTTGAGATCAACGCCATTAAAATGAGCGTCTTTGTCGAGGCCAACGCTGCCATCACGGCTGTTGCCCGCGAGCATGAGGATATTGACGTCGCCACTGATGTTCACCACTGGCTTTCTCTTCTCGAGTTTGGTGACGCGATCAGCGAGGTCGCCGAGGTCTTTCTTGAGGGCCTCAACGTCTACGCCGAGTGACTGGAGTTCCTTCTGGAACGCGTCAGCAAGCTTCTTGAGCTGAGCGATATCCTCGCCATAGCTCTTCATGCCGTTTACGTCGTTCTGCAGAGCTGTGAGCGCATCGCGGAGATTCTGAACGTCAGCCGTGGTGGCAACGCCGTTGAGCTTGTCGCTGAGAGTTTTGATCTGAGAATCAAGACCGTCGGTGACGCTCTTGAGGTTGGTGTAGCATGCGTGGATCGCAACTGCGAGTTCGTAGCGCGACGCAGGTCGGTTGCCACGGAACAGGCCGTCGGGGTAACCGACGAGAAGGCCATCCTTCTTAAGGCGTGCAAGGGCTTCAAATGCCCAGTGGTTCTCCGGAACGTCCGGGAAATTGTCTTGTGATGCAAAAGCCGGCATCACAAGCGCGGCTGTAAGGAATGCGGAAAGCGCGTATTTGAACGTTCGCTTCATATTCGGTCACTGCTCCTTGTGGTCTGGAATCTGCAGGCCGTACTGACCTTGGTCCAAACCTCAGGAGGAGCCCGCAACTATCCAATAGTTTCGTGCGAGTGCCCGTGTGAGAGTTTCAGCGATCTGGTCAATGCATCCTGCGAGGGCTGTGACCTAGCCCCATCGAAAAAGGGGACCGTGTTTTCAGAATAGATGTCATTTCATGCGATGAAAATCGCAATTAAGGATCCTATTGAGTTGAGGCGAATTCCTCGGATGGACCGGCGTCCTTCGGAAGGTGAGCCGAAATCAAGGGGTTGTCGAGTACATGACTCGGCTCAACTGAGAGCCACTGGCTACTTCAGAGACGGTGCCCCCCGGCACTCAGAACCGATTCAGTTTTGAGCCCAGTAGTCGAATTCAACGTCGATCCGAGAGTTGGCGGGCGCGGCGAGGCATTGGTTAAACGCATCCTTGTACGCAACCACGTTGAAACCGCCGGAGACGGCTCCGTTTCCAGCAATACGGTGGCCGATTCGCATGTGTAAAGCCATGCAAGGGCTATCACCACCGACGTCACCGGACCCGAGGCGATTAAAGTCGAGAAGGATCGTTAAGCCAGAGCCGCGGGCTTCACGGGTGACGATAAGGCGCGCATAACGTCCTTTCGGCATTTTTAGTGAACTCATCGCGTCGGTGAGTCGCATGAAGTCGGCAAACATTAGGGCTCGACCTCGCATATTTCTTGAGAGCGACGTTAACGCCGGATACGAGCCACTTTCATCGTTAACCTTGACAGCCACGACCACGGTTTTGGCTTGGCTAGTTAGGTTTTCTGGCTCGTCATAACTCACTGGGCTCAACCCTTGAGATACTCGCCACGTATTTTCGAACTTCGTCCTTTGTCTTCGTCGTTCCGATTCGAATTCGAGCTCTTTGTAGGGATATCTGGCAGGGAAGAGCTTCCCAAGATCGGCCGCAGCTAGGTCAGCCATCGAACTTCTATTATCGGTGTCATTCATCACATGCTGGATCGGTTCCGTGTCGTGATCGTTAAGTTCACTGACGAGGAGGGCTTCGTAAAGGCTTTGACTTGCCGGGCCAGCCTTAGCGTTATATTTTTCAGGGAAATCCCTCAGGACCTCTGATCTTACGCCGATGGGGCGTTTGTTAAAACCACTGGAAAGGGCGCGCACGGCATCTGGTTTGCCGTTCGTAAGCAGGTTCTCGTACAAGCTTGGGTTGAATGAGAAATCAAATGAATATCCAACGGGATCGTGGTAGGCAGCGAGTTCTTTGACCAGAATCTTGCATGCGAAATCTGCGTCTATGGTTGAGAGGCGACCCGCAGCGTAAATCCGATCTGCGGCTAAATCACCATAGATCGCCGTGTTTCGCAAGATGGGAATCGAGTCGGCATCAACCTTCCCGCCGATTTGGCCCAAGAGGAAGGACCGATTCGTCGGTGTCAATTTTTCCTGCCAAGTTTGGAGAAAAATCTGCCTTGATTGACTGCTATAGGCTTCCTGAATCTTGTTGAAGGCCTCATTGAACTGGCCAGAGAGTAATTGGCGCTTTAGGAGTTCAAGTTCTCCGACGTTGCCTGCCTCGCCATACCACTTCAGCACGCCTGCCCTAATCTCATCGGTTGAGAGTTTGCGCCATGGGTTCTGAGTGACTTCAAAGGTTCGTCCAGCGATATGGTTGAGTGTTTGGATGACGATATCCGAGACGCGCAGAATCCTATGACTCCTCATGCCCCAATCGAGGCTGCGGGTGAGCCTGTGATCTTCCAGGGCGTCAAGAAGCTTGGGGACCGCCGGTCTGCCGATTTTCGCAAGCTGGTGGGCCGGAGATCCGTCCGAGGTGCCTCCCATCGGTGAGAACACATAAGCTCCGCCTGGGTGCATGATTTGGTGAGCATTCTCGTTGGGCAATTCCTGAATCAAATGATCAATCTCGTGCTCTTTATCAGGGGCCACGGGCTTCTGCCTGACCATCCGAGTGAGGATCGACACGAACTCTGATGCTGGCTCAGCCTTATCGACATCTCCGAACAGGCGCTGAATTCGCTTGAACTCGCGAAGATTATCAGCCCAAGTGAGGTGAGTGTCTCCCAGACGCTGTACGGCAAGAACATGTTGGTAGCGTGCGATGGAGTGGGCGACGTCGTTATAGCCACTCATATCGATCCATTCTCCGTAGGAACTACCTTCTTCTCTTCGGCCTTTGGGTAGGGGGCCCGAGATTTGGACTGTTGACTTGTTGGTAACGAAATCGGTCGTGGTTCGGCTCTGGGTCGCCCAGACAAAGTATTTGTGGGCGAAATCCTTAAGGCCACGAGCGGCACATGCACGTGCAATAACGAATGCTTCTGTGTCGCTCCGGATGAGTCGTCTTTTGTCGTTGGCATCCATCCCATACGTAATCGGAAGTTGCGTCTTCGCGAATTTTGTGAAATCGACGGCTTCATATGACGTGAAATCGAGATAATACGGCCCCTCAAGGTAACTGATATCGGGATTTCCTGGCGCTTTTCTCGATCGGCTGAGGTCGAGGGTAAGAATCTCGTTAGGTGAAACAACGAATCCGTATTCGATTCGGTCAGAATCGCCGCCCAGGTTGTATTTCTTGAGCTTGACGAAGCGCCCCGTGCGCACCACATCGAAGTCAAGTCCATCAAACCATTTGAACAGCTTCGCCTCGATCGGTTTCTCCAGCAAGGGGCCGGATGTGGGCCATTCAATCTGTCCAGCACACGTCGTTGCCGCCGCAAATAAAACCAGGACTTTGACAAGCGAAGTCATTCTGAACCCCATTGTACGACTGACTGCCCTTTAGGCAACTATTCTCGGGCGAGAGTGTATGGGTTAGAGTTAACGTGCTTTCTCAAACATCATCGAGTATCGCCGACCGTCGAATCTGATATTCGTCCTCAGTAATGAATCCCTTGGTAAAGAGACCTTCGAGCGTTTGAAGGCGACCCTCAATTGTCGTCTTCAAAGGTTCAGCTTTGATGGGTGCCGCTTCCGCGATCACATCAAGGTCGTTTCGGATGGCTGCCTCGTCAAAATAGGCATTGCCATACGAGTTCCGCGTGGACTGCGAGTACTGCCTACCTGCCTCCAGCGCAACCTGCCTCAGACCTTGATCAGTCGGGTCGTTTCGATACCGAGCCAAAGCCGACCTGTAGTTCTCCTTCGTCGTCTCGCGTCTCTGGATCGAAATCACGACCGCTACGACAAAAAGGAGAAACAACGCGCCAGCGATGACAGCTAAGTTTTCGAAAGGATTCCCTAACGGTTGTGGTGAAACTGGCATAAGATCCCTTGCCTAGAATAACGCTTGGAGCCTAAGTTGGGATGCAAGCTGAGGAGGGTAATGGTTGTTCTCAACGTCCGAACAGGACGCCATGGACATCTGCCTAGCTCAACTGCTAAGCCGAAAAGCCGGAGCCTCGACCAGAATTCTCAGGATCGCGCCGCTGGGAAATGAACTCAGTGAATCGGGACCAGAGGGCCTTTGAGAAACACCGTACAGCGGACTTTCGAGCGCCGCTCACGAGGGAAACAATTACGGCCCTTTTGGCGGCTTGCTGAATAAATGACCGTAAATGCGGCAAAACTGCGATCGCTCATAGGCAATTCCGAAGCTGCGCGAAGTTCCTTTTCGCGCCTTGCCGAATGTTGGCAGCTTAGGAAAATCCTTGGAGATTGAGCTTAGTCGGTACCGGATACTGAGTTCTGGCATCCCTTCACCCTTCCTGGACAAGGTCCTTGGCAACATGGTGGCCTTACTCACTGAACAAACGTAGCCAGGGCCGCTATAGCCGTAGGGTACTGGAAACGAGAAGATCCATTCGTCACCGCCATCAACCACTTTGCCCGGGCTCCCGACCAGGTCAAAGGCGCGACTGCCCGGATCTAGCAGAATCGCACGGATCGAACTGAGTTTGAATGGCCTCGAGAATATTCCGTCTGATGAAGGCTGCTTCAGATTTGTCACTGTAATAATTCTAGAGATTCCGGCTCCCCTATCGAGAACAGTTGCCCCTGAGATCTCAAAATCAGCGCTGTTGCTGGCCGGAGTCACGAGGGACAAAACCAAGTGCTTCTTGAACCATGCGGCATGCACATTGACCTCGGGCCAATCGGTCTGGTGGCCAAGGTGATAGTGAAAATCCATGGAACCGGCTTCCATCGCCTCTTCGGCTTTTCGAACTAGTTTCCACAATTCGCTAGCCTTGCTCGCAGACTTAGCCGATGTGTCCCCTTGACCACATACATGACCTCCCGAAGTAGAAGCGAGAGTCAAAACCATGCTGCTAGCGAAATAGGTTCGTAAACGGCTAACGGGGAATTTCGGCATTACTGCGTGGGCTATGCTCGCCTTGATCCGAACCACGACCGATTGAGGCTCATCAGATACTTCGCGCATCTTCGAGCCAGTCGGTGAATTCATCTGGCGTAAAAGTGAGAACAAGGCCAATCTCTGTCGACTCGGGCCCAAATTGTTCTACAAAGAAGGTTCGAAGGTTCTTTTGCCGATCAGCTGAATTAAGGCCACGGAAATCCCTCCTGACGATGTAGCCGGTGATGTTTGACCCAGGACGCTCCCGCTTAACGTCGAAGCTTTCGCCGCTGGCGTGGTCAGTAATCCTCTCAAGTTCTTTGATCACCCGGTTAACATCCAGGTGAGAAGCATCGGTTTGTCCTAGTCCTGCCATTTCATCTCTCCGTACTTCAAGATCTCGTTCGCGATGTCGATCATCGCAATTCCATTTTCCTTCAGCATATCCTTCGCTTTCTGGTGTCGTGCCACCCGGTTGAAGTGCGACTTTAGCTTTGCGCCAGAGCAATAGCGATGATTATTGCGCCAAAGAATGGCCATATCATTTATCGACGCTCTCAGATGCTCAATTCGTTTCATGGGCATGCGCCGAAGGTAGGCATCGCTGAGAGCTGACAAATCGTGCCTAGCGTCAAAGTCAGGTACGACCCGCACGAGATAGGCTCTAAACATGCATTCAACGGCTAGGCCTGCGGCCAAGTGAGCGGCCAAATAGTCGCCCCGCCCTTGCGCACTTGTCGCTTCAACAAATCGCTCACCGGCAGCTTCTCGATAGTCCTGAGCGTCAAAACGCATCTTCAGGACGTTTCCAGCCGCGGCACGGATGCTCGGCCCTTTCCTTGATTAAGGAGTTGTCTGCTCTCGGAGACATCCGCAGTATTTGATTGTTGGGGGTGGCTGGCTAGCAGATACGTTTCAGCTTCAGAAGGTCAGGGTATACGAATCTGCTTGAGCAGGGGCACCAGGCTTCGGAAGGCGCGGCCCATCATTTCTGATTCGACGTTCGTATTACGGTAACCAGTTCGCGGTGGAGGAATATACGGAACCAGCTTTTTCTGCAGAGCCTTTTGCTGCAAGTCCTCCGGCAGATTACGGATGTCGGCGAATATGCCGTCGACCCGGACGTACCAGGCCCTTGGATTGTTTTCCATTCGGCTCGGACACCACCATCTGGGATCTCCATCAACCGCCTTTAGAAGCTTCATGATCGTGGATGCCCTTTCACTGGACGTTCGCGGGTTTGCCCCGAAACGCTCACACAGTTGATTTCTTGTGATCTGCGGACCGTCCGGGTCATCGAATGCGAAGTTAATTCGCGCGACCGCGAACGCAATGCCGCTTGCCCATATGCTTGCCCTCCCAGATTCAATGGGTGTTGAAGTCAATCGGCAGATGGCTGCAGTCATGTCCCGGCAAAGCATCTCGTATTCATCCGTGAGGCACTCCCTGCATACCGAGTCGGTAAGGGCAGTGATCTCTTGATACCGATCCCACAGAGCGACCGGAACACGGATGGTTTTCGTCGATTTGTTGGTGCGCATGCCTACTTTCCATTGGAGCCTTCGCAACTCCGGGACGAATAGTATCAGGCCAACAGAATTTGGCAGTAACGTTCGGCTCTGTATATACACAGAGTCGAAGATTCCTGGATTTGGCGTTTTGAGCGGAAGCCTTGCTATTCACTATTCGCGAATGGTAAATAGTGTGCATGCTCCGGCCATTGGACATCATTGTCATGCTGAAACTTCGATTGATCGCGCCTGAACCAATCGGGCAGATCAGAATTGCAAAGTTGCTCCATATCAGTTCTGCCTCCGTGAACGGAGCGATAAGGAGAGGAACCCAAAGTCGGCTATACGACCCTCATCGCAGCGCCGTGAACATTGGAGCTATGGAGGAGGCACTTTTCCACGGGATTCGATATTTCATGCCTCCAGAGCAGGGCGCAATCACCCGTGGCGTGCCCACGGCATGGGCAGCTCCGCCTCTCTCTGAACTACTAGCCGCAACAAACGAACCACCACCTGTTTGGCCAGATCCTAACGGCGACACTAGAGGGCAAGCTTTCCTCCCACTACACGAATGTGCTCTGAAGACGATTCATGAGGATCACGAACTCTACGAGGTGCTGGCGCTGGTTGATGCGATAAGGATTGGCCGAGCCCGTGAATCGCGGATTGCCGAAAAAGAGCTCCGAGAGAGACTTAATTCACGATGAGAAAACCTCTTCCGCCTATCGAGATGATCACGATAGTTGCCCGTGGATTGGGCGACCTTCGTTCGGAAGTGGCGTTCTTAGGTGGAGCGATTCTTGGCTTACTCATCACCGATTCAGCGGCAAGGGAAGCACGTCCGACAGAAGACGTCGACCTTGTCATCGAGGTCGCAACAACGATCGAATACAATTTTTTCGAGGAAAAACTAAGGAAGCTCGGATTTGAGAACGTGATCGAAGGGCCAATTTGCAGGTTTCAGTACATGGGGGTACTGCTCGATCTCATGCCAACCTCTGATGATATCCTTGGCTTTGGCAACCGCTGGTACTCGACCGCCTTGTCGGAAGCCGAGGAAAGGGTCCTTGGTGAGGGCCTAGTCTGCAGGGTAATTACAGCGCCTTGCTTTCTCGCCACCAAGCTCGAAGCATTTGACTCGCCATATCGAGAGAATCACGGCGATTATTTGGCAAGCCGCGATTTCGAAGACATCGTAAGTGTGATCGACGGACGACGTGAAATCGTAGACGAGGTTGCATCCAGCCAGGATACGGTACGCACCTTTCTGAAGGAGCGAATCGGGAGTCACCTCCAGCAATACAGGTTCGAAGAGGGGGTCGCGGCGAATCTCGACATTGACTACGCGAGTCGAGCGAGAGTACAGACCGTATTGAGAAGATTCCAAGAAATCGCCGGCCTAAATTGAAAATGCCTTGAAATACTCCTCGCCAAGGGATGTACGGCGGTAAGGCAGTAGCCGTCCAAAAGGGATTGACCTCTTCTACGCTTCAGAAGAGGACAATCTGCAAATTTGAACTCGACGTGCTGACACGGAGCTTGTAGGTCTCTCATTTAGTCTCTCAAATATTTGAGAGACTAAAGGCGTGTTCACCGGATAATATTAGGTGGAGCGGACCCTTTAGGTTCAAAAACTGGAGCCCTCGACGAGAATCGAACCCGTGACCTCTTCTTTACCAAAGAGA
>CAILEM010000049.1 GCA_903833215.1 uncultured Armatimonadota bacterium
CCTACTTTCCGCACATCTCCGTCTGAATTTCTCCGAATATCCCCAGTAGCCTTCAATGCGGACAAACTCTCTCCCTGAAATCTGCTGAACACTGGCAATTTTGGCTCGCCGAGGTGCCTCGTTCGGTAGGGCATTCTTGTTCCGGGCGCGTTGTTTGGCAATAACCCAAGCGCGGCAGGAATTTTTTTGCGCGACTTACAAAAATTACCCTTGACGTAAGTCGAGCCGGGCTCAAGTTACGTCAAGGAGCTCCGACGTAAGTATTTTTGCCTTTTTTTAGACCATTGACTCAATTCCAAGACAGGCGACGATGGCTGCAACAGAAAGCAGGCGGCGTAGGCCGCCAATCGGTGCCAGTTCATGCAGAGGAAGCGACCTGTGGGCAAGATCCCAAATCAACCGATCGACCAACTCAAAGAAGAACTCCAACCCGGTGAGACGGCTAGGCAGGGAGCGAAGACTCTGACCTCCTATCGCGTTGCAGCACTCCCGATTCTCGACCACTTCATCCAGCGGCTTCGTCTCGATGATTTCCTTTGCGACCATCTACCATCCGAAGACCGTCGCTCGCGCGTACCAACCGCTACAGCCTTGGTACTTCTACTCAAGAACCTGTTGATCTCCCGCGAGCCACTTTATGGTCTGGGGGAATGGGCCTCACGATACGTACCGGGGTTGCTCGGGCTATCTCCTGACCTACTGACGGCTCTGAACGATGATCGCGTTGGTCGCAGCCTGGATCGGCTATTCGATGCCGATATTCGTTCCTTGACTCTCGCTGTCGTGGCACATGCCGTCCGTGAGTTCAAGGTCGAACTCAGCGAGCTTCACAATGATTCGACCACCGTCACGTTTCATGGCGATTACGAATCGGCTGAGCAGGAACGGAGTTTGCGTGGTCGTATCCGGCTTGCTGTTACACATGGCCACAACAAAGATCATCGCCCGGATCTCAAGCAACTGCTCTATATTCTGACCATCGCAAACGACGGGGCCGTTCCCGTGCAATTCCGGGTTGAGAGCGGGAATACGACCGACGATCGCTCCCACCAAGATACCTGGAAGTTACTGTGTGAACTCAGCGGTCGCCGTGATTTTCTCTACGTCGCTGACTGCAAGCTTGCGACAGCAGAGAACATGGCCTACATCCACCAACATGGCGGCCGGTTTCTGACGGTGTTGCCACGCACACGAGGTGAAGACGCGGCGTTTCGAATGCGTGTTCGTGAAGGTCGAGTTCAATGGAACCCAATTCACGAAAAGTACGAAGAGGGTCAGCATGTCGATACATATTCGATCCAACAGCCAGAGGCTGCCACAACCGAAGGATATCGGCTGATCTGGTATCGCTCGGCACGCAAGGCCCAACTTGATGCCGAGATACGATACAAGCGACTTGAAAACGCGGCCAAGGCGTTATCCGATCTCAAGGCCAAGCTCGCATCACCACGCACCCGATATCGCGACCGCGCCAAAGTTGCACAGGCGGTCGAGACCATCCTGCGGGAAGCTCATGCGGAAAGCATGCTTGAGGTCACGATCCAGGAACAGACGATCGAAAACTTTCGACAAGAGCAACGAGGACGCCCTACACCCAAAACGCGGTATGTGAAGTCTGAAACAACGCGCTTTGATCTGACCTGGAAGCTCGAATATGACCTGCTGGTCCGGGAGGCATTCTGTGACGGGATTTTTCCGCTGACCACGAACGACCCGCACCTGTCTGCCCTGGAACTGCTGCTAGCCTATAAACAGCAACCTTTGATCGAGAAGCGATTCGCACAGCTCAAGACAGACTTTGTGGTGGCTCCCGTATTCCTCAAGGAGGTCAGTCGGATTCAGGCTTTGCTCTGCTTGTACTTCTTCGTCTTGCTTGTGGAATCTCTGCTCGAACGGGAATTACGCCAGGCCATGGAACGCAAGGGCCTTGCTAGCATTCCCCTCTATCCGGAAGGGCGCTCGTGTCGGCGCCCTTCCGCTCGGCGTGTCATCGACCTTTTTGAACCGATCCAATGCCATGAACTGGTAATCGAAGAGAAACGAGAGGCGTTCACCACCGACCTTACAAAGCTGCAATCCAAGATTCTCCGCCTTTTGGGAATCCCCAAAGCCTACGCGAACTGAGTCCCTGGCAGGCACCAAGTAATTCGGAGATAATCGCGGTCAGATGTGCGGAAAGTAGGGTAGACGTCTAAATCTTGCGTTTTTTCAATTAGCAACAGCGAAAAGCCTCGCAGCCAGTCGCCCATCCCAAGAAAGCTCGAAACCATGAAGTCGAGTTCTGGAGGGGCTGCAGACCAGCAGGATTTCTGGTCAGTACCCATTGAAAGTCTCTTCGTGAAACTTGGCTCAAGCCCCCAGGGATTGACCAGCATC
>CAILEM010000050.1 GCA_903833215.1 uncultured Armatimonadota bacterium
AGAATCTCATCTTTACCGACGTCGCCGCCGGCTTCTACGGTTACAATGTCCATGGCTGTCTCCTTGGAACCTCGCGTCCACGGATCAACCTAGTTACAAAACGGAACAACCCCGGATTGGTTTGTGGCCGCAACCGGGGGACTTCCACGATAGTCATCCGAAACCGTGAGCGCACACGGGTCCGCGATCTGGGCTACGAAGCTAAACTTCAAGGGTTGAACGCGGCTTGGTCCCGAGTGGTCCCGCTCATTAACTTACTAGGGTTAAGACCGAGAATCGGTCGTACCCTCGGTAACGGGAACATCCGTTGATCAACGCTGAAAGTGTTGCGTCCGGAAACTGTCAACCACTACGACATTCCGCCGTAACAACGCACCGATCAAAACAAACACGACTTAATCCCAAACATACCGCTCATCCCAATCAATCCCATTCTCCTCCAAAAGACGGATGTACTCCTCTTTGAATGTGAACACCTTGTGATGATCCTCCTGATCGCCGATGTACCGGCGGACAACTTCGATTTCTGAACGCCCAACCGAAAATGCGCCGTATCCAGACTGCCAACCGAAATCCCGTAGAGATGGAGCGAGTTGCTTTGAAGAAACGGATGAAGCCCGTTTGAGTTCCTTTATGCACTCTGAGATGGAGATAACTCGACCTAACCGCACCAAAAGATGAACGTGGTCAGTTGCTCCACCTACACAAAGTGGTGGACAATTGAGCTTCTCAGATACGGCAGTGAGGTTCGCGAACACCTGGATCCGAATCGTTCTGTCAACGAGAAACGGAACTCGATGTTTCGTGGAAAACACGATGTGCGTGTAGAGTGCGGCGAGAGATTGGGACATGATTGCGAAACAATATCATGTCAAGAACAACGGATCAAGTGCATTTGCGCGTAGGTAGCCCCCATCGCCGTTTACATAGGTTTCATCGGCCGGTGACGCAACACTTACAGCGTTGACCGGATTGGCCGTTCCTGTCCCAGCGTAGCCTCGCTTCGCGACGCAACACTGGGCTTTGAGGATCGAACGCCTACAGCGTTCGGTGATTCCGGCAGGTCGCTATTCGATCCGACCGACGAAATCCCCGAGCACTTCGCTCAATGGCCGCATGGGCTGGATTCCTAATGTGTCCAATTTCGCCGTCGACATGGCGCTGTATTTCGGGCGTTTGGCGGGGGTTGGATACTCTTCGGTCGGGACTGGCGTGATCTCAACGGGTCGATCGATTCCGTGAAAATCTCGATAGGCGGTAATCGCCTCGACGGCGAATTGGTACCAAGTGGTCGCGGTTGGTCCGCAGGCGTGGTAAATGCCGGGATACCCGTTGACCTCGATCAAATCCACGAGGACCCGAGCCAGATCAAGGGTGTACGTTGGGCAACCGGTTTGGTCACTCACCACGCGAAGCGACTTCTCTGCTAGCCATGCCCCGATCATCGTCTTGGGGAAATTCCGCCCGTTAGGGCCGAACAACCATGAGGTCCGCACAATCAGTGCATTCGAATTCGCTGACATGACGGCCAACTCGCCATCTCGCTTCGTGTTCCCATAGACCCCGATGGGCTGGGGCCTTGAATCCTCTGTGTAGGGAACCGTGGCTTCGCCATCAAACACGAAATCGGTACTGACGTGAATCAGCTTGACGCCGCCCATGTTGCAAGCGGTCGCCAGGTAGCCCGGCCCCATAGCGTTGAGTTCCGTCGCTTCCCTAATCTCTGTTTCGGCTTTGTCGACGGCGGTGTAAGCGGCGCAGTTGATGCACCAATCAAATTCGCGCCGGTTCTCAAGAATCGTTGCCACCGACAACGGGTCAGTAATATCCAACTCTGCAGAGGATGGAGCCGTGACCTCATGACCACGACTCACTAGCTCCGCACAAACGTCGATGCCAAGCATCCCCGACCCACCGACGACAAGCACTTTCATAGGCTTAATCAGACGACGCCCACCTCAGCCAAGGTTGCGAATGACTTCAGCCGTGAACTGGAATGTCGACGAAGTGCCACCCATATCGCGTGTCATGACTTTGCCTTCTCCAAAAGTCTTTAGGACAGCCGCACCAATCTTGTCGGCAATCTCGCCCTCACCGATGTGCCGTAGCATCATCAGAGCGCTAAACAGCAGGGCGGTGGGATTGGCGATTCCCTTGCCAGCAATGTCAGGCGCGGAGCCGTGCACGGCTTCAAAAACAGCGCAGTGCTCACCGATATTTGCGCCAGCCGCGAGTCCGAGACCGCCGACCAAGCCAGCACAAAGATCGCTAACGATGTCGCCGTAGAGGTTCTCAGTAACAAGTACATCGAATTTCTCCGGATGGATAACCAACTGCATACAGCAGTTGTCGACAATGATGTCGCTCGCTTCGACATCAGGGTAATTCTTCGCCATCGCGTAGAACTCATCGAGGAACATGCCGTCGGTGAGCTTCATGATGTTGGCTTTGTGAACGGCGGTGAGCTTCTTCCTGCCCTGCTCTCGCACCATTTCGAAGGCATATTTGCATAGACGGCGACAACCCGGTCTTGTAATCACCTTAACCGCCTGGGCGATGTCGGGGTGTGGCTGAAATTCGATTCCCGCGTACAGGTCTTCGGTGTTTTCGCGGACGATGATCAAGTTGATCGGAGTGTCCTTGAAGTAGCCTTGAAGGCCAGGCAGAGAGCGCGTGGGACGGACATTAACAAAGAGGTCAAGGGCCTTTCTCAGGGCAACGTTAGCGCTCGGGTGTCCTTTACCGACAGGGGTTGTGGTCGGTCCTTTCAAGGCGGTGCCGATTTCACGGATCGCATCGAGTGTTTCGGGAGGCATCGGGGGGCGACCTTTATCAATTGCCGGCTGCCCGGCTTCCAGGTAAATCCACTCGGCTTTGAACCCAGCGGCCTCCAGAATTTCAAGGGTGGCGGTGGTGATTTCGGGCCCAATTCCGTCTCCAGGAATGACTGCAATGCGACGTTTATCCATACACCCTATATGTTGGCTGATCTGGCCCCCATTCTTGCCCAGGTAATCCCTTGCTTACATTTGGCTAAGAATCCCGTCGAGGAACATTTTTAACCTACAATAGAAGGAACTGGTGATATCCGAAAACGTAGTAATGAAATAGGCGGCGTTCACATGAAGAAAGAAATGATTCGAATAGTCTTTGGCTGCACCCTTTCCTTGATTGTCAGCTCAGCCTTTGCCCAGGGCCATCAGACCGGTGGCAATTCGGGAGGCGGCAACAGCGGCGGTTCAAGCACCAATACTCGATCGTCAGGCGGTAGCGCAGGCGGAGGTGGCGGGCACGCTAGCTCCACAGGTTCAGGCGTGGTGACGGGTGGAAGCGGCGGCTATCGTGGTGGCGGTTACCAAGGCGGTGCAACATCTGGGTCCCGTTCAACCGGCAGTTCTGGCTACGGTAGCCGGCAGAGTGGCGCAGGCGGCTCAACAACAACCAACGGTGGGTACTCCTCTCGGTACGGACAAGGTAGCACAACCAGAGGTCAATCACGGTCTGGACCGGATACGGTCTCTCGATCGGGTGGCTACAACGGACGTTATTCTGGAAGTCGCAGCCAAGGCGGCGCGGGAACTGCAACCAACCCGACGCGCAGTGGCGGCTACAACGGGCGATCCGGCTCGGTTGGAAATATTCTCGGAGGCAACCGCGTCACATCTGGAGCGTCCCAGGGATTCGATCGCGGTCACTCAGATCTTTCGAGAAACGGACGTGTCACATACACTGGTAATAACAACCGCTATGGTGCCAACCATGCGCTTGACGGTGAATCGAAGTTTGGTGCCGCGCACCGTGGTCGCATTGATTCGTCCGTACTTGGAAAGGTCATTGGCGGCAACCGAATTGGTCTCGTCCATGGCGGATGGCGAACCGGCTACTATGGGTACTGGGGCGGCTGGCGAGACAGCTTCTTTGCCTATCCCTTCTACATGTTTGACCCATGGCTCGGCCCATGCTACTGCTCGCCTTGGTACTACTATCCGTGCCTTCCAGCGTACATCGCAGCACCTCGAGTGGTCATTGTAGACAGTTACCCAAGCACAAATTGGTCGGGTGACGACTATGAGTGGCAGCAACCATCTGCGCAAAATTCGAATCCGATGCTGGACGATTCGATCCAAGACTTGGTGACAGCATTCGAGTCTCAGGATCACAAGATCATCGATCGAGTCACACCGCACAGCGGAAACGTGAACATCTACGCAGATGGCAAGTACAGCTACTCGCTGAATGCGAATGATTTCTACGACACCTACGTCGACGGCATTGAGAGCACCAAGACGGACCGATATCAGGTCATTGAGGTCAAGGCAAGCAAGGACGGATCGACCGCTCGAGTTACCGCCAAGCACGTCTACAACGACCCCTGGGGTAACCGAACCTACGTCTACCACTCCTACTTCCTCGTGAAGGAAGGCGAGCAGTACGTGATTCGAGAGTTCGGCACCAGCGACTATCGAACGGGTTACTAAGCTCACACGGCATCGGAGACACCACGCTAGAAAGGAGCCTCCACACAAGCCTTAGCGGCTGAATGTGGAGGTTTCTTTTTGCCCAATTTGGGGCGGACCTTTGGTGCTCTCGGACGGGGTTGATGGTGATGTGATCACCTATCTCCCAGTCACCCGCAGGGTTCCGGAAAGGGAAAGTCCAACTCGTCTCTCCTCAACGTCCATAATCGTCGCCGTTCGCTCGTCGCTGGGCAGTCAGCGCGCCACTGTTTGAGCCCGAAGGGGCGAGTTTGGCGCGCGCCCAGCGATGACGAACGAAAAAGCGACGGTTCGGGAGGTGGAGGAGAGACAGCACCCAGCGGTGCGAGCGCCCGAACCAGATGTCGTCCAGAACCCAATCGGACGTGAGAAGGGGCCGACCGGGGGATGAACGATGGAAGGAAACAAATTTGGAGTGCGTGAGACCCGAGGACATCGGGTCTCACGAAACTCGCTAGTTCGTCACGCGGAAAGTGATCGAACTGGGGTTCTGCTTGTCGTGATACAGCTTCTGATCCTGCACAATCATCTTGGTTCCGGTCTCGATCGGCTCGATCGTGCCGAGATTTCGCGCGAAGAGCGGGTACATCGAGCTATTGATCATCAAACAGATTCGGTGACCTTTGGCGAACTGCCGCGCGGTATCCCACATTCGGAATTTCACCTGGTAGATCTTCCCTGGTTTGAGGGGACGTTGCTTATCAAATCCTTGGAGATAGGAGCATCGAAACTTCCCTTGCTGACCGATAGCGGTGTAAACACCCTTTTCGTCAAGATCGAGCAACTGAGCGAAAAAGTCGGTGTTCTGGGCTGAGGTTGAGAACCTAAGATCCATCTCCAACGGCCCGCTAATCGTCATTGCCTGCTTGAGAGGCGCAGATTGGAAGAATGCAACGCCCGGCAACTTCTTTGGGATGTGGGTCTTAAGGGTTGCTTTCGCTGGATCGGGTTCCAAGATCTTTTTGTCGATAGTGGATACGTGAGGATCGTAGCGGTAGGTGCTCGGGTTCTGCTTCTTTGGCGGAGCCAGTTCCAATGTCCCCGTCGTTGAGGAACCTTCAACAGGCCCCGTACCCGAGAGGTACATCGTCATCGGTTTCGAGTTGACGAGTGGCCAATCTTTCGACTCGACCCACTTGTTTGCTCCCGTCACGAACGCTCGGACGTGGGGCAATTTCTCCATTCCAACGCTCTTATGCTTTAGCCACGTATCAAACCAGCGTAGGTTCACCGAATCGAGATCGATCACCGCACCGGGGCCAAAGTCAGTATCACCAATCTTGGTTGCCGAGTTGAACAGGTGAGTCCAGGGCCCGTACACCAGCCACTGATTCGTTCTACCAAGCGAACGCATGATTTGCCAGTTCGTCATTGTCCCGATCTCGTCACCATCCCACCAACCGCTGATATGTAGCGCGGGAATCTTGACGTTCTTCAGGTCGCTTTCATAGTTGTAGCCCTTCCAATCCTGCGCCACATCCCGCTTCAACCACTTTGCGTAAAACGGCAGGTGCTGCCCCAAGACGGCGTTGTCAACTTTCGAGAGGGGCAGTTGGCTGAAGCCTTCTGGGTTCGGCAGTTTCGACATAAAGGACGACATGTCCGCGGTCTTGCCGGCAACGATTTTCGCCCACCAGACGGCCCCGTAGAGGAAGAAAATGCCGTTGTCGTAAGGAATATTGAGGAAGGCATCTGGAGGTGAAACCTGTGGAATGATGCATTTCAGACCAGGAGGATTTTCGACCGCCGCTTGCCATTGAACCATGCCGCCGTAGCTGCCACCGATCATTCCGACGTTTCCGTCGCTCCAAGGTTGAGTTGCCGCCCATTGAACCGCATCGTAACCGTCTTTGCGCTCGTTCATGAATGGGTCCCATTCACCCTCGCTGTCGTTTCGGCCCCGGCAGTCTTGCGAAACAAATACATAGCCACGACTGGCGTAGAAAGGACCTTCAGCAGCCGCAGACTCCCGTCCATAAGGTGTCCGCGACAGGATGACAGGGAACTTCCCTTCGGCATCGGGTCGGATGACGTCTTGGACGAGGTTGACACCGTCTCGAGTTTTCATCTTGACGGCTTTCTCGACCTTGATTTTGAACGTCGGCTGGCTCAATTCCGGATACGCCGCCAACGGATCTTTGACAAGGGATTCCCACCCTACAACAATGAAGCGAAGTTTTTGCCCCGGGACATCCATGAGCACAACGTGGTGACCGTTATCCATCGCGAACTTGGCTTGCACGGTTGGCAACACCATGTCGAACATCCTCGCCGTTCCCTTTGCCGTTACTTTTTCGCCTTCCGGCGTGAACTTGGCGGAAAGGAACGCTCCTCCGTCCGGGCAGAAGCATTTCAGCTCTTGCGTTGACTTTTTGCCGAAGTCAAGGGCGGTTAAAGCGGATGCCGTAAATTGGGGATGCAAGTTACCGAAGTAGGGCTCACTGCCAATCTTCAGATCAGTATCTCTATCGACCTTTCCACTTTTGATATGGGCCTTGCCATGATCCCAAGTGATCGTGCTCTTGTCGCCGTTGGGCGCGATGGTCTCTCCGATGAACTTGACCAAACGCCCCGACTCCATCTTGCCGGACAGACTTGACCTTATCGTAATCGTGCCTAAAGACAAGTTCGTCGCCGAGGTGAATGTTCCATCTGGATTTGATTCGTAGACATTCTCACCGGCTGGGCTACCAGCGAATTCGATAATCATCCGCGTAGACTCAGCACGCGCGGAACCCGCACACAACAGTGCCAGGGGAATTAAGAGGGCATATGGCCGCATATCAGGGTATTACCCCCAAAGAAAGAATCGGGTTTAGCTTTTGAACTCAAAACTCGGAAAATCCAATCTGCTAAAGGAACTCAAAACTCCAACGAGAATGTTGGATTCTCAACCGATAACTCTGGTAGGTTCCAGTCGTTAGGTGCTCACATGAGTAAAGTCAATCACGAAGATATCCGCATCGGAACGCTTGCCGGAATGAACCTCGGCCCCGAATATTTGCAGCAAATCCTGCCCCACGGTTTCGAGAGTTTCGAACTCACCTGCTGGGAACACATAGGGGACATCAACATTGAAGAGTATGCCAAGCAAGTTCTTGACGTGATCGGCGACAAAGCCATCATCAGCAGCATCGGTGTCTATGGCAACCCCCTCCAGGACGCCCAAACCGAAAAGGACTGGGAAACCCTCATCAACAGCGTCCACCTTTTTGGAGCCAATGTCGTTTGCGGATTTGCGGGGGCACTCGAAGATCGACCGGTCGATGAAAGCATGCCCCGGTTCAAAGAAGTCTTCGGCCGCCTCACGGATATTGCGGACGCCAAGGGCGTAAAAATCGCCTTTGAAAACTGCGATATGGGCGGTACCTGGGAGCGACCACGTTACAACATCGCTCACTCACCGAGAGCATGGGAAATGATGTTCAACGAAGTCACAAGCCCTTCGATTGGCCTTGAATGGGAGCCGTGCCACCAAATGGTGTCACTCGTTGACCCAATTCGCAATTTACGCAAATGGGTTGGCCGCGTCCATCACGTTCATGGCAAAGACGCGACGATCAATAAAGACGTCATTGAAGACGCCGGATTGCGCAGTGGCTTACCAACCATGTTCCACCGCACTCCGGGCTTTGGAGACACCAATTGGACTGACGTCATCACGATTCTACGGCTAGCTGGATTCCGCGGAGCCATCGATATCGAAGGTTGGCACGATCCCGTTTACCGAGACGAACTCGAGATGACCGGTCAAGTTCATGGACTAAATTACTTGAAGGCGTGCCGTGGCGGCGCATATATCGCCAATCCCAACTCAAAATAGAACCTATGCTTTCCATTTGGGCCGCACTTATTGTCGGGAGTCTTCAAGCGACTCCCGAGCTCGATGCTCTCGTTACTCGAGATAGTCGGCCCACCTTGGTAACAGGTGGGTTTCGATTTGGTGAGGGGCCAGTATGGACCCGCGATGGTCGACTCATTTGGAGCGACATCCTCGGCGATACCATTTATCAACTCAAGGATGGGAAGGCAGTGCCGTTCATCAAGCCTGCCCAGCGAAGTATTGGTAACGCCCTCGATCCGCAGGGCAGACTCGTCAGTTGCCACCAGCAATCACGGTCCGTGACGCGGCGCGAAAAGAACGGATCGGTTACTGTCTTGGCCGATAAGTTTGAGGGAAAGAAGTTCAATAGTCCAGATGATGTCATCGTCCGGTCGGACGGATCGATCTACTTTACAGATCCGTCCTTTGGGCTGAAGGATTCTGATCGACAGCTTGCCTTTGACGGCGTGTACCGAATCTCTCCTGCGGGCAAGGTCGAGCTCTTGGCCAAGGACTTTGCCAAGCCCAACGGCCTCGCATTTTCTCCCGACGAGAAGCGGCTTTACATCAACGATTTGATTCGTCATCAGATCCGTGTGTTCGATGTCAGCCCCACTGGGAGCCTCTCAAATGATCGGCAATTTGCGGTCCTTTTTGGGGAGCAGGATGGTCTGGCAAATGGCATGAAAGTTGATGTGAAGGGCAATGTGTGGTGCACAGCTCCCGGTGGTATCCAGGTTTTTGCGGCTTCTGGCAAGTTTCTCGGGAAGATCTATCAGAGGGAGATCATCAATAATTTCTGCTTTGGCGGCCCCGACAAGAAGACGCTCTTTATCGTTACCGCTCGCCAATTGTTCAAATTGCCGGTAAAAGTCGCTGGCGCGCGATGATGACCGACAGAAAATCGCCCCTTGTTTAGACTTGGCCCAAGCATTGCCGCCCCCCGATTTCGTCTGGGCAGGTAACCTTTAGCCTAATCTATGAAGCTTCACGAGTACCAATCGAAAGAGTTGCTGTCACGCTTCGGCGTTCCGGTGCCTGCCGGGGATGTCACCACCGACCCCAGCGAAGTCAAAGCCATCGCCGACAAACTAGGCGGCAAGGTCGTCGTGAAGGCCCAGGTTTTGATGGGTGGCCGCGGTAAGGCGGGCGGAGTCAAGTTGTTCGACAACTCGGAAGATGCCGCCGTGTTTGCCAAAGAGCTCATTGGCAAGCGCCTCGTCAGCATCCAGAATCCGACGGGAATGATCGTCGAGCGAATCCTGGTTGCGGAACTTGTCGACATCGCTAAAGAGTTTTACGTCGCCATTCTCCTTGACCGAAACATCCAGAAGTCGATCGTCATGATCAGCGCTGAAGGCGGCATGGAGATTGAGGAAGTTGCAGAGCATAATCCCGGTGCGATCGTCAAACTCGCGATCGATCCTGCTTACGGACTCTGCGATTACGAACTTCGAAAAGCCGTCGCCGATGCGAATATTCCTAAGGAAGCTCGCAATCAGATGGTTGCGATGATCAAGAACCTCGTCAAGGCATATGAAGCCGCTGACGCGGAGATGGTTGAGATCAACCCTTGCGCCCTCACACCAGAAGGCAAGCTCATTGCTGCCGACGCAAAGGTTTCCATCGACGACAACTCGCTATTCCGACACAAGGACTACATGGCGACCAGCAGCGAAAGCGCAGAGGACCCAATTGAGGCGGAAGCCAACAAGCGCGGAATTGCCTACGTTAAGCTCGGCGGCGAAATCGGAATCATCGGAAACGGTGCCGGTCTCGTGATGCAGTCTCTGGATGAGATCACTGCTGCTGGCGGAACCCCCGCAAACTTCCTCGACGTAGGAGGCGGTGCCAAAGAGGACCGCGTCCGAAGCTGCGTCGAGATCATCATGATGGATCCGAACGTGAAGGGACTCTTCATCAACATCTTCGGTGGCATCACCCGAGTTGACGAAGTCGCGAAAGGCGTCCTCGCCGCCCTTGAGCAGGCCAACGTGACGGTTCCCGTCGTGGCTCGAATTGAAGGCACCGCCGTCGAAGAAGGTCGCAAGATCCTCGCCGGCTCCAGAATCGTCCCCGCCGCCACCGTCCGCGAAGGCGCCAAAATGATCGTCGAGCTCGCGCTCAAGTAAGGGCGCCCATTCGGGTTACCTGCGTCATTGAAAACTCCCTATAAGCCATTTCGGCCTAAGGGGATTTTTTTGTTCAACTTTTCTCTGGCGTTAGGATGTAATCCGTCCTTGATCCTACAAGCAGCACGAGCCAGATACTGGGTAATGCTCTCTTCGTAAGCTAGTTCTGATGCTCACACCGCTGAGTGCTGCCTCTCCCATTCCGGAGCCATCCGGATGATCGAAATAAGGGATATTTCCGCAATCGACAGCTCCATCCGGAGCCCCAACGGGGCGCCCCATAATAGCGAAGGGCGCAGCCCTGGAAAACGGCCTGGGAACCTGGGCGACCACCAAAACCAGAGCGCTGTAAGCGCGGCCCATCTTGTCGTCGCGCATCGTCAAGAGTCCGAATCCGGATCGTTGATGAGCGGCAGCACCTTTAATCAGATAGAATCCCCTACGGGATGAATAACGCTGTCTCGTTGCCTCGTGATACCAATCAAGCGCTCGGAATCGGGCAATTTGCTGTCGATTTTGTAGCTGGCCGGCTTGGGGACGGCCCTTCCGCTGCCGTACTCGCAAAAACCCGGTTACTCCATACCGATGCCGTTCTCTGTGGTGCTTCCGCATTGGCGCTTCGGACCAACGCTCCGACGATATTGCGAAATGAGGCACTCGAGTACGCCGATGCAAACGGCGCGACGCCTCTCGGTGTCGCCACCCGAGTGAAAGCCGAAAAGGCAATCGTTGCCAACGCGTCTGCCATGCGCGAGTGGGACAGCAATGGCACCAACTTCGGATACAACCCGGCACTTGGACACACCGCCGGCGAATTCGGACATAACGACTTCTATTCGGTCGCAATCGCGGCTTGCCAGCAAGAAAACCTGGATGGAGCCACTGCGCTCAAGGCGATGGTTCTCCTCGATGAAATCCGCGGAAGACTCGCCGAAGTATTCAGCCTGAAATCGTATCGCATCGATCACGTCGTCCACGGAGCCATCGCTTCCGCCGCCACGTATGGTGCACTCATGGGGGCTAACGCCGAGCAGATTGAGTCTGCCATCGGTATGTTCGTCGCCCACTACATTCCGTGGCGTGCCATTCGAGCTGGCAAGCAACTAAGCGACTCAAAGGGCGCGAGCGCTGCGATCAGCACGGAAGCAGCCGTCCTTTCCATGAAGCGGGCACTCAACGGCTTCATCGGCCCTAAAGACATTTTCCGAAACCCGGAAAGCATGTTCCGGCAGTTCGTGAAAACCGCAGGGGACTCACCCTTCGACTTAGTGTTGAACCACTCCGGCGATGACTTCGCCGTGATGGGGATGCACTTCAAAATGGGGCTCTACGAGCACCAGTCGGCGGGTGCACTTCAAGGCCTTATCGACCTGATAGCGGCGAACCCAGGTCTCACCGAGCCAGGCCAAATCACCAAGATCCTCATCCGTGCCTACGAGCCTGCGTTCGGGATTATCGGTGACCCCGCCAAGCGTGATCCTCATACCCGTCAATCCGCCGACCACTCGATGGTCTACATCGTGGCCACAATGCTCCGGAAGGCGATTGAAGGGCGGGCCTCCCTGCCCAAGACGACGGATGGAATTTGGCAATCCCTGATGCTATCCCCCTACGACTACCACCTCGATGCGATCAACCATCCGCTTACGCGGCAATTGATGGAGACAATTTCGTTCGAGCATGGTGGGCCGGATTACGACGCCAAATACCCTGATGGAATCCCAACTTCGGTGGTCATCACGAACGCAGCCGGCCAAGCGGTCGATAGCGGCGTCGTGATGTATCCGGCGGGCCACGCCCGAAACACCACCGCCGACCTCAACGCGATCCTCAAGCATAAGTTCGCAATGCTCGGGGCATTGGCTCTGCCCGACGGCAGTGATGTCCTGACGCTTGTGAACAAGCTGGAGTCTATGGAAAAGCTGGGCGCTAGCGACCTCCGCGGCATTTACGCCTTCGAGATCGCCGATCGCCCAGGATACGAATAGGAGTTGATTACCTACCGATCGTCGCAATAGTTAGCTGGCGATCGGATAGGAACTCGCAACCGTCTTCAGTCACGACAACCATTTCCTCCAGCCCCAAATACCCTCGAGTCTTTGAAATGACGCCGAGTTCAAGGGTATACACCTCGCCTTTCTTGACTGGCGTCCGAGGTGTATCCCCATAGCGTTCCCACTGAGGACCAAGCACTGCCCCACCGTCGTGTGCGACTCGACCAACTTGATGGCCAAGAGCATGGAGATACTCTTCATAGCCACAACCCACCAGGAAGTTCCGGGCTGCTGCATCCACCTCGTAGCCGAGGGCACCGGGTTTGAGCACCCTGGCGGCGGCTGAAATAGCCCCATTCACCGAATCGAGAATGTGCTGAACATCGTCAGGTATGGGATCTCCAGGCTCTCCGACATACCAACACCGCTGGATATCCGATGCGTAGCCGTCTTTGATCACGCCAAGGTCTATGTGAAAGACATGACCCACCTCAAGGGTGATCGTCGATGAAGCTATTCCGTGGCCGATCATTGAATTCGGCCCGCTATTCACGATCGGATCTCCGGCCGGGTCCCAAGCGAAACCAAGCTCACGCTCCTTGAGCTTTTGATGGACCATGTCGTAAACCGCGCGCTCCGTTATCCCGATCTTCGCAAAGCTGCCGATATCGTCGAACAAACGGTCCGTTTGATCGATGGCTGACTTCACAAAGGCAACCTCGCTCGATGTCTTCACCCCTCGAAGTTCGGTGACGATTTCCTCGGCACTGACCAAACTGGACTCAAAGCGTGTACCCGCCAAGTAGCCTTGAAGCAACAGGTACATCCCATGGCTCAAACCATCGGATTTGACATTGTTGGTCGAATAGTTGACACCAATTTTGCCGCCCTCCGGGACGATCCGTTCGAGTTGCTCCAAGAGGGGAGTTCGGATTCCTTGGATGTACGGAATCACCTCATCCCAGTCCCCCGAAGAATCTAGCGGATCGGCGTCATAGTTCCCCACGATGGCAATCTTTTGCCCCGTAGATGTCACCATGAGGGCGCTCTGCCAAGTAAGGCCGCCTTCGATGATGAGTTCCAAAATCGGGTCACCGCCCAAAGCAGTTTCTCGCACAAAGGTCAGCCACACATCAATGCCTGATGCGGATACAATTTCGGCCGCCTGTGAAAGCTTTTCGCGGGTAATCGAACTCATGCCTTATCTTACACAACGGGCAAAACAGATCGGATTCCGGCAACAATAAGCTCAATATGAGTCTTCTCGCTGTGACTCTCGCGCTGACCGCGAAGGGCCTTGCTTCGTCCTCGATTTCGATTGTCCCCCAACCTGCTTCGATGACCGTGAATGAGGGTGCTTTCAAGCTCAGCCCGGAAACATCCATCTCAGCATCGGGGGGAGTTGAGAAACTTGGAATCCAACTTCAGCGAGATCTTGCTCTCGCTACCGGTTTTAACCTTCCGGTCGTGCGGCGAGCCAAAGCGAATACCATTCGCTTGAAGACAAGCACCTCTCTCTCCAAACTGGGTGCGGAAGGCTATAAGCTCAACGTCAAATCGGACGGAATCGAGATCGCCGCCTACCAGCCAGCAGGTGTGTTCTACGGAATCCAGTCCCTTCGTCAGTTGCTCCCTGCTGAGAACTTCCGACAAGCCAAAGTCGACGGTGTCGAATGGACAGTGCCATGCGTTTCCATCCAAGATCAGCCCCGCTTCAGTTGGCGTGGCCTCCACATCGATGTCGGTCGCCACTTCCTGCCTAAAGAGTTCTTGCTCAAGTACATCGACTTGATCGCGTTGCACAAGATGAACGTGATGCACCTTCACCTCACTGAGGACCAAGGCTGGCGGATCGAGATCAAAAAGTATCCCAAGCTCACAAGCGTCGGTGCCTGGCGCAAAGAGACGATGGCCGGGCACTATGAGGAGAATCGCTACGACGGAACTCCCCACGGCGGCTTCTATACCCAGGAGGACCTGCGCGAAGTTGTTCGCTATGCTCAGGACCGCTTTGTCACGGTAATGCCCGAGATTGAGATGCCCGGCCATGCCCAAGCCGCCATCGCTGCGTACCCCGAGCTCGGAAATACCGGCAAGCAACTCGAAGTCGGAACCAAGTGGGGTGTCTATGAAAATGTCTTTAACGCAAACGACACCACCGTCCACTTCCTTCAGGATGTCCTGACCGAGGTTCTTGACATTTTTCCGAGCAGCTTCATCCACATTGGTGGGGACGAATGCCCCAAGTCCCAATGGAAGCACAGCCCAGAGGCCCAAGCCAAGATCAAACAATTAGGTCTGAAGGATGAGCACGAGCTTCAAAGCTGGTTCATTCAGCAGATGGACAAGTTCCTCGCCGCGAAGGGGCGCCGACTTGTTGGTTGGGATGAAATCCTTGAGGGTGGACTTGCCCCAGGGGCAATCGTCATGTCTTGGCAAGGCGAAGCGGGCGGAATCGCCGCCGCCAAAGCCGGCCACGATGTGATCATGACCCCTGGCCATAGCACTTACCTAGACCACTATCAGACGAAAGATCGCAAAGGCGAAGGCGTTGCCATCGGCGGATTCCTCCCGCTAAAGAGCGTCTACGGCTACGAACCGGTTCCCAAGGAACTCAGCGCCACCGAAGCAAAGCACGTACTTGGTGCTCAGGGTCAGCTCTGGACCGAGTACATTCCCAACCCCAAGCGCCTTGAGTATATGGCCTTCCCGCGCGCCTGCGCCCTCTCTGAAGTTCTCTGGACTCCTGCGAAGGACAAAGATTTCCCAAACTTCCTAAAGCGACTCGATCCACACCTCAAGCGCCTGTCAATTCTGGATGTGAACTACCGAAAGGTGGACGACTCGCAGAAATAGCGGTCACCATCCGTCGAATTCACCCAACCACGTAGTCGGCGGTGATCGTACCGACGTCTGAAAACGCGATTTCGGGAGACATCTGCCCGTCGGCAGGAACAGCTACAAGGCTGCTACGTCGGTACGATCACCGCCGACTACCCGGGCATCAATGATGCGTTTTCTGTTCGACCTATTTCGGGATCAAACGAATACCTTTCAGGTTCATCACCGCGAAACCGGACATCAGGAGGGGGCGGACGCTCAGAGTTGTTGGTCCCGGACGCACGATGGTTAGGACGCCAAGATCCACCTTGGCGAATTGAGTCCAGGCACCTGTGCTTGCAACCTTCCCTTTCACTTTCCCACCATTCGCTTCGATTTCGAACGTCGAGCCGGCCGCTCCGGCCTCGCAGGAATACTCTAGCTGCACCCGATATTCGCCTTCCTTCTTGAGATAAAAGGTCCAATTGACAGTGTCGTTTGCGTTGGTCCAGAAGCCGATCGCATGCTTGTCTGCCTCGTATTGGGCTGTTGATCCTGCGACTTTGGCATCGACGGCGGTCAAGTCAACGGGGCCATCAGTTGCCTGCTGAACCATCACATCCGAGATCACGGGTTTTCCGTCGAGTTCGACCACAAAAACGGTAGATGCCTCTTCCGGCATCTTCGGCAAGTGAATGTGGACACCCAGTTCATCATGAGTGTAGAGAACCTTCTTCGCTGAATCTCCCAGCAAATGAACGCCTTTGAGGTTGGATCGCATCCCCGGCAGGTCGATAATCGAGGCTTGGTGATCGAAGACATGCAGGAATAGCTTGTCTGGCTTCTGAGTCACCCGCCCCCAAGGCAAGAGTTTGGAAAATGGACTCGCGCTTGTTCCGTAGACGGACTCGGAGTACTTGTGCATCCACTCTCCGACCTCAGATAGCCGCTCAACACTTGCATCAGGAATCTCACCCAGTGACGTTGGGCCGACGTTCAGCAGGTAGTTGCCACCCTTGCTAGCGCAATCGACTAGATTCCGAATCAACGTCGTGCTGGATTTCCAGTTGTGATCATGGGAACTAAAACCCCACGTGTCGTTCATGGTCATACAAGATTCCCAGTCTTGGCCGGGAATACCATTTGCGGGAATCGTCTGCTCGGGGGTGCCGTAGTCGCCAACATAGTCGCTTCCCTTCACCGTCATTCCCGCCATTCCAGATCTGCCCGTATCGACGCGGTTGTTGACGATGATGTTGGGCTGAAGGCTACGAATGTAAAAGTAAAGGTCTTTGCCACGGTCGTGGGTCCAAGTGTCCTCCCACTCGCCATCAAACCAAAGGATGCTTATCGGGCCGTAATTGGTCAATAGCTCTTTGAGCTGGCCCTTCATGTACTTGACGTAGGCTTCAAAATCGGCGTGGCTGGCATCTCGCGTGTCCCATGTTCGACGTGGTAGGTAGTTGGGCTCATGCCAATCCATGATCGAGTGATAGAAGCAGAGGCGAATACCGGCGTCCTTGCAGGCTTGGGCCAACTCTTTTAGGGGATCTCGCTTGAACTGAGAGTGACCAATATTCCAGGTTCCCAGCTTGCTGGGCCACATACCAAATCCCTCATGGTGCTTGGAGGTGATGACGATGTACTTCATGCCTGCGTTCTTTGCGATGGATACCCACTTCTTGGCATCGAAATTCACCGGATTGAACTTCTGTTGGAGCGGTTCATAGTCTTCAGGCTTCACTTTGGCTGTGTACTGCAGCCATTCGGCGGCACCCTGAACGTCATTGTCGTTCCAAACTCCTGCCGGGACGGAATAGAGCCCCCAGTGGATGAACATGCCAAACCGTGAATCTCGGAACCACGCCATGCGCTTTTCATGCTGAGCAGCTGTGTCGCGTCGGATCTCGTCTTGGGCACTTGGGGATGCGTAGAGCATGACCGTCGAAAGCGTTGGGCAGGCTTTGCTGGACGTGATCGATACACGAACCTGAGTGGCTTCGGTTGCTGGCACGAGAAGGATCCGTTTGTAGCCGATGGTCGTCCCACCGCCGATCTTGTGCCAACCGTCGTCAGTCTTTGCCTCCACTGTGAAGGACTGCACCCGTTGGCCCAGCGGAATGTACTCTTGCAGCACAACGCGGTCGAAAAGCTTCTTCTTGCCAAGGTCTACTGTCAACGCCCCTTTTGTAACGTTGTCGGGAGCAGCCCAATAGCTGTTCCAGTTCCCATCAGTAACTTTGGTAGCTTCGAATCCAGAGCCACGCACAACGTCAGAAGCCACCTTTGCACCAAGCGCCAAATCCGTTTTGAAGGTCGCTTGCAGGATTCGGTTCATCCCTTGCAGCGCCTGAATGTCGTTGAGATGAATATGTCCCTGGCGATCTGGAGGCACGTTCAAAAGGAAGCTCGCATTCATGCCTACCGATCGGTAGTACAAATCAACCAGTTGCTCAGGCGTCTTGACCTTTGTGTCTTGCTCAGGGTGATAGAACCAACCTGGACGGATAGAGACATCGCACTCTGCAGGAACCCAAGACGACCCTTTTGGATCTCCTTGGGTGAGCACGGGAATGCCAGACATGCCCGGATAGTATTTTTCCTTACTGATGGTCGACCAGTTCGTCACATCGGCATGGCCGTCTTCGTTTCCTACCCAACGGACATCGGGTCCTGCGTCGCTGAACATGACTGCCTTCGGCTGAAGTTTGCGCACGGTCTCATGGAAGAGTTTCCAATCGTAGACCTGCTTCTTTCCGTTCGGTCCCTCACCATTGGCACCGTCGAACCAAACTTCCGAGATCGGTCCGTAGTTGCCCAGCACCTCGGTGAGCATATTTGAGAAAACTTTGTTGTATTCGGGAGTGCCGTATGTGGGATGGTTTCGATCCCATGGAGACAAATACACTCCCATCTTGAGACCCTCTGCTTTGCACGCCTCAGAGAGCTCCTTCAGGACGTCTCCTTTCCCATCTTTCCAGGCCGATTGGGCCACTGTGTGAGTCGAAAACTTGCTTGGCCACAGGCAAAAGCCATCGTGATGCTTGGCCGTGATGATGAGTTGAGTCATCCCAGCAGCCTTGAGGACATGCACCCACTGACGGCAATCGAGGTCAGTGGGATTGAACACATTCGGGTCTTCCTTACCTTCTCCCCACTCCTTGTCTGTGAAAGTATTGGGGCCGAAGTGTGCGAACGCATAGCGCTCTAAGTGGTGCCATGCAATTTGGCGTTCCGATGGAACGGGTGGAAGAGGTGTGGGCGGTTTCACAGCAGTAGATTTCGGTGAGGCTAGGGCGGCGAGCAACAGTGGTAGCAGCATAAACGTGTGAATCGACGATACCACCGATAGGTTCGTGAGTGGGCAAAACCCATTCACACCTCCGAGGGCATGAAACGTCCGATTCTCCTGGTCCTCCCCAATGAATGGTCTCGGCGGTATATTTTCACGCATGCAGGCTGGCTACTCGGGAACACCCTTGCCGAAGAAACTCGGCATCAAAGAAGGGTCCGTCGTGCGCCTTCTTGACCCTCCTTTCGCCTTTGACACCATCCTGAGTGCCGACTCCAACGGCTTCTCCTGGGCGTCTTCCGATGCCCCCGCAGACGTCATCATTCTGTTTGCGGAGTGGGAAGAACGGATGCAGGAACTGCTGCCATTTGCGATCGCAGGCATGAAATCCAACGGGGGACTTTGGATTGCCTGGCCCAAGAAAGCATCCAAGGTACCAACCGATATTGCTGAGCAACGCCTTCGCGACATTTTGCTCCCTACCGGGTTGGTAGACAACAAAGTCTGCGCCATCGACGAAAAGTGGTCCGGCCTTCGATTCGTGTGGCGATTGAGCCACCGATAAATTCTTAACCAGTGGTCCAGGCACCCGCAGGCTTCCGGAATGTGAGAATTCGTACCAAGCGGTCCGAACGCCCGTAGCAGACAGTCAACAGGACGAACGAGCGAATGAAGCCTACAGAACCCCAATCACCCGAAAGGTTCGGAAAAGGGAAAGTCCAACTCGTCTCCCTCCTTCGCAGAGCTACGGCGGACATGCTCCTCAACGCCCATAACCGTCGCCGTACGCTGGTCGCTGGGCAGTCGGCACGCCACTTTACGAGGCAGAAGGGCCGAGTTTGGCGCGCGCCCGAATCAGTTATCGAAGAGAACAATCTATCGAACGAGTCGAACGTGTTGGGTGGATGAAATTGAGGAGACAGCTAAACCATCCAAAAATGTAAAGAGCCCCCAAGACGTTCTTGGGGGCTCTTTACACAAATCCCACAGGCTACGCGCCTATTTCTTCCCTGCCACAGCCTCAACCTTGAACTGCTCAACGTACTTGAGACAACAGGCTCGAACGCGAGCTCGTATTCGGTTGATGTACGTCGCGCGCTGCGTCACACCGACTGCTCGACGGGCATCAAGAAGATTGAATACGTGCGAACACTTCAGTGCAAGGTCGAGCGCTGGATAGACCAGTGCCATCGAGCCTTGATAAGTATTTGGTGCGTCGCCTTCCTGAGGAGTGATGGTCATCACTTCCTGAGTCGGGTCCCAGAAAACGGGTGTTTCAATAACGCGCTTTGACTCGGCTTCGTACATATCGAAGAGCTGAAGCAGCATCTCCGTCGACGCGACGTCGAAGTTGTACACGCAATTCTGCATTTCCAACTCAAACTCCGCCTTACGATAAGTTAGCGTCTCGTTCCAATTCAACCCATCCCAGAAGGAGGTCTTTCCGTCGAGGAACAAGCAAAGGCGCTCGGGTCCGTAGGTGATTTCAGCACAAACGGGATTGCACTCAATGCCGCCCATCTGCTGGAAGAACGTGAACTGGCTGATCTCGGCCCCGTTGACCCAAACTTCCCAACCCACACCACTGGCACCTGCCGCTTGTGACTCCCAGTCGTCTTCTACCAAGCGGACGTCGTTCTTCGATGTGTCAAAGCCCAGAGCATCCAAAGACCCCATATAAAGGTCCACGATGTTCTCGGGTGATGGCTTCATGATCACCTGATACTGATAGTAGCGTTGGCTTCGCTGTGGGTTCCGTGTGTAGCGGCCATCAGCAGGGCGTCGTGAGGGCTGAATATAGGCGACATTCCAAGGGTCTGGCCCAAGGACTCGTAGAGTCGTGGCGGGGTGCATGGTTCCCGCACCAACTTCGACATCGTAAGGCTGCAGGATGGCGCAACCTTGGGCCGCCCAATAGTCGTTCAGGCGGAAGATCATCTCCTGCATCGTCATGGTTCTGGAAGGATACCTTCGCACGATTTTCGAAAGGAGTGCAACTTCGGCTCATGCGAACCGGTAGCAATGATTTATGGGATCTTCAAACCTCAAAAAACTACAGATGATCGCCCTTCTCGGGTTGGTGACCTTCGTCGCTTTGGGTTACGTGGTAGTTCAGCGCGGTGTGAAAGACCTCATCCATTTCAGTATCGGGACTTTCCGAGCTGTCGGCCCAATGACCAAACAGACGCGATCCGTTGCGGCCTTCGACCGGATTCAGGCAGGTCATGTTTACGATGTCGATGTGACGTACGGTGCAGTCCCGATGCTTGTGATCGAAGCACCAAGCGACCTAATGCCTCACTTGACGTCTTCGGTAAACAACGGCACGCTGAGTTTGGGTGCAAACACTGGGTTCAACTTAAGCGGTAATCAACGGGTCAAAGCGCATGTCGTCACCAAACGGCTCGTCGGAGCGAACGTGTCCGGAGCCAGTCGCCTGGTTATTAACGGAGTGACCAAGGATGCCTCTTTTGACGCCCACCTAAGTGGAGCATCCACGCTTCGAATGTCGGCTGATGTCGACACCTTTGAGATTCAAGCTTCTGGAGCTGCCAAGACGACGCTAACTGGTCTAACAGCTAAAAACCTGACGGTGAATGCCTCAGGAGCTTCGAACTGCTCCATCAATGGAAAGGCGTTGGAAAGCAAAATCGAACTCTCAGGAGCAAGCCACCTTGAGGGACAATTCCAATCCAATCGAGCCGACGTCGAGGCCAGCGGCGCTTCACAGGCTTCTCTTCGAGTAAGAGACTCGTTGACCGGCGAAGCATCCGGCGCGTCGACAATCACCTACTCCGGATTGCCCGCCCACGTAGACACCCATGTTTCAGGAGTGTCGAAGGTCAATCGGGCAGGTTAGGCACCAGCCCAAGTCAACGGAACTAAGAGCACCACCTGCTTTGATGCCTCCAGCCGAAGCGATAGTGGAGCCTGGAGGCTCGTGATAGAGTACTGTGATCGGATAGTTCTCAGCCATTTCCTGCGCTGATTCCTCACGCCTGAGGCAACGCCGAAGCCGTGAGGCTAAACAACAGAGCGCCCGGCCGACGAACGGTGTGTTCGTCTTCGAAAGCAGTCGGTTCACGAGCCTCCAGGCTCCGCTTTCAGCTCCGGCTGGCGGCATCATCGTGAGTGATGGATGGATGGAGTGAGCGAGTCCCGTGAGAACGCACACGGAATTAGGTACCTATTGGCTGAATAACAGACTGGACGGCTAGCAGGGCTTCCACAATCCGTGCATCGAATTCACCAATAGCCTCTTCGGACAGCCAACGGACGCATTCGTCGTCACCAACTGGAATGCCGTCTCCGTACCCAGTGCGCAGGATATCGAATCGCTCGCAAAGCTTCACAATCTCTCGGCTCAATAAGTCTGTAGGAATCAACACGACTAACTCAGGATCGAGCGATTCAATTCGGTGCAACTCAGCCAAATAGCGCAACGCCAGAAGAGCGTCACTCTCCATCCCGACCTGATCTCCGACAGCGACCGAGTACACGGCAACTCTCTGGGCGTGCTCCATAAATCCGGGATTGGCACGATCGGCCGCCTCAAGGGCGCTACGGACCTGTCGGTTTCGGAGTCTGGCAGTAATCCCTGAATGTTCCATCGCGGTATGCCCGAAACCTGGCGAGCAATTACATCGTATCCAATTTTCGAAATCAAACACACAAGGATGCAAAAGATCGTTCCCCCGGCAATCGGCGAGACTCCAATCTTAATCTGCATGCATCTTGCTGTACACTAAAAAATATGGAATCTCCTCCAACCTATATGCCACCTCGAAAGAAGTCCAATGTCATCGTCTGGGTGATCATCGGAGGAGTTTTAGGGTGCTGTGTTCTTCCGGTTGGCCTCATCGGCGGCCTTGGCTTCTGGGGCTTCAATAAAATCAAGGATCTTGGAGCCTGTATGTTCAATTACCAAGATGCCCAAAAGGCTATGTTGAAATACGCTTCGGCTCATGGCGGCAAGCTACCGAACGCGGCGACATGGCAAGACGACATTCGCGAGGATTTCCGAGCATCGATGACACCGAAGCAACAACTCGGGCCGTTTCAGGAGATGTCGCCAGATGGAGAGTGGGGCTGCAAAGATCCCGACGGAGTCATGAGCGGCATGGCTTTCAATTCAGATCTCTCTGGCAAGAAACTCGGCGACATAAAAGATCAGGTCACAACGATCATGATTTTCGAGACGGCGCATCCCGGCAAGAACCTTCATGAATCATTCAAGCAAAAGGACTTTGAATCGAGCCCCAAGACCATTGGTGGTGCACCGAGAGGCTGGATCCAAGTTCCCGTCAATGGAGCGCCTCTCATGATCAGCAAGTCTGGTCAAACCGTCCCCATCCGAACCGGCAATCAAATGTCGAGTGGACCGATTGACATTCAAGTTAAGTCCAGTTCAGGCGACGGTGAAGAAAAGAAGTAGTGTCGTGCTCTGATCTCGTCTCTCCCAGCTAGCGTCCTATGATGGCTTCACTCACCTTGTGCGTGAAGCCATTTTTCCTCTTCGAAGGGATGACAGTAGTCGGTCCAAAACTTGCTCAATCCATGGCTGGGAAAGCCTTATGTTGCGCATCAAGGACGTGATATCGCCCTCCGAGGGGGATGCAAAGATCGAACCGGGCGTATACTATCACGGTAAGTAATAAACGGGCACGGATGAAAAGCATGCTTGCCGCTTTAATTACGCTCAGCAGTCAGGGCCTCAAGATCATTTCGGTGATCCTGTAACTCGTCTTGGGGGGAGGAATTTTCCTTAATCTGCTTCGAGGCGTACACAAAGGTATTGGAGAATTATTGAAATTATGGTAAACGCTTTTGCAATGCTAGGCAGTCAAGACCTCATGATCATCGCCGTGATCGTGTTGGTTCTCTTTGGCGGAAAAAAGATCCCTGAGTTGCTTCGAGGCGTCGGAAAGGGTGTTGGAGAGCTTCAAAAGGGACTCGATGAAGGTAAGCGTCAGCTGACTTCCAGCATTCATGAAGATCCCCCAATGACGACGACTGTGCCAACCAACCCTGCGCAGACAGCCCCTCAAGACCACCCAGTCGCCAGCGGGACTGCACACTCCGGCCCAACCAGCTAAGACCCTTGCGGTGACCTTCGCCTGGTACGGCTTTGCGCTTGAGCATCCAGAAGATTGGGCTCCTGTAACCCTTACGGGAGCCCGAAAAGAAGGTTACGTCCGAATTGCTTCCCCAGGACGACAATCCATCCAAATTCGGTGGAAAGCCTCTGCTCATGAGGTCGACCTTTCGTCAGTCCTATCGAATTATCTTGAGAAGCTTTCGCGCGACGCAAAAGCCGCCAAAGACGATTTCACCAGCGACATAGAGGAAACCTCCGATCGCATTCGATATCAGTACAGTTCTGCGACATGCGGACGTGGAGCCATTTTTCGCTCTTCGAAATCGGGCAGAGTTTTCTTTATCGAGGCAATTTCTTCCAAAGCGAACTCATTGCTTCCCCTGATCAACAAGGTGCTCGACACCTTCACAATGGATACCGAACCCGAGTCGTGGGCACTCTTTGGCCTTCACCTAAGGTTGCCTGTTGGGCTCGAGGTTGACAAAAAGGTGTTGCAAGCTGGACGCACCCAAATCGATCTGGCGAGCAAGAAGACAAAAATAGAGGCTCAACGTTGGGCCTTTGCCGAGCAGCTCACTGCGAAACATGGGCTCGAACCCTGGGCCCGTTCTTTGCTAGCGATGCCTAACGCGGTCGCAGAGACCTCGCCACTTGGGATTCGATTTGAACAACCAGGCACCTTCCTGCGACCACCCGTAGCGGCCTTGGTCACGGTGCAGCCAGAGAGAAACCAGATCTCGACAGTGAAGGTCACCACACGCGAAGCAAACTGGGGGCCAAATTGGAACTGGTTCGCCTAGCCAAACGGCTGGTCAATCGCTCAGAACCGCTCTCAGGCGAGAAGCTGAAGCATTCGCGACCCATCCGAAACTCCAGCGTCATTCAAGATAAGGAGGAGGACGGTAGCATCCTTCTCCTAGCTCCTCTCGATCAACAGCCCAATCTGCTCGTAGCGATCCTGGCCAAATGGACCAAAGCGCCAGAACACAAGAAGTTCGAACTAGAACCTATTGGGGCCTTTGTTTGGAATCTATGCGATGGAAAGCATACATTTGAAGGAATCTCGAAGCGCCTTAGAGAACACTTCAAGATGAACCGAGTGGAAGCAGATGCGGCGCTCCTGGCGTTTCTGCAAATGCTTCACCAGAGGAGACTCATTACGCTCACCTTCGGAAAAGAAAAATGAAGCAGACTGAGTTCAAAAATGTGGACCCACCCATGTGGGTCGCATGGAACCAGGCGAAAGCAAGCATCCGCGTGCGCTTCCTCCGCATGCTCATCACATCGCTTGGAGTTGCATTAGGAATCGCCTTTTTCTGCAGCATGCAAGTGCTCAGTTCCACTCCAACCCACGGCGGAATGCAGTCCCAAGCCCAAATGCAGTGGCTAACCGGTACGTCACTGGTCATGTGCCTCGTCGGAGTCACCAACTCAATGTTGATGTCTGTAACCGAGCGCTATCGAGAGATCGGGACGATCAAATGCCTGGGTGCCTCAGACAGCTTTATCGTTAAGGTCTTCTTTCTTGAAGCCCTCCTCTTGGGTGCTTTGGGTTCCTTGGGAGGGTCGTTGATCGGATCCCTACTAATTGCACTGGTGATGAGTGCGACCACGGGGAGTCCAGGACTCGTCCCCATCGTTCACGCCATTGTCGTTGGGACGCTTGTCGGCATTTTGATGACGGTACTTGCAGCGATTGCTCCGGCCGTTCAAGCCGCGAAGATGCCTGCCGCGGCGGCGCTTAGGGTGGATGTATGAGTTTGCTAGACCAAAGAGAAGTTGTCGTCCGCACCGTCGATGTCGTCAAGCAGTACGGCGAGGGTGAGGCAGCAGTGCGTGCCCTCAATGGTGTGACTTGCGAGATTTACACCGGCGAGTATTTGTCGATCATGGGTCCATCCGGCAGCGGAAAATCGACGCTATTCAACATGATTGGCGGCTTGGATAAGCCAAACGAAGGTTCGGTGTTCGTCAATTCGGTCGACATCGCCCAGCTCACTCCCAAGGAATTGGCGTTTCTCCGGTGTCACACCATCGGCTATATCTTTCAGACCTTCAACCTGATCTCGGTCCGAACGGCCCTGGAAAACGTCACCTTGCCCATGCTATTTGCCGGCCTCACCCCCGAAGAGGCAGACGAGCGCGGAATCAAACTTCTCGATCTAGTGGGCTTGGTGCATCGCCTTCACCACCGTCCAAGTGAGTTGTCCGGTGGACAGCAACAACGCGTAGCCATTGCACGATCTCTTGCCAACAACCCTTCAATCATCCTCGCTGATGAGCCGACGGGCAATCTTGACCTCAAAACCGGTCAGGAAATCATCGACCTCCTCCGAAGTCTCAACGAAGAGCGAGGCGTCACCATCATCTCCGCTACCCACGACCACAAAATGCTCGACGTCTCCGATCGCATCTTCCACATCCGAGATGGTCAACTCGCGCTTGTCGAGACCAGAGAGGAGCTCGACAAACACAAAGCCCTGGCGTAACGGTGAGTGACATCGGCGTCCGAAGGATCAGCGTGCGACATTCGAGATAGTCGACGGTGCGAGACAACAGACATGAGACACCACCCCGCCCCGTAGTCGGCGGTGATCGTACCGACGCAGGAACTTGTATCCAAAACCAACCTGCAGTCAATCAAATGCAGAGTTCCGGAAAATGGAGACACGCCAAGCGGAGCAAGGGGCCAGACCAGCTGACAACCAGAACGAGCGAAGAAATGAAAGCGAAACAGTTCGGAGGATAAACGTAGACCCCAATAACAGAAAGGAGCCCCGGGAAACTCGGGGCTCCTTTTGCTAGAGATTTCGCCTACTTATCTAGCGTAACCGTAATCGTCGAAGTCCCCACCGTCGGGATCTTGGCATCGCCAAGCGCCGCGACGGACGTCTCTTGATTGCTCTTAATCTTGATCGTCATCGAAATCGTCTTTCCCGTGGCTTTGTCCACATTCGCTTCCCCACTAATCTGGAGCGTACCGGTGACGATCATATCAACAGCGCCCATCGCCTCAAGCTCGGGTACCGGATTCGCCTTCATCAACTCACCGACGTTGATGTTCATCTTCAAGGTGCCGCCTACGGTGACTACGTAAACCTGCTTCCCATCAACCTCTTTCTCGGCAACCAGCTTTCCAACCAGCTTTTGATCTTCATTGGTAGTCGTCGGACCCTTTGGAATCAGAACGTCCCAGGCGTCGCCGACATTGACCGCCTTCTCGGGAAACTCCACCAGCGGCCCGATGATGCTTGTCGTGGCAGAGCCAGTAAGGATCGCCCGTGGATCAACCTTCTTGTTCGGGTCTTTGGTGAAGCGATTTCTAGAATCCAGCTTGCCGCTAACCTTGGTGGTAATTAGGGTCTTGTCCTTTTCACCCGCCATCATGTCGGCCATCGGCCCTTCCATATCGAATTTCTCAACCTTGGTGGTGAGTTCAACAGGGGCAGTTCCGGCTGTGGCATCTACGTCGCCGATGCTATAGCTATACGCGGTCGTAGAGGTAAACCCCATCTCCTGCTCATTTCCACCGGGAAGCGTGATCGTTTGCTTCATGGTCGACTGGATATGGTAGCTTTCGACGCCTTTCTGGAGTGTCTTGCGAAGCGTGATGCCATCTTTCGCCCCCAACGCAATCGAAGCGGCGACGATCGTCGCCAAGACAAACAGTTTTCTTGTATGAGTCATTGATAGTTCCTTTCTGCCCCGGGGCTGCCAATCAATACGTACGAATCTGCGGCGCGTTTCTACGCCTAAACTGCGTTTCGCTTCGTCCGTAATGACGTGTTTTTGTTCATTGTGACTGCTTTTGCGGCGAAGGCAACTTCCCTCCTTTTTGGAGGTGACGTAATGCTCAATGGGATTCCACCCTCGAAACACGTGTTTGAATCCATCAAGCCTTTCACCGCCTCCTCGGATGCCACTTTTGCCAATCTGGAAATTCCCCTTACGACTTCCACCACCAAGACCCAGCGAAAAACGGCACAGGAGCTTAAAGCACGAAATCAGTGGATTTTGAAAGCAGATCCGAAGCACTCTCCGTTCCTCAAAGCAGCTGGAATATCCATCGTGAGTCTCGCCAACAACCATGCGATGGATTACGGAAGCGGTGGCCTCTCGCAGATGATCACGGACCTTGATACAGAAGGAATTGTCCACGCTGGCGCAGGCAATAACTCAAACATCGCGGCACAACCGGGGATCATCGAACTATCCAACAAGAAGAAGGCCGCCCTGCTTTCTGTCATGGGATTCTTGACGCGCAACGCGTTACTGAAAACATCGCCTGCGACCCTCGATACCGCGGGCGTTGCCGTCCTCAGCACGGGTGGGCGACTTGACCAGGCCGCGAAGGACAAACTCTCCCGCTGGATTTCTGCCGCTCACAAGCAAGCTGACTATGTTGTCGTCGGAATCCACTGGGGCGTCGAGCGCAAAAACCTCCCCACTCCTTACCAGGTCGCCTTGGGTAGAGCCCTTATCGACGCAGGTGCCGATATCGTTTGGGGCAATCATCCCCACGTTTTACAGGGCGCCGAGCTCTACAACGGCCACCTTATCATGTACTCGATGGGAAATCTCATATCGAACTTGCCCGCCGTGACGGGAATGCTCCAAGTAAAGATCGCGGACGACCGAACACAGAGCGCTGAGTTCATTCCTGCCGTCAATCGTCACGGGCGAATCGTGATCACGGAAGGAAAAGCGAAGGAATCAGCAATTCGAGAGATGCGGAATCTTTGTCGATTGCTACTCCGTAGATACCCTTCGACTGTATCGGTTCCCGCCCTATAGTCAAGGCTATACTTTGTTATGGACGCAGATGCCCTCTATGCTGACGTAATCGACAAGTACTCGCGGCACATCAATCCGCACCTTGCCAAGTTGATGGCGTTCGCCGGATTCGGTGTCGAAATGCGCGGCGAAGGCTGCTACATTTACGACCACGAAGGCCGCCAATTTCTCGACTGCCTCGGCGGGTACGGCACCTTTAGCGTCGGCCACCGGCATCCCAAGGTCGTCGAAGCAGTCCAAAAGCAATTAGGCGAAATGGCACTCAGCGGAAAAGCGTTCTTCTCCAAGAATGCCGCCGACCTGGCCGAGAAGCTTGCCGAAATCACCCCCGAAGGCATCGATTATTCGTTTTTCTGCAACAGCGGAACCGAGGCAGTCGAGGCTGCTCTCAAATTCTCGAAGAGCGTGACGGGTCGAGTAAAAATCATCTCGACAACGGAAAGTTTCCACGGCAAGACGATGGGTTCACTTTCCGTGATGGGTCGCGAGAAATATCGAAAGCCCTACGAGCCACTGGTTCCCGGTGTGGTTTTCGTCCCCTTTGGAGACGTCGATGCCGCCATCGCTGCAATTGATGACCAAACAGCTTGCATGATCGTGGAGCCCATCCAAGGCGAGGGTGGGATCAGAATCCCACCAGACGGGTACCTAACCGCACTTCGGCGGGCCTGCGACAAACACGGGGCGATTCTGATTTTCGATGAAGTTCAAACTGGCTTAGGTCGAACGGGAACAATGTTCGCTTGCGAGCACGACGGGGTTAGCCCAGACATCATCACGATGGCCAAAGCCCTTGGCGGCGGCGTGATGCCTCTTGGTGCCGTTTCCGGAACAGAAGCGATCTGGGATGCCGTTTATAGCCAGAATCCCCTCTCGCACACGAGCACATTCGGTGGAAATCCGCTCGCTTGCGCGGCCGGACTTGCTGGAATCCAGGTGATCCAAGATGAAGGTCTCGTCGAGCGGTCAGCCACATTAGGTCTCCTTCTGAAAGACGGACTGCAGTCCGTAGCGGACAAACACTCCAAGTGGATTGCCGAAGTCCGTGGACGCGGGCTCATGGTTGGTCTGGAGTTTGCTGAAGACGAAGTCGGCGAATTGGTCGTTGCGCAGTTGCTCAAGTACGGAGTCTGTGTAGCCTACGCCCTCAATAACCCGCGGGTGCTCCGATTCGAGCCACCATTGATCATCTCAGCCGAGCAGATTGAGTTTGCGGTAGATGCGGTTGACAAGGCACTCGTCGAGACCGATGAGTTGTTGGCAATGCTCGTTTAGGAGCGTCCGCCGAACGTCTGCCGATATCGTTGGCGAGCGTAAACCCACACAACAGACATAAAGACCAGCATCCCTCCGCTCAAAAGCGTGGTGAACTGAAATTTGATGCCTGTCTTTTGGGGAGCGACGCTCGCAAATCCAGGATCCGAAGGTATGTAATACACCTCGACCGGATCTCCTGACTGCACAACTTGCGAAATCTCAGACTTCGCCGAGTAGAGAACCTTGTTTACCGTGTAGCTGAATTCGGCATAGGGTGTCCGCTTGGTCATGTACGACTTGAAAACCTGACCAGGAACGTGATGGGGCGTCGTCATGAGTTCCCCTGCTTTGGTATTCAACGGCAACATGTAGAAAACGAAGCCAACCGCACCAAGCGGCACCAAGACCGACAGCATCATGACGTTTTGCTTGAGTTGGCTTCGCGAATCCTTCCTCCAATACATCTTTTGTTTAAGGTCCCCTCAACCACGTCGGAATCGCAAGATCGTATATCCAAAAACGGAGCAGATAGCCGCATTCCATACTCCGAGAAAAGCAAGAGCAAAAAGCGTGCCCTTCTTCTTTCCCTCCGGATTAATAGCTGAGTAACTCGGATCGGTGGGTAGGTAGTAAATAGTGATATTCCCGCTATCTCCGAAACCTCCACCGTAATCGGACTGACCATCATACGATTGCCCATTTACCGTAAACGTATAGCGTGCGTAACGTCTATTGCCCTTGGACTTACTGTACACACCCGTGAGAATCGCTTGGGTGCTTTGTGAGGATTCGGAAAGTTGGATGGCCTTTCTATAGTCAGGTAGCGCAACTCCAAACAACACACCCAATCCGATCAGTGCCATCAAACTCAGGAGCACAAGGGCTGAATGCTTATTTCGAGGTGCCATAAAGATAGTTATCCTCTGAAATGCAGTGCAGCTTGTGCCTATAGGAACTCTGAGAGCAATACCCGCTCAGCTCGGCGCGATGACTCCACCGCGGCACAGACCATCGCGAAGCTCTTGATGTTATCGTGACACTCCCCGTTAGGAGTCGCGCCTGTCTTCAGCGCATGCAGGAATTCCTCAAGCGAACCTTCAATTCCAGACTTCACCGTTGGGGACGCCTCGGAGAGATCGGTGCATGTGGAGTGGAATCCACCTGATTCCTTCACAATCTGAGCTTTGGGATCTCCGTGACCATCCCAGAGGGCTGTCCCGTTAGCTCCAGCGGCTCGCCAGTCCGATTCCCAAGAAGTGTGAAGTCCTTCGGCGCACCAACTGCCACGATAGGTGTAGCGAAGCCCACCCGTCATCTCAAATAGGCATGTCGCCGATGCCGCCCCCTTGTACCAACTCCAGCCTGGGTTGAACTCATCGGCATAAACGGACACGGGGTCTGCTTGCGAAATATAGCGCGCTGCATCGAAGGTATGGATCGCCATATCGACCAGCAGCACACTCGCCATTTCATCTCGGAACCCGCCAAAGTGTGCTCCAACGTAGAAGTCGGAATTAAGAATCCCGAGCGCACCAAGGTTCTCCTCAATCAGTTTTCGATACGCTTGTATTCGTCCGTCGTATCGGCGGCTTTGGCTGACCATGTACAACTTGCCAGCCGCCTCCGAAGCACGTACCATCTCTTTGGCTTCGTCAAGGTCCACCGCCATCGGCTTCTCTCCAATGACGGGAACGCCCAGTCCGAGGGCGGTGGTGGTGACTTCTTTGTGTCCGGAGGGTGATGTTACATCAACCACGAAATCGGGAGACAAAGCGCGAATCGCGGCCTCAAGGTCCGTTCCCAGATACTCTGGGGTCACGTCAAGTTCTTTGGCTGCCTCTTCCGCCGCACCAGGGCGCATATCTATCCAACCAGCAAGAACCGCCTCCTGGTTATCCCGGAGATTTCTCCCCCACGCTTTTCCCATTCCACCGGCTCCGACTAGTAGTGCACGCACGCGAAGGTTTTACCTCTTAGCGCATCGGGTTCGACCTGAAAAATCTGGTGGGCCCTCTGCCATCATAGTAACGGCAGACCTCACCATGTACAGCGCAGCATTCCCCCCTTCTTCCCGCTACGTCGTCGACCTTCGCAGTGACACCGTCACTCGCCCCACTCCTGAAATGTATGAGGCGATGCAAAATGCGCCGGTGGGTGACGATGTCCTCGGAGATGACCCAACCGTAACCGAGCTGGAAGAACTCGCCGCCAAAATGACCGGCAAGGAAGCTGCCCTCTTCGTTCCAAGCGGGACGATGGGAAATCAGATTGCCCTCGCCTCCCACTGTGATCGTGGTGATGCGATCATCGTTGAGGAAGAAGCTCACATCGTGTATTACGAAGTCGGCGGTCCCGCGATGCTAGCTGGCGTCGTGACATTCACACTGCCGTCGAACCGTGGTGCCATGGATCCAGGCAATGTTGAAAAGCACTTTCTGAAGCGCAATCTGCATACGCCTGGGACCTCCCTTCTCTGCCTTGAGAACACCCATAACCGGGGTGGTGGCTCGATTATCCCGATCGAAACGATGCGAGAGTATCGGTTGATTGCTGAGCAACATGACGTAAAAATTCACCTTGATGGTGCCCGAGTGTTCAATGCCGCCGTCGCCCTCGGCGTCCCTGTCATTGACATTACGGAACACGTTGACTCAGTCAATTTCTGCCTGAGCAAAGGATTGCGTTCACCCGTCGGTTCTCTACTGTGTGGAAGTCATGACCTCATCGACAAAGGTCGCATCTGGCGGAAGCGCTTTGGCGGTGGTATGAGGCAAGCCGGAATCCTCGCCGCGTGTGGACTTGTCAGTCTCACGAAGATGGTGGATCGACTCGCCGAGGACCATGCGCGTGCCAAAGATCTTGCAAAGCGAATCTCCGTACTTCCCGGCCTGTCGATTGACCTGGATACGGTGGAAACCAATATGGTGCTTGTGAACACCGATGCTCCCGCTGGAGACTGGCAGGCGTGGTTGGCAGAAGCGGGAGTGCTGTGCTTCCCCGTCGCGGCACATCGCCTAAGGCTAGTGTTCCACGGCGACATCGACGATGACTGCGTGGATCGGGCCGAAAAGGCCTTCCAGGAAGTCGCTGATCGGTGCCAACACGGAATTACGAACTAGACGGTTCGGATTCTTCCCACCGAAAGGTTCGTTCTTTGAGATGCTGGTAGGCGTAGCCTGCCAGATATTCCAGATTAACCACATCTTCGCGGTTGTAGGCGATCAAGGTTTCAAGCGCCTGATCGTCTCCCAACGTGGAATAGCGACGCCAAAGTCGAATCGCATCCAGGCCACCCAGTCCGTCCGTGTCTTCCCCACGGCAAATTCCGAGTTGCTTCTCGATCTTCTTGAGCCCACCGCCAATGCCCAACTGGCGCAGCGTGGGACACAGGTCCAGGTGCAGTTGCCTAAACCGAAGGTCTGAAAATCGCTTCTCGATCATAGGCAGGTCAAAGTTCGCGCCGTAGAAGGTTACGACCATTGCGAAATTAGACGCGTACTCGGGAAATTCCTGAAGGTCTTGGCCCTTTACAAAGCATCGAAAATCGACGCCATCGTAGCAGCCGATCGTCGTGATGGAATTACCGGACTGCCCCCCATCGGTCTCGATATCGAGATAGAGGACAGAATCCTTAAACTCAGGGTAGGCGCGCCAAGCCTCTCTCAGCCCGAGGCCCTTTTGAAAAAACACACCGTCGCGTTTCTCAAGGCTTTTGAAGCTCTTGGTAAGGGTACTTCGGACGACAGATTTCTCAACCTGCCCAACCGAGAAAGCTTCTAAGCCGTCAGCGAGGTCCCGCCATGAGCGACACCCCGCTTGCCAAAGCTTTTTTTCGGTCTCGGAACAGAGACCGGGTATGTGAATAAAGGTGCTTTCTAGCACGAAACGTGCCTAGTGTCCTTTACCGTTGATCTTAACCGTCGGGTTCGCAACCGTGTAAATCGACTCAGGACATGTTGGCTGCATACCGCCTGTTCCCCAGTCAGCTTTCTTACCGTTGGTGTACCAGTAGTAGCCGGTCTCAAGGTTCTTGTCAAATTCACCGTTCAAGCGAAATACCGCTGAGCCATTGAGGTGGCCCGTCATATCTCGACCAAACCACTGGAGAGCATGCCAGCCTCCATCAACGATGATCTTTCCAGATCCGTGGAACACGATACGACCATGGTAGTTGATCTCTTGCTTCACAGCACCTTCGGTTTTGATCGTTGTCTTCAAACCGCGAGGATGCTTGACGGCATCAGAGGTATCAACGAGCACAGTACCGGTGAAGCTCATCTCAAAATGACCTTCAGGCGGCTTGTCATCGTTGTAGGGCAGCATTTTGAAGCTGCCAATCTTTGCGGACATGAAGAAATCGCCGTAGATCGGCTTGGGCAGAGGCCCCGATTTCTTCTCCTCGCCTTGTGCATGAGACAAAGCAGTAAGAGTAACCAGCGCTGCGCAAGCAAGTGCGGCAGGCATCACAATCCAACGACGGGCAAACATCGACATCAGTTTATCCAATAACAGTGGCGCTGCGTACTTGGTTCCCGGCGTATGTATTATTGGATTCCGGTATCCTGTAGAAGAACTGATATGAAAAAGGGGCCAATCTTCACCGCAATTTTCACCGTGATCGCACTCTGTGCCGTAGTAACGGCCTTTGTAACCCAAGCGAGCCCCTATGTCACCATCGCGCAAGCGAAGCAATCTGCGGATATGCAGTTGCACCTTGCCGGTGACGTCGTGCCCGATTCGTTGCACAACGATCCGATGAAGCATCTCCTCTCCTTCAAGATCAAAGACATGAAGGGTGAGGAAATCTTGGTTCAGCACAACGGCGAAGTTCCCGCCGAACTCGACCAAGTGAAGAAGGTCGTCGCCATTGGTGGAGTGAAGGACGGTCAGTTCATGTCCTCGAAACTTCTCGTGAAGTGCCCTTCGAAGTACGAAGCAGAAAAGAACAAAGCCGGCAAAGACAACTAGTCACTTAGGATGATCTTTGGATAACGACGCTCTACTCAGGCAATTGCCGGATGCGCCCAAATGGGCCCTGTTCACCGGCCAACTCGGTCAATACTTCGTCTATGGCGCGATTGCACTCTTCGCAATCAGCATCGTATTGTGGTCTCTTCAAACCAAGAAGCCACAGCTGACACGGTTCGCGACGCTGACCTACTTCGCAGGTTCCCTTTCCATTCTTGGAACCATGGCGTGCCTTCTCGCCCTGTTTATCAATAATCAGTTCGAGTTCCAGTACGTGTTCTCGCACGGCGACATTCTCACGACACTTAACTACAAGATCGCCGGAGTTTGGACCGCCCAACAAGGAAGTTTCCTCCTTTGGGCTTGTGGCGCTGCTTTGTTCGCGATGCTCGCCTTCAAGAGCGCTGGACCCTATCGACGCTGGTTCTCCATCGTTTTCAGCGCCTTCTTGGGTTCACTTTGCGGGATCTTGGCGTACGACTCTCCGTTCGGACTGATGAAGGATCTGACTCTGAATGGAGTCGTGAAAGTCCCTCATAGCGGTGCAGGCATGACGCCCGCCCTTCAGAATTACTGGGTCGTCATTCACCCTCCTACGATCTTTACGGGATTTGGTTCGCTCACCGTGATGTTCGCACTCGCCGTCGGCGCGATGATGACGGGCAACGTTACCGACTGGGCAAAAATCGTTCGCCCCTGGGCGCTCCTTTCCGCAGCCATCCTCGGCTTGGGCCTATGCATGGGTGGCATGTGGGCCTACGAAACCCAGGGCTGGGGCGGCTTCTGGGCTTGGGACCCGGTCGAGAACGTCAGCTTTGTTCCGTGGTTGTTCACCGTCGTCCTCATCCATGGCGTGATCGTTCAGGTCACCAAGAAACGTTGGATCGGTACGAACCTGTTAATGGGTGGACTGCCGTTCCTCACATTTGTTTACGGCACGTTCCTAACCCGATCTGGACTGCTAGATAAGGTCAGTGTCCACTCGTTTGCCGCGATGGACCAATCAAGCCTGATGATCTTGAAGACCTTCATGGTTGGAATATCGGTCGCGTTCTTGCTGATCTTCGCCATTAAGGGTCGGGCTCTGGCCAAACAGCGCGAGCCACTCCCCGATGAGGCTGGCATCGACCGTGAAGGCATGTACCGGTCAGGAATGCTGCTGATCAGTCTGCTCTCTACCGGAATTGCGATGGGTATGAGCTGGCCATGGTGGAGCGCCCTTAAGTCCGGAACGGGAAGTGCGGTCGAAGAGAGGCAATATCACCTCGTCACCGTCTGGTTCTTCATTCCAATCATGATCTTCATGGGGATCGCCCCGTTTGTCAGTTGGAAGAAGGCGGGTGTCAAAGAGATATTCAACCGCTTGATGAGCATCCTCAGCGTGACCGCGGGCCTTACTGGCTTTGCGTTGGTCGCGATGCAGAACCCAACGATTGGCGTGCACATGCCAGCGGGGACAAAGATCTCGATGCCTTTCGGGATTGAGATGCCCCTCATGCCTTGGATGGCGGTGCTCCTCTTCGTCTGCACCTTCACTTCCGTCGCCAATATTTGGCGCATCGTGGAGATCTTCAAGCGCTCCAAACTCGGAATCGGCGGATTTGTCTCCCACATCGGCGTCGCCGTGCTGATGACGGGCATGATCATCTCGCGTGGATTCGAGCAGAAAGATTCTAACGTCGTGGTGCCTAACGGCGGCCCTACCAAGATTCTCGGCTACTCCATCTCATTCGATAAGCTGCAGCAGAAGAACCTGTACGATCGCGATGGAAAGGTGATTTTCAACGTCGAGGGTCCCGACGGTCAGAAGTTCCAAGCCACTCCTGGGCTGTACTATTACCAAACCGAAGATGGCTCTCCCACCGCGATGGTTTGGCCGTACGTTGAGAAGTTCCTATCCCATGACTTCTACATGGCGATGAACAAGCCTGAGATCTATGCATGGCAAAAACCGTTGGACTTCACCGAAGGCCAGACGCGAATCATCAAATCGGAGTCGAGCGACGACCCGAACGATGCCGGAATGAAGGTCACCTACCAGAAGTTCGTGATGAAAGGCAGCCCCGGTGCCGTCGGCACGACATTTGGCGCCCAACTTCACATTAACGACCGTGGCCAAGAGTACGACCTCACCCCGACCTTCCAAATCGGTGCTGATGGCCCGAAGCGCGACCTACCCCAAGTCGGCCAAAGCTACCGCATGGCCTTATTGAGTATGGATGCCTCCGACAAGAGCGTAAAACTCCAACTCCTCTTCTCGCCCCCGCTCTACCCCATCATCATGTTCTACAAACCCATGACCATCCTGGTCTGGGTAGGCACCGGAATCATGACCCTAGGCGGACTCATCGCCGCCTACTCGCGACGATATCGGACCGCAAAGCCAGAGCCCGCCACGAAATAGAGCCTCCAAGGGCCACAAACCCTCAAGATCACGGGAGCATCGCGCCGATGATGCCCTCTCTCACATCCAGTCAGCGAGGGTAAATCCGGTCCAAACAGCAGTTCCAGAGGAGAACCATAGACTCCACCTGCCACGTAGTCGGCGGTGATCGTACCGACGTCCGGAATGATGAATCATACAATGCGTCGGTGCGTCAGCACACGCGGCCGATAAATACCAAAGGCGGTTGCGTCGGTACGATCACCGCCGACTACGTTGGCCGCTGAATTCGGAAGTGTCGAATGATATCGCCCCGTTTTCAAAGCCAACAGCCCCCGTCGACGTCTCCGTGGCGTCGTCCGGAATGGTGAATCAGCCACTGCGTTGGTGGGGTAGCACACGTGCCCGATATATACCAAAGGCAGTTGCCACATAACGATCAACACCACCTTCCAAAAAAGGAAAGTAAACTCCGAACCATGTCCGTCGACCTAGGCAAACTTCTCGAGACCTCCGGCGCAATTCTGCATGGCCACTTCCTCCTGACATCCGGACGCCACTCGGAAATCTACTTCGAGAAATTCCGAATCCTCGAGCAGCCCCACGTCCTAAGCGCCCTCTGCGCCGAGATCGCCAGCCACTACAAAGAAGCCGGAATCGAGCTCGTGGCCGGACCCACCACCGGCGGAATCATCATCGCCTTCGAAGTCGCCCGCCAGATGGGCCTCCCCTCTGCCTATATCGAATCCGAGAACGGTATGAAAACCCTTCGACGTAACAAATCAATCCCCGAGGGCGTTCGAACTCTCATCGTCGACGACGTCCTAACCACCGGCACTTCCCTGTTCGAGAGCCGAACCGCGATCGAAACCCAAGGCGGCAAAGTCATCGGCTACGGCGTCCTCATCGACCGATCCACCCCCGACACAGATTTCAAACTTCCTCTATTCGGCTCGTACAAGGTCGAAGCCCAATCTTTCGCCCCTGATGCCATCCCCGACTGGCTCGCCGCCATCCCTTTAACCAAGCCCGGAACCCGATCTCAACCCAAGGCAGTTTGAATCTGACCTCAAGATCAGGTATCTTTTGAACCTGCCCCCTGCCCAGGTGGTGAAATTGGTAGACGCGCTGGCTTCAGGTGCCAGTGTCCGCAAGGACGTGAAGGTTCGAGTCCTTTCCTGGGCACCAATTAGTGGCTCAACGCCGTAGGTGGGGTTACCGACTTCTCCTTACTAACTCTTTTGGCGCTGGCGGCGTTTCAATCGCTCCGCATCCGCCAGGTCCTTGGTTCGACCGGACGCAATTTTGTTCGTGAGCAGGTCTTCTTCCGACAAAAAGAAAACCTCAGAGCCACCTAACTTGCCGGAGACTCTACGATCCCACGCTTCGTCGAAGTTAACTCCGGAAATAATAGGCAACAGATCGATTCGACCCGGGGGCACGCCCATCATCAGTGTGTTGCCCTCAGCAATGTCGAGCGGTCCGAAGCCTATGCTCCCTAGCCCGAAGTCCTGGATCGCCTGCCAGACTCGGCGAGAGTTTTCCTCGGTTGGCCGAACCCAAAAATCGATGTCACCGGTAGTGCGAGGAAGGCTGTGATAGCCCATCGCAAATGCGCCCACGACCATGAAGTCGACTTCATTCTCCCTTAGGCACTCGATGAATTCGTTCCAATCCGGTAGTAGCTCCATGTTGAAGGAGGCCGACAAGCTCGACCATCATGTCCAGGCGCTGCTGGGCTGTCAATGACTCGTAGAAGGCAAAGTCAACTTCATCAGCCTGCTCAAAGGACGACACCACCTGAATCGGCCAATGGCTCCGATCTGTTCTTGATCGCATACCTCTGGTATTCAATGATACCCGTCTGCCACATTTTTGACCAAAAGGGATCCTAATTTCGTCGGCAAGGACATGAAGGCTCGAGTCCTTTCCTGGGCACCAAAGCGCGGCACGGAAATAGTCCAGCCGACAAGTGCGCATCGCGTACAATGCGAACGGCTCCTCTTTGGAGTTCTCCTAGCCGCTCATTCCAAGGGAGGATTGATCGTTGTGACCGTCCCTGATCCGAGCAAGTACGGACCGCCCGGGGTATCCATGTCCATCCCGCGAGGCATGATTGCCAGTTCCGTCTTGAATGTTCTTGGGAGCGCGATAGGTTTCATTCCATTATTCAGGAAGAACGTAAAAAGCCTCTTGCCTATTTGCTGTTCGAAAACAAGCATTCCCGGTTTGTCGTCCGCCCTAACGATTCGGGGTTTCTGGGTTACCAGGAGCGGGTTCTCGGCACGGATATTCAGCATGACGCCGTGGTAATCGTTCATCGCCAGGACCCAGCTTTCGTGATGTTTATCTTCAGGAAAGTAGCGGGTGCAATACAGATCTGTGGCGTAGAAGCACGGCACACCGGGCCAAAAGCAGGTGAGAACCTCCGCAAAGACCGCGCGACCAGAATAGGTCCCCAGCCCATTTGGAACACTAGAAGTAATGGAAAACAGGTCAGGTGACTTCGAAGTCGTCAAGAAATGAAACGTTTCTCCTAGGTGGGCGGTACTCGCCAACCACGTTTTCGGGGAAGTCTTTCCCAAGGCAAACTGGATCGTCGCGTCGCGCCATTTTCGATTCGCCACGGTGTCGACCGAGCCGGGCTTTGCGATTTTCACCTTGCCCTTGGCGAATTGCAGCGTCAGCGCGTTCGGCTTCGGATCCACGATCCAAGTATCAAATGGCTCTTCGTCTGCGAGCCTCGGCAACCATTTCTCGATCCCCTCCGACGCAGGAAACCAGTAGGCACCTGGCGTCCGCTTGACGTCTTGTTGGATTGCCACGGCGATGAACAGAGATATCGACAACATTTTGCTCGGACCCCATCTTCCGGTGTTTTGAGACTGAATAGCAAGGGGGGCACCTTGGCTAAGGTGCTTCGGAGAGGTTCACGCTTCCTTTCCTGGACACCAAACTTTTACAGAGGCATACCCTCGCCGATCAGCATCCGTACCCTTACTCAACGAGGAAAGCGACGTCGGCATGAAGCGCGGCTTGTGCTCTATCAAGGGTCGCTAAACGCATTTGGCTATGCCGAGCGAGTTGGGCAAGGTAGGCATAGGTGACTTGTGCGTGGCCAACGACTCCAGTTGGTAAGACCTCGAAATATTCCAGTCCGTCCAATATAAATTGATGCGTCGGTCGATTGACGATGGATCCCAACGCAACGAGTCCATCGGAAAACGAAACGAGGCCTAATTTCATGGCGACTCTGATAAAGGCGACTTGAGTAATCGGGCGGGTGGCAAATCGGCCATCGCGTTTAGCAAACCAATCGGTGACACGCTCGTGTGCTGTGTTGGTGCTAAGGCCAAGTGCGGTGAGAACGTTCGAATCCTAAAGGACCACAGCGTCAATTCTCATCAAGGATTTCCTTGACCATTTCGGGAGTTATCGGACGTGCTGCAGAAAACGTCACAATTCCCAAATCATTGGGTTGGGCTAAACCACTTCCCGCCCCCTGCGGCCGCAAGATCAGATCGCTGACGACTTCCCCTAGGCTTTTACGTTTCGAAGCCGCTATGGCGCGAGCTACTTCGTACGCGGCATCGGACAGCACCAATGTTGTTCGCATCTATGCATTATATGCATCAGGGTGCGCCTGTGTAGTAGCGCGCATGACGATGCACTTCTTCCTTTCGAACGTCTAGGCAAATGGTGAAATTGGTAGACGCGCAGGCTTCAGGTGCCAGTGTCCGCAAGCACGTGAAAGTTCGACTTCTCCTGGTCACCAATCCCTTGAAGAGCGGCAGAAGACCTTCTTGCTGACCCACACATTTGGTGTAAACAAAGAGACGAGTGCACCCGTCACTTCTCCAGAATTTCGTCAGGGCAATAACAATTGTCGGTAGGAGTCGACACAATATCCTGACTTTGCATTGCACCTTTCAGACTGCTGGGCATGCTCAAGATATGGAGGCATAATGGGTTCGTGACCGTCGCCAGAGCCGCTTTTTGCCTGATATCCTTTCTCGCTTTAGCCCAGGCATTCGGGCAGTCAACCACCCGACTGACCGACGGATGGATGCCTTATGAGAAGGGCTACACCACACAAGCGGGTCAGGGAAAGACGGGGGGCGTCGCTCTTGTGTGTGAGAACACGGCTGACGAGAATGTTCGCGGTGCGTTGAACACCGTGAACCTCAAGCAAACCGTTGCCACCGCATTCTTGGTGTCCGCCTGGAGCAAGGCAGAAGGGGTTAACGGCTCGTCAGATGATGGTTACTCGCTCTACCTTGACCTAACCTACCGAGACGGCGATCACCTCTGGGGTTCCATGAGCCCCTTCGCGACGGGTACCCACACCTGGCAGCAAGCGAAAGTTAGGATCGTTCCCACCAAGCCGGTTCAGTCAGTGAATATCTACGTCCTTTTCCGCCGACACGTTGGTAAAGCTTGGTTCTCCGACGTCACCATCTCGGAACTGAGTGGCAAGGCTATCTTCGATTTTCAGCCGATCACGGCTCCTAAAGTCCTCCACGACGGTTGGTTTGTCCGGGACGTTGCTCAAGAGTCGCCCCTTGTCCCCGTTTCGGATATCGCGAAGCTTGGGCTTCGGGCCGAAATCGCCACCACAGGCGAGGAACAGTCCATTCACGTTTTTGATAAGCAAGGGAAAGACCGCGCCCTCACTCTAACCTACTGTGAAAAGTTCGATGCCGTCGGCGGCAAGTGGTGGAACACCATCCGAAGTTCGACCACGATTACCGAAGTCGAAATCGGCACTCTTACCAGCACATCTTCCGGGGCCAATAAGCTTTCATCCCTTTACCCGTTTGCCGTCGTCACCACGCCATCCGTTGGTCGGATGCTTGCCGTCCGCCCAACTCTCGGACCACGTCCCTTTCGACTGTTCTATAACCCCGCCTGCAAGTTGCTGTGTGCTTCGTTCGACGTTGGACTCTCTTCTAGCAACCACCTCTTCCCTAGTCAAGCCAGTGCCGAGGTTTTTCTCCACCAGATTGACCGCCAGCATGGAATGCGCGGTGCTGCCGCCCTTTACTACAGCAAGTTTCCGAATGAATTTAAGAATCGGATGCCCAAGCAGGGGATTTGGATCCCATTTACCAATCCCTCCACAATTTCTCATTTCGAAGACTTCGGAATCAGCGTACACGAGGGCGACAACTCGGTCAGTTCCGATGCCAAAGCTGGGATCTATAGCTTTCGCTACACCGAACCCATGACCTGGTGGATGAATATGGCACCTGCGATCCCTCGCACCGACACCGCCGCCCTCGAAGAGCTTCAGAAGAACCGAAAGAGCGCCGATCCCGCCATCCGACGCCAAGCGGATGCGGTGGTGAATTCTGGAACCTATGGTGCCGACGGACGCTATAACGTGTCGTTTCAGAATCAACCTTGGGCAAACGGCGCAGTTTGGATACTCAACCCAAACCCCTTGTTGCACCGAACCGATGGCTCCGCCGTGCAAGCAGATGTGCTTTTCGATCTGACCGCAGCAACCAAAAGATTCACAACCACTTCCCTGTCCGGCGAATATCTCGACTCACTGGAATCTCACTCGGAAGTCCTCGACTTCCGCCAGGAGAGCATCGCCGCGAGCCGACTCGGCCTCTCCTTTGACAACGCCAGCTATCGACCGCTGGTACCGCAAGCGTTCTCCACATTTGAGATTGCGAGCGAGATGAGCAGCTGGCTGCACGCAAAAGGAAAGCTCTTGATGGCGAATACGACGCCGATCAACTATTTCTGTTACATGCCTCTCGTCGACTGCGCGGGCATCGAAGTCAGCTGGCTTTCGGATGGAAAATGGACGCCTGACAGCGATGACGTGTTCTGCTACCGGCGCACGATGAGCTACCACAAGCCGTACATGCTCCTTCAAAACACAGACTTTTCTAAGTTCGGATCGAAAGAGGTGGCCCTCTACTTTAAGAAGTGCGTGTTCTACGGGGTATTCCCTTCCTTCTTCAGCGCGGACGCTGCCACAAACCCCTATTGGGAGAATCCAGCCCTCTACAATCGTGACCGCGACCTTTTCAAAAGGACGATTCCGGTCATACAAACCCTTGCCCGTGAAGGCTGGGAACCTATCACCAATGCGATCTCGGATGACTCCGCAGTTTTTGTAGAGCGCTTCGGAGAGCATACGTGGACCGTTTTCAACGATAGCCAGGTCACCAAGACTTACAGGCTCAGGATCAACACCGTAACGAACATCCGTTCAACCCGCGATCTGCTCTCCGATGCTTCCATGCACGTCAACACTAGCGGAGGAAAGACCGTCGTCACCGACACCATTGAACCCGGAGATTGTCGAGTGATTCGGCTCTCAAGCAACTAACAGCCGCCTTAGGACGATAACGACCTCGGCAAAATTCCTTCTCCAAAATTGGAGCAGTCCGGTGGTGGATTCAAGCCAGCCACATGCTTAACTCATCTCTGGATACGGTCGGAGATTCTGTATCACAGGCCCAACCCATCGCTTCTACCTGCGGCTGAATTGGAGCAGCTTGAAGGCGGCGTACCAGGGAACCATTCCACTAACCTGAGGCCAATTAGGAAGAGTGTAATATCGCTTTACATTTCATCCTGATGAGCATCAAGTGCGCGACAGGTGAAACCGGGATTGATCAATGTTGACACCTATCGTTTTACTTCTGCTAAGCGCTTCCACTTCCCTCCAGTCCGAATCGCCCTCCTTCGATACCATCCAGCATCGGGCCTTCGACTTCTTCATGGATGAGACTTACCCCTCGACCGGCTTGACAAAGGACCGAGCGAAAAATAGGGAGCCCCACGATGGTGCCCCCCATAACATGGCGTCCATCGTTTGTTCCGGACATATGCTGGCTTCCCTTGCGATTGGAGTGGAGCGCGGCTGGATATCGAAAACGGAAGCCTATGAAAGAGCCCTTACCTGCCTGAATTACTTCCACGACAAGATGGAGAACAACCATGGGTTCTACTATCACTTTGTGGACTGGTCCAACGGAGCAAGATGGGAGAGCTGCGAGATTTCGTCGGTCGACACCGCACTCTTTGTGAATGGTGCCCTGGTGGCCGCTGAATATTGGCCAAAAACCACAGTTCAACGCCTGGCCCTTGATATCGCGGACCGGATCGACTGGAAATGGATGGCAACCGACGGTGGGGCCAAGCCCACGGAGACCTCGCCAAGCATGGGCTGGCATCCAGAACGGGGATTTATCAAGGACCGTTGGAATTTCTACACCGAAGCATGCCACTTATATCTGTTAGGTCTCGGTAATCCAACCGACAAGGCACTGCCTCCAGCAGCATGGGATGCATGGCAATTCAAGATGGGTAAAGTCGCTGGCTTCGACGTGTTCGACGGTGCCCACCCGATTTTCTGGGCCCAAATGACTTCGCCTTACTACGATCTCCGCGGGCTCGAAGATCGACAAGGAAGGAACTGGTGGCAAATGTGGATCAACGCCCACCTTGCAGACAACGCGTACTGCGCTCAGCATCCACAATGGAAAACCTACGCGGCGGGCTTCTGGGGCCTGAACGCGATGGATTCACCGGACGGCTACGCCGCTGATGAGCCGCGAGACGGCGGGAACAGCGGAACTGTGAGTCCAACCGCGATGATTGGATCGCTACTCTTCACACCTGCTCTGGCTGAGAAGGCAAGAGTTGATCTTGGCAAGACGCAAAATGAGAGCTTCGGCAACTACGGATACTGTGACGCCCTCAACATTGACCGCAAATGGTATGACCCCGATGTGCTTGGTCTTGACCTTGGGATGATGATCCTTAATGTTGAGAACGCAAGGACCGGTTTGATTTGGAAGCTGATGAAGAAGAGCCGGTACTACAAACGCGCCCTTTCTAAAGCCGGGTTCCACAAAGCCCATTGAGCCGCGTGCTTAGGTCTTGAGAAAGCATGGGAGACATCGACCAATGCGAGCTTGCGGGCCCCAAAGGATCGATTTCTCTGGGAGATCATCACTGCCAGGTATTTCGGATTCATTGACGCAAGACGTCTCATTCCTGTGAATCAAAGAGTCAGCTTTGATTCACAGGAAAGGTCGAAACTTTGTTACCGCCCAAACGATTAATGAACGAATGGACTCGGCAAGTCCATTCCTAGGCACCAGGCTGGAGTCGTAAACACGTCTCTCAACAAGGCTGTCCGCGATATTTCCCAAGCGTCTGCCAATACTACTTTGATCCGTTGATCCGCTTCAGTTCGTTCACCAAGAAGTCGATGTTCGTGAAGGGATCGCCGCCGGTGCGCTTCCACCTTACACAGCCCTTCTTGTCGATCAGGATCGTCGAATGGAGCTCAATCCCCTCGAAATCATCGTAAGAAGAAAACCGGCGAGCGTTCTCGTGATCCTTGTCAGATAGCAGCGTGACGTTCACTTTGCCGAGTGCCACGGATTCTTTCAGCTTGGCGGGGGTCGAGCTGCAGACGGCGAGCACTACCGTGTCTTGAGCTTCGAAGTCCGAAGCCCGGTCGTTGATCGACTTGAGCTGCCCCACGCAGTGGACGCATTCGTCACCAAGGAAGAAGACAAGCAAGACGTTCTTTCCTGCATAGTCCTTCAGCTGAACGGGCTTGCCCTTCACATTCAAAACCTGCAAGGCGGGTGCCTGGAATGGACGCCAATTCATCGGGCCCATCGTGTCGAGGTCTTTGGGGTGGTAGATTCGCTCGGGTCTCGGGGTTTCGGCGATTGGCTTTGTTGCCAGGCCAAGCTTTCGAACGTCTTCCAGCCATTTCAGATTGGGATCGGCCTGGGACCAGACGTACTCCAGACGGCCCGCATAGTAAGCCGCTTTGTCTTTGTTGCCACTTGCGTGGTGAGCGAGCGCAAGGCCGGAGAGTGCGAAGCCATCGTTCGGCTCCTGCTTTAGGGCGCGTTCGTAGCACTCGATGGCAAGTTGATTTTGTCCTCGCTTACGGTAGTCGTCTCCAAGCAGCCGAATGACAGGCCATGACTGGCCGGGAGGATCACCGCCATAGTGTTTGGTGTCATCTTCGGCGGCATCTAGCAGAGCCTTCTGCCCATCCAGCATATGCCCATCGGACAGAGCGACCAACCCTTCGGCAATGCTCACGATGGCGGCAGTACCCTTCAAAACGGGACTTTCTGGATCCTTGTTTGCGGCAGCAATTTTCACCTGCAAGGCCCTTAGATCCTGCAAACGCTCTTTCGCCTCCCGAAGTTTGCCAGTGCCGTTCAAAGCAAGGGTCTCCGCGAACGCCTGATCGAATTTGCCGAAATCGTCTTTGTCGTTCCAAGCGACGACACCCTTTGCCAGAATCTGATCCCACATCTCGAACTTGATGAGGGCGCGGACCATAGCCTGATGGCCCTCCAATACGGTACGGCCCGCTGCCTCAGAATTGAGATCCGGATCGCGGGGCGCAGCGAGCATGTCGTGCGAACCCTTAAGAGAAGCGTCCAACATCCCGAGTTGCTCTTGGATGTAGCAAAGATAATTGCGATTGTGCGGGTAGTTCCAGGTCTCAAACGGCAGGGCGAGCCGGTCGTTCATGTACCGGAGTTCGATCCTCGTCGCCGAATCCATGGCAATGGCTGCCTCGTGCCACATCCCGATCTTCGTATAGATGTGGCCCGGCATGTGAAGGGCGTGGCCGATGCCAGGCGCGGACTTACCGTAGAGTTCGCAGCTTCGGATGGCCTGCTCCGACGAGACCCCGTCCCAATTGTGAATGCTCGCGTGGTGAGCGCCGGGGTGCATCGGATTCTTGGCCAGCACCTGTTCGATCAGCAGTTGGTTGGGAAATGCACTGCCGTCGCCAATATTGAAGAGCGCTAGGTGAGCCTTCGCCTCAATGTCATCCGGATACTTGATTACGATTTTCTGAAGCTCTCCGACGAGAACTTTGCGGCCTTCCTTCACTCCCGGAGTCGTGGCTTGCGCCCATGCCTCAATGTACATTCGCTCTCGCTCAGAAACTTTGTCTTCTCGGCGAACGGCTTCCTTCAGAAAAGCCTTGTACCGGTCGAAGTCCTTGTCGTCGAAATTTGGCGCACCCATCGCGAACCAATTGAAGCCGCATCGAGCCAGGCTCCAGTACGCCATTGCACAGTCAGGATCGAGCTTCAGGCACCAACGAAACGAGCGCTCCGCCTCTTCGAACCAGAAGGAGTGAAGCAGAGAGTTGCCCTGGTTAAACCACTTTTGCACTTCCGGATTCTTGGTGGTTATCGGGAAGGGCGCCTCGCCAATCCCGTCCATCACCCAAGGCCGCGTGCGCATCCCAGAGTCAAAGGCCGAGCCGTGACTTGAATGCCCCGGCTGATCATCGGCGAACGCAGCGACCGAGGCCAAGAGTAGGAAGAGTGCAAAGATTTGACGCATAGAGTCCCGGCATTATATACGGCTGGCTTCGGATCTGGGAAATTCGATATCTCCACCCGGCGACAAAGCAGGCAGTTTTTCGAAGGACCGCTGGCAACTTTAGACTCCTGCCCCGCCTCCTAACCCAAATTAGGCGAATTCGTAGAGGTCAACTCTGTCCAAGAATGTTCGAAAGTAGCCGTGGGACTGTCAGAGAGATTCCTAGACATTATTCGGGCGTCGGCCGTGGAAGCCATATCACAGAGTCTTCGTGATGAATGTCGTAATCTAGGAAGATCACAGATGGATGTTTCACAGCTGCCTTTCAACCACTATATCGGTCTGGAACTCGCGAGCCAGGAGAGCGACTTTCTCGTCACCCTTCCTGATGATCCTAAGTACACCAATCACGTTGGAACCGTCCATGCAAGTGCGCTTTTGGCAGTTGCAGAAGCAGGTTCAGCTGCATTTCTTTCCAAACAATTTCCCACTGTAACCGGGTTCATTCCGGTCGTACGCCAACTGGAGGCAAAGTTCCGAAAGCCCGCAAGGGGACGGGTATGGGCTCGGTGCAAAGTTACACCCCAAGAGATTGCACAATTGACGAGTGACCTAGCCACAAGAACTCGTATGTTTGCCTCAATACCGGTCGAGGTTGTCGACGACGCCGGCACGGTTGTGATGTCAGCAATAGTCGAGTGGTTTATCTCCCAAGGCAACTTGAACAGCTAACGATCGTTGTCAGGTCGCATGCTCAACTATGGAACGAAGTCTGCTTAAGGTGGGCAAAGCGCCAGAAAATCGTTCCACGTCGGAGCCCCGAGGCGTAATAGAATGCTACGGCGCGCCGTAGTAATCGAACGACAAGCCGTCCAACCAACCCCGGGTAACATCCGAACGCTTAGCGTGGGATTGTTGACTAAGGCGTATGCCGAAAGTCGACCCAGAAAACGCCCACATAGGCATCCTTGATAATACATCCAGGCAAATGACGAAGGCGAGGGTGGCTGAAAGGCGGATTCAAGCAGGTTATGCGGGAGAAAATCCCCCACCCGATTGAATTGCTCTCGCCAACGTTCAACCAGATATCTTTATGACCAGCAAAACGATCTACGAAGGCTTCGTGGGACTTCACTTCCAGAACGGCAAGTTGCTGGGCGTTTTGCCACAGGGCAAATACCGTTTTTGGAGTCGCGGGCATGACATCTTGTCCATCGACTTGCGTCCCGTTCATGAGTTGATCGGTGGCCAGGAAGTTAGCACCAAGGATGGCGCTGGACTTCGTGTGTCTCTGTTGATCACCTACAGAATTGTTGACCCACTGCTCTACTACCGAAGTGGAGAGGTCACGCCCGTTTTCATCCAGGGTGGACTCACGGCTAAAACCTCCCAGCAAGTCCATTTCCTTGTCCAAACCGCGTTGCGCCAATGGACCTCTGATCGGACGTTCGTTGAGGCGTTTGATAACCGTGGCGATTTAGCAGCAGCAATACTTCCCGTTATTGCTGAAGGGGCCAAGGAGTTTGGGATTGAAGTCGAATCCCTGCGATCCTTGGATTTCTCGATGGTCGGTTCCTTACGTGCCGCCTATTCCGATCTCCTCAAGACGAAGATCGAGGGTGAGACCGCTCTCGCACGCGCTCGAAATGAATCGGCAACGCTGCGGAATCTGCTGAATACCGCGAAGCTGGTTCGGGAGCACCCGGGACTGCTAGAGTTGCGCGTCCTTTCCAGCGGCCAACGACCCAAGGTGACCTTCGTGGTGGGCAACCAATCTGCTCAAACTCAAGCAGCGGCAGTCGAGCCGGACGAAGCATGACGGAATTTGGCACAGTCGTGATACAGTGATTGCACCGTGCATTCGTCTATTTTTTTAGCAGCCATGTGGTTGGCAAACAACCCTTTGCAGGCCGCGCAATTGAGCATCTCAAACCCTCCCGCCGGGGCCCGATGGTTCCAGAGTGAATCGAATGTCATCACCTGGCAGGATACGGGAAGTTCGGCTGCCGGCTACGAGGTTCGGCTCGATCGCGGGAACGGAAAGTGGGTCAAGTTGGGCTCTGCTGGAAAATCGGCGAAGTCCTTCACTTGGCGGACCACCGGTCCGGCCACGGAATCTGCTGTTATCAGCGTCGTAGCCCTCAATGCCAAAGGAGCCCAATTAAGCACGGGAGCCAGTGGGCCATTCCAGGTGGTACTACCGGCGACATCATTCAGTGGAATGACTTGGAAGGTGCGTCCGGCAGGCACAGGCGGCCCCGGTCCCAACCATTGGGATGCTCACGCTGCCTGGATCGATTCCAAGGGATTTTTGCACTTAAGAATCTTCAAAGCGAACGGACAGTGGAAATGTGGAGAGGTCGAGACCACGAAGAAATTGGGATTCGGCGAATATCGCTTTTGGGTGGATGGCCGAATTGACCGACTCGACAAAAACTTGGTGCTTGGGCTGTTTCCTTACCCTAATGCCGACGTCGGCCCCGATGGCACCCACGAAATCGATATCGAGTTCGCACGCTGGGGTGGCAACGCACCGATCGGAAACTACACGGTTTGGCCCACGACCCCAAACCTGAAACAGACCACATTTGCGTTTGAGTTCACGTTGAATGGTGACTTCTCGACTCACGTGTTCACCTGGATGCAGAAATCGATCTTGTTCCAGTCCCTGCACGGACACTACGATGACAACACGAACGAGTTCAGTAGCTGGCTGTTCGCGCCCAACGACGCAACGGCACGCGTCTCGGGGGCAGCGATGCCAATGCACATCAATTTCTGGCTGTTCCAAGGCAAGCCCCCCACCGACGGTAAAGAAGCCGAAATCGTCATCGAGAAATTCTCCTTCAAGCCAGCGTGAGGCTAGTCCCATGAGCCACTGGCGCATTCTGAGGTGATTGGCTGGTGTGCGAATGGTGCGCAGAATCGCTGGCTCAGAGCCAATTGACAGTTACGCTTACCATTTACTTCGGACACATTTTGACAAGCTCTTTAATAATATCGTCCATACCACTGTTCAGCCCAGGATTAGTTTCAGGCTTGTAGCCGCCATTCGTGTAGAAAACGAATCCACTACCCCTTCTGGGATTGCTTGACACAAAGGCGAATTCTCCCCTTCCAGTCGAGCCGTTGTGATAAACCCATCCATCTGGCTGACACTCCCAGCCGACCGAACTGAACTTGCCGCCAGGAAATGCACTACGGAGGGAGTCGGTATAGATCTTTGAGGGGAGTTGACCGCCATTTGATAAAGTAGTGGTAATTACGAAAGAACATAGGTCAGGAAGAGTAACTGAGCATCCTGCATTCGGCTCGCTTTTCAAATAGGCGTACGGCGCAGCCGAAGCACCAGGAGATGCTGTTGCCGTATTCATGTCCATGAAGTGAGGGGCAACATCATCAGAACTCGGCCTAGATGTGTCCAGCATCGTGGCGTTGGTTAATCCCAACCACTTCCCAAGGTCCCCTTGGAGCCAATCCTCGTAATGCTGCCCAGTTAATCTCTCGACCATCGCAACGGCAATTTGCATTCCGAGATTGCTGTAGCTTTCTTTGCGTCCTGGCTCAGCGGCTACGTTTGTGCCCACTATTGTCTTAAGCACCCAAAGACGGTAGATCAGCGGATTGCCTTCCCTAGGAATGTTGACTCGTCGAGGTATCCCCGCAGTATGGGTGATGAGTTGGAGCAAGGTCGCATTGTAAAAGGGGCTGTTTGGATAGTCTTTTTGGACATCAGGAAATACCTTCCCGACCGTTGTGTCGTAGGAGATAACGCCCTTAGCCACAAATTGGGCCAACATCTCCCCGGTAATCACCTTGGAGACTGAGCCAACATTTAAGTGGTCATTTACGGTTGCCGCTGCGTGATCATTCTTGGAACCTGTGGCGACACAGGCGACAACTTTCCCACCCTTGATCAACGCGCACCAAACCCCAGGCAAACCCTTCTGTGCCATCCATCTCTGCGCCATCCCACGAACTGTCTCCTGATACGGCAGATTATTGAAATCAACAGCATAGGGTCTTTGGGCGGAAGAAGTCGGCAGAGTAAGCGAAGGCGAAGTCACGATGGCAGTTGATCCCGCCGGTACCGGCCCGCTTGCCACAACAAGCCCCAATGCTTTCATGCTGAGAGTTAACAAGCTCAAATTTAGTCCCATGTGATTCTTTCAATACAGTGAATGCCTAAAACTTGGAATCTTCATCATAGAGATGAAGTGCACCAGATTACCAAGTGATTTGGCGACGATAACCAATCCATAACACAAACCGTGCCAGCAGATTAAGGAGACTCTATTTGTTTCCTGAAAATGCCTATGTTCGTGAAAGCGAGAACCTCTCATCAGGCTCTCCGCTCAACCATCTCCCAGATAAGTCAGTCGTAACATTTAGAGCTTTCGCGGTACAGGTCAATAGGTGTAGCATGGCGTCATGGAATACCCGCTGGCCAGCGCGCTGAATGAACTCTTGCCGACTTCATTGTAAGGTGAAGTCACTAGGGTCCATAGGTTTGCGCGTGTGCACAACAACCTAAGTCTCTTGGGAAATCAATGTTGACCAAACACTTTTTCATACTTGCAGGTGTCGGTTGCCTGACGATCGCCGCCATAAATGGTTGCCACAGCGAGACAAATGGCATCCCTTTGGTAACGGAGGTCAAAGTAAGTTCTCCACAGGTCGCCTCAACGAAACCATCGAAGGCTGACATGGACGCTATGCTGCGAAAGTATCCGACGGCCGCATATGCAGCAGCCCGAGCCCGGGTTGACGGCTTGGAGAAAGAGGCAAAAGCGGCCATGGCTGCCGGACACTTTGCTGAGGCTTATTCCGCTTTCCAGTCTGAAAAAGCGACCTGGGAAACGCTGGGCACAAAGCAATCTCCATACCGCCCCGAGGAATTGGAGTGTCTGTTTCAGATGGGCAAGTACTCCGAAGTTGTGAAGTTGACAAGCGGCAAAAACGCCCCCGATGCGGAAACTGCTGCCGTCATCGGAGTATCTCTGCTTCGAGAGGGTCACTTCACCGAAGCGCAGAAGCTCTTTTCGGCGGACCGAATGATTCTTCGCTATATGGCAGACGGGAACTACAAATCGTTCGTGCCCGAGCCAACTACCGTCAAAAACCTTGAGTGTGACCTCTACTTAGCCCGAGGAATCGAGCGAAAGATTCACGCCGACTTCCCCGGCGCATTGATCGAGTTTCGCAGGGCGGATGTTCTGCTCCCTTACCAACCACTCATCTCCTATTACCTGGGGGATGCCCTTTGGCACCTTGGCAGGACAAAGGAGGCAAGCGCCTACGGAGAGGTCGCCAAGAAACTTGGCGGGACGATTCCCAACCGCGTAGACAGGTTCTCAAGCCCGATTCGCAGTACCCACGGTCAGATGACAGGCCCAGATCTTCCTTAGATCCGACAGCCATCGGGCTAGTCAAGAAGCAACCGCTGGAGTCATGGCCCATCGGCGACTATTGTCCTGAGCTGCCAGGCTTGTTCGATAATCTGGTCCAGAACTTCTTTCTTGGGAAGGTACATAGTCGTCCGCTCTTGCAGTAGCGCCAGCCCTTCTTCGATTTCGATCCAACCGTTTGCATGACCTAGGATCAATATGCCAAAGGTTCCGGTGACAAGCAATCCTTCGCGACGTCCATGGGATACAGCGCGCTTGTCGTCGCACAGCAGAATTGCGTCGTACTCCTTTGCTAGACGAATTGCCTCCCTTTCGCCAGCACCCGGCCGAATGCGATCAGGTTCGCCGCTTGGCGCAACCACTTCGGCCCATCCTGGGAGTTTGGAAATCCAGAGCCGAATTTCTGGCGGCGTTTCGGCATTCTCAAATTCCCAAACGACAGCTGGGGGAATGAGGACTCGCTCATGAAGTCGGGGTAACAGTGCTGCTTGCTCAATCAGAATGAGGTGGCCCAGTGCGCCATTGTCAGTGACAACGATCATTGAGGGCGGGAGCGAACAAGGATTTCGCGAAGGTCGGCTTGATCTTGCATAAGATCCTCTTCCGTCACTTCAGGAAATGCACCTTTTTCTTTGATAAATGCCTCTGCTTCGAAGTAACCGAAACCAAGCACCTCGCCAGCTTCTCCAATTGAAATTAACAGTTCTCGTACCCCCTCAAGCACCAGCGCTTCAAGGGCCCATCTAGGTAGCGCAGTGTCTCCCAAGCTTTTGGAGACTGCTTCGCTCAAGGTGGTGGGGATCTCGATTGTGGTCACGATTATGAGACGTCCTTTCTCTGTATTGTGTCGCGTTGCGGTCGTTAAGTGTATGTGTTTCTTTGGGGACCAGCAAGTGGGTGTATTGCCCTTGACGACGAAATCCATTGCACCTTCTTTGTGTTCGCTTCCGACGGACGGACGAAAAGTCGAATTCTCGCGTGTATCACGCATGACAGTGGAAGGCGCGAGCAAATGCGTCAACCACCGCAGACTCAATCTCGAGTGCGGCGAACAACCCTACAGACTCTGACAAACCCTTCTCTAGATCTTGGGTCACTGTTGATTAGTCCCAGGAGAATCTCGATCCGCTGTTGAGGCGTGAGGTTGCGATACACCTCGCGGTCGGCCTCGTCCGCGTCTTTGTGGCTGCGAAAGATCCGCACTATTTTGTCCACGACATCATTTTACATGAATGATGCACAGGGGGATGGAGCCAGTGTGTCGGGGTTCAGCAGTTAAGAGGGCATCTGGTAGATTTCGTAGATGACTCCGATGGTTGCCTTGCTCCTGGTTCAAGGATCGGTTGCTCCACCCACTTCCGTGACCGTACCGATGATTCTTGAAGGTAATGCCCCGATGGTAGAAGTGCAGTTTCCGACGCTGAAAGGTGGTGTCAGGAAGGCTAGGTTTCTGGTTGATTCCGGCGGTGGGGCGTTCATTTTATGTTCCAAGTTGATTGCCGACGTGGGAGCCAAGGCGTCGGGGCCGGCCGAGAAGGAAGATGGTGAAAGCTACGTCAACCTCGAACCCGTAACGGCAAAGCTGGGAAAAATGCCTTTAAACTTTGAAGGTGTGCCCATCCTCGGAAAGCCAGATTCCGAATGGCTGCTTACCCGGAACCACGCGGAGGGATTGATTCCCGCACGCATGTTGCGCCACTACTGCGTGATCTTCGATTACGTCAAGCGGACTTTTACGCTGGATAGCTCTGGCACCAGAAAGCACATTGGCACACCGATTCCTACTCCAATCAGCCGCAGAACTGGCTACCCTCGGCTGGAATTTGTTGTTGATAACAAGACGTACGGGGCCCTCTTGGACACCGGCGCCAGTTTCACGATGATGAGTCGAAAGGTATTGGATACTTGGGCCGCCCAGAACCCGACTTGGCCCAACTCGACCGGTGCGACGGGCTTTGCCAATATGTTTGGGGGCCCAATGGAAAAGGACCTCCTCCTGCTTCGTGTCCCATCGCTGAAGCTGGGAGACGCCGACATCAAGAGCGCTGTCGCCTGTTCGCGGCCCGAGGGGACCTTCGAAAAGTGGATGAGCCGAATGATGACCCAACCCATCGTGGGATCGATCGCCGGCAATGTGCTGCTCGACTTTCGGGTCGAAATCGACTTCGCTAACGGAGTCACCTACTTTCGTCGGGATAGAGTTTCTTCGGATGCTGACCAGAACTCAGTCGGGCTTGTGATGACCGTTGGTAAGTCTGGCGACCTCGTGGTATCGGGATTATCTTCTTCAGCCGCTGACGACGTAAAGTCATCAGTGAATGTTGGCGATGCTTTGGTCGCCGTTAATGGCGTCAATCAAACTGGCCGACCGTTGGCGCAGGTTGCAGAATCTCTCCACGGAGGTGTCGGACGAACAAAGAGACTTCGGCTTCGGCGAGGCGACAAGACATTGGACGTGGTGGTGACTGTTAAGAGGCTTCTTTAGCGTTGGGAGTCCGCCAATTTTGACGTCTTAGAAGACCTGCTGTTGGGGCGTGAGGTTGCCATACAACTCGCGGTCAGCCTCGTCCGCGTCTTCGCGGCTGCGAAAGATGCGCACACCTTTATCCACGACCTCATTTTAGTCGAAGGAGTCTCAGCATTCGGAGCAAGCGACATCGCCGCACAATCGACCAAACGGTGAGTGGTCTGCCCTGCCGAGGTCCTCATCGCAGCGAAACGTTAAGCCATGGTGCATTCTGCTCCCACCGGGTGGAAGCAGAATGCTGAAATGACTCAAAACATCCAAAGGATGAAAGTGCTACGCAGACTCTCACCCGATTCAGTTCTTCGTCTTCTTACCGCCGAGCATCAGATTCAGAGTGGATTTCGTTTGAAGGCGAGCCAACGGGTTGGTCCCGTCAGTCGCCGTGCCTGGTCCATAGGCGATCATGTTGAGCATCACGAAATCGGCATCTTTGAAGATGCCGGCGGGGATCGAAACGCGATTCGTGTCGGGCCCCATGAACGAGTGGTCATCGACACGTTTTCGAACTTCACCCATCTCTAAGAAACTGTTATCGGCCAACAAGTTCGCGGTGTAGTTCTCGGACGAACTCCAGAGAATCATCGTGTTCTTGCCTTCCATCGCAAAGATCGATGCGACTTCGCCGAGGGCACTCGAAATCGGAGACCATCCGAACGCCAGCGATCCGGACAGATCAACCTTCTGCGAAATATCGGGTGAGGTCACTTCGATCGGCGAAAGGAAATCGACCCCGGTTGGGACTTCCATCGAAACTTTACCGGCATAGCTCGACTCAAGATTGTATTTGCCGAGCAGCGACGCGTCGTCCTCGACACTTCCCTTTTGTTTGGCCGCTGGCCAGTATCCAGTCGTCCAATTCGGCTTATAGAAATAGGACTCTTTAACATTTGGCCCCATCTGAGCGGAGCGCTTCGACATCTCGGCCAGTTGCTCGGGAGACAAGTCGGCAAGCTTGAAAACTCGCGGCTGACCTTCCTTAACGGTGTCCGACGAACCCCAATAGACCTTGATCGTCAAATCCGGAATCGTGCCCGCGCCCGAGCTACTCCCACCACCGGCGCCATTCCCACCACTCGAAGGAGTGGGGCGAAACAGATCAAGAGGAAGACTACTACCCAGTTTCAGACCACTGGGCGGCGCCAGGGTTGCTGTCGCCGAGTCAGGTGCGATCGACGGCGACCAAAGACGCACGTTGAGCAGCTTTGACGGCATGCCGGGAATAGAGATTCCAGGAGGCAGCTTAACTCCGGGCGGCAACTTTGGCATCTGGATTGCTGGCATTCCAGCGATCCTCATCACCTTCGTTTCGGCGAAAATGGCAAAGTAAGCTTGATCATCTGCCGGTTTTGCCGGCGCCGTGATAAGCGAAAGAGCGATCCATGCAAGATTCATCATAATGTTCAACTTTGAGACATAGGTCTATTCGTTACGTTCTGCACGATTTCCTGCGAGAGATGCTCGCGAGCAAATGAGTGGGTGTTCCAGAACCAGTGCGGTGATCGTGACAGGTTTCCAATCTAGTCTCGAATCCTTCGATAGCCTGAAAAGTACTCGGCAGCAGTGGCTTGCCAGATTCTTCGAAGAGAGCGCACAGGCAACTTTGCTTACCGTCACCAGGTAGATCGTGCCATCGGCACCGATAATCGGCATAGCACTTAAACCTGCGTTCGCCGACGCATCTACCAACTCGAGGACTCTTGAGTTACGGTCGAGCGCCAAAAGGCTCCCGTGTTGACGATATCAACGGTTCCATCTGGGCCAACCCGTGTGGGTCCCACTCAATCTCAGCAACGTAGCACGGATACTGGCGTTGTTGCAATGCACTAGTCTCAACGTCCAATTCGAAGACCACAACAGGTTGCTCAGCAGAGGTTTCTGCAATGACTGTCCCATCTGGAGCGATGCAAAACCCACGTCCACCGAAGGTGAGTTCGGGCGATGCAACGCCTACTCGATTCGAACTGGCAACATAGCAGCCCGATACAATGGCCGCCGTTTGAGCGGCGGGCAACCAAGTTCGCAGACTCTCTCCACTGGCTCGAGGTATCGCAATCAGGCTGGCACCTTGGCGGCGATAGTATCTGGCCCATTCGGTAAAGAACAGCTCGGTGCAAAGAAGAAATCCGGCGCTCCAACCACCTAGATCCACTACATCAAATCCGTCAAGGTGAGCTTGAAACCAATCGGATTCGAAGAATCCTGGCTCATCTGGGAAGTATTGCTTGTGATGAACCCGTTGATATTTCCCACCGACGAGAGCAAACGCTTCGTTGGCAAGACGCTCCCCTGCGGATACGGGTCGAGATGACAATACAACTGGAATGTCGAGAGTCCGCAGCACTTCAATTCCTGCTTCGCCCTCACGGATCGATTGTGCTGCCCCTTCCCTATCAAACGTATTCGACTCCGCCAACCACGAGCCAAACGGCATTTCGTTCGTGATCAGAACCTCGGGTCGTGCGTGGGAGATCTCACGGGCAAGTTCAGCCCACTCGTTCGAGCCCGGCAGCATATTCGTTGGAGCTTGGATGATGGCAACCCGCATCATCAAACATTACCTTGCTGTTGTAGACGATCGGAGAAGCAACGGGCCCCCGGGGCGTTATCCCAAAGCGGCAATCAAAGGAAGGAATTGTCACACAATCGGATCAAAGATCTCAAAAGTTCCGAATCGGCGAAAATCTGCGATATTTCGTGTGGCAAAGCGAGTGACGCCCTCGGCAGCAAGCGAATAAGCAATCCTCGCATCAAAGATTGCTCTTCTAGGAAAGTCCTGAGTAGCCGAAGCTGCCCAGACAGAATCGGAAACATCGATTCCAGACTTTAGGATTGTCCAGAAAGGGTTCGTCCGGAGCTCATCGACAACTATTACTGCCTCATTCGCAGACAAAGCTTTGGGGAAAATCGCAGGGTTCCGAATCAGGACATAAAACTCTACAAGGATCAGTTCCGACAGAGCGAAATCACGGTCCTGTAGGTGACTGTTCAAAAAACGACTAGCTCTTAGGTGTTCGGGCGCAGACACATTGTAGGCGTAGACCAATATATTCGTATCGCAACTTGTCATCGTGCCTACCGTTGATTTGCGATGTCTCTCCACTCGTCTGCTGGAATCATTGGTACTCCCAAGTCGCGAGGAGACAGCACTGGGGCGCGATTCGTACCTTTCACGGAGGACACGAGTAAACGGTCTATTCCGCGACGAACGATCTCAGCGACCGTTGCTTGACGCCGTTCAGCTTCTTCCTTAAGCGATTGGTAGACATCATCCGGCAACATTACCTGAAGGCGTTTCATGAGTCGATTTTACTCATCATTCGCTTTGACGTGATGTATTGTCACTCAATCAATCGCCACCCTCGCTATATTGAACGACAGATGGACGCACTATCCGAAACCCCGATCCGAACTTCCATCTTCACCATTGATCGCGCCAGCTATTCCCGTGCAAGGCTGATTGACGTAGGAGGCGCGATCTCTATTTGGGTCGGACTGGGATTGGTGGCGGACCTGGTTGGTTGGGCGATGACCTTCGGTGATGATCCATTGAATGGATTTTTTGCCCTGGCGATATTCCTCTTTCCGGGTCTGCTGATTTTCGTGTTTCTCTTTTCGCTTGCCCGAATTTGGAGCCCCAAGAACCGACACCTCTTCGAGAGACCGAGGAGTTTTGAGTTCACCCCGGACCAGATCGCCGTGTCGATGGGAGAACGTGGCGACGCCCGATACAGTTGGTAGCTGATCACCCGGATCGCCACGCCGAAAGGCTGGACGTTCCTATTTCAGGGGCAGCTTCTTGCGGTTGCGATACCGGATTCATGCCTTGCGCCAGAAGATTTGCCAAGCTTTCGGGCATTGATTCTAGCCAAGAGGGTGCCGGCAAAGGGAAATAGCTCTCCCTTCCAGTCGAAGGACTGATAGTCGTGACGGGAATGGGTCTAGGCGATGGCTCTTGCACGCCCTCGGATCGCCTCAAGCGAGGTGGCTTGATCTGGTTCTTGCTTCCATAGCCGATAGCCGGATTCCATATTCATCCAGTAGCCAGCCGGTATTTCAAGAGCGGCTTCTAGCTGGAGCGCTGTTTCGGCAGTCAGAAGACGACGCCCCGCAACCAACTCCGTCACGAATGATTGGGGCCTGCCCAAGATGCGGGCAAACTCTCGGATCGAAATATTCCTAGCCGCCAGTTCACTCTGGAGCGTAACTCCAGGCGGCAAAACTCTTGACGGCTTTGGATCAACGTGATTCTTCATTTTATTCGCTTCCATCCAACCATTCCTTTTAATGATAGTCCCGAACTGCAATGATCTCAGCGCCAGGTTCATTGTCTATCGTTACCAACCGCAAAATCAACCGGAATTGATCATTGAGTCGCATCGAATAGCATCCGGCGCATTCGCTTGGTACCTTTTCCAACCGACGACTTTTCAAAGAACGGAGATCCCTTTCGTCCCGAGCGAAGGCTATTTGGCCCATCGCCTCAAAGAATCGGTCCACAACAACTGGCGGCAGCGATTTATAAAGCCGTCCTGACTCGGATGTGTACAGCTCGAGTACATCTCTTTCTACGATATGAATTCGCATGTCGCAACGAAGGCTAGCCTTCCAAATCACCGATCACTTGGTTTTGCTAGATACTAAGGAATTACGGAATAGAACATATTAGCTCCATAACTCACAGTAGTAAATCATCTCGTCAACTGAAGCGAAATCCCTGCGTCCTTTCCGCTGACTATCCCATTGCCGAGGTCTCCACCATGGTCGGTCAAATCATTTCCAACACCGTAAACCTTCTCCTGCTTCGGCAAGTAGGTGAATGGCTGGCCATCGAACGGATTCGTTGGCCACGCACCAAGGATCGGTACGAAACCGGCCACCGTCGGTGGCAGTTTGCCGCCGTGACTTGCTCGGTAAACCCTCGAAGCTAACAATATCCTTGTCAAATCACGTTCGGCACGCCACCCGCAGCTAAGGGTTGGGAGAATGTCCCAGGTGTACTGACCGACTACCAACCGTCCCAAGCTGTTGTGAATTCGATTGAGGGCTGATCGCACATCTTCCGTGTTGGGAGTTGGAGGTTTGGCAGGACTCGCTGCATCGAGAGTATTTCCTATCGCTGTTACAAGATCCATCGACTTGTACGGCCCTTTGTAATTACTTTGATAGATGTGCCGCAGGACGTCATTTGCATCCTGTTCCAGTTCGTTGTAGGAGGTTCGGTCGAGTTTGCTAAGCGGAACACTGGCATTAGAAATAGCGAACTGAGTTTTTCTTGCCGCCTTCTTAACGGTCTCAAGAGCATCATACGAGCCCGCACCCGTCAATTTAGGCTTGTTGGAAGCGAGATCAGGCAACGTGTACTCAAGAAATTCTCCTTTGATCGCAGCAACCAAGTTTTGGTCTTCTTTGGGTGCTGGTTGCAGAGATCTGAGGATCACAGAACAATCCTTGGCCGGAAATTTCGACTGGGCATACAGATCGGTAGTTGACGTCGAAATGCCCATTACAATGTTAGTCGCAAGATAAGGGAAGATGCTGCCACTACCGGAACGCATCGCATCTACGAGCCTGTACAACAACAAAACGAGCCGAGTCGCCATTCCAAAATCACTAGCCGCCACGTAGCTCTCAGAACTGAAAGCCAACATCCGTGTTAGGTCGATTTGCGCGCGAGAGCTGTCTGCGTCCTCCATCTCTAGCCCAGACGGCACAGCTAACGGTCCGCTCGCAAGGACCGCCTCCAAATCCGACAAGAGGTGGGGATTGGTTTTCCAGAGTCGCTTCACCAACGCAATCTGTTCCGCTTCGGTGACTTTCACGTTCGTCTTGCCGCCCTTAGAGATCTGCCAGAGCGCAGACCAATTGGCTGTGACTCTGTTCGCGTCTTCTGGCTTGATTTTCTTCGCGAGGGCGATGAGTTTCTCGTAGCGCGCTTTGGCCGCCTTATCCTCAGGCGGCACATTGAGCAACTCTTTCGGAACCAACGCCTTGAGCTCGTTCAGCGTCGCCAGACGCACTTCAGGCTTCTGCTCGGCGCAGCCCGTCACGACCACGACGGACGCGGCACTCGCGAGATACAAAGCCATTGGCAGTAACCCAAAACGAGCGAGAGCGTTCATTGCCATATCATGGCATGCGCTTATCGATTTTGAATCACAGCAAGATATGGCCAATACGGCCAATTGGCCCAGTAGCCCTTTGTGAGGAGTATCCAAACTCCGGTTTATTTTCCTTCAGGCTTCGAGATACTTCCCAGAACTCGGATGTAGAGTTTCCCCAGATCTAGATTGGGTGAGCCTAAGTCGGCATTGGGAATGGAACCATCTCAAACACTGAAGGTGTTTTGTCCCAAAAGCCCAGGGATGCGGCCACAAGCCGCTTCCCTGGGCTGGACCACCAGCACACAAATCCCCTAGCCTCCCGAGTCGGCACGATCACCGCCGACGACGGGGGCCGCTGAAATTATCGGGATCAGATCTACTGGAACGGATTGCTCATGTCAAAACCGGTCGCGACATTGAAGATCTGCGACGGCTTCTTGTATCCACCGTGCCCGTCGGCGAAAACGTAGTTACCGCCTCCGAGGTGTCGGTCTGAGATGGCACCTGCTTGAGGGTCCATGTCATTCTCCGGCGCAACCGGGTTGGAAGTGTTCCACCACGAGTGATAGATGTCATCGCAGTACTGAGGCACGCCGTTGAAGGGAACGCTCCGGCGCTCGCCGAAGTACAAGGTGTTCGAAACATGCTGAACCTGTGACTCGTTAAGACCCCACACAAAGAAACCGTTGATCAGGTAGCTATTGACCTGGGGACCACCTTCGTTGATCGTGGTCGGACAGGCGGGATCATTAGGATTCGGGTCGGCCGGACACACATAAAGCTTGTTTCGAATCATCGCCTCATCAGTGGGCTCACCCTTTTGGATGTAAGGGATTAACCACGTGAACACCGAACCAAGGTCTGGTTCCTCAATACTGCCGTCAGCATCATCGATTTGGGGCTGGCTGGTTGTGGTGGCCTTCACCTGCGGATAAGCATCATCAAAGTCTTGGATGTAAAGCTGAGACGCAAGGCCGATCTGCTTCACATTGGAGAGGCACGCCGTCTTCTTTGCCGCTGCCTTAGCCTGAGCAAATACCGGGAACAAGATCGCCGCGAGGATTGCGATGATCGCAATCACGACGAGCAGTTCAATCAGCGTAAATCCAAGGCGTCGATTGGGCCGGTGTGTGTCCATAAGGTGCTTGGATTATACGATAGGTTTTTCCAAAAATTAGATTCATTCCGACGACACAATCAGTGAGATTACTGGATCCTTTCGTATTGCCCTGCAGAAGCGTTCGTTGCTGAAGGCCAAAGGGTTCATCCGCGACATATATAGTCCGCTTTCCCAGTCACATAGCCGTGACAGAAAGGTCTGCCACGGATACACTGACGCCATGAGCGCTTTGCTCTCCATCGGTTTGAGCCTTATCACACTGGGCGGTCAAGCACCCAAAGTCATTGACCTATGTCAGTACAGTTCGACCTCGGAAGCTCGGTCCAAATGGACAGCTTATGATGGGGGGCTACCCGTAGAGGCCCAAGGTAAAGGGATACGTCTTCCCTGCAACGTCATTGGAGATCATCCACGTGCGTTTTGGGACAGAGCCCTGGACTTGGACCTACGTCGAGTAGACCGATTTACGTTCTCGTTTCATGTTGAGGATCGACGCAAGCTATCTCCAGCGTTCAACCTCTACTTCCAAAGCGAGAACGGCTGGTTTACCACTGGGTTCGTCGCCGAGAATGGTTGGAATCAGATCACCGTCTCTAAAGCCCAATTTGGAACGGAGGGGACTCCGGCAGGTTGGAAGCACATTACTGGCCTAAGGATCGGTGCGTGGAAGTCAGGGGATGCGGTGACGACACTTGGTATCGCTGATATCAGGGCCATTTCGTCAGACATCGTCGTGGTCCAAGGCGACCTAACGCCAAAAACTTCGCCAGAGTACGGCACAGTTGTTGGCCAAGCAAAGGTGGTCAGCAGCGTATTGAGCGAACTCGGAGTGGATTCAGGTGGACTCTCCGACCTAGACGTCGAAGACGGTGCATTGACCGGTCGCAAGGTCGCGATCTTCCCCCATAACCCGAATATGAGTGAGAAGGAGATGGACGAAGTTGAGAAGTTCGTCCAGGCGGGCGGGCGAGTCATTGGGTTCTACAGCGTTCATCCTCGACTACTCAAAACCATTGGCGTACAGGTCACCGGATGGAAGCCGCAAGAACATCCTGGCCAATTCGCTTTGATCCGATTCTCGAAAGATTTGATACCTGAATTGCCAACCTCCGTCCAGCAAGCCTCCTGGAACTCAAACGTCATCGCCCCAAGCCGACCGTCTGCTCAAATCATCGGTCAATGGTGTGACGCCAAGGGCAACGCGAGCGGCTATCCCGCGATGGTTGCGTCCGACACTGGCGCTTACATGGCACATGTTTTGCTTCCCGATGATCCCGTTGGCAAACAACAAATGATGCTGGCCCTCCTCGGCCACTTTGATCGTGATGTTTGGCCCGCTGCGTGTGAACGTGCCAGAGCGAACGCTGGAGTGGTGGGAGAGTTTTCAACGCTCTCTGCGGCTGCCGCAAAACTGGGTTCGGCAGTGACGGCAGAAGCAAGACGGTCTTTTGCCGCCGGGGACCTAGCACAGAAGCACGGAAAATTCAGTGAAGCCATAAAGCTCTACAGCAGCACGAACCAGGCACTCAGGGTCGCCTACTGCGCCGCCCAGCCAACCAAAGCCAACGAAATGCGGGCAGTTTGGTGTCACTCCGCTTTCGGTGTTGCAGGGAAAACCTGGGATCAAACCACCCAGCAACTCGCCGCAAATGGCATCAACATGTTGGTCCCCAACATGCTCTGGGGCGGACGCGCTTACTACGACAGCAAACTGCTTCCTGTCGACGAATCCGTCAAGACCCAAGGCGACCAGATCGCCTCCTGCATCGCGGCGAGGAAGAAGCATGACATCCAAGTGCATGTGTGGAAGGTGAATTGGAACCTTATCAACGCCCCATCTGAATTCTTGGCCCGAATGCGCGCGGAGCATCGCACCCAAAAGAACCCGGCCGGAATCGATATCGACTGGCTCTGCCCTTCTAACCCAATCAACTACGAACTTGAGCGAGATTCGATGCTGGAAGTCGTACGGAACTACGCCATTGACGGCATACATTTCGACTACATCCGCTATCCGGATTCCGATGGTTGCTACTGCGAAGGCTGTCGAACTCGTTTTGAGGAGCAGCTACAAGTGCGGATCGGACACTGGCCACAGGATGTTCTCACCGGAGGATACAAGACGAAGTATCTCGACTTCCGTCGCGCAAATATCACCAAGCTCGTTCGCTCCGTCAGTACCGAAGCCCGAAAGATCCGTCCTGGAATCAAAATCTCTGCTGCCGTCTTCGCCGACTACCCACAATGCCGAGACACCGTTGGGCAAGACTGGGTGAACTGGGCAAAAAGCGGCTACCTTGACTTCGTTTGTCCTATGGACTACACCAACTCGGCGAGCCAATACGAACAGTGGATGGAAAATCAATCCGCCGTCATCGGCAAGACCACATTGTTCTGCCCCGGCGTCGGAGTGACTCTCGAAAACACGATGACCTCCGATCAGGTCGCCCGACAAATCCAAATTAGCCGCAAATTCGGATCTTCCGGTTTCATCCTCTTCAACCTAAATGACGCCCTCCTAAAATCAGTTCTCCCTGACCTGCATCGAGGAGTCACGAAATTCGGATCTAAATGAAATATGCACGGGTCGATGAGCCCTGGAGTGGCGGCTCTATACCAGCCCAGGTTGAAAGTCTGGCGTCAGCCTTTCACTCAAATCGGAGTCGAGTAGGGCGGCGGCATTCGACATAAAGGAAGAATCCACGCCCAAGGTAGACTCTCTCATTCCCGTGACGCAGTTTCTGTTCGAGAGATTCCAGGCAATTCACTCACGAAGCGCCTTGGCGGCCATGATGGCTGCCTGCTTCTTGCTGTATTCGGTGCTTCCTCTGAATGTCAGTCCGGTTGGGTTACAATGCCCCACCGCCCCGATTCAGAAAATTGTGGTTGCGGTAAACGTCTGCTGTGGGAAGGTTGAAGAGCTTGCTGTGCGAGCGCCGAAACCCGGTGAAAAAGGGTTTGTTCAGTGCAACTGTGCGGAAAAGAAGAGCTCCACACAAAAAACGGCTGTGACCTCCAAAACCGTCCCGATTTTATTAGTAGCGCAGCGAATTCCTGAAATTTCCCCGTTAGAGCTGACCGGCCATACCTTTGATTATTGCGACCGTTTTCAGTCGCTAGACCTTGCCCCACCTCTTTTGCCTCCCGTCTGAGCGATGAAACTTATGGCGCGTCTGCGCCAAATTCTCGCTTCCTCAGACGCTCCGCCTTGCTTATCCAAGGTGATCGTCTCCCGTTTCCGAACGAGGCAAATCCGAATTGAAATCTAAAGCATTCACGCTCGTTGAGCTTCTCGTCGTTATCGCAATCATTGCGATTCTCGCTGCCATTCTCTTCCCCGTTTTCGCCCAAGCAAAAGCCGCAGCGAAAAAGACAGCTTGCCTAAGTAACGGCAGGCAGATCGGACTCGCTTTGATGATGTACCTTGGCGACAATGACGACCGGTATCCACAAGAGCACCCGAGTACGAGCAACCCTGTTGTCGACGACAACGAGGCCCAACTCGAAGCAGAAGACTACGGATCACCGTTCGACAAGATCCTTCCTTACGTCTCGTCGAAAGACACAACCAAGACCCAACTCTATGTCTGCCCCGCCGATAGCGATCCCCACGGCTTAACTCTCCTTGACTCCCAGGGGAGTTGCATCGGCCTGAGTGCCCCACCGCCCGGCCCGCTCAGCAGCTATCTGCTTAATGCGTACTACTTATTTGGAGCCACGTCGAGCGAAATCACAGCTCCTGCGCAGTCAACTTACATTTCCGAGCGAAGGGACAATTTCTGCGATGTCCATTATCACCCTTGGTTAGCAGAAGTCGAGCCGTCATCGGGTCCGAATGACACGATCAACCCGGTTGCGATCTCGGCCGACCGGCACACGAAAGGATCCAACCACGTCTATGCCGAAGGTCACGCGAAGTGGCGCCCCTTTTCGCTTGCGCGCGCCACGTTTGAAGGCCATTTGCTGTACGGCGAATTCCAGGCTTTCTAGAGGTTCATGTATATGAATAAGGCACTTGTCGTAAAGGCAGTGTCCGTCAGCATGGCAGGCGTGTTTCTCGTCATTGTGGGGTTGGCCGGCTACGTCGCCGTCACCAACTCCCGTTTGGAGAAGCGCCCAGCTGCGCCAACGGAAGCGCTCGTATTTCGGGAGGGAAAGCTCCACCCTGTTACCGAGGCGATGAGCAAAGCAGCGAACTCCCTGGGAGGAGTCTCTGCTCCTAATTTCGCAGCCTTGGATCTGGCAGGTCGAAATTGCTCACTCGCTTCACTCACCAAGGATAAACCGGCGGTGCTGTACTTCATCGAGGTTCAGTGTCCTTGCTGCAAAGGGGCGAAACCGTACATCGATCGGATTAAGAACTACTACGGCGATGTCTGCAATGTGGTCGGGGTGATTGATGCGAAGCCATCGATGGCAAAGCTCTGGGTTCAAGCCGTTGCTCCTCAATTTGCAGTCATCCCCGACCCCGATATGAAGATCGTGCGTGCATTCAAAGCCCAGCGCGGCGTCTATACAACCCTCATTGCTCCCGGAGGCAAGATCGTCAAGGCGTACCCTGGGTACAGCCAGGACATGCTTCAAGACATCACGACAAAGATCGCGAGTCTGGCCGGAGTCGCCCTACGCCCCATGCCCCTCGCTCCCGCACCCAAGAAGATGACGTCTGGGTGCATTTTCCCCGGCACCAAATTGCCAGGAGACGAATTATGAAGCTTCACAAATCCCTTCTTTCTCTCACAACCCTCGTATTTGGCTCGCTTTCTGCCTGTGCAGGCGAGATGACAGCCCCACCATTTTCAGCGATGGCTTCTGATGGAAAGCACTACAACGTCCAGAGCCTCACGTCGGGGCAGCCCGTCCTCATGATGTTTTTCACAGCAGGTTGTCCCCACAACGCACACGGTATCGAAGATATGAATCGGTTGACCAAATTGGCGGCAGGAAAGATCAGGATTGTCGGTATGACAAATCTTGATGCGAAGCAAACGAAGCAGTTCGCACGGAATCACCACGCCAAATTCCCAATCCTCTCGGACTCGGACGGCAAAGTGATTGCGAAATTCGGTGCTCTCGCGGGCCTCGACAACGTCCTCATTCTTCCGAATGGCAAGCTTGCGAAAAAATGGACCGGATATAACCAGACTACTGTGGGCGACGTCGAAGCAGAGCTATCACGCCGTGGTTACCCTGCACTAAAGCTAAACGTTGCATACCTCCCAAAAGACCGGCAGTCAGGGTGCGCCTTTGGCGAGGACATGAAGTAGGTTTCTCGACCTCCGCTACTTGCCCTTGCGGAGGTCAAATGGCGACAGAGCGGTACCCATCAAGGCCACACGAAAGTCGAGCACACGTTTGGCTGACCAGGCTGGGCGCTTGTTGAGGTGACGCTCGGCGGGTTCACTCCGCTAAACGGGAACGAATAGATGAGCTGGCATCCGGTTAAGTCCTTGCTCGCTCGGATTGCGCCGCCGTTCTTGGATTTCGCATGACTGTCAAAGAACACTGCATTCATTTGCTTTGCATGTCGGTCGGCAGCCTTGTAGGTTCTTGTCGAATCGTGCGAATCGATTGAGAAGTCGCCGTTGTACGGCTCAATCCAAGAATCGCTAACAATCCCCGTGTAGTCCTGGCCCCACTTTTCGGTGATGACTACCGTGTCGGTGGGGTTCGGCAAACTCGTAAAGACGATACTCTCCGCTGGAAAAATAGCGATGTAGGACCTCTGGATCGTAAGGTTGCCGTTAACGTCTTTGCTCGGAGTCGGAAGCGGATCGGATGGGCAGCGGAAGACTTCGCTGGACTTAACATAAGGCACCAAAAGGTTCCACCAGCGGTTGCCGTTCACTGTCGGAATATTGCCTGACCTCGAGTTCGCGGAGCCCGATCGGAAGAACATACGATCATCGCTGTCGTTGAGATACAGCTGAACACCCAGGCCGATCTGCTTCATGTTTGAAAGGCATGCCGTCTTCTTGGCCGCCTCCTTCGCTTGCGCAAATACAGGAAACAAGATCGCCGCAAGAATTGCGATGATTGCAATGACGACTAGGAGTTCGATAAGGGTGAAAGCTCGCTTCATCTGATTCAACTATTCTAGTCCTCGGCCGTGGCCCATTGATGAGCCAATTTGAAGAAGAACTCGTTAAGATTATTCCAAGATGAACGTGTCAACGCCAAGCAGAGATCAAGTCCGAGGGTTCACCTTGATCGAATTGCTGGTGGTTATCGCCATCATCGCGATCTTGGCAGCGATATTGCTCCCTGTTCTCTCGCGCGCCAAAGCGGCGTCAAAGAAGGCAGTATGCGTTTCGAATACCCGTCAGCTTTCACTGGGCGTTATCCTCTACACGGCTGACTCCGACGACGTTCTGCCGCCAACCCAGAACGGTGACTCCATCCTCTGGCCCGACTTGCTTGATCCTTACATTAAGAGTTCAAAGGTTCGACTCTGTCCTGACGACCCGATGGCCCAGTCTTCCTATGGGTTGAACGAACTCGTCTTTGTCGACTTCACCGACTACTTGCCGGGCATACCCTCATCCGTACCGACAGCGAGCCAACTCCAACATCCCTCCGAGACAGTAATGGTAGGCGAACTTGGAACAGAGGATGACCTGGTGACGGCTCGCGATAGTGCCTATAAATTGACTGTTCCCGACGGGGACCTGAATGATGAGTTTGATGCGCGACCGTCCGCCCGCCACTTCAATCAATGCAACATCGCATTCTTCGATGGCCATGCAGGCTCGCGCAAGCTTGAGCAGTTCTACATCAATCAAGTGCCTCAAGATCGGTGGTTCTGTCTCGACCGCGACGATGCCAATTTGTGCCACAGCCGTGAGTGACGAGAATGAACTAATAAATTGCCACTCTCCATCTGTCGAATTGCGGCTTATCGTCAAGGCTTCTTCCGGGGGACCGATTACTGAGAACTATTTAAGGTTTGATCCCGTCAATCAACTATCACCATGCGAAAGGCCTTTACTCTTATCGAACTTCTCGTCGTTATAGCGATCATCGCCATCCTCGCTGCGATCCTGTTTCCTGTATTTGCACAAGCGAAAGAGGCAGCAAAGAAGTCCGCCTCCATCTCCCAGATGCGCCAGTTGGCAGCGACAGTGATGCTTTATGCGGGTGATTCAGACGACTACTTCCCTCCCGCCAGCATGCGTACCTTGAACCCAGCCGACACACCCACGGTATGGCCGCAGATCATCGCACCCTATTTGAAGAACTCGGACATTCTCGTTGCACCCGGAAGCGATGGCACTCCGGCATTCGACTGGGGTTCTCGCCGCTCGCAGAGTATTGGCTATAGCGATGCCACCGGATTTGATCCTAACAGCACCGCCGTCGCAGGCTCCGCTGCAGCAGGAACAGAAGGCTTCGCCACCGCTGCAAACTTCTCACAAGCCGACGAGACAACCCGCACCGGGTTATTTGCAGTAACCCCAAATGGCCCGAAAGGCGATTCCACCAGTAAGCATCGTGGATACGTGTTCAATCCGTATAACGGAATGAACTCGCCCGACGGCGACTATAAGAAGGGATTGCCACTCATCAGCGACCGTGACCTCACATTACAAGCTGGGGACAAGAACTACCCTAATTCACCAGACCTTTCTCCCGGCGAGTTGAAGCCCATCTATTGTCGCTACAGCAAGACGGGTAAGAACGATGGCAGTAGCCCCGTGGTTTTCGCAGACGGCCACACGAAATCTTCATCCGCAAATGCTCTCAACGCATTTGGTGCTGTTATCTGGCGCTTCCGTTAGTGTGATACGTGCAGTATCGATTGAATTCCCATCACGAATAGAATAGTGAACCACGATACTATTCGTGATTCCACGCCGATTGCCTCTGAGGCCAAAGGCGTGGAGAGGAGTTCAAGATTAGCCAAGACATAGTCATCGTCGGAGGAGGAGCGTCTGGGACGCTGGTCGCAGCGAACCTGTTGCGACTAGCGCAGGCTGGGGACCGAATCAGCATCATCGACCCATCCCCGGAAGTTGGAAGAGGCATCGCCTATGCCAAGTCTGACCCGTGCATGCTGCTGAATGTTAGGGCTGGCAACATGAGTGCCTTCCCTGACGAACCACAACACTTTGTTCGGTGGCTTGTCGACAAGAGAATCTTTGAAGAGAATGATGCCGCAGCTTCGTTTGCCTCACGACGAGACTACGGATCCTATTTGGGAGATGTGCTTTGTTCGCAAAGAAGTAAGTCAGCCGCCGAATTGACCATCATCCAAGATACTGCTCGGGAGGTCGATCCTGCGAATGGATTGACGGTGGTTACTTCAACCGGAACTCGACACCGAGCGGATCGGGTTGTTTTGTCCGCAGGAAACCTTCGCCCCTGCTGCCCAACCTCACTCGAAAAGTTCTCAGGCCATCCGCGGTTTGTTCAAAGTCCGTGGGAATTGGACGCGCTTGCTGGAGTCCAGGAAATGGACAGCATCTTCATCGTTGGTACGGGCCTGACGATGGTTGACGTGGTGCTACTGCTCAGGTCGCGTCGCCATCGAGGGAGAATTACAGCCCGATCACGTCGCGGTTTTCTCCCAACGGCCCATAAGAAGGGCACGCCTGCCCTATTTGCGCTGAAGCCAGAACCGAATGAGGTTTTTGACTCGATCATTAAACTCCTTCGGGAATCTGGTGAAGATTGGCGTTCGACCTTTGATGGCATCCGGCCTCATACCGTCGCACTTTGGCAGTCCCTCTCGTGGAAGGATCGTGATCGCTTTGTAAAACGCTTACGACCGTTTTGGGATGTATTTCGACACAGGATGCCCGAAAGTGCAGCCGAGGAAATTCAGGTAGCTCAAGAATCAGGGCAGCTTGATGCCGGATGCGGTCGCATAACGGGTGTCCAAGCGATCGGCGATGGCTTCGAAGTACAGATGTCTGGAGGTGGGCAGACAATTTCTGCGGACTGGGTACTTAACTGCACCGGGCCAACGATGAACGTAAAATCCGAAAAAATCCCGATCCTGGAGTCCATTGTGAACGCTGGCCTCGCAGACTATGATCCGTTAGGACTGGGCCTCATGGTCGATGATGCAGGACGAACAGACGACTCTGGCCAGGTTTGGGCGATCGGCCCACTATGCCGCGGCTGCCGATGGGAGACGAGTGCGATTCCGGAAATCCGAGTACAAGCACATCGAATTGCGACGGAGATAAGCAACTAAACTCCAAGCAGACGCACGCATCAACTGAAACTTGACCTCACCCCTGACGTTTGACCATCTTTGCCACCCAAATGGGAACGAAAGGTGACGTACAGCCTTTCGGTGTTGGGTAATCGCGGAACACACCCAGCTTCTCTCCAATAGCAACTGCGCGCTCCCGGTATTCTGGGAAATGGATACCAATCTCTCCGAGGCAAAAGTTCATTGTCCACTGAATAGGCTCGGGAGCTTGGCCCATTTCTCTTTCGATTCGGTCAAGCAGAGCGGCCAGATCAAGCCCATCCGGGCTCTTCAAGACGCGCTCCGTCATAAGGCTCCACCCCACCCGACTCGCCATGATGCCGTCTGATGCCATCCACCTTTGGCGAAGCATCTCTTTATCTGGATGGAGCTTGACTACGTTCGTCACGAGCCAATCCGCAGTCTGGGAGTTGGTCAATGAACTCACCATGCCTTCAAGTTCATCGGTGGAAATCAGCTTTGGCTTTGACAAAAGCGTGGAGAGGAGCATGGCGTCCAGGTTTCCCGTCTGCCAGAGTTCCATCGCCAATTCATGGTTCGGTTTGATCGCCTTGGCCATCGCTCGTAGGTCACCGAGTTTCACCCCGAATTGATTCTCGCCAGCGCCATTCCTACGGTTCAATTCGCGAACCTTTTCATTTCCCAGGCTTCTGAGCTTGGCCATTACCTCGTCGAAATTCATAGCGTTCATTTTAGCGTCTCTATCTCAAACATATGTCTTCATATTGGGGACAGGTTGACGCCCGCTAATCCGTCTGATTAGAATGATGTCCTGCCAAACTGGCACCCTTCCGTACGGTGCTTGACCCATCATGTCTATTACCTCCGCCATCGTTTCTTCCATCATTTTGTCTTTAACTTTCTCCCTGAAGACCCAAGGACCTCCTCCCTTTCACCCCAAACCATCGGCGGTGGCCCAGGCCAACCTTTTCGTTTCCCTAACCCGCGGCAATCGCTCGGGTGTCGAATCTGCCCTAAAAGCGGGTGCCAATCCCAATGAGCCTGACTTCATCGAAATGATGCCATTGTTCTTTGCCGGTGACGTGCCGACGGCGAAGCTTCTGTTACACCACGGAGCAGACATTCACGCCACGACTCGAAAGGGATCCGCCGTCATCAATGCGCTTCTGAGCGGCGGTGACGACGTCGCAGAGTTCTTACTGCAAAGAGGAGCCCCTACGACCGCTGCCCGAGGCGACAAGATGACAGCGATGATGGCTGCATCCCAAACCGGTTGCGTCAAATCATTACGTACTCTCATTGAGCGACACGCTGGTATCAATTCCCAGGATCGAGAAGGATCCACACCGTTGATCTACGCGGTTCGCGGAAATCAACTGAAGGCAGTCAAGCTCCTACTGGCTTCAGGTGCCAATGTATCAGCATCGGATCATCAGAAGCGAACTGCCCTCCATTACGCGGCGATGCGAGGCAACTCCGAGATGGTTCGCTACCTCTCGACTCACGGCGCCTCACCATCCGCCAAGGACTTCAGCGGCGAAACTCCTCTTCACCTTGCGGCAAAGTACTCCGGTGATTCCACAACGGTTCGCCAACTACTCAAAGTCAGTGGAAATCCAAATCAAAAGGACGCCGACGGTAAAACAGCAGCAGATCTGGCAGCTCGGTATAGCTGCCAAGCCGTTGCATCGTGCTTCGGAAAAAAGTGTGCCACACCCACCGTTGTTGCGAACCGTACGGCTGACGCGGCAATCCGACCTGCAATTCATCGTATTCAACAGGGCCTATCCGTGTTTGTTCAGAAGGCAGGCTGCGTTTCCTGCCATCACCAGGGCTTGGGTGTGATCGCCCTGACCCAGGCTGCCCAGCACCGCTATTCGGTAGACAAGAGTGTTATCGGAGAGTGCTTCAAACAGATGGAGGAGGATGGCAAGCTTGATGCGGCAGCCACCCATGCCGCCGTCCAAGACTCAAAGTACATCAGCATGTTGCCGCCAGTACATCTAGGGGACCAGGTTTATGGTGGTGCCTATATCCTTGGCGCATTACGCTCCGCGGGAGTCCCCCCAAATCCAGGATTTGCAGAAGGCGTCACCGTCATGGGGCGACTGCAGCTTCCGGACGGCCGATTCAACTCGATTCAACGCGGAATCATGGAGCACAGCGACGTGATGACGAGTGCCCTAACCCTTGGCGTGTTGAAAACGTACTGGCCAGCGGATCGAGCGGAAGAGTTTCAGAAGATCGCAGCGCGCACGAAAAAATGGGCGAATTCGACCCCGATGACTTGTGCCGAAGATTTGGCTGGGCGTTTGCTTATCTTGTCAGAAACCGAATCTAGTCTGAGCGAGCTAGCGGCTGCAACGTCCAGGCTCCTCCAGGCACAGCGCGCCGATGGCGGATGGGGCACTCGAGAACGACAAATCAGTGACTCATACACAACCGGTGTCTGCCTTTATGCTCTTCGTACAGCAGTCCATGTCGAGCAGCGCGACTCGCATCTCAAGCGAGCTGTAGCTTTCCTCGTGCGAACCCAGGAAAACGACGGGTCGTGGTACGAACCCAAGCTTACGGCAGCCTTCAATAACCACTTCGACTCCTCATTTCCTCACGGATATGATCAGTTCGCTTCCTTTGCCGGAACATGCTGGGCAACCATTGGCTTGTTGACGATGACGCCCTAACACCGAATGGGGTTGGCTTCCACTTAGGGCCAACCCCACCTGTTTCATTTTATTTGAAACGGCAAAAGATCGAAGCCGAGTATGCTGTGACGGTGGCCACCGCCACATCCCTGTACCGAGTCGATCTGAACAGGCCCGTTCAAGGTCTTTTCCCCCTTCTCGCGACGCACACGCCCTTCCCAAGTGGGGGCAGGAGTCCAGAGAATCATGGGTGATCGAAAACCAAAGAAGAATTCGTCAGGCAACGCCGACGCGCAAAAAGCCAAAAAGGCCACTGACGCCAAGAACCGGCCGCCCGCTCCTCCCAAAGGCACCGACAAGAAATAACCGTCGGCTTCCCTCTGTTTATTGCCGCCTGTTGCGTTGAGTGCCTTGTGCCCTCGCACATGCGTGCCCACGTCGCTGCTTGCAGCACCCCTTCCGCTACCGCTCAGGAGAAACCAAATGGAACCAAAGAATTCAAAAAGAGAGAACTCACTCGTGATGGACTACGTCTTGTCACTTCGCCACCCAGTAAAGCGACGCTACGGCATGGAGTACATGACCTGGGTCCGAGCTGGACGAACCGGTTCCGCCCCGAGCCGCGGCCGCCTCTCACCTACGCTCGCCCGTGTCGTCTGTATCAACGTCGACGCCCTCGTCTAGGGCAGTCACCCCGCGTGGAGTGCAGTCAATAGGTTCACTCCACACGTATCTTTTCGGGCTGAGGGATGGTGCCAGACCTCATCCAGAAAATCGAGCAAGTCACTTTACGAATCTAGTAAGCGACGTAGGGACACTGTCGAATCCATTGGGGATCACTTGCCTGCCGTAACATGAACTCAGCCAAGTCCGCTCTTCCCAAAAGTTGCCCCTGCGGCGGCAAACCTTCTGCATCTACACGATACTTACCCACGTAAGGACCGTCCGTCAGTCTCGGTGGCAAGACGACGGTGTAATCCGCACTACTCCCTTCCAGAATTCGCTGTTGGTTCCCCGAGTCACGCATGGGATGCTTGAGAAAAGTGTTGCGAATGATCCAAAAGAAGATCTTCCTCCCGAAGCTCGCGTGCTTCAAAGATGGATGGAGCGAACCGGAAGCTCCTAGCACAATAATCCTCTTGATTCCATTCGCGGACATTGCTTTCAAAATGACCTGAATGCTTTTCTCTTGGAGATCCGTTTTGCCAAGGTGATTGGAACCAAGGCAGTTAAACACAACTTCCACGCCTTCGAGAACCTTCGTTGTTTCCTCCAAATTTGAGATATCAACAGATCGTATCTCCAGATTTTGGGCCGGTGTGATCTTGGCGATGTCGCGTACAACAGCGACCACCTGATGGCCAGCCGAGAGGGCTTGCTCAATTAGGATCTTCCCGGTTCTCCCCGAGGCACCGAAGATGGCAAGTTTCATGACTCTAGGATAGCCAATAGCACCAGACTCCTATTGCCTCAAGTCGGGCCCCAACATGAATGAACAGATTGATTTCCGTCTCTTTCCGCCTTAGTCCGGCATAAAGGGACCGAAAGTCCCAAAGTTTGTATCTTTTGATGATCCATTTGCCTCTCCTGATTGTCACGACTCGAAAGCCGTGCCAAGGCGAGGGCAAATATGAGCGATAAATTGGTCAATGAATCTGGGTCTAGGAATCGTCTACGACGTATTCCACCCACGGCAGTTCTCTTGGTTGGGATAGCCGCTATCTTTCTGGCGTGCTCTTGCGGCGGAGGGGGTTCGAATGGCAAAGTCGCGGCAAATCAGTCCGGGGCGCCCGCTTCACAAGCGACCTCCGCATTCACAGTGTTGGGATACAACGACCTGGGCATGCACTGCTTGAACAATGACTTCTCGGAGATGTGCATTTTGCCACCGGCAAATAACCTTCGTGCAACTGTTATCCGGCGAGGTGAGGATCCTCAGATTGTCACGAGCGGAGTTACGGTCACGTACAGCATTCCAGGAAATTCGACGAGCTATAAGAAGATCAACCTCTGGGACTACTCGCTTCCTCTCTTTGGAGTCGCGCTGCCGAAGGACGTCGGACTCTTTGGCTACGGGATGAGTGGAACGATGGCGTCGACTGCGGACCACGATTTCATGGCGAGGGCAATCCCGATCACTCCGATCACAGACTCCGGTCAAACGGATCCATATCAACTCTCGCGCATCAACGTCCTTCAAGGCTCGAAGGTGGTTGCCACCACCCAGGCAGTCATCCCCGTTTCGTGGGAAATGAGCTGCAACAATTGCCACAAAACAAAAGGCATGTCTCTAGCAATGGACATTCTGACAAAGCACGATCGGCTCAATGGAACACACCTCGTGAATCAAAAGCCTGTCCTGTGTGCGAAATGTCATGCAGATCCAGCCCTGGGAGCGCCTGGTGTTGCCGGAGTTAAGACTCTCTCGGCTGCAATGCACGGCTTTCATGCTTCGAAATTCAGGGGCCAAACGGTCGAACAAACGTGCTATTCATGTCATCCCGGACCGAAAACACAGTGCCTGCGAGACATCCACAAAGCCAAGGGGCTGAACTGCAATAGCTGCCACACTTCGATGGAGGCAGTCGGAAATCCTGCCCGCAAACCGTGGGTTGACGAACCACGTTGCGGATCATGCCACCACGTCGCTGGTCACGAATATGAACAACCGGGAGTGCTATTCCGCGACTCGGTGGGCCACCACAAGGTCAAGTGCATCGCCTGCCACGGCAGTCCGCACGCCATCACCCCTTCAACGAACCCACGGGACAACATTCAGTCCATCGCCTTGCAGGGAGTTGCCGGTCCAATTGGCAAGAAGTGCAGTGTATGTCACACCCGAACCCCTGAGGGGCGATTCACCCACAACTCACGCGGCGACTGAATTGACAGATGAAATGGCTTGACCTACAACAAGGTTTGATGACCTGCCAACTCATCAAGCCTTGTTTCATGCAACGTGACAGGCCAATTGTGATCGATAGGAACAGCAACCGCCCCAACCCACTGATCCGGAAGCTCAAGTTTGTGGACCCTCCAGTTCTCGTTACGCTCAGCATCTTGATAGATGCCCCTACCGAGAGGCTTCAGGCCACTAAGGGCTAGCTCCACTCCTGTGCCAATTCCCTTCGCGACGGCTTCATGCTCTGTCCAGCTTTCGAGTTCACGTAGCGGCATTTTGAGAGCTTCACACCGGACTTTTGCCTCAATATCGATCCCAATTGAACCGACTGGCGAATAGGCAAATGCGACAAGCCCAAGCGTCGAGGAAGTGTTGAATCCACCTCGTCCCGGCAAAGTTGGCTTGCCGTATTCACCAACTGAAATGCTCCAATCGGATTCGCCGAGGAAACTATTAAGCCCCCAGCGACGAAGAGCTCGGCTGGCAAGCGAGCGAATACAGCGCGTCTCTTCTCGAAACTGGTTCGCATGGCGCAGATCACCGGGTGAGACCAAAGGAACCAGGTCCGCGCGTCTAAGCCCCTCGGTTTTCAGGTAGCAGACGTAGATTCCCTCAGCCACCATCTCGCTCCGAGCCCACAAATTTGGAAAGGGTCCATTCGATGGGGCCACGGTAGAATCGTCGTAACCACAAGACCGAAAACGGTATCGCTATTATCAAATACCCAACCATGGCGATCACGCCGATTCGCGTCGGCCATTCTTCGGCTGGATACCATTGCCTCATGGGCAAGACCACCAGAAGGATGTGCCCAATGTAATGAGTCAGTGACATTCTCCCGAAGCACCCTAACCATTCAGATACGCTTGAGGTCGCAACCTTTTGAGGAAGCGCCTCGATCCCGAACATCACAGCGAATGCTGCGCCACCACACACGAGAAGGAATGGAATGCTTGTAGGTACCCACTCGATCGCAAAGGGCGACTCAATCGCAGGTTGAAGCTGATGAACCCCAACCAAAACGAAACTGACCACCGCTGCTGCACCTGTGAACCACAAAATTCTTCTTGACTGCACCTGGATCGCAACCATTCCAGCAAAGACAAAGGCTAGCCAAGGCATCAGGGGATAGCAGCCATCGAAAAATACAAGTCTGAAACAAGTGCTCCAGTTTAGGAGCGGTTCCCCGGCGTCGTTCCAGTCTTGAGCCACCCAAGGTCGGGCGATATTGCCGACGAAAGGAATCGAAAACACGATCACAACCAAGACAATCCAGACGGCTCGATCCTTACCCCGTCGAACGAAGGTCGCAATTGGCAACGCACATCCGATGGCGATGAGCACTTCGGTTGGCCAGACGGTGAGGTGCAAGATGCAGCCCACTGCGATTAACGCGACTGCACGGCGGAGTACATACCATTGGTGGTCCCCAGCCGAGGGACGTTGATCCATTTGAATCGCCCAAGACATTCCGGCCAGAACGAAGAAAAGGGCGGCTGACCTGCCCGTGAACCAACCGGACGCTGTGTTCACGAGTCGCCCGAGCTGACTGGGTGCTCCTTCTGTCGGAATCAGGTGCTCCACCATCATTCCCATCACCGCGATGCCCCGAGCGATGTCGATGGCAGGTCGGCGACTGGAAGCGGGCGTCATTTCAGAGCTTCTTGAATCAGATGGGTTGGGGCTCCCTGGTATCGGTGACCAGGCAGGAGATGTTCATGCTTCATGATCACCGAGTTAGCTTCTACACGAGTGTATTCGCCTACAACGGCACCGTAAAGAGGGACCGTCGCACGCCCTAAGGTGGCTCCCTTTTTAACAACGACTTTGCCGATCTTCAACACGCGATCTTCAAAGGTGTGGGCCTGATAGTTTGCCGCCACCGTTGCGTCGTCCTCGATAACGATCATGTCGGGGTCCACCACGTGAGCGAACCCAGTTGCCAACACCACTCGCTTCCCAATCGTCATTCCCATCGCACGCAGGTACGGAACGAGCAAGAGGGTGCCCTCCAGGTGCATCAGCAAGGGTCGGGCCCATTCCCCCCAAGCCACATAGAGGAAATCCCATCGGCTACACCAACACGACCACAAGGGGTGAATACCCTCTTTCACGCGGCCCAGTAAAACCCATTTTAGACCCAAGACGGTAAGGCACAGCAAACCAGCGGTTGCCAGCCCGACCGCGATCGCTCGGAGAACAAAGGGCGCGGTCCCATGCATATCGCCTGAAACAGCCTCAAGCCAATCCCACCAAAGATAAAACGAGAACAGCGGGATCGCCGGGACTGTAAACCGAAGCGACTCCCAAAAGACGCGGTTCCAATAACGGATTGCGGACGGTTTGAATGTGAGAGATTCATCGACGTCCACAATCTCGCGGCGAGGCAGTTCCATCGGTGGCAAGCCAAACCACGAAGTGCCGGATCGCATAACCTTGTCATCCGCCACCGTACAGACACCAAGCAGGATGTCTGGAGGAAGACACTGCCCCCCAGGAAGCACCGAGTGGTTACCCAAGAAGCTGTTGGACGACACTATGAGGGGCAGGAGAGTGACGTATCCGTCTCGTATCGTGGGTGAACCTAGGTATATCCCATCCGCAAAAAATACATGGCTACCGATGGTCACAAGCTCAGGCACGACGTCGATGATCGTGCTGATCTCACAATCCTTGCCAATATTCATCCCAGCGAGGCGGAGCCAAACGGGCCAAAACAAGGTCCCACTTAGCCATCGCCCGGAGGCTTCCACAATCAACGATTTCATCCAAACGCGAGCGAACGCGGTAGACCGTAAGGGAATCGTTCCCGTCTTAACTCTTCCGATGGCTCGACACAAGAGTGCTTCCAGCAAAACCACCAGCGGAACACAAATCAAAGAGATAAGCAGGCAAACTCCAAGAGCGCTAATAACCGTCGAGGTGTGGATGCCGGTCTTTATCGTTGCGTCGGCCGGAAGAAGCTTGTAGACAGCCACAAATGCAAGCTGGAATGGCAGTAATTGCACAAACCCAAGGATCGCTTTCGCGATGGTTAGGTAGGCGGCATATGTGATGGGGGACATTGCCTTGGCATCGCACTTCTCAACCTTTGGGGAGGCTCCAGCTGGCTTCGCAGGAATGCCGTTCCACTGCTCGCCATCAGGGATCCGGCTCCCGGCTGCAAGTGACGATAAGGGAGTTAATGTCGCGTGGTTGCCAATTTCGGACTTAGGGGCAACCATGGCCCGAGTCTCCACAACAGCTCCGCTGCCAATCTTGATGCCACCAAAGACGATTTGCCCTCTTTCAAGATTCGCCAAATTGAGGACTGCTTCTTGGCAGATCGAGGCGTCGTCGCCAATCTCCAAAAGGTCCCAACCGCCCGAAAGCGGGAGCGCGCCATGATGAAAATGGACTCCCTTCCCGATTTTCGCTCCTAGGGCGCGGAGTGCGATACAGGCAAATTCCGTTCCTTCTATGTGTCGCCAAGGGATCAATCGAATCGCCTGGCGAACGATCCAATTGCGAACGTAAAGACTGCCCCAAACTGGCTCACTTGCCGGCTGGTAGGTCCCAATCAAGATGCGTTTGATGGCTGCCGCGGCAATGATCGCAACCGGCGTAAACAGTGCAAACCCCAGCGCAGCCAACAGCGGCCAGCCGAGCAAGAGCATTGTGATACCTTCAATGCGATCGAACCAAGGGACGCCGACAAGTACGAACCAAGCCGCGATGACGGATCCCACCGCCAATTCTCCAAAAATGACGAGCGACTGAATGGCAGTTGCCAACCCGGGCTTTCCGTGAGGGACCGCCGCTAAATCCGCTTGCGGAGTTGCCGCTACGGAACGGCCGATACGACCAGCAATTCCCTCAATCGTTCGGCCCTCATAAATATCTCTGACCGTAATCGATGACGTCTTGGGGTTTGTCCGCAGGACACTGACAACCTTCGAGGCAAGAAGAGAGCTTCCCCCGAGATCATGAAAGAAATCATCCTTGATGGAAAGCTGCTCAGTACCACCGAAAATCCCTTGGCACGCGCTTACTACCAACGCCTCAGTTTCCGTTCTTGCTGAGACGATGTCACCGGCAGAGTGCTCGAAGAAAGGTGCCACAAATTCAAGTGCGTCCCTTCGCAGCTTTCCTCCCACAGACTTGGGAATCGACTCACACACGCAAAAAGCCGTCGGGGTCATGTAGCTCGGCAACTGATCGCCAATAAATTTGCGCAAGTCAGCAAAATCCAACTCTGTTCGAGAACCATCAAGAACGATGTGGGCCGAGAGCCACTCCCGTGCTCCGTCTCGCTGAAGACGACAGGCGGTTTCTCGGACCCCTGGATATTGGGCAATGACCGTTTCGATGGCCTCGAGTTCAATTCGATAGCCGCGCAACTTGATCTGGGCATCGATTCGCCCAAAGTAGCTTAAGTTTCCATCGGGTTCAAACCTGACCAGATCACCCGTTCGATAGATGCGACCAAGTTTGGGGTCCTCAACAAATTTGCGGGCGGTGACGTCCGGTGAGTTACGATATCCTCGCGCTAACCCGACGCCACCGAGGCATAGCTCTCCCATTTCCCCGGCCGGAACTTCCCTACCGTCCTCATCCAAAACAAATGCAGAAATGCCATTGACCGGTTTACCGATGGTAATCGATTGCCCCGCCGTGATATCCGTTCGGACGCAAGTGACGGTGCACTCGGTTGGCCCATAACCGTTCACAAGGCGTCTCCTTGGCGCCCAGAGGTCGGCGACATCGGAGGTCAGGGCTTCGCCACCGACATAGAGCAGTTTGAGGCACGGAAGTGCCTGGCTGGGGTTTGAGCAACCCATCGTCCGCAACAATGTCGGAGGAGGACACAGCACCGAAATCCGCTCATTCTGCAACCACTCAACGAGGTCTGGTCCAAGTCGAGCGGTATCGTCGTCCATGATGACGAGCGTCGCTCCCGCCGCAAACGCTAACCACGCTTCTTCCACCGATGAGTCGTATCCGGCTGAGGATCCTTGCGCAACTCGATCACCCGGTCCAAGACGAAACTCGGCGATATCCGAACGAACAAGATTGGCAATGCTCCGGTGCTCGATCATGACGCCCTTAGGGAGTCCGCTCGTTCCAGAGGTGTAGATCAGGTATGCAAGCCGCTCAAGCGGCAAGTCGTCCTGGTGATGCTCATCCTCCGTTGGATGAATATCGTCGGTGGAAATAGTCGGAAGACTCATCCCAAGTTCCTGAAATCGATTCATCAGGTCTGGATCAACTACCACTGCCACCGGCACGGCATCGCTAAGGGTCCTCCGTATCACTTCGTCGGGGAGCACCGGATCGATGCAAACGTAGGCGAAGCCGGCCTTCAAGGTCCCCAGCTGGGCTGCCCATAGGTGCTCAGAGGTTCGGGGAACAAAGAGGGCAACAATCTGCTCCGCCGTCCCGAGGTGCCTCAGCTTTTCTGCGTAGCCAAGAGAAAGTAGCTGAAGTTCCTCGTAGGTAAGGGTTTGGCGGTAGGGTCGCCCCTCGGCGGGGGGGATATCTAGCGCAAGGTCATGCGGAAATCGTCTGGCGTTGCTTGCGAAAAGTGCGTGCAAGTGCTGCCATTCTTCAGTCGATTTGGATGGATAAAGCTCATCCAACTCACTCTTCATTGGGTCGATCCCGCTTCCGCGGGGGCAACCTCCTCGATTAAGTAGGCGCACACATCGGGGCCAAGAAGTCTGCGCGTTGAATCCGTCAAGTGTTTGTAACCACGAATCTCTTTTCGGCAATCAGGGCTACCACAAAGGCACTGGAATGGCTCTGCCATATCCCATTCCGAGGTTTCGTAGTCGAAAGTAACCTCGTCGCCAGTCGAGATGGGCTTGATCGCAACAAGTTCGCGTCCTAGGACACGGGTATTTGGTGCACAACTATGATTCGTATAGATCCAAGGGCAGACATAGTGGCCATCAGAATCTGGAACATCTATATCCGGTACGAGGTGAGTATGCATGCCAACTTGTATGGAAAATCGAGAAGGTTCTCCAGCAATTTCTCCGCGGAGGTAGCAAACCACTTGCCCAACTTCAACGCTCTCAGTGGCAAAGACGAAATGTCCTCCGACTCTACTTCCAACCTGTAACTTCTGAATCACTTTCATATGCCTGGCACGTCCCGCGACGGCCACGCTGCACGTTCGGAGTGATTCATTATGGACGGGTTATGAGGACGGACGCTATCGGAGTGCCCGTAAGAGTTACCTGTGTTTGAACTGAATTCTCACCCGATAGGTCAGGTTCTTGGCCAGTAAATTATCGAAATGAGTCGTCAGATATGTCGAATCGACATTCCTCGACCCGACTATAGCCGGGTCACTTGGCGGATTGAGTCACGAGACCCCGTGTAGGATGGAGGAAATCATGAAGTTTTTGTGTCTTGGATATCTCGACGTCAACGTTTTCGACAACGTCCCTGAAGAGGAAAAGAACGCGGTTTTGGCAAAGTGTTTCGCCGAGTGCAAACCGTTTAGAGAATCCGGGAAAGTCGTTGCCGAAGAGGGGTTGGAAGGCATTGGCAATGCGAAGTCAATTCGTCCACGAAACGGACGCCCTGTCGTCACTGATGGTCCTTTTGTCGAAACCAAGGAGCAGCTAGGCAGCTACTTTATCGTCGAGGCCGCGAGTATCGACGAAGCCGTCGAAGTAGCGTCGCTCCATCCTGCCGCTCTATTCGGTGAGCAATATGGTTTCGGAATCGAAGTACGTCCGATTCAGGAATAGGCATTCAGTCATCTCGTTCCAGAGCCCCAAACGGGGCGACCAATAATAGCGAAGGGCGCAGCCCTGGAACACTGGGCAACCAGAAAGCCCGAGCCCCAACGGGGCGACGAATATCGGTTGGGGCACCGCCCCAACCCCTTCCGGATACGCGCACGTCCCTTCCGCTCAATCCCACAAATATTTCTCGTCGTATTCGATGCCATGTTCGGCGAGCAACTCCAAATACTCTTCTTTGAACGACTTCCGCTTGTGGTGCTCGTGTTGCCCGTCAATGTACGAAAGCAAAGCCCCTAAATCCTGGTGCGTGATTGAGAAGGCTCCATATCCCGCCTGCCATGCAAACTCCCTAAGACCCGGTGCCCTGCCCTTCACCCATTTGGACGATGCTGCTTTAACTTCCTGGACGAGATCGGCAACGGATATTGTTCGCGCCAAGCCGACGGTAATGTGGACATGATCGGCAACACCTCCAACCCGGTAGCAATAGCATTTCTGGCCTCGTGCAACCTCGGACATGTAGGCGTGAAGGAGGGGTTGGACCTCGGGTGAGAGGTTTGGAACCCTGTCTTTGGTGCTAAAGACGACATGGAGAACAACAGAGCTAAGAGACTGTGGCAAGCGACACCCTGATCATTTTTGTTGATTCTACAATTTCGGGAGGTGGTTTGGGGCAAGACGTTGTCTTGCGCGGGGGCGGACCGGAGTGGTGACGGGGCGATGCCCCATCACGATATTGGTCGCGCCTACAGCGCTCTTGACTTGGTGACTTGGAGTTCTTCCAGGGCTGCGCCCTTCGCTATTATTGAGCGCACCTTTGGTGCTTTCGGAGCAGTAGCCGTCGATCACATTCGTCACATAGCAATTTGTCCGGGAGCCCCAACGGGGCGCAACATAATAGCGAAGGGTGCAGCCCTGGAACACATCCGGAACCCCTGAGCCCCATCGGGGCGACCAATATCGGTTGGGGCACCGCCCCAACCCTTCCGAATGTGCACATGTCCATTCTGTTTATGAATGAGTTCTTGCGCGGTGACGAACCGGAAAGGTGACGGGCGATGCCCCATCACGATATTGGTCGCACCTACGGCGCTCTTGGTTGCGTGACTGCCCGCTTTCCAGGGCTTCACATTTCGCAACTCTTGAACGCACCTTTGGTGCTTTCGGATAGCCGCTTCACGTTGATGATCGGCTCCTTCACATAGGATCCGTAGACGCTCAAAGCTCCAGGGAAATTCGGGCGGCTACGGAACTTCCAAATTCAACTCGCCAGTTCTTCGATCGCCTTCGCAATCCTTCGAAGACGTGTCTCGGGGTTCTTTGTGCCTTCGACAGACAAGACGTGCCGACTCTTGTTACTGTAGGAGAGCGCCTCGAACTTGGCCATCGAGACAGGTGCCGCAGCAAGGGCAGCGGCGAAATCATCCGGAACGGCGACTTCCCTAGGAGCCGTGTCGAGCGAGAGCTCGATGGTTGCCTCTTCGCCACCGTTAACGCCCGCCTTTGCACGAATGTCGGCACTTACGGGAATCATAAATGTCCCGCCCATCACGGCGATGCTACTTCGGTAGGCAAAGCCATTTAGGATTACATTAACTTTTGGTTTCTTACCGCCCCCAAGGGCATCCAAGATTTCAGGCGGCACGACAATTCCAGTGGTATTCGTGCCCGTCTTGTGCAGGATCGTGGTGAACTTCATTTGCCTTGCTCCGCCTGCATAACTTCCACCAACTGCTCAAGAACGGTGGCCCATCCACCATAAAAGCCCATCTCTTCGTGCTTCTTGCATGACTCTTCATCGCCGTGGACGACAAGGGCTGAATACTTGGTTTGGTTGCCCTCGGCTTCCAGCGTGATGATGGCCGTAAAGACAAACCCTCCGTGTGACTCGCCGGTGCCGCCAACGTACGGTCGGTAGCCTGGACCCATTGCGCTCGTCCACACCAACTTCGAATTCTCTACGACCTCCAGGATGCACCCCTCACCGGGAAATTCCTGTCCTTCCGGGTTACACATCACTGTTTTGAAGCGACCACCGGGACGGAGATCTATTTCACATTCCATAGTCGACCAAGGTCGAGGTGCGAACCACTGCTTAATAAGGTCGGGTGTCGTCCAAGCTTTCCAAACGAGTTCCACCGGGACATCAACGGTTCTTTCGAGAAGGAGGTCGAGCGACGGGTCGGGTTTATGAGTTAGGGGTGGTTTCATGGGTTTGATTCCTTGAGCAAAATTACAAAATCGTCGAACTGGTTGAGTCGAGCTTCCCAGATGCTCCGGTGCTTATCCATCCAGTGTTCCGCTTCAATCAACTGTTGAGGCTGAATTTGATAAACACGAGTGCGTCCAGTTTTGCTTGAATTGACCAAGCCAGCTGCCTCAAGCACTTGCATGTGCTGAAGAAACGAAGGCAATGCCATATTGAAAGGCTCGGCAAGCACCGTCATCGCGGTCGGGCCCTCAGCAAGGCGGGCTATGACTTCCCTCCGTGTTGAATTGGACAACGCATGAAACACGCGATCCAACTGCTGCATTTCATTAGGCATTTACCTAAGTATCAGAGATTGTGTTTGGAAATGTCAACCCAAACGGGCTCTTGGGATGAACCAGCCGGATCGACCACTGGTCTATTAATCGATGGTGCCTTTTAGAAGAATGCGGGTTCACGAATGATCGCGTGTAGCTTGCTGCTGCTCAGCCTAATTTCGGCCTCGGCTCTCCAACACCCGGTTGTATATCCTGACGGTCGACCTTCCGCATTACTCCGCCTGGATGCTACCGACCAGGGCGTCGTGCTCAGACACGGGTTAGCGCCTGCCAACTGCGATAAATATGGCGGACGAGATGTTTGGGTTTTCAAGAGTCGCGACGCTTTTTACATGCACTACGATGGTGCTGGGCCAAAAGGATGGCTCGCTTGCCTGGCGACGAGCAAAGACCTCGTTCATTGGAAAACGCTGGGACCCATTTTGGACTTTGGAATGCCGGGTGAAGACGACTCAGCTTCTGCTTCCTACGGGACAACCTATTTCGACGGCAAGACGTGGCACATGTTTTATCTGGGTACGCCGCACACGTCTCCAGCGCCTGACCTTATTCCGGCTTTCCCTTACCAAACAATGAAGGCGCTTGGCTCATCACCGACAGGCCCCTGGGTCAAACAAGCCACAGTCGTTCCTTTCCGCTGTACTCCCAACACCTATTTCGATGTCACCGCCAGTCCGGGACACATTATTCGTCAAGGCCGCGAATACGTGATGGTATTCAGCGCAGCATCGGAAGATGCCAAAGGAACCCATCGAACCCTAGGACTCGCCAGAACCAAAAACCTTGATGGTCCTTGGCAAATCGATCCGAAACCCATCGTTCCGAACTCAGAACAGATTGAGAACAGTTCGTTATATTTTGAACCGACCAACAAAACCTGGTTCCTTTTCACCAACCACATCGGCCTCGAAGGCTTCGAATACACCGACGCGGTTTGGATGTACTGGTCCAAAGACCTCAACCACTGGGATCCCGCCAACAAGGCTGTTGTCCTCGATGGCAAGAACTGCACCTGGAGCCATAAGTGCATCGGACTTCCCTCAGTGATGAAGGTCAAGAACCGACTCGCGATCATCTACGACGCACCGGGAGGCGAAAGCAAGAGCCACATGAGAAGAGACATCGGCCTGGCATGGCTGAAACTTCCCTTGAACCCACCCAGCTCGAAGGCGAAGTGATTAGCGAGGGAGGTCGCTATTCTGGATTCTTCTTGAGTATCCGTTATTCGGGATATTTCCTTATTGGTAGTGGTTATGAGCAAAGCACTCGATAACCACTACCACGGCACTACTTCGTAAGGTCGTAAATCCAGGGGTAGTTCCCCCCGGTCAAAACCAAGCTCTTGAGGGTCGCGGATTGCGAGACTTGGAACAGAAACCGCACGGTGACTTCGTCTCCAAGCTTCATCTCTTGGCCATCCCGCGTAGTGCCTCACGTAAGAATCGCACCGAAATCAATCTGTAGCGTCACATAAGAATCGCACCGACGGGGTTCTCCCCGCAGTTATTTTTCGGTAACTGTCTCGGCTGGTTAACGGTACCGAATCCGTGCTTGTTTTTTG
>CAILEM010000051.1 GCA_903833215.1 uncultured Armatimonadota bacterium
CGCCGAACTGGAAGAAACCATCAAGGACTACCTCCGAATTCACAACAGAGACGCCAAGCCATTTAAGTGGACGGCATCCGCTGAATCAATAATCGACAAAGTCAATAGATGTCGAGGGATTAACGACTCAGAACACTAGAGTCATTCGAGGCAAGATACGTTCTCGAGTTCCAGCTTTGGGGTCGAACCATAGCTCGTACGCATCGGGATCATTTTCCAGTGAGCCGCTTCACAAGGAATTCGCGATAAGCATTCAAGTCTTTCCATGAAGTCGCAACCATCATCGGCCTGGCAGTCGGGTCGATGACGGTGAAGCCGTCGTCGTTCACTTTTACGTGCAGCTTTTCCATTCGGCAAAGGTCGCTTCGAATCGCGAGATACACCGCTACGGTGTCGTAGAGGGTTGAGGATCGATGTTCGGCATCGGCATTGTTGGATTTGCTCCAGAGTCGATAATTCTCGATGACATGAGCCGCGATCGGATCTGAGTTGCTCAACATGCGTTGATACTGTTCACCTTCAAGCGAGACCAGACCGCACGTATCGAGCGGGGTGATCGTCATCGACTTCCACGGAGCGGCAAAGAATCGCTGGGCGGATTTCACGTCGGCCTTGATATTCCACTCCGCGGCGATCGTTTTGCCACCTCCGTATCCAAGACCAACGCTCCCCGCCATGCTGTAAACATTCACCTTCCGGGCGATGGCGGGTTCGCGCTCCAGCGCTGCCGCAATATTCGGCGTCGGTCCGATACATATGAGCGTCACCGGCTCGCGTGAGTGCACGATGGTGTCGATCATCGCCTGAACACCATCGTGGTGGACCTTTCCTGGATAGCGATCTAGGTTGTAGTCCTTGATCCATTCCGATTGTCCCCCTTCACCATCCGGACCGGATTTCATACCGACTCCCACCGCCACATCGGTTCTGCCGCTCTTTTCGAGGAACTTCGCCAGCAGCTTTGCCCGATAGTCTGTCTTTCCATAATCTCCAACTACCAACTTCAGATCTAGTTCGGGAGACTTCAACATGAGCCCGAGCGCCCAGGTGTCGTCGATGTCATCGCCAATGTCGGTATCGAGAATGACGGGACTCCTTCGAGCCAGTGGAGTTGCATGCCGGTTGGGAGTTGCGTTGACGTGCGTCGCTACACAGAGCGCAATCACCAGAGCCACGAGCCGTCGAGCAGAAATCCAAGCAGCAATCTTCATCATGTCAGCAACTCAATCATAGAACGAACGGCTGAGTTCGGACAGATTGGGGATACTAGGAATATGAAGCACTGTCGCTTTTCGTTTCTCTCGCGGCCATCATTCCAGATCATCATTGGTTCGGCTATCTGCCTCCTTGCCGCCGTTGGCTGCGGTAGCTCCGATTCCGGTTCAGCCCCTGGAGCGCCAACTGCCAAAACCGACACAGTGAAAGCTGGCCAAAAGCCGACGGTTGCTCTGGTGATGAAGTCTTTGGCGAACGAGTTCTTTCAGACGATGCAGAAGGGTGCCGAAAAGCACAATTCCGAGCATTCATCGGATTACACGCTGATCAGCAACGGAATCAAAGACGAGCAAGACGTGGCCAAGCAGCAAGAGTTGGTGCAGCAGATGGCGGGTCAAGCCGTGGGTGCCATCGTGATCGCCCCCGCCGACAGCAAGGCACTGATTCCGGTTTGCGAGAAGGCGATGAAGGCAGGGATCGCTGTCGTCAACATCGACAACAAGTTCGACCGAGACGTTTTGACATCTCGTCACCTGGCGATCCCATTTGTTGGCCCTGATAATCGAAAGGGAGCCAAGCTGGCTGGCGATTACCTCGCCAAAAAGCTGAAAGCGGGCGACGAGGTCGCGATTGTCGAAGGTGCCCCAAACGCGTTCAACGGCATCCAGCGCAAACTCGGTTTTGAGGACGCGATCAAGGCGGCAAACCTCAAACTGGTAGATTCACAAACCGGACGATGGGAGACAGCGGAAGCTAACAAAGTCTTCGCCGCGATGCTCACCAGCCACCCGAATCTCAAAGCGGTTCTCTGCGCGAACGACAACATGGCGCTCGGTGCTCTAGCCGCATTGAAGGCGGCCGGGAAGAAAGGCGCGGTCATCGTGGTCGGCTTCGACAACATCACCGCAGTCCGAGACTTGGTCAAGAGCGGCGACATCCTCTGCACCGTCGATCAGCACGCCGATCAACTGGCGACCTTTGGAATTCAGTACGCGCTGGATATCGTCTCCAAGAAGGCATCACCCGTCGACAAGGAGACGCCGGTGGATTTGATTACTCAGGCTGATGTGAAGTAGGTTGGGGGAGTTTCATGCTCACTGGAATTGGGGAGATCCTCACGCCGATGAAGCGCAAAGTTCGTCACGCAAAGGACGCAGGGGTTCGCAAAGGATGGGAGGAGAGGCGGATGAACACTAGCCTGTGGTGTGAGCGTTCGATTGTTACGCCTATCTTTTTCCCCCTTTGCGTCTCCTTTGCGTCCTAAGCGTGATGAATCAAGAATCAGCCACAGCCCAATGAAGCCCAAGATCCCACCCGCCGTACTGGAATACACCGGGCTCCTCGTCGCGTTGGCATTGCTTATCGCCTTCTTTGCGTCGAAGGCTCCGCACTTTCTTAGCATCGCCACCGTGCGAACCATCGCCTCCTCGGTCCCCGACGCAGTGTTTCTGGCGGTTGGGATGACGTACGTTTTGATCATTGGCGGTATCGATCTGTCCGTCGGCAGCGTCGTCGGACTCTCGGGCGCGGTCTTGGGAGTCTGCCTTGGGGTTTGGAAGCTCCCCGTTCCGGTGGCGATCCTGGTCACCTTAGGTGTGGGAGCGTCGATCGGCTTCATCAATGGCTCGATCAGCGTCCGCTGGCGACTTCCCTCCTTCATCGTCACCCTGGGAATGCTTGAGATGGCACGCGGTGGAGCGTTCCTCGCTACCGGATCTCAGACCATGTACGTTGGCGGACCGATTGAACGCATCGCCGACGCTTCAATTTTCGGAATCTCACTTCCCTTCGTCTGCTGCATCCTCGCTGTGGTGGTCGGTCAGTTCGTGTTAGTACGGACCGTATTCGGACGATACGCAACAGGCGTGGGCCGGAACGAGAAAGCGATTCGCTATTCCGGCATCAATCCCCTGCCAACCAAGATCGCGGTTTTCACGATTTGCGGTGTTTTGGCCTCTATCGCTGCAGTGATGAATGTCTCCCGCCTAGCCTCCGCCGACCCTAACGGTGGCACCGGTTTCGAACTCCAAGCCATAGCCGCCGTCGTCATCGGCGGCACGAGCTTGATGGGTGGCCGAGGCACCGTCATCGGCTCCTTCTTCGGCGTGATCATCATCGCCGTCCTAGAAAACGGCCTAGCCCAAATCGGCGCCCAAGACCCCGTCAAACGCCTGGCCACCGGCGCCGTCATCATCCTAGCCGTGGTTCTTGACCGTTATCGACATCGGTCGGCCAGTATTTAGTCTCAACCTGATATTTTGACGATCAACTGCTTTAAGTGCCTCGTGATCGATGGTTACAGCGAGATTTTTGCCTGAAATCGCACTCACTCCTCGGTCTTTGGACTTATTGTGACGAAGGCGCCGGGAGGCAACCCAGCAAGTGCAACATTCACTTGTGCAGCCAAAGGCTCGATATGCGGCAATGTGATACGTATCGAGTTTAGAACGACGATGCTGATTTTGCGACCCGACAAATTCTGCTGGTACTGCAGGTTTTTATCGGCCGTAATGATTTCGTCGAACCCTGCATTTTCTGCGGTCGCAATAAGGTCGCCGTTAACCAGTTCTTGCCAGCCCATCCGATGGGCATGGCTTACCTCATGATCTGGTAGCGGGCGAGCATAGCGAGGATTCACATTGTGATCAAGTAGAACCCGCACTTAACCGGCCATCTCGAGGCCAAAAACATGACGTGCGTGGTGCTGCTCCCAACGAATCACCGCGGCAGCTTGTTCACGGGTGACTCCGGGATAGCCTTCGAGAAATTCGTCCAGTCCATCACCGTCGTCTAGCGTATCAATGAGGGCCTGAACCGGCACACGTGTACCCTTGAAACGGATTGCGCCGCTGATGATCTCGGGGTTGGCGTCAAGCACATTTTTTAGTTCTCTGGAAATTCTTTGCATCATCGACACACCTAGATTGATATTATGTCTTCTGTTGGGAGTACTCACGAAGCCGGAAATCAACCTGTGCCGTAGTCGGCGATGATCGGACAGACGCAGCAGCCGTTGGGTTGAGCGAGAATTCGGTTTTCCGCGGGCCATTGCAGGATGTCAGATCAAGTTACCGGACGCCGGTACGATCACCGTCGACGGGGGCTGCGGGTGATTTTGGGCGGTCTCCTGCCAAGGAGCGTGTCGGGTTTGCAGCATGCCGTTGCAGGATGTGCGCCCACGTTTCCGGACGACGCCACGGAGACGTCGACTACGGGGGCTGGTGATGATTTAGGGGTTTGGGTTCGTTCTGTCGGCTGTTGCGCCGGTACGATCACCGTCGACTACGGGTCTGGGTGGAATCCTCACGTTTCCGGATGAGACCACGGAGACGTCGACAACGGGTCTGGTAGGAAGTTGCGAATGAGCTTGTGACGACGACTGAGTGGGTGAGATATCCTAGGGGCCGATATGGCGGAAACGGGGAATGAGATTTGTGTGTTTATTTCGAGTCGGGATTCGACTTGCGATGAGTGCAAGCGGAGACTCGGAAAGAGCGCTTGGGTTACCGTTTCGGGGGATCGCGAAGGGGCCGAGAAAAAGGTTCAGTGTTTGGAATGTTCTGACCTCGAACACCTCGACTTTCTTCCTGCCGGTGACGTTGCCCTTACTCGCCGTGCGAAGAAGCATTCCCCACTTTGGGCAGTGGTGCTTCAGTGGAGCAAGCGACGGAAGCGGTATGAGCGGCAGGGGTTGCTCGTGTTGCCAGAGGCGATCGAGCGAGCCGAGTCTGAGTGTTTGGCGGACAGCGACGTGCGAGAAAGGAAACGTGCCCGAGCCGCTGTCAGCCGTGAAGCCGAAGACCGGGTCTTCGTAGAGAAATTCACGGCCCGAATACGCGACCATTACCCCTCCATTCCAGGGGGCCGCGAAGTCGACATTGCCAAACACGCCTGCCTCAAGTACAGCGGCCGTGTCGGACGGACGGCTTCGGCCAAAGACCTCGATGAAGATGCCGTCCGACTTGCCGTGCTCGCCCATATCCGTCACACCGAGACCAACTACGATGCACTCATGATGGGTGGCGTAGCCCGATCCGATGCTCGTGCCCAGATTCGGGGAGCCGTAGACGCCAAATTAAGCGCCTGGGCTCGCAAAATCTAGTCCTATCGCTGAGTCGGATAGGGGACGCCGGGTTTCTCGCCTTCCCATAGCAATCGATCGAAAGCCTTGGCGTCGGCTCGATCGATATCGGTTAGGTCAAGTTTGGAGGTCCGAATTGCCAACGCTGTTTTCGGCTTGTTCTTTTCGTTGAGGTTCACCCCTGGTGCCAACGCGGTATACGTCGCCGAGCTTCCCTTCCCTAGGAAAGGACGCAGCATCGGTGTGGCATGGGCATCGTAGCTGGACATCGGAGGCAGGCCCAGGATCAGTTCCATCGTCAGCAACATGGATGCGGTGGAATAATGCGTCGAATCGACGGTTCCTTTTTGTGTCCACGGTGAGAGGACCAGCCCGTAGGTTCGGTGAGAATTGACATGGTCAAGGGAGCCTTGAGTGTCGTCTTGGATGACGAATATCGCGGTGTCAGCCCAGAATTTGGAGTGACTGATCGCGTCGGCGAGACGACCCACCGCCAGATCGTTAGCAGCGACCATGGCTCTTGGAGTCGGCCACTTCGCATCGTATCCGTGGGTGTGATCGTCGGGCAGCGCCATGACCATAAGTGCGGGCATCTGTCCCTTCGCCTCAAACTCCTTGAGTTCGGCAAGGAAGGTGTCCATCTTCTCGGTATCTTTGCCGCCCCTGGCAAACACGCGCTCCCAGGCTTCTGAATATCCCCATCGTTCGGGATTTGCCTTGATCGCGGGATCATCGAGTGAACCGTGATCTTCTTGAACGTCAACGTACTCACCGTAAACACGCGCCCACTTACCCGTTTTGCGAGCATTGGACCACAGATATTCTCCAGGTGAGGACGTCAATCGCTTGTCGCTGTGAAGTTCGCCATGATCACCGTAGTTGCTGGTCCACTGTGATTCGGTGTACTCATTGGCGTAAGCAGAGTCGGTCCATTGGTGGCCGACCTGCGAGGATTCTCCATCGCACTGCAAGTTATCGAAGGTCATGAACGTCTTCGATAGAGCGTGGATGTTGGGAGTGATTTTCGCGCCGAAAAGCGTGGTTGAAAGGTCTCCATTCGCACCGGGGAGGTCGCCAAGAACTTGGTCGTAGCTCTTGTTCTCTTTGATCACGTAAATGACATGCTTGATCGTTTTGAGGTTACGCGTCGCTTCCTTGATCTCTCCGCTGGAAAGCGATGTTCCGCCAACACCGATTGGGAAATTGCGAGCGACTTGGGCGGTGAACTGCCGAAGCTTGTTGGCATCGGGGATATCGATCACAGCGACCCGAGCCGTCATCTGGCTCTTGGCGGAACCGCTACCGGAAATCTCCTTTCCACCCTCTGAGCTCGGACCATACAACCCTTTTGCGGTGCCGATCAACAGCTTTTTGCCATCAGGAGAAACCGCAACCAGACTTGGCCAACGCTCGGTTGGAATGTAGCCTTTTACAGCTGGACGAGTACCCGCAACGTTCAGTACGGCAACGGAATTTTCACCACCAAGCGCCACAAAAAGTTGAGATCCATCCTTGGACAACGCAAGACCGTTCGGTGTTGGCCCGACAGGATGAATCGTGTCCATCGAAACTGTCACACGCGTCACTTCATGGTTCTGAATCTGAAGAATCGTATTGGAGCCTGATTCCGACACAAAGAGTCGGCCATCAGGGTGATAGATCAGGCAGGTTGGGTGCTCCTGCGTCGCGATGCGCTCCTTGGTATGGAGAGATTTGGCGTCGAGAAGTACAACCCCCTTGTCACCCCATTCGCTGACGGCGAGGCTAGCTCCATCTGGAGATAGCGCCACCATGCGGGGGCGATAGCCGACCTTGGTGCGAGCGACTATTTTCCCCTCTCCGTCAAGCAGCAACACCTCATCGGTTTGAGCATTGGCGACGTACAGTCCGTTTGCGCCGTGCAGCAGAGCCGTCACAAAGCGATCCTTCCCCGCAATCGAATCCAAGCTAACGTGACCCGCCTCAGCGAGTTTGCCATTCACGAGGGACCATGTTCGGATGTCTGGATTTTCAGACTTACCTTCGGAGGCTCCGCCACTCGAATAGATCGTGTCCCCATTCACGGCCAGTCCAAAAGAGCTTCGAGCGACCTTCTGCGAATCCAAAATCTTCCCTGACTGCCAGTCGAGAACGCTCAGGGTGTGGTCGTTATAGCCACAGGTGTTCACGAGGGCGAGCTTGCCGTCTTGCGAAAACACAATCGAGCCAGGGGTATCCCCGACTAGAGTTGTACGCTCTCCCGCCGGGGATAGGAACCAATTGTTGTAAAGCTTGAATTGGGTCTTACGAGCATCCCAACCTAAATCGTGGGACCTCGCAACTTGATAAGAGACTCCATAGACGAGCGCCCCCAACAGGCCAATGGCGATTACAGGTGCAGACCGAGACATTGCTACCATTCTATTCGAAGCTTGCTGCTTCGTGGGTTAAGGAAGCGTTTGGCGTGACTCTAAAAACTACATATTGCTACCTGGCCAAAAATACAGACATTGGTTTCCCGACACCTTCTGTAGAGGCGCGAAGTCGAACTCTCCCTCTCTGTCCGGTGGATCGAATGAGGACGATGCATCGTCCTCCAAACGCCCTGCACCGCATTGAGCTGTCACCGGTTGGATCACCGGTGTCGCCGTTGCTGAACCCAACGATCGTTGCCGGTCCCGTAATCGAGAACTCAATTTCATTGCCGGACGTCGGCACGATGTTGCCCTTCCCGTCGGTCAAGCTGATTTCCACCGGCAGGACGTAGTCTGGATCAGCTTTGAATAGGCTCCTCGAGTCTGTGTCAAACCTCAGATATCTCACAGCGCCAGTGGTTTGTACCGAGTCCTTGCCCCATGAATTACCGTTCACTTTGCGACCAACTGCCTCCAGCTTTCCTTTTGCGTACGGCACCGTCCATTCTGCGTGCCCGTTGGCTGGAACAGGTTTCTTACCAAGGCTGGCCCCGTTCAGAGACAGTTCGACCTCATCAGCGTTTGAGTAAACCCAGACTCGGATCGGCTTTCCTTCCTTGCCTTCCCAATTCCAATGAGGAAAGATGTGAACGACAGGAACATTTGGCTTCCAAGCTGACTTATAAAACCACGCGACGTCTTTGGGGAAACCGGCCAGGTCGAACATTCCCCAATTGCCATTGATCTCGGGCCAACCCCAACCACTTTCTCCACGGTAGTCAAAACCAGTCCAAACAAACCCTCCCACCATGAAA
>CAILEM010000052.1 GCA_903833215.1 uncultured Armatimonadota bacterium
GACTCAGCTATTCGCCTAAAACAAAGCACCACAAGCAATGCCGCCCGCCAACCTGCCTGGATGCGGCTCAAACCGCGTTTTGGGCCCAAAAAGGCGACCGAAACCAGTCGAAAAACGACGACAACGGCCGCCTCAAGCCCATATCTTCGCCACCAAAACGAGGAGTGGCAACCACGATGGACAAGACAGAGCAAAATCGACTGGTAACCATCATTCATGAATAATCCGGGCTAGAGCAAGTCTTGATCGATAGTCTCGGAAACATAGGTGCCAAAGGCGCGCAGTCCGGAAACCATCCTCACCCTTCCCTCTCCTTCCATAAAATGGAAAGAGAGGGCCCGTTTGGACAGCTCCGGCTTGAAGTGAAACCGTGAACCTACGTGAGTGGCTTTCTTATTTGAGGGGCTAATATGACCGTCGGGATGCTGATCATTTTTGGTGGGTTGCCGGGGACGGGAAAGACGACTTTGGCTCGGGAGATTGCTCGGCGGATATCTGCCACCTATGTTCGGATCGACTCTATTGAGAAGGCGGTGAATACGTCTCTTGGGTTGGACGAGGCTGGAATAGCAGGCTATATGGTTGGGTATGCGGTCGCGGCCGACAATCTCCGGCTTGGTTTGACAGTGATTGCCGATTCCGTGAATCCAATTGCGATCACACGTGACGCTTGGGTGAAAGTTGCAGAGGATCTTGGAATTGCTTTCCTTGAGGTTGAGGTGGTTTGCTCGGATTCGGCGGAGCATCGGCGGCGGGTGGAGTCGAGATCCTCGGACATCCCAGGGTTCATCTTGCCGACTTGGAAGCAGGTGGTGGATCGGGAGTACGAGGCCTGGGATCGGGCGCACGTTGTTGTCGATACGGGGATGGCTGGGGTTGAAGAGAGTGTGGACCACTTGATACGGCAGATTTGGGGGGAATCTTCGAGCATTGATGCCGATTAATTCTGCATGAATACTCCTTCTGTTGAGGCTTCAAACGGTTTCAGATTTATGGAGTCTCGACTGCGTCCGACCGAATTTTGAACCGGATTTTCCCCCACCCAACCCTCCCCCGCTCGGACGCGTGAGAGGGAATCGCATCGCAAAGCTCCAGCAAAATCGGTAGTTTGGAGACCTTACCAGGCACAAAATGACAGGGAATGTCCCATACAAATTGGGTCACCGTTGTATGATCAACTTCGGTTTACATGGCTGATTTAAAACGCTTTCTTGTCGGGCTTGGGTTGGGGTTGGTGGCTTGCGCAGCGGTGGCGGAAGATGCGCCTTGGGTGATTGGGTTGCCGCAGTTGCACCGACTGGATCTGATGCCGGCGTTCAAGCGGAGCATTGAGGTTGGGAATGTCTCAAGCTACGATCGCACCGGGGGGAATGACGACGGGTTCTCGGGCAAATACTCGTTCATTCGCAAGGAAGGCGACAACCTTGTCATCGCAGATCTCAAGGGGCCTGGGTGCATCTATCGCATCCACACTCCGACTCCGCCCGATGACATCGTTGAGTTCTATTTCGATGGAGAAGCGACTCCACGCATCCATATGCCCTTTCGGCAGATGTTTGAGGGCAAGCAGGCGCCGTTTGTGAAACCACTCGTAGACGGTGCAGGCGGAGGCTACTACAGCTACGTCCCCATCTGCTATCGAAAGTCGTGCAAGATCCTCGTTCGCGCGAAGACGTTCCAGTTCTATGACCTGAACTACGCGACGTTTCCTGCCAACGCACCGATTCAGACCTTTGATCCCAAGGTCACGGCATCGGACAAACGCAACATCGAAATCGCGACGGCCGTCCTCAACGGTGGAAGGGCGAGTGACTTGACCGCTCACAACATGCCGGCTGGCTCTACACGCAAGACGTATTCCGTCGACTCCAGCCTTGCACCGGGCAAAAGCGTCACCCTCCTCGATACCCATCAAGGTGGTCGCATCGGGAGCATTCGACTTGAACCGGCGCTGGCACTGGCTGGAAAGGATCGCGACATCCTATTACGGGTGACCTGGGACAACGAAAAGGAGCCGTCCTTCATTTGTCCAGCAGGAGATTTCTTCGGGTACGCGTGGGGCAAACCGGCCACGGGTGACTGCTTGGTCGGTACGAGTGGAAACGTCGATTACTGCAATTTCCCCATGCCGTTTGACCGGGCCGCGAAGATCGAACTCGTGTCTGTCCGCAAAGGTGGTCCATCGGTAAAGGTCCACAGTGATATTGTCGTCGGAAGCACTCCGCGTCGAAGTTATGAAGGCAAGTTCTATGCGGTCTGGCGACGTGAGAACCCGACAACCGAAGGAAAGCCATTCACCTTTATTGACGCCAAAGGACGAGGACATATCGTCGGTCTGGCACTACAGGCGCAAGGCAAGGAATCCGGCAACACAACCTTCTTTGAAGGTGACGACCAGACCACGATCGACGGCAATGTGGTGATCAATGGAACCGGATCGGAAGATTTCTTTAATGGCGGTTGGTACGACGTGCCCGATCGTTGGGATCGACCATTGGCAAAACCGCTAAGCGGCTGCATGCTTTATCAGAAGCCGATGGGCCGCAGCGGAGCCTACCGCTTCTTCATCGGTGACGCTTACAGCTACCGAAAGAGCATTCTGCAGACGATCGAACATGCTCCCGAGCGGAACCAGCATATGGCGGACTACTGTGCGGTGACCTATTTGTACAATGAGAAACGCCCAACTCCATCACCCGTAGTTCCCGACCTTGCAACCCGAAGAGTCACGGATCCTTCTAAAATTGAGTTCTCGGCGGACTGGACCCTTCCCATCAATTCGTTCAGCTTTAAGGATGCAACCTTATCCAGAACGGCTGTTCCTTCTGGCAATGGACAAACCAGATGCCTTTCTTTTCGCTCACAAGGTGAAGACTGGTTTGGCCCCGCATTTCTCTCGGTAACGTGCGACCTGCCTGCGGCTGTCAGATACCGCGTCACCATCGACGTGGTGAAGGGACCCGAGCAAGGAAAGATCCAGTTGTTCCGAGACGAAACTCCGATAGGAGAGCCCATCGACCTCTATTCGGCCACCCCATCCGCTGCAAACGGGATTTCAGTCGGGGATTATATGGCGGTGGAGGGGGAAAATCGGCTGATGTTCAAAGTCGTCGGCAAAAATCCCGCCTCGAAGTCGTTTGGGTTCGACCTCGTACATATCGTATTCAAGATGTGAAAATGGGGACGTCCAGTATTCTATTGACCTGATGCTTAGTGTACTGGCCTCCATGATCATGCTCCGTGGTGTTGCGGGAAGTCAGCAGCCTCAGTATCCGTTGATGTGGAAGGCCTTTCGAAAGAAGGTTCAGAGCAAGACGGCGGTCGAGAAGAAACTCACTGACCTGCCGAAGGCTGCGGATCTTCGCCCCAAGTTCGGTGAGTTCGATTTACCCGTCTGCAAGCAAGATGGACCTTGGTGTTGGGACTTCACCATGCTTGGCGTCCTTGAATACGAGGCAGCCGCAGAGTTGGGCCAAAAGTGTCCGCTATCGCCTGGATACTTGGCTTGGGCAGCGCAGGAAACCGACACCCAAGGCACGGGAGGATCCAATTTCGGCAGAGCGAATCGCGGGCTCGAGAACTACGGAATCGTTCCCCTGATCATGGGTGGCATTCCACCCTCAGAAGGCACCGTTCCTAAGCCAGAACAAAAGCTGGTGAATCTAGGAAAGGTATTTGGCGAAATCGACTTTCACTGGATTCGATTTTGGAGCCGCGAGCCGCTCTCCGCCGACCAGATGAAAGCAATCAAGACGGACATCGCATCGGGGCATCCGGTGGCGGTCGGAATGCAGTGGCCCAATCGGACCACATTCGTTCCGGACACGACGATGATGCGGGTTCCACCCAAACGCCAGATATTCGACGGACATTGCGTCATTCTCGTCGGCTATCAGGACGATGCGGCGACACCAGGTGGCGGCTCCTTCCTATTTCGCAACTCGTGGGGATCGGCCTGGGCAGACGGCGGCTACGCGAGAATGCCTTACGCTCTGCTTGGCTTCTGCATCAATGACGCCTTCTCCATTCGCAAAATCACACCCTACCAAGAACGAAAGACCGGCAAATTGGAGTCGTTCGACGCCGTAGGTCTCACCTCCACGGACGTCACCGGTGGAACCCTTGCGAAGCAGGATATGGGTCCCTTTGGCAAAGCCTGGGAAGGAAAGAATCAGTTGGCGTTCAGAGCCGAGAAGGTCGGTGCCCGGTTTTCTGTCAGCGTCCCTGTGCCTCAGGCAGGAACCTACGATGTCCAACTTGTGATCACTCGAGCCGAGAACTACGGTGGGTTTAGCGTGACTTTTCCCGATGGTCATAGGTCAGCTACACTTGATGCATCCGGTCCAGGTGTCAGTCGGTCTCATCCGATTTCGATCGGAACCGTTCGACTGCGCAAGGGTCCCCAGACGTTTCGCTTCACGATCGAAGGTCCTTCATCCGCCAGTTCCGGACTTGGTCTCGGGCTGGGGCTCGTGGCGATCCAGTTGCGGCGCAATTGAGTTGGGTTCCGAGCGTCGCCGTTGACAGCGTGTGCCGAGTTTTGCCGGGTTCACATCTTCCGGACGTCGCCACAGAGACGACGACTACAGGGGCTCTTGAGAGCGGATGGCTCAGCGTCTTGAACTACATTTCATTCAACGAAATCTCGTGTGGGGGGTAACTTGACGTCGTACCTTCTTGTCTCATGATCCCAATGATTAGCGCGCTCCACTTGGTCGCATTGGCCGCAATCGGGCTGACTGCGCACGGCGACCGAAGTGACTTGCTCATCTCCGAATTTCCGGACAACACCTACGGGGCGTGGAAGGCGACGGGTACGGCGTTTCGGCGTGGACCGGCTTCAGGTGCTCTCTTACCGAAGCTGGAGATTCAGAATGCGCTCGACGACAAGGTGATTAGTAGCGAGATCGAGGATGATGGGCCGACGGGCACATTGACCTCTCCTAAATTCAAGATCGATCGACGATTTATCGCTTTCCGCATCGGCGGTGGCAATTACGAACATTCGACGTGTCTTGATCTTCTCATTGATGGCAAGGTCGTCGCTACTGCGACCGGTCGGCGAAGTGACCGACTCTCACCCTCGAGTTGGGATGTGACGCGATGGCAGGGCCAGACTGCACAGATCAGGGCTGTCGACCAAGAAACTGGCGACTGGGGGCATATCAACGTGGACCATATTATACAAACCGACAAACCCGAACAGACACCGTTCGTAAAAATGCCTCTTTACCATGAGGCCCTGCGCCCGCAATTCCACTTCACCGCCAGGCAGTGGACCCACAATTTCCCAGAGCCAGGCATGAGGCAGGAGGGTTGGATCAACGACCTCAACGGCCTCATCTATTACGATGGGGAGTACCACCTATTTGCCCAACGCTGGGCCAAGTGTTGGCTTCACGCCGTTAGCAAAGATCTCATCCACTGGACCGAACTCGAACCTGCATTCTGGGAAGAATCTGAAGGGAGCGGTGTGCAGTCAGGAACCTGCGTTGTCGACTATCAGAACACTTCGGGGCTAGCTAAAGACAAAGCGCACCCCGCGATGGTGGCGTTCTGGTCCCGCTTTGATAACAAGAGCCAATGCATCTGCTACAGCCTCGATCATGGCCGCACGTGGACTCACTATCCGGGTAACCCAATGTTCGAGAAGCCTGAACGCGACCCGAAGGTCTTCTGGCACGCGCCCTCCAAGCACTGGGTGATGATCATGTACGGCGAGGGCAAATACCATGTGCTCACCTCGCCTGATCTGCTTCATTGGAATGATCAGCACCACCCAATCGCCGACAGCTATGAGTGCCCAGACTTCTTTGAGCTTCCGATCCATGGAGACCCAAACAACAAGAAGTGGGTGCTGATCCAAGGCAACGGAAACTACTCGATCGGCACGTTCAACGGAACTGAATTCAAAGAGGAAACCGGTCGCCGAGCATGCGACGTCGGACCGAATTTCTATGCCACCCAAAGCTGGGCGAATACGGATACTGGCGACGGAAGACGCATTCAGGTCGCATGGATGCGTGCTCCCGAGTTCCCCAATATGCCGTTCAACCAGCAGATCAGCTTCCCATGTGAGTTGACACTGCGCAAAACCGCCGACGGCTTAAGGATTTTCCGACAGCCTATTCGCGAACTCGATTCGCTCTGTGCTTCACCGAAGACTTGGAAGGATCATCCTCTCAAGATCGGCGAATCCATCAAGCTTCAGGCAGAGGGCAAGTGCTACCGCATCAAAGCAGAAGTCGAAATCTCGGAAGGCGCAAAGCTGACGTTCAATCTGCGCGGCGAACACGTCACGTTGACTTCCAGGTCGCTAGAATCTGGTCACCCGGCGGCAACGGTGCAAACGAGAGTACACACCGTCGAGATCCTATTGGATCTCGGTTCGATTGAGGCTTACGTCAATGGCGGAGAAATATCCTCCACGCGATTTGCTCTTCCGAAAGAGGAAGGACTTTCTGTGAAGGCAGAAGTTGGTACGGCAACGATCCGAACCATGACCATCGAGCGAGTGAAATCGATGTGGCCGAAGACGGTCCGGAGTTAGTCCAGCCCGGAGTTTAGCTTCGCTATCTGGGCGGGGTTGCGCGTCACCATGGATGCACATCGCCTGAGGCCACATTTCTCGTAGAACGGCTGCACGTCAGGGTCACACACGATGTCGACGGCGTAAACATTCGAGAGCTTTTTTAGCATCCTCGCGACGAGATCTTGTCCAATTCCTTGGCCCTGGAACTCTGGCAACACTTCCAGGGATGAGACGTAGCCAAATAAGATGCCATCAGACAACGCCGTAACATAACCTACACACCGATCCTGAGCTTCGTCTATAGCGACGATGGAATACGTGCTGTTCCGGATCAGTTTGGAGAGGACTTTAGGAGATGGCGGCGTCGGCCAGCCGACAAAGAAGCCCGTCAGCATCTTGTCTGACAGTGCGACAACGGCAGCAAAATCATCGAGAAAGGTAACCAAGAATTCGAGAGGATACACGAAATGACATTTGCGTCGGAAAACGGTGTTCACACTGTAACGGGGTAGATCTGTGCCTCAAATCTTCCGAGTGACACCGGTAGCGAGATAGCGAGGCACGCCTCGTCCCTAAAGGGGATGGTAACGAATCTTGACAGCAGTTGAACTAGCTACTAGACTTGCCCGCATGCTGTTGCCTCTTCTCGCCGTAACCATCATCTGTTCCTCACCACCGTCCAAAAGCTACTATTCCTTTGACCAATTAACAGAAGTTGTAGACAAGCTCACCAAATCGGCCCGCCAATCTCGCTCGATGAAAGGCATACTCAAATTCAACGAGTCTGCCACGGTCCTTGCCGGCGCCGTGACCCAGAACTCGAAGTTCCTATGGACCTTCAAGTCGCAAGACGACTCCCCATATGTGATTTATAAAGAGGCATGGGGAAATGACTACGAACTAAAGATTGATGTTACGGCCGGTATCCGAGCCGTGACAATAACTCAGGACGATTATTGCGCCAAGTTTCTAGGGAGGAAAGGAGTCCAATACACGATATCCGTGACCAATAAAGGTGCGGATACTTTCGCAGGGATTGCCATATTTAAAACCCACGGCGGATTAGCACATCCCCTCAATGGCATGGCGAGGGCGGCGAAGGTGATGGCTAAGTCCATTGAAAATAGTCAGAAGGATGGACTGCGAATTCCGAACAATATTGTCAGCTTGATTGGAACGGTGGTGCGACCGAACTCTAGCGCAATCCGCCCCTCGGCAAACACCACACGATGGTCTGCAATCTCAACTTCGGATAGTGCGATCGGTAGCACCCACCTTGTGATCCAAGGAAGAGATAAGCAAGTTCTCCAGGATGACAACGGAGAAGCCGAGGATTGTGTTGCCGTGTTCAACAAACCGGTTCCGTCGGGCACCGTTCAAGTGAAGAATGTTGGGAGCCGTTCTAGCTTCGTATTGACCATGATCCTGTCAAAGGGCTAGTTGGACTCATCCAAACGATGGCGTGCCTTCAGGGAAAGTGCTTCCCTCAAAGACACGCCATGGGTGGACCTCTTCGAGGCTAATCCATGATGCCAGTGAACGCGAGAGCGCGCTTCTGCCCAGAATTCTTCATTTGCATCGAGTTCGCCAACTTCTTGAGTCCATACAGCCTCGACGCCGATTCGGAAACCTCTTCTGGAGATACGAAGGACTTGGCTTTGTCTAGGAAGTTCACATCTATTGTCAACGGAGAGACGTCAGATGTTACGATTGCTAACCATCGCTCGCCACCAAGGCGGCCAGTTCGATTGTATGCCGACCCCGTCTCCATGAGATTGCCAAGGATAAATGGCTCGTTTGGAGTGATTCCGTAGCCCTTCTCAAATCCGGTTTGAATGGCGGAAGACATCTTGTTAACGACTTTTGTGATCGCGTTAAGAGGATAGGTCACTCCACCTTGCTCAACGATAATCGCCAAAGCTCCAAATTTGCCGTCTCCGGATTTCGCAGTGTTCTTGGCGATTACGGTGAATGTCTCAGGGTTGCGTCCTTTGAACGTCGCGGCAGCGACCTTACCTTTGACACGATCGGCAACGACGCTCTTGCCTTTACTATCGACAACATCAACATCAAGAGTCGAAGCGCCATTTTCACCGGCAAGAATGATTACATGGTCGCCTGCATCATGGGTGGTAATCCTGTAGGTGAACTGACCGTTGGGATTGATAACGCCGCCGAGAAGGCTAGCGCCTCCGTGAAAATGCGCATTCGGTTGCGCCTCTTTTAAGAAGGAAACAAGTGATCCAAATGCCTCTTTAATTGGAGCATAAGAATCGAGAGAAGCAGTCGGGCGATGAGATGCTAGCAGCAACGCTAGGCTTAATGTTCCAAGCATGGCAAAGGATAGTTGAGTCATCCAAGATTAGTCAATGCTAAGGATCTCCCATCATTGGCAGCCACTGAGATACAGATAATTGCTTGCATTCGCTCTTAGTGTAGGGACTACAATCCAAATGCTCTCCACCAAATAAAAGTATTACTGCAAAAGACTGTGTGAGCATAATGAAAGAAGCGATTCCGGGCAACCATTTGATACATCTAGAGTCCAAAAAGGAGACTCTTTAATCGAGTTGTACTATGTAAACTGGGGCTTAATTATTAAGTAATGCTTAGATCACTCAACAGTTCTGTGTGATCTACAAGGCAAATACCAAACGAGAAAATTCTCCGAAGTTTTCAAAGCAACTGAGGATGGATGGCAGAGAATAGTCGATTGAATAGGAAGTGGGGGCGTTGTCTGATGGCTCCGTGCTGAATTGAAGATCCAAGTGAGTGTAGTCAGCGCGCGATAATAGACATATCGCATGAAGGCAATCTCACTCAGCGTCGGTATGGTCACTTCTCTCTTGGTTCTGTGTCGCGTCGCTTCTGCTGATGTTCCGATTTCCGATTCGCACATCGTTTTCAGCCCCTATAATTGGGCGCGCTCCGGCTCGACGTACGCACAATCAGCGAACCCAGGGGCGTATTTCAAGGTTGGATTCACTGGCACGGGCATTGTTGTTCACATCGATACATCTCCGCTAGATGATGCGAAGATTCCAGGTTTTCAATATCCGGTTGTTCGCTATTCGGTGGACGGTGGCCCTGCCGTTACTCTTCAGCTGGCTCCTAAGCAAGAAACGATTGCTTGCGCGAAAGGACTCACGTCAGGCAACCATTCGGTGCTGCTCCAATATGTTTCAGGCTACGTCTTCCTTGATTTCTGGACTCCGATCAATGTATTTCGGGTGACGGGATTCACACTTGATCCCGGCGCAAACCTCATCGCGCCAACCGGAGCAGACGCGCCGCAGAACACTAAAGCATTGTTCCTCGGCGACAGCATCACTAACGGTGACGACGATATTGCCACCTTCAAAGGCGGCATCACAAACGCCGTCGATACCCAGGATGCGACGCTTGGATATCCCGTAATAGTCGCTGCAGGACTGGGCTCAGAGTACGGAGTCGTTGCCTACGGCGGAGCCTCTTGGGATGGAAACGCGGCCGATGGGCATACACCCGGGCTGATGAAATCCTGGTCGATGATTGACAGCCTTCACTCTCGTTTGGTCGACGGAAAGCTCTCGCCGATTCCAGATGACATCTTCATGAATATGGGTGAGAACATGGGTCCGAATGGAGACAATGTTCCAGAGCTACTCACAGAAATTCGGAAGGCAAGCAGTTCGAAAACAAATATCTTCGTGATCGTGCCGTTTTCAGGCAGAGCTCGTGGCCCGCTCAGAGCTGGCTTTGCGACATACAAGATAGGTGCGGCCAAAGACAAAAACACGTTCTTTATCGACCTCGGCAACAACCCTTACCTATTATCAAAAGGGCCTACGATGTTCTCTGTTGACGGTCAGCACCCTCTCGCCGCCCTTCATGCCCAACTAGGGGCTGCTTTAGTTCAGGCTATATCAAAGTTACGGCATCCGGCCCGACCTAATTAACTTAGGCTTTCTCGGTCGCCGAGATTCAAGGGTTCCATTAGTCGCCGTTATTGCACTTAACTTATACTAATTCAAGTGTACAATGGGTTGTCAGGTGTCTATCAGGTTGCTTCAGCTTTACAAAAATGCCCTTGCTTGCTTTATTCTAGGTTCCCTGTTATCGCTTTCAGGGTGCGGAGGAGGAGGAGATACGACTGTCTCGACACACGGTCATGACTTCATCGTTGAGCCGATTTCCGTGGCCAATGGCAACACTTGGAGTTCGGGGTCGATCGGCGATGATGGGCTCATTTACGGCACACAAGGCGGTACGGCAGCAACCGAATTCAACTTCATTTGGCCAACACCTTCCTCGTACATCAAGGTCCCAAAGATGGATGGCAAAGCATTTTACCAAAACCTGGATGGGATATCGGCAGACCACAACACGGTTCTCGGCAACACCATCGACATCAATAATTCTGGAGGTCCCGGACGAGCATTTCTCTACTCACTACTGACGGGGCAATTCCGAGTCCTCGACATCGCAACTTCCACCCAAATGGCACCCTATCCCCAAGCAATACAGCCAGACGGCACGGTTGCGGGATGGACGCAGGCCCCCAATAACTACTGGATAGGTGGCCAGCACTTTATATATAATCTTACGACGAATACCTACACATTAACGACCCCCAACTATTGGTCAGGGAATCCTGATTTTCCACGAGGGTCGACCTCGCAAGGTAGCTGTTCGTCCCCAAACGGTCGCTTTGTCGGTGGGAGCATGATCTATCAGAGGCACAGTAGCGCTGTCATCTGGGACATGCAGAAAATGACTTACCGTCAGTACGGACCCTTAGATCTTGGGTACCAGGCGACGGAACTGAGTAACGATGGATCCGTTGCCGCCATTCACTCTAACCAAGTCGGGCTCGCTTATTACCTTCTCGTCGACGGCAAACTCACCGACCTTATTGGCTTGTGTCAAAGGAAAGGAATCGGTTTGAACTGGCTCTGGCTCAACGCCATATCCATATCGCCCTCTGGGAATTACATAACCTTTACGGGGCAGAATTTCGGCGGATATGGTCAGGCGGTTCGTATCCGAATTCGATAGGACCCATTGAGCTTGGTCACTTTGGCAATATAACATTGACGGTGGTCCCTCGATCAACTTCACTTGAAATATCAATCGTTCCGCCGTGGGCATCGACGATCGCTTTGACAATGGCTAGTCCGAGTCCACTGCCACCCGAGTGGCGATCACGGGAGCTATCCGCACGATAGAATCGGTCAAAGATGTGCGCGAGATGTTCCGGAGAAATTCCGCTGCCTTCATCTTGAATCGTGATATGTATAGTCTTGGGGGACTCTTCGCACACTACGGAAATCTGCTTTTCCTCTAATGTGTGGAGGACGGCATTTTGAAGCAGATTAACCAAAACTCTTGTGACTGCTGAAGGATCGCACTCAATTGTAAGCGCTGGCTCAACCGCCACGGTGAATCTATGTTTCGTGCTGTCGATTGATGCTAGGGCATCTTCAATCATTTCTTGGACGAAGGTCGGCTCCTTCGTCAATGGAAGCTGACCTTCATCGGAAGCGGCGAGCAACAGGAGGTCTTGTACAACATCGTTCATGATCTCGGCGGCCCGGTTCATGGCGATGATATGTTCGGTGAGTTCTTCCTGCTTTGAAGGACTACTGAGGGCAATACTGGATCGTGCGCGTAGCGCCGTCAGAGGCGTCTTTAGTTCATGCGATGCATCCGCAGTGAACTGCTTTTGACGTCGAAGCGCATCCTCTTTCAAGCCTAGAGTGCTCTTCAAATCTGAATTGAGAGCTCTCACCTTTGCCTCACTCTCTGCAAGTGCTTGCTTGGATCGCCTAAGGTTTTCGATGATCGCAATGAGGACAAGGCATACAACAATGTACAGGGATATGCTGGCAAAGTCCGCCGTGGACTTGACCAAGAGCGTGTACCTTGGCGGCAGATATAGAAAAACTCCAACGAAGCAAGACAGCACGAGACTTAATAACGCCGGTCCCATTCCGCCAACCCAAGCCGAACCGGCAACCGGGATCAGCAAAACAAGAAACCGACTCTTATCCTCAATAGGGGCATGGACGGCATCCTCTGCCAGAGCAATCAGTAAAACACTGATAACCCCAATCCAATAGGAGCGACGCGTCGATCGTCCGTTAGCCATCCTTATCCGTGTCAGGTCCTGGCCGAAGGACGTATCCAACGCCAAAAATAGTGTGAATAAGCTTACGCTCGAACTTGTCGTCAACCTTCTGGCGGAGGCGTCTTACGTGGACATCGATCGTGTTTGAAGTACTGAAAGCGTCATTCCACACGGACTGGTGGATGGTGTCTCGAGATACAACTTGGCCCTGCCTCGAAGCGAGAGCCTCAAGCAGTTGAAATTCACGCTTTGTAAGTTCGATCTCAATTCCCCCGCGTGTGACAACTCGCGAAGCGGTGTCGACGACGAGGTCTTCTATCTCGATTCGTGCAGATCGATTTACTTTGTCGCGTCGAACGAGAGCCCTGACTCGGGCCAGGAGTTCTGCGAATTCGAAGGGCTTTGCCAGGTAGTCGTCAGCGCCCGATTCCAAACCAATAACGCGATCATCCAGAGATCCTTTTGCCGTTAACATGAGGATTGGAGTCGGAACCTGCGCAGCGCGCAACTGTCGACAAATTGTCAACCCGTCCATCGTCGGGAGCATAAGGTCGAGGACAATGACGTCCGACGTCCGGTTTAGCGCGACACGCAGCGCACGCTCACCGTCGCGAATAATCTCGACGACATATCCGGCCCGCTCCAATCCCACCCGCAAAGCAGATGAAATCTCAGGATCATCTTCTACCACCAACACTTTCATCGCTGAAACTTCGCCCCCATAAACCTCATGTTGGCGCGAGAATCCACGCGATAGAGAGTCGAGTACGCCGAGTCCCGATAATTCGGGGGGCATGTTAGCAATTCCTTCCCATGGTGAGGTCTAGCGTTCGCTTCGACACTGTCAACCTTCCTATCGACTCACTGAGTATTGCGTAGGGGTCCATGTTCCACAGTTGGTCCCGGCACTTGCGACAATCTTTGCAGTAGAGCCAGTAACGGTTATCGCATAGCCCGTCGATGTACCCGTACAAGGATTCAATGGAAGGGATCCGCCCATGTCAATGGCGTAGTTGGCCAAGGTTGTGTCGTATGCCTGGGTAATGATGCCCTTCGCTTGAACGGCCGTGGCCAACGCCCTGGCATTTGCATTTGCAGCACCCATCCTTGCCGTATAAACGGAAGATAGATAGGACGGCAACGTAACGTTCATCAGGATGCCGAGAATGAGGACAACGACAAGAAGTTCAATGAGTGTGAATCCTTGCTTTCTACGATTTTTTATTCTTGAGTTCATTGTTATATCCATGTCGCTTCCTGCCAGTGTTTGTTCGGCATAGCGACGACTTACCAGTAAGGTTACGGTCACTCGACATCAAACCTAATTACAGAGAAATGAACTTATCAACCTAGACACGCGTGAGTGACCGACAGGTGTCTCCCACGAGATCGTCTCTACCAAACCCGGCCGGTGCCACAATCCAAAGGTGCACCTGCGAGACCTGATTCATCGAGAATGTCCTCCTCGGCCCTGGGTCGATGGAGGAAAGATCCCTTGGAACGAACCTGCCTTTAGCGAGCGAATGTTATTGGAGCACCTGTCCCAAGAGCACGATCTCGCTTCACGTCGACTTGAGTTTGTAGAGCAAGCCAGCGACTGGATTCATAAGGATTTACTCGATGAACAGCCGAGCAAAATTCTTGATCTCGCATGTGGGCCAGGGCTATACCTCAATGCCCTTGCTCGCAGAGAACACCGGTGCGTAGGGATTGATTTCAGTCCGGCATCGGTCCGACACGCGAGGCAAGTCAACGCCAACTTGGACGTGGAATTTATCGAAGGCGACCTCAGGCACACTTCGTTTGGCGAAGGATTCGATCTCGCTATTTTCCTTTACGGTGAGTTCAATGTTTTCACTGAAGACGAGAGCCTCGACTTGCTCAGACGGGCGGCTATAGCTGCTCCCCTTCTTGTGTTGGAGGTTCAAACTGCCGAGCACTTGCTTGAATGGTCAAAATCTGGGACCGAGTGGCGCACAGGTGGTCCCGGTCTGATGAGTCCTAGGAATCACCTCCAGTTGACCGAACATTGGTTCGATGAGGAATCGCTGACGGTGACTTCACGATTCTACGTGGTCGATGCGGAAACCGCAGAAGTCTCTATGTTCAGCCAAACGGATCGCATCGTTCCCGACGATGTTTGGGAACCCCTACTTGAGTCGGCCGGATGGCGCATTCGCGAATGGAAACCGGGTCTCGGTGATCCTTCAGAGAAAGGATTCGCGACGATCATCGCCGATAGAATCGCTTGATCAATTCTCAGGCTAGGTGATATATTGAAGGTGGCGTGCAGACCGCCTCCCGTCCGCGGAAAGAACTGAGTTCAACTGACTGGTAACGAAACGATTGGTTCTTACGAACTTCCTTTCGCCCGAACTAGCGGACTCCGGGCATTGACTCAAGGAGGTCCGTTATGTCTACCGAACCGATTCGCCACTTACCCGTCCGCCCCAACCTTCAGCAACTCAAGCATCAGGCTAAGGATTTTCTCAAAGCACTTCATTCCGAGGAACCTGGCGCGGTGGCAGAGTACCGTCAACTTTGTCGTTCTCAAGGTGAACCTAAGGAGGCAAAGCTAACCGACGCCCAATACGTGCTCGCCAAAAGCTACGGCCTTTCGAGTTGGCCCCGACTTGTTCTTGCTTGTCAAATGACCCATGCCATCTGGGAGAACGATGTCTCGGCCGTCCGAGACCTCGTCCTTGCTCATCCTAAGCTGCTGAAGGAGAGTGCGAGGGGCATGCAGGACAATTGGGGCGCTCCCCTGTCCTACGCAGCGACGGTCGGACGCACCGACATCATTCAATTATTGAAGAGTCTTGGTGCCACTGACCTTCAGCACGCCTTTGAACGCGCGTGTCTCAAGGGTCATATCGATATTGCGCGGGACCTACTTTCTGCAGGAGCCAAACCAGTGCCTGGAAGCGTCATGGGTCCATGCGAGACGCTTAACGGCGAGGGGCTCAAGTTTCAGCTTGAGATGGGTGCCCCTCTCTCAGACGACAAGGGGGATTCACTCGCACCTGTCGCCTGCATTCTTGAGACGTACAGTCGGAATCCAGAAGGTAAGCACCTATGCTTGAGCATCGTTGCCCAGCATGGCGTAAAACTGCCCGCGACTCCCCCCATGGCTGTTCATTGCGGCCGCCTGGATCTGCTCGAAGCTCATTTGAAGCAAGATCCGAACCTGTTCACACGAACCTTCACCCACGAGGAGATCTTTCCACCGGAGCTGGGGTGCAACAGCGACCATCGGTACGCTCTCTGTGGGTCCCCACTAGGAGGCACCACGTTGCTACACATGTGCATGGACTACGACGAGCACGACATCGCGAAGTGGATTCTCGAGCAAGGTGGGCCTGTTGATGTTCCTGCGTCGGTCGATGTGTATGGGTTCGGGGGACACACCGCGTTGTTTGGTTGTGTCATTTCACAACCCTATCGAGTTGGCAGGGGAAATCCGGAGCGACTGATTCGACTGCTACTTAGCCATGGTGCCGATGTAAACACCCGAGCATCGATTCGAAAAGAGCTTAGGTTCGTCGAAGACGAGACTCTTCACGAGTATCGAGATGTAACACCAAGGGCGATTAGCGAGCAGTTCCATGATCAGGATTGGGTCAACAAGCCAGCTCTGAAACTGATTATCGAAGCAGGTGGAGTGAGCTAGAAGTTCCATGCTAATACATGATCACGCGAAGGAAGCCGTAGGAACACAACCTACGATGATGCCTCCAGCCGGAGCGATAGCGGAGCC
>CAILEM010000053.1 GCA_903833215.1 uncultured Armatimonadota bacterium
CACCTCGAGCGCGCTCCAAATTGCAAGAAACGTGGCTGTTGCGTTCTCAGTTCTTGTCCTGCCGTCGGCAGACGCGGGTCTGATTGAAACTTCTAAGGAAGCCGCCCACAATGCCTCCTCGTCCGCAGAGTCGCCAGTCGGCGTTACTGCGGCAAAAACAAACCTGTCTGTCTCGTTGGTAAGTGACTACACGAGAAAGCTTAACAACGCGCTCGCTGATAAACACGCTAATCCTATGAATTTGTCGGCCGTTATTGATTTGGCCGATCCATGCATCGGCCTGCGTGAGTTTACGATGGCTGTTATCAATGCTAACGCTCGTCGAAACGCGACTGCCACCGATGCTTACAAGCATGGCTTCTTTTTAAACCACGAGGAAGACATCGCGCCTTTAAACGGCCAAGCAGACCCGTTGACTTGTGTCTTGAGCGGTTACAAGGGTGATTTAATAAAGACGCGAACAGAGAGTCAACCTGACGATAACTCTGAATTCCTTATCTCTCACGCATTGGCATCGGGCAATAACAATGATAATACGATGGTGGCAAATGCACCTGGGCGCCGCACGATCGTTGAAGGCGAGTATTACATACCAGGTCACGCATCACATGCTCCAAAGTCTAGCGGTGAAGATCAAGATCAAGAGAAGACAAAAGATGAATTAAACGACGATGAATCCTTAGATGACAATTCTTCCGCAGATGTTTTTGGTGATGCAACTCGGTTGCTTATGCCGGTAGACTCGTTCGATCCTGTGGTCGCATCGGTTGTCTTCTTGCTGTTAAGCGGTGTCGCGGTAGCGGTGAACGTAATTCCTCGTAGTTTTGATCCCACCCCGCAGTTGTAGCGAGTCTCTGGTTCTAAGCCAGTCGCCTGTGCCAGCACAGTGGAAAGTGATGAGCAACCGTGAATGCGAATTGAATAAAGATTTTGAACTTTCGAGCGATGGGGACACTCGATGGTTATCCATCTTACGTACTGCTCGACGGCGTGCTGTTTGATGCTTCACCCGTGCCAGAACCATGCTCGTTATCGTTTTCCACTCTTGGTGTGACCCGTCTCGTTTCAATGTGTGCTGGTCGCCGGGGGAATTCAGATGTGATGTGAATCTCACTGATGTGTTCACACCTTCAGTTGGCAGAGGCGCAAAGTTCGTTTCATTTGATTAGTTCCTGCAGCATCGCTGAGTGGCGTGGCGGCACTGTGGAGTTGGTCTGTCATTGTGATCCGAGTTGGGAGCGGGCTCCTGCCGCCCGATTGAAGCTACTGATGATCTGTTAGTCGATGTGGCTTTCAGAGTTACTGCCCCGACACTGCCGTCTGCGTTCTGTATACAGCAGGTTCTGTCCCAAGATCCAGAAAGTTATAAATGATTTATTTACGCAAGGTTATGCTTGCAACTATCGCAAGTGGATGGTTATCGTTGAGTGGTGCTACAAATGCTGGGGAGATCTACAATAATCTTCCGGACATTTCCTCTACCGCTGGCTCCAGCGCCATATCGGCGGCGGGTGCGTCTTACAACTCATTTTTTACCGGCGCAAGCGATTCGCTGCTTACCGACGTCAAACTTGTACTATCGGGTATTCCAACCAATTCGGCGACATTTACCGTAAGTCTTAATCGTGATTCATCAACTAGCCCTGGAGATTCTCTGACGACGCTTGGGACTTTCAAAGACAGCGCGCTGGCGGAACCTGGGACAACTGGTGCTGGTTCTGTGTTTGACGTGTTTCTCACGACTCCATTTGCTCTCACGGCCGATACACGGTATTGGGTTGAGCTGAGCGGTCCATCTTCGAGCGTGAATTGGGACTATGCGACAGATGCGACGGGCGTTGGCGTTAGTGGAGAATACAACGCTTACGGTCTCACGGATCCTCCGTCAGTGTTTTCTAACGGCCCAGGTACAGGTCCCTTTCAGATGGAAGTGACGACGTCTTCTGCTTCTGCGGTTCCCGAACCCGGCACGCTCTGTCAAGCTCTGTCGGCGCTTGGGGTCGGTCTCCTTGCCATCGCGCATCGTCGTATGGTTCGTTCGTGATAAGGACGTTGTGCTAATTGCCAAGAGATCGATTGCAGTCCCGTTGAGTCTGTGTATTGAATCGAAATCCGGATCGAGCCTGTTTCTTGGTTAATCCGGCGTTTCTTTTAGCGACATCCTGCAGTTAATGTATGGATAAGAACAACTAAGCTCCGCAGCTAGATGGTGATACGAAAGCATATTCATTACGAGTGCGAGTTACTAACAGAAAAATGAATGCGAATTGCGTTTTCTGCCAGAGTTGTGGCTTAATACTGCGGCACGAAATAGAAATGGAAATTCGGCCGTTTTGAGGAAATGCCGATAGATAGCGGCACTATACGCACGGGCATTCGACTGCGAATGCCTGTCTTGTTGTTACGAAATCAAGCTGCCTTAATCACTCGGAGCGTGCGAGTTAATGTGACGCGCGGTTAGTCCGTAGTGCCATTGAACGAGTTGGTTTTCAACTCAAAATGCCAGGAGATTTGTAGGAATGAGAGACTTGTTTGCCAAACGACTTTTCGTTGGA
>CAILEM010000054.1 GCA_903833215.1 uncultured Armatimonadota bacterium
ATTTCGAACACTGGCCAAGCTTCACCTTCTGGCAAACTTCCAGCTTGAACTCGCGAGTAAAAGTTCGTCTCATAACGGACACGATTGTGAATCCTCCTATACTTCAAGAGGATGTGTGTCCAACATTGTGGTGGCAGTCCAGTTCACCGCATGAGCTTCGGGACTAATGGCTCCGGCGGCTATTTCATGCCGACAATTCCAAGACAAGAGTAGTCGGTTCTGGGATCGGGTCTCCATCTTCTCGCATGCCTTGAAGGTGAAGTTCCATCGCCTCTTTCATCAACCGCTTAGTGTCTTCAAAAGTTGGACCCGATGCAACGCAACCGGGAAGGTCGGGAACGGCAGCACCGTATCCTGTGCTTGTCTTTTCAAAGATGACTGCGTATGTACTCACTTTTTCCAACCTGCCTGTTTGTATATTGAGTTCTTCATTGCTGGCGAGAGGTCGTCCGACGGGTGCCCTGCAACTGTGACTCTGCCAACCCTTGATCCGTGCTTGAATTGCCGATGGCTACCTACAGTATTCACTAAATACCATCCATCCCTATTAAGCAGTTCGAGAATCTCGCGGACCTTCATGTCACTACGCTTTTGTTAGGTCGCCTGAGAATCTAGCATTGCATTAGAGGCACGTATTTTTGGAGCATCGTCAGGCAGCACTGGAAGTTCTCCTTTGAAGGAATGAATAGTCTCCATGAGGTCATCCCAGGCTTTCTCGCTGAGTGCCTCTTCGGTCTTGTAGAGATCGGAAGGTATCAGTCGAAATCTCTCTGCTGGATGGGCGTGAGCATATTCCGCAACTTCCTCGCCCGTACCTTCAAACACAATCTTGTTCGCGATGTACATAGCTCTCTCCTAACTATTCTACGACAACCTCGGACCGACGGGTGTATTCTTTGCGTGACCTGACCAAGGCGGCTGAACGCATGGAATCACCCTCGGAAAACTCGCTCGAACGGCTGTTGGCTGCTTTCTGTGGCCCAGACGAAGCCAAGGCGGCGCATGCTTTTGAGGAGCTATCCGTGCTCACGCGTCGGGGGCTGAACAGCTATTTGCGGGAACGTCTGCACTCCGAAGAGGCGCGCGAAGACGTGATTCAGGATGTCCTCCGCCGGATCTGGACGCGTCGACTGCAGTTTGAAAACCGCGGTGCAGCAGCGTGGTGGTCGCTCGTCAAGCTCGCGGCCGAACAGTGTCGCGTCGACCTCGTGCGCAAGGTCGGATCTGAAGTCACCTGGGATGAAGCAGAAGTTGGTGAGGTTCCAAGCGATGAGATGTCATCGGTCGACGCCGTACTCCAAGACCTCAATGACGCCAACGAACTCTACCGGGCTGCCGATGAGCTTTGGCTTGGATTCGACCCCTCGCTCTCGGACGCAGAGCGTGCACGACGCACCCTTGCCGCCCACCTATTCTTCAACCTGAATATGGAGTGGCACCAAGTCTCTGACATCCTCAATCGCGGAAAGCCGAGCGAAACCGTCAAACGCGGGCAGCTTGATGCGTGGCTGGCCAATCCCGCCACCATCCGATCCCTCGCATTTCGCACACTGTATCTCGACAACGCGGGCCTGACCGCTTCCCTGCTCCAACTGCCGTCGGACGAACCAAGTGAACTCCAGAAAGTGCGCGTTCAAGCGATGACCCAAAGTCCAACCGGTGCCCCGCCCGGCAACTGGACCTGGACCGAGATTCGCGTCATCCTTTGGCGGTATCGCGACGCCGAGCGCGTTGACCGAATCCTCGCTCGAGAGTCATGCGTGTACGACAAGCAAGAAATTCAGGCGATTTTCGATAGATGTCTTGCCGAATTCCCGTTCCCAAAGATAATGGAGCGGCTATGCACAAGTCTGACCAAATGGCCCAAGGCTCGGCAGGAGCTTATGGAATCGGGCATCTGGCAGCGATTGGTTTTTGAGATTTACGCAAAGGACACCACCCAACATCGCGACATTCACGATCGGACCTCACCGGCGGCATCCTTGGCACCCTATTCCCTCACCACGGGGATGCTGAATGTGTGGCTCTCCAGCGGTCGCATGTTTGCCAAGCTAGCATCTTACGTGCAAGCCCGGATGGCCAAATAATGAAACCCGATCTCTCCCCTCAGGCAGTCGCATTGCTTCAACTTGCGGCGGGAAGTCTTCCTGAAACGGTCGTCCCCACCAAGCCGACGGTAAGGTCGCTGGTGCGATATCTCGCCAGCGCATTACCGCCTGCTGAAGCGTCAAGCGTCGAGATGGCGATCGTTCACGATCTTGGTGCGGGCGAACTCCTTGCCTCAACCTATCGCACGATCGAAGACCTGCGCAAACTTGCATGGAGTGACTTGCTTGCCCTGCAACCCACCGACCTGCTTGGCACCGAAATTCGAGCAGAGTGGATCGACTGCGTTCAGAATTCTCTGCTGCCAGCAGAAAACCCGACAAGATCATTGGCTGGGATTCTTGAACATGCCCGAACCGGTTTTGATGCCTCGCGCATCGCTTCAGGAATCGTCGCTCATCTCAAAGAGGTCGGACTCGCTCCCCAAACCACCGCTTTTGCTGCCTCGGGCCGAGCATCGTTCAATCAGCCGAACATCGAGAGCCCTGAGCTCGAAGGCACTGATTTCGAATTCGATGCCGAAATCTGGTTCGACGGCACGTTGGCCCTTGAGCTACGATCCGCAAACGCCACTCATCTGGATAATCGCACCGTATGGATCGCTTTCGAAGCGAACCGACAGTGGCTATGTCTGGGGTCTGCAGAATTTCGAAGTGGCTCGGCCATCCTCCAGTTGCCTGGTTTCGGAAAGCTCGTCGAGCTATCGGCAGGACAGCTTCCCGGGGGCATCTTTGCCTTACGGCTTGACGAGTGGCCGTCAGTCTGTAAGCATGGTGCTCTCGTTGTTCAGTCCGGGCCCGAACCGTTCGCCGAAATCGAGTCGATCCCAGTCATCGAAGATGGCAATGTCCAGATGGAAATCCGCCTCATTCCGTTCAGCACCGACCTTATTCGCTCGAAAGAGATCCAGATGTGGTTTGGCACCGGAGGTAGCGTTTGGCAACTGCTCGGAAGGTGGCCGATTCCCCGTGAGCCCTCTGCCAAGATGAGTCTTTCGTGTCCTTCACCAAAACCTGGCCCAGTTGGCATCGCTTTTCCTGGCGTTCTGAAACTTGCACTCCACGCTTAGGCTATAGTTTTCCGTAAGCTATGGCTGGCGGAAACAGGGGTGGGGCAATACAGTTCGCCGACCTGCGACTGCGTCTTCAGGCAGTCAGCGGAGGGGTTCAAGGCACCCTCACGCGTGCCTCCGATAACCTAACTCTCGCGGACGAATTCGCCCCAACATCCATCCAGCAGCTTCGGACATCAGCAAAGGCCGTTCTCGCCGGTGCTGCCACCGACCGAGCTCAGATGTCGCGGGTAGGAACCGAACTCGGTAACGTCGCGTTCTCTGGCAAAGTTGGGGAGGCCTTGCTTCACGAAGCCAGCCGACACCAGGTTCGCATCCGAATATCCGGCGACGCGGAGTTGAATGATATTCCTTGGGAAATGTCGATCCTCGCTGGATTAGGGACCTCCAACGATGGGTATCTCGCCCTCTGTGGGCGGGTGAGCCTCACATGGGATGTCGAGGCCGCAAGTGAGGAAACGAGACGTCCCTCTGAAAACACGAGTGTCCTTGTCGCTTGGGCCAATCCCGGATCCGCGCAATACCCTCCTTTGCATTTCGCCGAGAAGGAAGCCGCTTCCGTGATTCGAGCCCTGAAAAGCGCCGAATGTCGCTCACTTCAAGTCGACGAACTTCCGTTCGCAACCATCGCCGGATTAATGCGGAGTCTGAAAGAACGACGACCCGATGTTCTCCACTTCATTGGCCACGGGGACTTGGCGCCATCGGGCGGACTCATCGTGCTCGAAGGTGGTCTACCCGCGACGGACTCCATTCTCTATGCCGAAGATTTGGCGAAGGCGGTGGTTGAAGCAGGGACGACACTCGCCGTCCTTTCCGGATGCCTCACCAGCGGTTCTCCACAGGCGATTGGCAATCAGCTCGCCAAAGCGGGCGTTCCCGCAGTCTTGGCGATGTCCGTCCCGATTCAAGATGCGGCCACCCACCAATTTGCCCGCGCGATGTACAGTTCCCTCGCCGAAGGCACCCAACTCGATGAGGCGGTGTTCGAGGGCCGATGTGCCATCTATGGGATGGGCAGCGATTGGGCCGCACCCCAGTTGATGATCTCTGGCTCAAAGCCTCTGATCCTCACCGAACTCGATGAGAACACTTTCAAGTGGCAAGCATCGGAACGAAAGACGAATCTCGGCTACGACGATCGACCCTTTATCGGAAGAATGAAGGAACGTGCCGACCTTCGCGCTAAGATTCGCGACCAGGGCCAACGCCTCGTTACGATCACCGGTCCGGGTGGAATGGGAAAGACGCGCCTTTCCAAGCAGGTTGCCGCCGAATTGCTTGGGGAGTTTCCCGATGGCGTTTGGTTCGTCGATTGCGAGGCCCTCATTACGGATCAGGAACTCACAGCGGGCATCGCAGCGGCATTGCCTTTTGCAACCGGTGCCGATTCGCTCAAGGCGGTTCAGGATTCACTCGTTCGGCGTCGAACGTTGATTGTTCTCGACTGTTTCGAGAATTCCATCGCTCTCGGTGGACTCGTCGAGTCGCTGCTTCAAAGTGCGCCCAACCTCCACGTTCTGCTCACAAGTCGTATTGTCCTCGGGCTTCCCCGCGAGCATGAATACCCGCTTCCACCGATGTCGACCACCGACAAGGGCGGGGCAAGTGCCGACAGCATCACGTTGTTTGCCGAGGCCGCATCCCATGCCATCAGCGACTTTGAGGTCACGGCGAAGAACCGCAAGTTGCTCCGCGAATTGTGCGGCAGTTTGGAAGGTGTTCCCCTCGCGATTGTCTTGGCCGCCGGCCGACTGCGTCACATGAGCCTCGCCGAACTCCTGGAGCAAGTTCGCACCCAACCCATCGCCATTCTTCGCCGGCGCACGGGAGGTATCGATCGCCACTCAAATATCGAGGCGGTCGTCGATGCATCCTTTAGCCTGCTGCCAAGGGCAGAGCGCCAAATGCTCTGCAAGCTTGGGCTCTTCTACGGAAGCTTTACCCTCGCCGATGCCTCCGCCGTCTGTGGCATCTCGGAGGCGGAGCAGATACTGTGGATCTCCGACCTACGCGACCATTCGCTGGTACACATCCTTCGCGACGAGGTCCGAACTCGCTACAAGCTTCTCGATACCGTCCGGGACTACATCAGTCGGCTAACATTCGAGGGCCCTTTGGGGGTCGAGATAGAAGCATGTCGGAGAAGGCATGCAGAGCACTACGCAGCGCTGGCTATCGAAATCGGTCGACTGATGGCTGAAGGCCGTTGGTCCAGCGGGACGGCGTCGCTGATGCAAGATATCGGTAACCTCCGCGCGGCAATGCAAACGGCGGTCCATCTCAAGCGAGATGACCTAATCGCTGCCATGACCGGCGGTCTTGCTCGACGCTTCTTCGAGGCTGGATTACTCACCGATTTTCGAATGCTTGCCGATGCAGGATATGAAACCGCGGAACGCACGGGAGACCCTACCCTCCGCATCCAGCTTCTTGGCCTAGAAGGGGCCCTGGCGTCGCGTCAGGGAGAAGAGGAGCGATGCGAGCAGCTATGGCTTGAGCGTGTTGCTCTCAGTCGAGAGCAGGGTGACATCGCACACTGCGCTGACGCCCTTATTGACCTTGCGTGGCAAGCCTTTGAAAACAACGACCCGACCAAGAGTCGCCTCCGCTTGATTGAGGCATTGCGACTCGCCAGGAGCGTGAAAGACCCCACTTTCATCGCCACCGCCAAAATCGTCCAGGCGCGAATCGCCTTCGCGTCCAAGAACCTGCGCCTCGCGCGGGTGCGAAATTTGCAGGCAGAAAAACTGCTCGCGCAATGTGCGGATCGAAATGGCTCCCTATTTGTTTGTCAATTGCTGAGCATGTCCAGCCGGGAACTGGGCGACATCGACCGAAGCATCGACTTCACGTTGAAGCTACTCCGGCTCAGCATCGAGCGAAATCAGGTGATTCACGCGGGTTGGTCTTTGCTAGAGCTTGGCCCGATCTACGAGCAAACCAACCAACTGGAGAATGCCGCGCGATGCTACTTGGGCGCGATGAAGGTGCATGCCGAGTACGCGACCCGTCACCGCACCCGCGCGGCGACGGCATTTGCCCAATTTCGAAAGCGGCAACCCGGCGGCGTTGTCACGTCAACGATCAATGCCCTACGCAATCATACGTGGACAGAGATCGTTGACGGCCTCTCGTAGGGCTTAGGGTCCCGGAGGAAGAGGCGCGTAAGCCTTGATGACAAACGTATCCAAATAGAACGTGTTCTGGATCAACGTTCCCGCGTTCGCGTTGCATGCATCGACCGCTGTCGTAGGAGAAGATGTGCTTGGAGCGAGTGTATGCACCTGAGTGGGGCGAGAACCGTGATAAAGGATGTTCAGGTGTGGTGCGCTGAGCAAAGACTTTGATGCGTGGTCGGAACCTGGAAGCTTGAACTTGATCTTCTTCAGTCCCGACTTGTTGCCGAGCTTGTCGAGCAAATGAAGGTCGAGCTTCTCGTAAAGTGCACAGAGCCAATCCTGATTTTCGATCGCGGCACACATCAGGGCAATCTTCAAGTCAACGTCGGTACCAAGCGGAAGGTGGACAAAACCACGCTCGCCAGCATGAGCAATCACGAACTCAGGGTTCAAGGCAAGAATCTTTTTCTCAACGGCATCAAAGTCGATCCCACTTTTGAAGTTAAATCTTCCACCCGGAGTCATCATCCGAATGGAGATATAACCCGTCGAGTCGATGCCATCCACAACATAGGTTGCAGCTTGGTTGGCATTGAGTCCCACCGCTGTGGAGACCTCCATCGAGATCATAAAGTTATCTGAGAGTCGAGCCGGTCGTGGCTTTTCTCCAGCCGCAGGAACCACTTGGATCTTTCCAACCCATGCAAATGGGTCGGTAATGAGGTCGATTAGGTCCCGTGGGGAGCGCGTTTCATGCAGCCAAACCCGATCGTCATCCGCAAGCGGAATAAAGGTCGTGTTGCTCGCATTCTTGCCGTTGATTTCCAAATTGCTCATGTCAGTGTGTTCCTACCTCATTTGAGGGAGTTCTAGAAAGAACGTCCACATCCATCATAAACTAACCATAACAAAGCACATTTGCACAACACTCGTATTATTACGGTGTTTCGAGGGGCAACGAAGCAATTTAGCCAAGACACCCGCCCCGTGGTCGACTTCTCCGTGGCGTCGCAGCTACCCATGGAATTAGTGAGCCGAATGGGTTTGCTGCGCTCCATCGCGAGCACTTCACGCGAGTTTCCGGACGACGCCACGGAGACGTCGACTACGGGGCGCTGCGTAGGGGCTCAGACGGGAACTACGGCACGCCGACGAGCGATGGCTTGGAATCGATCATGCTCTTGCCGTGCTGGCAGTAGTACTCGAACTCCTGCGGAAACACTCGGATGGCGGCGAGCACAGGCCAAGCGGCGGCGTCTCCGAGCGGGCAGAAGCTGCGACCGTCGATCTGCGAGGCCACTTGGCGAAGCATCTCGACGTCGCCGGGGCGGCCGCCACCCTTGCAGATGCGCTCAAGAATCTGAACCATCCAACGGGTGCCTTCACGGCAGGGCGTACACTTTCCGCAGCTCTCATTGGCATAAAAAACAGCGGATCGCCAAGCGAGCTTGACCATGTCGGTGTGCTCGTTGAAGAACATGCAGCCACCGGAGCCAACCATCGACTTCACTTCGCTCATCTCTTCGTATCCGATGATCGCGCGATCGACGTCTTCGGCTGTAATCACAGGAACCGAGCTTCCACCAGGGATACAAGCCTTCAACTTGCCGCCACGAACACCGCCCGCCAACTCCAGCAACTCTCGAAGAGGGGTACCGAATTCAATCTCGTAGTTGCCAGGCTTGTTGACGTGCCCAGAAACCGAGAAGATCTTGGTGCCACGTGAATTCTTCGTCGTTGCGCCTAGCGATGCAAACCACTCCGCACCCTTGTTCACGATGACGGGAGCGTTACAGTAGCTCTCAACGTTGTGAATCAGTGTCGGCTTCTCGAAAACGCCACTGATAACGGGGAATGGTGCGCTTGGGAATTTCAGTCGAGGCATGCCTCGCTCGCCCATCAGCGAACTCATCAAGGCCGTTTCTTCGCCGCATTCATAAGAGCCTGCGCCCATATGAATTTGGATGTCGAAATCGAAACCCGTGCCTAAAATATTCTTGCCGAGCAGTCCCGCCGCGTAGGCCTCATCGATGGCGTTTCGAAGTGCTTTGGCGCCATCCATGTACTCGCCACGGATGTAAACGTAGCCGACATCGCCTAGAACGGCGTAGCCCGCGATGGTCATGCCCTCGACAAGCTCAAAAGGACAGTTCTCGAGAAGTTCCTTATCCTTGAATGTGCCTGGCTCGCCTTCATCTGCGTTGCAGATCAGATAGTGCTGGGTCTTCTTCTCTTTGGGCATACCGCCCCACTTAAGGGCAGCCGGTGCACCTGCTCCACCACGACCTCGTAGGCCTGCCGCCTTAACGGCGTCGATAATCGCAGATCGCTCCATACCGAGCGCTTTCGGAAGTGCGGTGTAACCACCTGTAGCCTTGTACCCTGCGAGGGTTTTGAACAACGGATCGTGGGAGTGCTCAAGAAGCAGCTTGTACTCGGCCATGCTAATTGGCAGTTTACTCCCGGCGGACGGCGGAATTACCGCTCAGTTCAAATCTCGCCGTTACGAAGTTGGACTTTCACCACATCCGCCGCGTATTGAACGACCGTAGACTCCTCAGTATTGCGAAGTTTCTCAATGAGGGCGTCCAAACTCTCTTCTGTCAGAGGTCCGTAGTAATCCGAACCGACCTGCATACATGGGGCTCGGTCGCAAGCATTAAGGCACTCGACCTCTTCCAAGGTGAACATCCCGTCAGCCGTAGTTTCGCCATGGCGAATTCCAAGCTTGGCAACGAGACGGTCGCGCAGATTCCATGCGCCATTGATGTGGCAGCAGAGGCAGGTACAGAGCTCAATCTTGTGTCGGCCAGGCTGGTGGGCAACGTTGTAGAGCGAATAAAAAGTGGCGACGCCTTGGACCTCGGCATAAGACCGCTCCAGACGGTGGGCTACTTCCGCAATCGCTTCTCCGCTCAAGAAGCCGCCGTACTCACGCTGGGCAAGCCACAGGCCAGGCAAAATGCATGCCTTTTTATTCGGATAGTGGCTAACAAGGGCAGCGAGATCTTTCACGCCTTGCTCCGAAAAGTTGAGCTTCAGGTCTTCCGCACGTGGTTGGCGCGGTCGTTGATTGGGGCTGCCGATTTGAAGGAGTTCGCTCATGCTGATTCGTGGGTTATCGGTCGATCTCTCCAAGCACGATGTCGATCGATCCAATGATCGCAACGACGTCGGCAATTAGCCTTCCAACGGCCAAGATCTCCAAAGATTTCAGATTCATTAAACTGCTCGGGCGCTCGTGCCATCGATAGGGTCGGTTCGAGCCATCGCTAACGATGTAGAAGCCCAACTCACCCTTCGAGCCTTCGACGCTGGCATAGGCTTCTCCCACCGGTGTTCGGAAGCCTTCCGTGAACAGCTTGAAGTGGTGGATCAGCGATTCCATCGAAGTATCCAGCTCGGCGCGCGGTGGTGGCGAGATCTTGCGGTCCGTCGTTCTCACTGGCCCTTCAGGCAAGCCGTCGATCGCCTGGCGGATGATCTTACAGCTCTCCTTCATTTCAGCGATGCGCACCAAGAATCGGTCGTAAACATCGCCCTTCTTGCCAACCGGGATACCGAAGCTAAAGTCTTCGTAGCTGCTGTACGGGTTGCTCTTTCGAAGGTCCCAGGCCACGCCGCTTGCACGAGCGATCGGTCCGCTGCAGCCCAGGCTGAGGGCTTGCTCGGCAGAGAGGATGCCAACGTTGAACGTCCGCTCCTTCCAAATGGGGTTCTCGACGAGCATGTTCTCAACGACAGTGAGTTCGGGGAGGAAGCCATCCAGGAATTCTCTCAGCTTGGTTTCAAAGCCTTCCGGCATGTCGCCGCGCAATCCGCCGGGAACAATCCAGCTCGGCATCATGCGGACGCCGGAGAACATCTCGAACAGATCAAGAATCAGTTCACGCTGCTGCCAAACATAGAAGTACGGCGTCATCGCGCCAAGATCCAAACCGTGAGTCCCGAGCCATACCAGGTGGGAGGCAACTCGACTGAGCTCAGCGAGGATGACTCGAAGGTACTGAGCACGCTTCGGAATTTCGCACTGTAGAAGCTTCTCAACCGCGAGCGCATGGGCCAGGTTGTTACCGTTGGCGTTCAGGTAATCCATGCGGTCGGTCATCACCACGCACTTCATATACTGCTGATACTCGGCCTCTTTCTCCATACCGGTGTGGAGGTATCCGATCACGCACTTGCAGCTGATGATGGTTTCGCCTTCGAGTTCGCAGATAACTCGGAGAACACCGTGGGTCGATGGGTGCTGGGGACCAAGATTGACCACCATCGTGTTCTCACCGATCTTTTGGAAGATCGTCTCGGTCGAGGGCATGAACGTTTGAGAGGACATGGCTTTTCTTGGGTAAAGGTCGCAAACCAACCTACCGGTTTCGATTCTACCAGCGGAACTGGCTATCCTATTCCTGATTCATGCTCATCCTCGGATTACTTCAGCTAACGTCTTGGAACTTGGGGCCATTTTCGCGTGACGGGATCATCAATCCGATCCTCGGTCCGAACCCGAAATCCAGCTTTCGATGCCCGATGAAGAAGGCGGAGGTGAATTGGGAGCACGATCACGACTTCAATCCCGCGGCAATTACTCGCAATGGAAGGGTCTATCTGCTCTACCGTGCCGAAGACAACAACGGCTCGGGAATCGGTGGGCACACGTCTCGCATCGGACTCGCTGAGAGCATCGACGGAATCCACTTCGATAAACGTAAGGTTCCCATACTATTTCCAACCAACGACGCCGCCAAACCTTACGAGTGGCCGGGTGGATGCGAGGACCCACGCATCGTTCAGTCGCCTTCTGGCGACTACGTGATGACCTACACCGCGTGGAATCGAAAAATCGCTCGATTGAGCGTCGCGACTTCGAAAGACCTCATTCATTGGAAGAAAGCCGGGCCCATTTTCGCGAGATCTAAGTTCATCGATACGTGGTCGAAATCTGGTTCCATCGTGACTCGCGTCGATCGAGGACGAGTGGTCGCAGCCAAAATTGACGGAAAGTTTTGGATGTACTGGGGTGAAGGCACCCTCAACGTCGCGACCTCGACTGATCTTGTCCACTGGGCACCAGTCCTCGCTGCAGATCACAAGTTGTTAGGAGTCCTAACGACTCGAACTGGCAAGTTTGACAGTAATCTGGTCGAGCCAGGCCCGCCAGCCGTACTTACAAAGGACGGAATCGTGCTGATCTACAACGGCAAAAACGCCGACAAAGATGGTGACAAAACCCTTGGACCCGGCGCTTATGCGGCTGGACAAGCACTGTTTGACCCACGCCATCCCGACAAACTCCTCAATCGGTCGGAGTCGTATTTCATCAAGCCCGAAGCAGCCGAAGAAAAAACTGGGCAGTACAAAGCAGGAACCGTCTTCACCGAAGGGCTCGCCCTGTTCAAAGGCAAATGGTTTTTATATTACGGTGCCGCCGATTCCTATGTTGGTGTCGCCGTATCCAACGGGCAACCCAAAAAGCACTAAGGAATCGAGACGCGAATTTCTTTCGTGTTGTCTACCTTCTGCCATCGACCCGTGAAAGCATGCAAGAACTGGCCGCCATGGCCCGAATGGCCGACGAGAAGGATGCGAGTCCCCGCGTAAGACCTGCGGAATTCCTCGATAGATGCCTCGACCTGAGCGAGTCCAGCATTGTAGTCCGACGCGACGGGGAGCCGATTCCGACTCGGGTCCACGATAAACAGGTCGGCAATGTCCTTCGGGAGGACGACCTTGGCACCATAGCTAAAGCGAGTCGCCGCCGCATTCTTGGGCCGATGCCCCGTGCAGCACTCATAGAGAAGCGGCCAAACCGTCGCCTTCTGGTGAGATGCCCGCAAGTAAGGTGCAATCGTCTTTAGCGCCCTCGGAGAGGGAGATACTAAGATCTTCTCGAACTTCGGCTCCGACAGTAGCCGCCTGGTAAGGTCATCGACTCCAGCCTGCCCCTTTTCCGAAAACACGTTGAGGGTCTTCGAGTTGTACTTCCCCGTCGCATTCGCCACCGTCTCCCCATGCCGCACAAACACCAAATCCGTCGGCTTCACCGAGGCAAACACAAACGCAAGAACAGCCCACACAAACAGAGGGTACCCACCGTCCGCTCCCAATCAGCCTCCTCCTGCGATGATGCCTCCAGCCGGAGCCATCGGCGGAGCCTGGAGGCTGCCCACAGAGTGCTCGGTCGGCGCAGAGTGCGTTTGCCCCAAAAGCAGATGGTTCGAGCCTCCAGGCTCCGCTTTCAGCTCCGGCTGGAGGCATCATCGAGAGTGGTAATCCGGGGCCGCCGGACAAACGAACCGATAACGTCATCGCGCCAACCCAATCGAAACAACGGGCCACGCCGGTTAGCCAAAGGCTATCCTCTCCAAAGAGCGAAGGCATGGGTCCGCGAGGACCCTTGCCTGGTACTTCGTAAGACCAAACCCGCCGACAATACGGTACAAATCCGGTTAGCCAAAGGCTATCCTCTCCAAAGAGCGAAGGCATGGGTCCGCGAGGACCCTTGCCTGGTACTTCGTAAGACCAAACCCGCCGACAATACGGTACAAATCCGGTTTGCCAACGGCAATCCTCTCCAAAAAGCGAAGGCATGGGGCCCCGAGGACCCTTGCCTGGTATTCCAGGTTCGCAATCGTTCCTTCCCTGAAAGGGATGCGTCCGGAAACGCTCGGATACATCCCAATTTTTGCATAACCGCGGTGACAGCCCACGTGAGATTCAACCGAACGGATGGAGACGGAACACCTTCGGCGTACGGGCCGGTACGCGGGCCAAATACCAGGGAAGACCCGTCGACGGGTCATCCCTTCGCTTTTTCGAGAAGATCACCGTTGGCGAACTTGAGGGGGGTGGCACAGACTGTGAATACCGGGTCTTTCCCTTTGCCTCCTACAACGAACGGCCCTTCGCGCAAGAAATGATCCCATCTGAGCGATTGCTAGACTCAATCCAAAACCAGATTTCCAATCAGGTCGTCATGACCGAAGTAGAAATGCTGCGAAAATTGCCCCGACCGAAGCCAAATGAGCGCAGTCGGAAGCCCCTGAAGTACAAAGCTCGCAACGGCTTGGGCGTCGCGGGTGTTAATCGGCGTCCCGTCGATATGAGTCACCATGAGGTGAAGTAGGTCTTCTTCCCCCTCAAACTGATACCGATACTCGGCTACCGTCCCTGAAAAATCGTTTGGCTCAAGACCTAAGGAAAGTAGGGCAAACCGATCATCCGGCCGAGACAGGCTGGAATCGAACTCTGGAAGCTTGATGGTCTTGTTCGCGACAACAAAGTCGAGAATCCGTTTCATGACCTCATTACGACGAGCGCCTTCCTCGGTCGAAGGTGATATTAAAGGAAGGCTGGACATTATCTCGTCCTACAAGCGCTGGCGGAGCGGGTGGGATTCGAACCCACGATCCGGTTCAACACCGGATACGCGATTTCCAGTCGCGCTCCTTCGACCACTCGGACACCACTCCGCGCCGCAACTATTATGGCCGAAACGGCGTCAACTTGCGATAACTCTGGCACCTTGTTCTGCCCAGCTTCGATAATTTGGGATCCGATCCGACACTTCGACCCTTCTTCCCGCCTTCAAAGCCAGCTTGGCAACCTTGTCCATATTCCCGCCTTCGGACATATGAACAAACGCCAATCGCTTCGAAAGGCAGCCAATGAGGCGATCCCGCACCTGGTTATTCACCCCGACAAACCCGGCTTCGGGTCGGAAGGGACTGACAACCAAATCGGTCTTAGGATCAAACTTCTCCCGCCAGAGCAACGCCTCATGACTGGCATCGTGGCTCAACTCGCTGCCCAGTGCGGTAAACAATCCTCGATCAAGACACAAAATCCGTGGTGATCCCCAGCGCAACGGAACGATCGCTGACCGTTTGTACTCCGGCTTATCATGTCCGCTCACAAGAACTTCAGATCGCAAGACCCCTTCTTCGGATAATTTCTCAATCAAATCCAAATCTGCCGGTCGAGCGTTGCGCGAACTGAGAACGCAGAACGTATTTGCTTCCAGAAGTCGGGCATTTCCGTATAGAAACAGAATGCCGGGAGGATCGGGATCCATCTGCTCGACCATAGGAGGGTAATGCGCGTCAGCCGAGGATATGAGGGTCACACCCAAACCGGTGAGTCGCTTTTCCAGCACTTGAACCCGGTCAACCTGAGCTTCGGGATCGTTGGCCAAATTGACGGCCGCCTTACGACTAAGTCGGTACTCCTCGATATATGCCTCGGTGGACAGCCGCATGAACTCTTCTGGCGTCCGATTCAACAGGTCGTTACGAGCCAGGATACGGGTCACAGAACGCCCACCTATGCCAGGCGTCATCGCTAGAAAAAGGGAAAACGTTCGTCGCGTCAGTCCCATTAGTTCTCGACTAACCTCTGAGCCGCTCGTAGCAAAATCTTGACCGCCTTCTCACCGGATCGATTCATCTCCTCCACGACCTCCTCATGGCTAAGTGGCATGTCGGAAATCCCAGCCGCCAAGTTGGTCACGATCGCGAGACAGCCATAATCGACGCCAGCCTCCCGCATCAAGATCGCCTCCGAAGCAGCCGTCATTCCCACCAAGTCTGCGCCGAGGTTCTTATACAATTCAATTTCTACCGGTGTTTCGTAGCGGGGTCCATTTCCGCAGAGGTAAACGCCCCCTTTGTGAATCGTTTCACCGACATCAGAAGCGGCACCCGCAATCGCCGTATGCGAATTCGTGCCAAATGGGTTGGTAAAGTCGGTGTGCACCACCTCTCTATCGAACAAGGTCAAGAACCTTCCCGTGAAGTCAAGGAAATCGGAGCAAGCCACCATGGTGCCTGCTGGCCAATCGACTCGGAGACTGCCAACCGCCGCTGTCGCTAGGCAGCCTTTGACACCTAACTGCTTCATGCCAAGCGCCATCGCCTTATAGTTGACCATATGCGGTGGAACCTTGTGGCCAGCCGAATGACGACCAATAAGAAACAACTTTAGGCCATCAACTTCCACATATCTCCCTCGCAGACATCCAGCTTCGGTTGGAACGTGAAGTGCGGTTCCACCCAACCGCATCAGGCGATCGCCGATACCCGTACCCCCAATGATCCCAACGTCTACCTTCATGGTTCTTACGATTATAGCGACCCTTGAAAACGAGGTTGGCACATTACGTTAAGGATTGCGGATTGCGTCGACGATCTCGCGAAACTTGAACCCTTATATGTCATAGGGAGTAGAATAAGCGGGCCTCGCCCAAGTGCAGTCCTGCTGGAGCGTCTCGTTTTCCAGCGCCAGGCCGGAAATACCTTTGAATACATCCCACGATAGCGACGCAGAGCGCCTTCACCGCGTACCTTTTGCGCAGTTCTTCTTTACGACTGGGCTTCAGTTCGCCCTAGCCCTTGGAGCATTCCGACTCATCGCTCCTGCGGCATTTGCCAACGAACTCAAACATCCTTGGATGATCGTTGCCTGGACGGTCGGCTTCGGTCTTCCGTTGAGCCTGTTCGAGTATCTGTACCATCGGTACTTGCTGCACAGCGCAGTATTACCGTTCCTTCGTGCGATGCACCGATCGCACTCCAAGCACCATGGCCTGACGGCAGTGAAAGCTGCTGTGACGCCAAAGGAACCAGACCTATTGGTCCCGGTCAAGAACGAATATGCCGTTGAAGAAGAGCACCAAGAAGAGGACATGATGTTCCCGATCTATGCGCTCAGCATCTTCGAAGCCCTGTTCGTTGTGACTCTGGGCGTCCCCGCAGCGATGTTGTTCCCGGGTCAACCCGTGTTCTTCTCAGTAATCACCGCCGTCGCTCTGTACTACGGCTCCTACGAGTTGTGGCACGCGATCATGCACCTTCCCTACGCCCACTTCTGGAAGCCAGCCATGGAGCACAAGCGATACGGGAACACGGTTCGATACGTATACGGTTTCCACTTGATGCACCACTGGCGCCCTACCGCGAATCTGGCTGTCGTCGGATTCTGGGGATACGCCCTTTGGGATCATCTTTTCGGTACCCACCACCGCCCGGTCCGAACGCCGCTGGTCGGAGCGCAGGTGAATTTCTACGACGCCGACATGCCTCGCCCTCGCTGGCCAGTCGCCCTCATGGATAAGTGGCAAGCTGGTCTCTATCAGTGGTCACGAAAAGTTGAAGCCGTTTTCGCCCGAATCTTCCTCGGTTCCGGCAAAGCCAAGCGCTAACTGTCTCCCGCATAAGCTCAAATCAGTCGCTGCTCTCGGCCGAGGGTAGCGGCTGATTTGGTTTTGGAGTGCCCCTGTCGACCCACGATTCCACGGAAATCCCACAAACCCAACCCCGGCCCTTGCGCAGGCCAATAGAAATCAGCCAAAATTCATTCCATTGCCGCATAGCTCAGTTGGTAGAGCAGCTGACTGTTAATCAGCTGGTCCTAGGTTCGAGTCCTAGTGCGGCAGCCAGTTTTCAAAAGGCTCTCAGTTCATTGCACTGAGAGCCTTTTGAACTTTTGGTGGTCGCGATAGCTTCGCGTGGAGCAAAGCGACATGCCTGTACCCGGCCGGGACTGCAGTCCAGCCACCGTAACGCCCGATGCAATGCAGCGAGAACCGCAAATAGGCTGAATAGTTTCAGGGTCCGACTTTTCGTCAGGAAGCAAATCAGCAAAAATGCTGCTCTCTAGGACTGGGACGGTACCATTTACTGTCATGCGAATAAACACAATCGCAAAGAAATTTGCGGGTGAGTGGGTTCTCATAGAAGACCCGAAACACAGTAAGCGCACTGGCCAGATTATCTCCGGAACCGTCATCGCGCACGACGTAGACAGAGATGCCGTCTACGCGGCTGGCATCGCCGCTGGCCCAAAGCATTCTGCCGTGCTTTGTTTCAAGGAAATGGAACCCGGAACAATTCTCGTTCTATGAGATTCGAATTTTTCGGACCTCCCTTCGTATGCTGACAACCCCTTGAATCTCCGAGGGACGAATTGAGATTTGCCGTCACTTCAAAGCTGGAGTTGGGCAGACACCGAGCCAGCCGTAGAGGCTATTTAGCGCCATCGAACTCCCGTTCGGTGAAATCGCTAGCGCGTTCACGCCTCCATCGCTGTATGTCGCCAACTGCTTGAAGGTCGATGCGCTGAATGCCTCGAGGTCAAGATCGGTGCCCACAAAAATCGTCTTGCCATCCCTAGTGAAGCAGGCAGAATACAAATATTGAGTGCGGGGAGTCAGGCTCAACGTTCGCTCTAGGGTTCCCTTGGCCACGTTCCACACCTCTACTACTGCCTCCACAAGCGAATTTGTGGTCTGATGAGTGCCTCCTACCAAAAGTTGTTTCCCGTCTGGAGAAAACGTAACCCGACCCACGGCAAGAACCGAAGTCGGCAAACTAACGACGAGGCTGCCTGTCGAGACATTCCATACTTCGACCGACCCTGACTCCAAATAGGTCTTCGGATCCCAAACTTCGCCTCCGGAGGCGATCAGCTTCCCGTCGGGTGAAAAGCCAACCGACAAGTTCCTGTTAGCAGTTGTTGGAAAACTCCGAACCGGCGTCTTTGTCGCCACATTCCAAATTTCAACAACGCCGCCATTGACCCCATATCCGACATCCGCCAACGTCTTGCCGTCCGGCGAAAACTCGGTCTCGCTTAGATCTGTTGCAGCCGTTGGAAGGCTCTGTCTGAGTTTCCCAGTTCCGTAATCCCAGACATCAAGAAAGCCCGCAGCCGGATATCCCATGGTTCCGCAACCCGCAATCGTCCTGTTGTCGGGAGAAAACGAAATGGAGGGGATCGAATTTCCCTTTGTCGCCAAGGTCCGCTCGACTCTGCCCGTCCGAGAATTCATTAGGGTGATCGCATTGCCACGCGAGTGGCCGCCGACCGCAAGGGCTTTACTGTCTGGTGAGAATTTCAGGGACTGGCAGTTCTGGAATGCGGCGGTATGAAGCGTAGAACTGAGCTCAAGCGACGATAACTTCCAAGTTTCTATGGTCGCAGAGCCACACCCAACGAGAAGGTCTCTGCCATTCGGGGAAAAGCAAACCGAGATCGGGGCAGCTGTCGTTGAATCAAGTGTGCCAACAGCATTACCGGAGGGAAGACTCCAGAGTTCGATACCCTGCTTCAAGGCAGTTAGGGGCGGATATCCCGTATCAGCGAGATATTTTCCATTCGGCGAGATTGCGATCGACCTTATTTGACTGGTAGCCGTAGGGAGCGAATTGACAAGCTTCCCGCTGGCGATGCTCCAGATTTCTAGGATGCCGATGTCGTTGACCTGCTGCGCGGTCCCCCCTGCATACCCACCGGCAATAAGGGTCTTTCCTTCCGGCGAAATCGCCACTGATTGAACCCCTTGCGCTACCGTGGTTGGGTAAGTTGCGACCAGCTTGCTTGCCCTAAGGTCCCAAAGCTCTAACCCACCGCCCCCCATTGTGAAGCCACCGACCGCAACCCGCGAGCCGTCCTTGGAGAGACCGATCGTCAACACTCCGGCGAGCGCAGTTGCGAGAGCCTTGCGTCGATAACCTGAAGTTAGGTCCCACATTTCTAGGACGCCCGACATCAGATGGGTTTGGTTGTCATACGACCGTCCGCCGGTCACCAACAGGTGACCGTCCGGCGAGAAAGCAACGACGCTCGTTGTGAAACTGGCCGTCGTTAGAAGTCTCTTGATTAGCTTGCCATCAGACAGATTGTGAATCTCAACGATCCCGCCATACGGTGGTTGAGAACCATAGGAGCCGCCGTGGTAGTTGTACATAAACATGCCGAGCGCAACCATCGACTCGTCGGGGGAGATCGCAACTGTAGTCACGAATCCATTGGCCATTTGAGGAATACAAACCAGCAACTCCGCCGTTGACCGGCGGTAGATTTGGACACCGTGAGTGCCACCCACCGCCAAAAACAGGCCATCCCGAGAAACGCTCACCGATTCGGCTCCGGCAATAGGGTTATAAACCCACTGCAACGCAAGGGCGCTTTGAGCGGAAGCAACAATCGGTGAGCAACATAGTGCCGCCCCAAAAAGCAAACCAAGAAACCTGCCCGTCCCAGACATTATTGCCATTTCTGAATACGTTCCAACTTAAATTACCATACAATATGTCGACCAGAACCTAGCGACTTCTCCACATCCGAATGTCGTCTTGATCCAAGTCAAAGAAGGATCAGGGTTGACCGAATACGACGGAATACCTACTTAACACAGCCAGACTATTTGATACGGCACAATGTGCTTTTGAGGAAATGATGATATTCCCAACTTCGAGATCCAAAACTTGCCTACTCCTCTCCTTCCTGCTTGTGATGACGACTTGCCTCGTCCACGCGCAAAGATTTCCGGTCTACCGAGATCTGCATGATTTCGGAGGGACCGTCACCAATGCCAATGGCATCACCGGACCCGATGGGACCAAACCCCGGGCAGGAATCGTGTTTGACAGTGCCGGCAACGCGTTCGGTACTTCAAGCGAGGGTGGTGCGAATGGTGGCAGTAACGGCATCATTTGGGAGGTCACGAAGTCGGGCACATACATTGACCTGCATGACTTCGGTGGAACCGTAAAGAATGCAAGCGGGAACACCGGACCAGACGGTAGTCAGCCGTATTGCAGTGTTGCCTTCGACAGCAACGGAAACATGTTTGGCACGACGCTCACCGGCGGCGCCAACGGCAAGGGAATTGTTTGGGAAATCACGAAAGCTGGAAAGTACCTAGACATCCACGACTTTGGAGGCAAGATCACCGACGCTCAAGGGAATAGTGCCACTGATGGTGTGAACCCCGAAGCCAACGTGACCATCGACAGTGCTGGCAATATCTTTGGCACCGCACCCCTCGGCGGGGGTTATGGTGCGGGCGTAGTTTGGGAGATCACGACGTCGGGTCAATACAAAGATCTGCACGATTTCGGGCAACAGTACGTCGATGGCAGTGATGTCGTCGGTGGCGTTACTCTTGATAACTTCGGAAATATCATCGGGTCGACATCTTACGGTGGAGCGAATGGTCAAGGATTACTGTGGAAACTTTCCAAGACGGGCGTTTTCCAACACCTCCACGATTTTGGAGGCACCATTCAGAATGCCGATGGAAAGTCCGGTCCTGATGGAACCCTTCCCAAAACCTGTGTGACGATTGATGCTAGCGGAAATATCTTCGGCACCACACCGAATGGAGGTCCCTCCGACGCCGGAATACTTTGGGAGATCACTGCCTCTGGAACCTATCTTGACCTCCACGATTTCGGAGGAACCATCACCGTCGCCGATGGACAGACTGGCCTCGACGGTACACACCCTGTCGCAGCAGTGACGATCGGCCCAGATGGAAATCTCTATGGATCCGCATCGGTAGGAGGCCCATTCGACGAGAATAACGGCAACAAAGGCGCCGGCATGTTGTGGGAATTTACAACTTCAGGAGCCTATCTTGATATCTTTGACGTCGGAGGAAATGTCACGAACCCAGGATTTGCCATCCCATCATCTATCGTTTTCGATGCCAACGGAAATCTCTATGCCGTAGCATTTCTCGGGGGCGCAAACTTTTCCGGGACCTTCTGGGAGTTAGGCGTCCTAACCGTTAACTCGGTCAGCGTTTCTCCCACGAGCGTTCTCGGGAGCCAGTCTTCAACGGGAACGGTTACGTTGAATGGCGTCGCGGTGCCGGGCGGCACTTCGGTCGCGCTAACCTCTAACAGCACAAGTGCCACAGTTCCCGCCACCGTAACGGTTGCCGCGGGTGCGAGCACAGCAACTTTTGCGATTGGAACATCCGCAGTTGGAACTTCGACGACGGCCACAATCTCGGCATCAGTAGCCGGACTGTCTCAGACCGCACCTTTAACCATCACGCCAGCAGTTCTTAGCAGTTTCACGGTATCGCCAACATCCGTCGTTGGCGGAATCTCGTCGATCGGAACGGTGACGCTTAACGGACCTGCACCTACCGGTGGTACGGCGGTTAATCTGTCTTCGGGTAGTTCGAGCGCACTACCTCCGACTACCGTAACCGTGCCTGCCGGGAAAACTTCGGTGACCTTCGGAATTCAAACGGTCCAAGTAGATGCCACCACTACGGCAACTCTCTCTGCTGGGTTGGCAGGAACAACGCTGAGTGCCTCTCTCACGATCAATCCGCTGGCACTTGTCTCTCTTAGCTTAAGCCCAACAACCGTCACCGGTGGGAACCCAAGTACGGGAACAGTAACTCTCAACGGTCCTGCCGGATCGGCGGGTGTGACCGTCACCCTGACTAGCAGTTCGACGAGTGTTGCAACGGCGCCGGCGACAGTGAAGATTGCGAAGGGCCAAAACAGCGGCACGTTCTCCATTCCCACGACTGCGCTAACAGCCCAAAAAACGCCAACAATCAGCGCCACGTTTGCTGGGGCAACCCAATCAGCGACCCTGACGGTGGTTCCGCCGACCCTGCGGTCGGTGAGCCTAAATCCAGGAACCCTAACTGGAGGCTCCTCCGCGACGGGTACCGTGACCCTTACCGGTCCGGCCACGGTCGGAGGGTTGGTTGTAAAGCTGACGAGCAGCTCGGCAGCCGCCACGGTGCCAGCCAAAGTCACTATCGCGGCGGGCCAGACGTCGGCGACATTTGCGGTAAAGACAAAGGTCGTCGCCGTGGTCACAAAGCCGACGATTACAGCGACCCTCGGCAACGATGCACAAACCACCGCTCTGACCATCAATCCACCGGTGCTACAGTCCATTGCATTCAGCCCGTCCTCGGTTGTCGGCCTGACACCAGGAAAGGGGACCGTTACCCTCACGGGTGCGGCGCCTACGGGAGGAATCAAGGTTGCTCTTTCGAGTAACAACCAAGCGGTTACCGTCCCTCCGACGGTGACGGTATTGGCAGGACAGACCACGGCGACCTTCGCGGCCAAGACCGTCTCGGTAGCCGGTCAGACAGTTGCCACAATCACCGGCACCCAAGGATCCGTAACACAGACGGCGACACTTACGGTGAACCCGCCTGTACTAAAGTCGCTCACCTTGAGCCCGACGACCGTAGCTGGCGGAAAAGCCTCGACAGGAACCGTGACATTGGGCACAGCCGCCCCAACCGGAGGCATCACGATCAACCTCCGCAGCAGCAGTAACAGCGCGACCGTCCCACAAACGGTAACAGTTGGTGCAGGTTCGACGTCGGCCAAGTTCAAGGTCACTACAAGCACGGTGACGACCTCAACCAAAGCGACGATCACGGCGAGTCTGGGATCGACGTCCCAAACCGCAAACCTGACCATCAACAAGTAGACACGAGGAGGAGCAAGCTTAGTAGCAACGAACGCGCCACCTCACAGTAACATCAAGATGCCATGATGTTACTGTGAGGGCGCCTCATGCCATGGACCTGAGCATCAATCTCACCACCACGGCTCTGGAGGTTCTACGCGGCGTTCGCGTAAGCACGGTCGTTAACGATGCGGACCAGCCTGCATATGCTCCGTTAGGTAATCAAAGCGACAAAATCGGGGTGAGTCGTGCAGGGTTTCCTGTCCTAACGCTGGGCCGGACCATCACAAGCGAGGAGGTTGCGGCGTTCGAAGAGGAATGATCCAGTTCTCGTGGATCATTCATCCTCGATAGTGGGCTTTTGAGCGGAGCCATTATGGTTTGTTAATCGTGCGACGATCCGGTGATAAGGGGCATTCATTACACCGCCAGGAGCCGCTCGATCCAAAGCTAAACAAGCATTCTCTTGCGATCAATGGGCAAGGCATTCTGCATCTGCCATGACGGCCATTTCTTCCTCTTCTTCCTCGATCCATACCATCAGCATTCGCGTCGGTTCCGTTCCCGGCTGCAAAGGCAGATCAGATTCGTAACGATGCCGAAAGCCCGACCGAAACGTTGCCGAGTCGCCAGGTTCGAGAATTAAGGTGTCCGAATTGATCGTCAGCTTCAATCGACCCTGCAGGCAATAGACAAATTCCTCACCTGAGTGACGAAACCCAGCCCTTTCCTGATCGCCATAGAGTTCCACCAATGCGGCCTGAAGCTTGCCATCGCTAATTTGACAATCTAGAGATTGTAGGAAACCGGTAACGAATCCCAAGTTCCCAATCCTCTTTCGGACATCACTCCCCTCCACGGGGGCGAAGTCTTGATACATCGAAGGCGCTTTCTCGCGCCGAAAAGCAATCCGCCATGGTGCCGCTGACTGTCGATGAACCCGATATGGAAGTTCCCAATCTTCTTCAGTGGCGAACAGATTCGGCGGCACTGTCTGCAGGGCGTTGCAGATTCGAATGAACAGTGGCTCGGCGATCGGCTCACCCTGTTCAAGGCGAAGGAGCGTGTTTTTGCTGACATTCACGCGCGAAGCCAATTCTCGAATCGAGAGTTTACGCGCCTGACGCAATTTCCGAATCCTGGGCCCAGCCAGCGCCGCCGCAGCTTCCGTATCCTCACATCCCTTCCAGATTAGTTTTGGCACTCGTCGAATTCTCCTGCTCAATTCTTCCGTAAATTGGACTTCCGGTTCAGTTACTGCCAATTAAAATGGCCCAAAACCGAAGGAATCGTCCCATAATGGCGGAATCAATCGCCCTTCTGATATTGATCCTTCAAGGTTGATCATCAACAATGTTCTTCGGAGAGCGAGCCAACCCAACCGGGAGGCCGCGAAAAGTCAGAAATGAAATTCATCACGAAAACGATTGGATTATTGGCGGTAGCATGGGCTGCGGCGCAGGTCCCTGCTCTTGCCCAGAACCCAGAGAAGCTCGCGATTATTCCTGGGAATCACACCTATCCAGTTGCGATTAACCACGCTGGCGAGATCATCGGAGTGACGTATAACGCGGCTTGGACCCAAGTAACCGCGGTCCATTGGGTAAATGGCGAATTGAGCACCCTTCCTGGCTATCGTTCAAGTGTCGCCTATGGCATCAATGATAATGGCACCATCGTTGGAGCCGAATTTGATAACCCTAGTCTCGCACCTGAACCCGTTATATGGGTGAATGGGCAACCAACGCTACTACCAACCCTCGGTCTGGGCGGAGTCGCGTACGACATTAACGCCGCTGGGGACATTGTGGGTTGGGTCAACGGAGCCTCGATGACAGTACCCGCCGTCTGGCGAAACGGACAGTTGACAGTCCTGACCACGCTTGAAGACAACGGAGGCGAAGCGCGTTCCATCGACAGCCGCGGTGTGATTACGGGTTTCTCTCGTTCCGCGGATTACTTCTCTCAAATTCCGACCCAGTGGAGTTCGGATGTCGCCACCGGCTTACCCGTCAATTTCGATGACAACTATGCGGGTGTGCTCGGAATCACAAAGTCGAATGGAGGTGCCTCTGCCGGATACCTGGTCCAGAAGGAGACACTGGAAGATGGCAGCTTCTACTACATCAACTTGGCGGTTGCCTGGAAGGATGGACAGTACCTGGTGCTTCAACGGCCGAGTGGGCGCGGTAATAGCGTTGCCTATGGCGTGAACAATCAAGGCGTGATTTTTGGCTACACCACCAGTGTCGAGGGATACAAAACTCCGACCCTTTGGGACCAAGATGGTGCCGTCCGGCTTCCGATCGAGGAGGGCCGATCCGCCAGCGCCGTCGGTGCCAATGATCAAGGTGTCGTCGTCGGTGTTGATGACACGAATCCGCACGACGCTCAGCCTGTGCTTTGGAGGTTAGATCAGCTAAACCGCATCCAAATGACGAGTGTTCAAACCGACGCTGGGAAAACCGTAACGATTCAAGCAGCGGTACGCCGATCAAACGCACCCGTCATTGGTCGAATGGTAGAGTTCCGAGTCGGAAATAAGCGTGTGGGACTTCTCAAGACAAACTCTATCGGTGTCGCTTCACTGACCTATAAGGTCCCCGCCCGTAGCTCGCGACGAGTCGACATCATGGCTTCGCTGGGCGGAAGTAACTACATTTTCCGGAATCTCGTGAGCGGTCGAAGCGCGACAGTCGCGGCGGTAACCCCAAGTCGGATCAAGCCTGGCAAATCCGCCAAGATCGCAGCGTCGATCTCCTCGCTGGAAACCAATCGCCCGCTGGCCAACGCAGATGCCACCCTCTGGGTGGCCGGGAAGCCTGTAGCCAAGGGTCGGACAACACCAAACGGGACTGTACGATTCGATTACCAAGCCGCCAAGTCTTGGCAGGCATCGAAGCTCAATATCGAAGTACGTTTTGCTGGAGACACGAGAAACCTCCCCGCTGCAGCCAAGGCGACGATCTTCGTCAAGAACTGAGATCCTATCATGGACACTGACTGGCAATCTGCCCCATTTTGGGGCAGATTGCTTCGCCGTTTCTTGAAGCGGCTGCCTTAGTACTGATTAACACGGGATCTGCACAATCTGGCCCTCCGGCGACGAGACCACTTATTGCATGGAGTAGCAGACGAACGCTAGCAACAGCTATTAGCGGAATCCGATGCGGATTAATCCGAACCTCGCCTTCATCCTTAGGTGCACTGCACTCAGAAGAAAGTTCACGTATTGTGAACTCTTGATGTAGAATGAGACCTAGATGCGAGTCATCGCTTGGAAATTCTTGCGGGAGTATATCGACAAAGGTCACGCCGACGTGGCTGAGCCCTTAAGAGAATGGTTCCGAGTTGCAGAACTTGCAGATTGGAGAAAATTGGCAGATGTCCGAGAAGACTACAAATCGGCAGATCTGGTCGGCGATCGCCTTGTATTCAACATCAAGGGGAACAAATACCGTCTAGTGTGCAGAGTGCGTTTCGGGCACCCCGTGCTCTATGTGCGATGGATTGGTACCCACTCTGAGTACGACAGAATTGACGTGAGGAACATATGAATCCAAAGGTTTTGATTGCACCGGTTCGCACAGAAGTCGAACACGCAGAGGCTTTGAAGAGGATCGAAGAGCTCTTCGATGCCCCCGATGGGTCACTGGAGTTCGATGAGTTCGATATTCTAACGATCCTCGTTCACGACTACGAGCGGAAGCATCGCCCTAGTCATCCGGTTGAGCCAGCTGCAACCCTACGACACTATCTTGATCGAATGGAATTGTTGGCGAAGGATCTCGAACCTTACATCGGAACCAAATCCATGGTGAGTATGGTTCTGAACGGCCAGCGACCATTGACAGTCAAAATGATCCGGAACCTTCACGAAGGGCTTGGAATTCCCTTGGAAGTTCTCGTCGGATCAAATGCGCTTGAACCTCCTGTATCTCCCAACTTAAGACAACGCGCATAACAATTTTAGCGAGGAGGTTCGATTTTCGTCTGCCGCTTGTCAAAAGTAAATGCATAAGCAAGCACTGCCGAGCACCAGCCCATCGCACCCCAAATGCTGATCTCCATTACTGAAGCCACGATGCCAAAAACTGACAACGAAGAGTTGGAGGCATCGTACAAAATCCATGGTGCAGCTGCAAAGGCAGTTCCCGCAGCAAGGGTTAGAGGACGAGGTGGGCACCACTTTGCAACTGCGAGTACTGCGAGAATTGAGGAATATCCAATGGTAGCGCATATGATTACCTGGCCCCAAAAATCTAAATGGAGTGCATTTACCCGAATATCGAGTGCCACTCGGCAAACTGTCAAGATGAAAACAAACACAAAGATGGAACCAGACTTTAGGTCCTCTTTCATGACTGAGCCTCAGCAAGTTTAGCTATGCCATTTAAGCAGGCCTTGAGAACACACCATGCAATCGCCGCTTCCCCTCCCCAAGTGGCTAAGCTCATCAAGAAGTGCAGCGATAATTTATCATTCTGCATCACAATGGTGCGAATTGAGAGATAGACGCTTCCGCACATAAATGAGATAAAAAGTCCTTTCCAAAAGTTTCGAGGAGTTAATTCGGCGAACTTGAGAATCACAAAGCCTAGTGCTGACATTGCAATGACGTCCCAAATCACTAGTGATCTTCCGTCACCGCCTTTTAAGTACAACGAAACTCCAATTAGGTCTGAGACAATCCCAAAAACCAAGCTAAGTCCAATTCGCACCGCAATTGACGTTAGGTAATTCAATGCGCCGTGTCTCCAAAATAGTCGTAATTGTAATACCGCGTCCCCGTATGGCCATCGTGCGACACGTTGTGACCGCTTAGTTGCCTCACGACGACAGAGGCGTCGTTTAGCAAACGGCGATAGCGACCTATGAAGAGGCCGTTTGTCGGGTCCACCCTTGTGCCTGTGCTCAAGTCGACGAGCCACCCTTCCGAAGTGGCACCAGGCAGATACTTCCGTACAGTTGCCATTGACATGTTGAACTCACGTGGTCCAACGTATGAGTTGCGATAAGGGGTGACGAGAGTCTCAACTGATCCGTAGTGGGACTCAGCTGTCGAAACCAGCATATTTGCCAGACCTTGCGGATACGGATCGACTTGCCCCGAACAGATGCTTTTTGGCACTAATCCAGTACTAACGAGAGGAGCAGTTCCTGTGGGGAAATCTCCATATTGATCGTGATACATTGCCCCGGCCAGCCCCAGCTGATGCATCTCATTGAGGTCCGAACTTTCCTTTGCTTTTCTCTTCGCTATAACGAAAACAGGGCCAAGGACACCGATAAGGATAACTAGCACCGATATTGCGACCAGAATTTCAAGGAGCGTGACTCCCCGGATGGTCATAAAACCACGCTCCTTAGTATTGAATTTGATTCGGCTACTCATTTCCCTTAAAGATTGCAAGTGCTTGTAGGACACGTGGGCCCAGAAGTTGCAGGCGCAGCACATGGACCCGGATTTGTGTTCGAGCAATTGACAGTGATCCCGTTGGTACATTGATAACCAGCCTCCGTGTAGACGTTTTTATATCCATTCTTGCTTGCTCCGTAGACTGTATCGCATGCCCACGAATAGTCGTACCAGTTGATAACATCAGTCCAAAGATAAATGCATGGCCCAGCACACACTGGGGTGGGAATCTTGAGTTCGGGTGTCATTGGGAACAGATGTGCCACCAATCTCACCCAATCGAGTGGCTCCAGTTGCTGCAACAGCTAAAACAGCCGCCGCCAGGCAAAGTCCATGCGTTGAATAGAACATAATTTTATTGAACATAATTTTTCTCCAGAAGCGCAAGCGCTTGCAAGTTGCTGTAGACGACTCAATCTTATCACGGACTTCATTGAATCAGTCAACTTAATTTAGTTTTTTTTGCAACAGATCTTGATCGGCACCTATTTGCTCTAGTTCCGCAGACTCGAGTAGCTCGCGGCAAGGTAGTATTGGTCAAAGCAATCGGTTATTGAGAACCAGGTGAGCCGGAGGCCATGGGTAGGTGGTCGTGCTTTTTGTGAGCCAACTGTAGCTACATCGTCACGCAAATTGCGGAATGGACAGCATGCTCACGGCAAGATGTCCCCCACCACCAAGATCGCGCCCGCGTACCAGGCGGTGTTGTCGTAGACCTTGGGGTCAAGGCTGGTGATAGCGGCGTTCTCTTTTCGCTGATGAAGGATCTTCAGCTTATCGGGTTGCTCCGCCATAAGGCGCAGGGTGACAGTGTGGATACCTTCAGGCACGTTATCGGCAACGGGAAGCGTCCCCAAGCGATGGTAGGTGCAGTAGGCGTCAAAACGGGGCACAGAGTAAGGATGCAATTGATCGACTTGCACGGCGACTTGGCCGCAGTCGGGACCGAGCAAGTCATAGACTAGCACCGAGGAGCCTCTGAACCGGAACTTAATCTCTGCTCCGGGACGATCTGTCTTCCATAGGTCGGGAAGGTATTGGCGATATTGATTCGCTTTGGCGTCGGTCGCCAGATCCAGTTTCTGCCAGGACTGGCTAAGAATCGCACGACTCAGCGGAATCAGCTTGGCCTGCTCCCAATTGTCAGTTCGAAGAGGAGTTGGCAATGCATGCGGACCAGGAGCAACTCCCGCTTTTTCGATTTGGGCAAACCCACGCTTGACGGCCTGGAAATACAATTCGTGACCAGTTGCCTCGTAAGGATGTACCCCGTCCGGTGAAAAGAGAACCTGCCCCTGTTGCGCCATTCGGTCGGACTGCTCTTTGGTTGCCTGACCGGAAAAGATCAATTTGCCCTCGCGATGTAGGCGGGCGACTTCCACACCAAAGTGAATCGACGGGATGCCATAGTGATCGGCAATCTGCTCCATCACACTCGCAGCATGCGGAAACTTCCCGGCGTCGAAGTCGCTGAGCATTCCTTCCGTCAGAGTGTAAACAAAGCAGATGTCCGTTTTGGGATTTGCCTTCCAAGTCTGGCGAACGATCCCTTCCATGGCTTTCAGAATTCGGTCGGTCGGTGCGCCGCCATCGTTCACAGCAAATTCGACAAACAGGAGGTCAGGCTTGTGATCCAGCACATCTTGCTTCAAGCGAAAAACTCCCAAGTCTGACCCTGTTCCGCCGATGGCTGCATAAATCTCACTCGATTTGCAGTTGGGATGCTGCTGGTTGAACCAGGCAAGGGTTTTCGGTCGCCAGCCATTTTGAGCGGTGATGCTACCGCCAAGATAGCCGACCCTGACTTCCTGGCCCATCCCCCACTTTTGGAAGACATTCGGCAGGCCACCGCGCACCGAACACTCCACCGCCGGACGAAGGACTTCAGATTGCTGGACTGGCACCGGATCAGACCCAAGCCCGATCGAACCAAGACCAAAAAGAAGGGCTAACGCATTCACTATTCACCATGATAGCCAGTTGGTGGCACGACAATGGATTCGCCGGTGGATAGAGTCAAATCCTGAAATGTCGCCACCTCAGGTAAAACCCCGGCGAGGTTGCCACTCCATGACTTTCCCCCTTCTCTCTTGCCTGCTTACGCTTATCACACCTACTGTTCATATGCCCTTGACTCAGAAAACCCACGGTCCAAGACTGTTTGTGGTGAACCAGGGCGACAAAACCATGAGCATCGTCGATCCAGCGACGAACACGCAAGTTGGCGTCGTTGACGAGGCACAGACCACCATGCATGGTCATGAAATCGCGGTTGGGCCTGACGGTCGATCCGTCTTCATGCCGATTTACGGAGATGTCGGGGTAGGCAGTCCTGGCTTGGATGGCAACGAATTGATAGTGATCGATTGGCCAACCGGCAAGATCACAGGCCGCATTGATTTTGGTCATGGCGTGCGTCCCCACTGTGCGGTGTACAGCAAGGCAACCGGAATGATTTACATCACGACGGAGATCGACAACACCATCACCATCGTGGACCCCAAGACCCTCAAAATCGTCGGCACGATCCCCACGAGTCAAACGCAATCGCACATGCTCGCCATCACTCGAAATGGGCAGTGGGGCTATACCTCCAATGTATCGGCAGGAACGGTTTCAGTCCTCGACATGCAAGCACGAAAGACGGTTACCGTCATCCCAATTTCAAAATCCACCCAGCGCATCGCGCTATCGCCTGATGACCGATGGGCTTTTACGTCGGATCAGACTCAGCACACCCTTGTCGTCATCGACACCAAAACGAACACGATCTCGAAGCGAATTGAGCTGCCTGGAAACGGTTTCGGTGCTGCTGCCACCCCGAACGGCAAATGGCTTCTCGTGCCGATTCCTGGGAAAGCCCTGGTCACCGTGATCGACCTCAAGACCCTCGAAATCGTGAAGAGCATTCCAGTCGAGGCCAACCCCCAAGAAATGCTCGTCCGCCCCGACGGCAAATTCGCCTATGTCGCCAGCGCTTCCAGCAACAAAGTCTGCGTGATTGACCTGAAGCAATGGAAGATGACCGCAACAATCGAGGTAGGAAAATATCCCGATGGTCTCGCTTGGGCGAACTAGTTCAAGGCTGTAAAATTCACGCCAACCGCCTGCGAATTCGGGGGCCGATAGAGGAGTGGACAAGTTGGCCGATTCCAGCCGCGATCAAGTTAAGCACGATACCGACGAATAGAAAGAACCACACTGGAAGCAGTCACCTCGGGCCCCAGATCAAGCACGCCTGTCTCCCCTTTGCGCCCCTTCGCGTCCGTCGCGTAAGTCTCTGCTACTTCTTCGCCGCCCCGCAAAGAACACCGTACAACGCTGCCGTCGGTGCGATGTTTTGCCAGACAGTGAATTCGCTTGCCATGGGGCTGCACTGGTTGCTGAACCATCTTTCGGCACCGGGCCAAACGTCAATCTTGGGATAGACCGACTTGTTCGCCCAGTCGTGGTCCCAGGGACCTGGACCTTGCTCTTGATCCTTGCGCCAAATACCGTACGGCACAATGCCCGGGTTCAGACCTGTCGGTCGATACCAAGAGTCCATGTGAAAGACATGGAGGGGATTGCGTTGGCCAAGTCCAGTCACCCATGTCATATTCAGCGGATTGGTCCCAAGGAAGTAGTCGGCGGTCGTAAACATCACGCTCCGCAGCCTCTCGTCTTTCGTCAGGCCGTAGGCGGCAATGATCGGCTCAATCATGGGAGTTGTCTGTTGGCCAACGAGCATCGGCATACCGAAAGAGCCACCCCATCGCAGAGCTCGCTTATCGGCTGATGTTACGCCAAGTTCAGCGGTATGCAGAATTGCTGCCCGAAGACGCATTTCCAAGTCCGCCTTCTTTCGATGCGAGGCAGGTGCCATCAGGTAAGCAGTCGGTCCAAATAGGGTCGCATCCCACAACTCGCTGTTCGCACCGATCGTTTGGGTGTCGTGATCTAGCTGAGCTTCATACTCACTCTCTCCGGTGAGAGCAGATAATGCTCCCGCTGCGTAGATCCGTTCTTTGATCAGTTTCGGCTCGTCACCTGCCCGCGTGTTTACTTTCGCCCAGGCCCAACTCTCAATCGCCTCGCGCCGCCAATCAACGCCTTTTGGGTCTTTGGCGTGGGCAATTTCAAGGCATCGTGCAAGTTGTGCGGCCGCACCCGCGTACTGGTAAGTCGACAACGGGTCTTCACCACTTACGATCCATGTTCGATCGACGTCCTGCCAAGAACCACGCCCCACATCGGCGGGACCGGTGTCAGACCCGAAATGATCGCCGCATGCCCGCAGCCCAATCCCGCCTGTTCCCCACTTTTTGTCCATGAGAGCATGGCGAAGGCGATAGCCGTAGCGTGGAAGCCACGCTGCCTCGTTGAGGATGTCAGGCAGGCCGTTGCTGCTCTCTGGAATATTCAGTTCGTGCGCCGCAAAGTTGGCCGGTGCCACCTGGTACGCAAGCAGTAACTCCTGCGCAATTTGGATATGCGTGTAATATCCATCCCAATCTCCTGCATCCTGATACCAACCCCACACATCAATCGGTCCTTTGAAGCCTGCCTTAATCGCAGGCACGTCGTCTGCCGACGCCTCCCAATTCTTCCAATCAATCATCCGTGAGGACGTGTACTGCAGCTTTCCACTGAAACCGGGGGTGATTTGAGGGTTGTGGGGAGCGGGGCGTTCGAACGTCGTATATGGCTTGGTCAGAGCGATGCCACTACGGTTGTGATAGAGCCCCCGCGTCGCCGTGCGAAACGCTTCGCGATACACGTCGGAGTCGATGCGAAATGTCGTGGAACATCCCACCCCGTCGACGGCTAACCGGTAGGTTCCCGATTTTTGAAAGGTTGAAAAATCGCACTCCAGCACGTCGGTGGCCAAGAAACTCCCGTTGGGAGTCTCGTTCACGTGTTGCGTCTCGGCGTTGATTGCGTTGCTTCGAAAAGCAGTCAAACCCTTGAGTGCAATAGCCCCAGTTTTAGCATCGATCAACTTGAATGGATGACCAATCCGATCGCTGACGTTCATCCCTCCCGCATCGCCTAGCCAAGCGTATACATATCCCAACTTCTTGGGTGCCGAGGGCGCATAGCCTAAAAGGTTGACATGAACCGCCTCGGAGATTGAGTCCGAGTCGCTGTAAGTAAATCTTGCCGTCGTTGCCAGGGCACCGGGGGCATCGATCGTCACTGCTTGGCCATTTCGAAGAGGCTTACCTAAGAAAAGGTAGATCCAGTGGTCCTTAACATGATCCGGACGGTCGTTCTCAAAGTGCCCATTTGCCCACCGGTCGGCATACCAAGCGAAATCGGTTCCTTTTGACTTCCGCCCGATTCGAACGGGATGGCCCAAACCGCCAATGGTCCACGTTTCGATGCGGGAAGCTCTGCTCACATCGAGCGGGGCGATAATGACTTTTTCGTCGGTGCGTTTATGACCTATAGTGTGGTGCTCTACATGGCCCTCGGACAGGTGCACCTCCAAAATATCGCTACGGATTGCACGGACAGAAACAAGGTTCGGTGTTTGGTAACTGATGCCAGTTAGGAGCAGAAGCGTAGCGACTTGAATCATTTTTGGTTTCCTAGGATTCGAGGCAAAAGAATGCTATTCGGTGGTGTTTTTTGGCGCTCAGAGCTCCTCCTTACCGTGCGGGCAGGCGGCCGACCTCCATAAACTCTCCCTTGATTCGCTGGCTGGCGATTAGGATGTCCTCGGGAATATCTACATGGTCGATGAAATTTCTCCCGTTCGGGCCATAGCCTTCAGCGTCGTCGCGCAGGCGATCGATTTCACCTACGACGAGAGAGATGAATCGGGAAAGGCTCCACATCGGGTCAGCTTCTACATTCCATTGCAGCGCCGACCCCAATTCTGGAATGAACGGCGCAAAGCTGATGAGTCGTGTACCGGGGGCATTTCGCCAGGCGCGTTCGAATGTGGCGTGGGTCCTGCGTTGCATTGTCGGGTCTTGGATGATGACGAGGGAGTTAACTCCTCCTAGTTCATCCAATGTCCGTCTTGACTCCTCCGCGTTCTCGCCGCAGTTGCGAGAGCGAGTTTCCATCAGAACGACACTGGACGGAACGCCTAAGACTTTCACCAGAAGATCGCGCATCATCTCGCTTTCGGAGCGACCTTCCGTTGCAATTCCGGACCACTGAGGGTTGGCGGAAATATGAGATCTAAGGTCTTCGGTGGAATGCCCGATCCCACCTGACACGAGAATCTTTGGTGCGATGCCATCGCACCAAGCCTGAGCAGCAACACGGACGGAAGCAATGAGGCTACTTCCAACAAGAACGATCGCATCAACCGGCGACCCCAAGGCTTGCAGATCGAGCCGCGAGATATCACGGCGCGCCAACCAATTTGATACCCGATTCAGGTCGTTATGGATCAATGGAGGTATGGCTTTAGCACGTCACGAGCGATGAGGAAGCCACGTTTGACTTTCTCCTCGGTTCCTTCGAATGCCCGGTCTTCATGCTCGACACTCAAAACGTAGTCGTAGCCGACTTCATAGAGGGTCGAAATAAAGGCTCGCCAATCTACTTCACCGAGGCCTGGCAGTCTTGGAATTTGCCATCCCATTCCTGCCGATAGAACACCGTTACGATGCAGACCATCTCGATCAATTTGGAGATCCTTTGCATGCACGTGAAAGATGCGATCCCGAAATTCTCGTACGACGCGAGGTGCATCGATGAACTGCCAAATCAAGTGGGAAGGATCGAGGTTCAGGCCGAAATTCTCGTCGGGGATGATATCAAACATCCTTTCCCAAGCAACCGGGTTGATGGCGAGGTTCTCGCCACCGGGCCACTCGTCGTAAGAAAACAGCATCGGGCAGTTCTCAATTGCGATTTTGACCCCATGGTCTGCGGCAAATTTAACGATGGGAGACCAGTGAGCCCCAAACGTCTCGAAATTCTGATCGAAGTTCCTTGTCTTGTCTCGCCCTGAGAAGGTGCCCACAATCGGCACCCCTAGTTGAGCTGCCGCCACGATCACTTTTCGCAAGTGGTTTTGAACCATCTCGCGGTGGAGGGGATCTGGGTGGAGGGGATTTGGATAGTACGCAAGCGAAGATATTTCTACTTTCGAGTCGGCAAGGATGCCACGAATTTCGTCCGCCCGTCCTGGTGAAAGAGTATCGACGTCGATATGAGTCACACCCGAATAGCGCCTCTCTGCCTTTCCAACTGGCCAACACGCTGGCTCAATCATTTCGTATCCATTCGCCGCAGACCATTGGACCAAAGCTTCCAAGGACAGTTGCGGCAACGCTGCACTCATCAATCCAAGTTTCATTGTTCATTCACCTCGTTGTATGGAATCGCAACCCAACGGTCAGACTTCGCGCTTTCGAAGATTGCCTCTCCGAGCACCACCTCCGTGTGACCGTCCTCAAAATTCGGATAGCGCCGCGTAGCATTTGGATCGATAATCGCGGCATACACATCTCGATAGAGCTGTTTGAATGTATCTGGGAATCCTTCGGCATGTCCCCCAGGGTAAGAAGCAATTCGGGCTGCATGCGGATCCATCAGGCCGGGATCTTTGATCAGGCATTCATTGGGTTGATATCTATGACCAATCCATAGTTCGTTGGGACGCTCCGAATCCCAAGCGAGCGATTGAGAGGCGCCGTTGATTTCGCACTCAAGTCGGTTTTTTCTACCTGCACTCACTTGAGACACCGTTAGCGATCCGCGTGCACCACCGGCAAACCGTAGGAGGATCGAGGCAAAGTCCTCCGTCGCAATTTGCACGTTGGTCGTTTCAACGGCAGAAGAGCCTCCGGTAAAAGTCTCAACGGAGCCTGACGGCTTTTGTCGAATCGGATGAACGGTTTGAAAGTCCGCCATGACCGCTTCCACCCGAAGTCCCGTTATAAATGAAATGGTGTCGAGCCAGTGGGAACCAATGTCCGCGACAGCACGCATCGGCCCACTGTATTCCGTTTCAAGGCGCCAATTCCAGTCCGTGGGAAGCAGGAGCCAATCTTGTAGATAGCTGCCATGAACTGCAGTGAGAGAACCTACCGATCCATTCTGCACACGCGCCCGTGCCTCATGAACCAAAGGATAGTAACGGACATTGAAGTTGATGGCGGCGACGAGTCCGGTCGAATCAGCCAATCCGACAAGTTTTCTTGTCTCTTCCGAGTTCATCGCCAGAGGTTTTTCGCAGACGACATGCTTACCTGCCTGGAGCGCTGCGTTCGTCTGAGGATAGTGCAGGAAGTTAGGTGACGTGATGTGAACGATGTCAATGCTATCGTCGGCCAGAAGCTCTTCAAAATCACGATAAATACGCTCCACACCGAGAAGCTGGGCCTTCTTTTCCGCGCGATCTTGAGAAGACCCCACGATGCCACCGACCTGAACGCCTATTCGTCGCAGCGCTTCAATGTGAACTGGGCCGATGAACCCAGTTCCCACAACAGCAGCACGTACGACCGACATCAGTAGCCGCTTTCCTTGCCTGCGCTACTTGGGACAGCATCTATATTGTCAAAGGCATCAAGCATTGCTGCCGTTGCCGTGGCGCCCACCCTTGTGGCCCCTGCGCCGATTACCTCCAGGAGGGCTTCGAGCGTACGAATGCCATGGGCTGCCTTGACTTGGATGGAAGGTCCAACTGTGGCCCTCATAAGAAGTAGATCATCTATCGTGGCGCCGGTCGGTGCAAATCCCGTGGAGGTCTTCACAAAGTTTCCACCGGCGGATTCGACAGCCTTGTATGCGGCAACCTTCTGGTCATGATCCAGGTAGGCGTTTTCGAGGATGACCTTTACGAGTGCACCGTTCGCAGCTAAGACGACCTGGCGAATCTCGTCTTGAACGTAGTCGATATCCCCCGACCGAAGTTTGCCTATATTGATCACCATATCGATTTCGGTTGCCCCGTTCGCAACCGCTTCGGTCGTTTCAAATACTTTCGTCGCGGTGGTTGAGCTTCCATGAGGAAAGCTAACGACAGTTCCCACCGCAACATCTGTATCGACCAAAAGGGTTCTGGCGAGAGACACGTGATACGGCTTCACACAAACGGAGGCGACACCGTATCGTTTGGCGAGTTCGCACCCTTTGACGACATCTTCATCCGTTAGCTGCGGTTGCAACAGGGAGTGATCGATCGTCTTGGCTAGTTGAGCCTTTGTAATCGTCTTTGGATCGAGTCGAAATGGTTGAGAAGACATAGTTCACCTTTAGTCGGGGTCAGATTCGGATCGAACTCTCAATCCGGTGGATTCGGCAAGAAGCACACTGTACGAGCACAACTCTGGTCGTACGAAACGCATTGTTCGTTCTAGCGGAACGCGGTGACGAGTAACGCTGATTCGCGTACTTGCCAATAACGCCGCCGCGATTGGCACATCTAGTTGTCGCGCCAGCTTTCGATCGGCATTGATTGCAAAAATGGACTCCTCGCCGAACTCCGGATGTAACCGATAGCGGTCGCGCATAAGTGCGTACAAAGACCCTGTCAGTATCTCTTTATCCAGGTCTGCAAACAGCTTTACGTCCAAGTAAGCCGTTTCAACTATCGCCGGGATCTCATCTATGTTTCGAATTCGTTCCAGAGCCCAAACTTCGCCACCCTTCCTAATTTGAAGCGCGGCACTCGTCGCTACGTCGGCAGCTTCTCGATCGAGACGAACGACCATAGTGGATGCCCTACGCCCCTTACTCGTTACTGCCTCCGTGAACCCTTGGACTCGGTTTAGCCCTGTTGCAACGTGTGGCTTCGCGGTAAAGGTGCCATGTCCCCGCTTTGAGACAAGAACTCCATCGCCAGATAATAGGTTCATCGCTTTGCGAACTGTCTCGCGACTCACACTGGCGAGGGCCGCGCACTCGGTTTCACTTGGTAACATCGTGCCAGCCGGGAGGGAAGCCGCCGCATCGTGAATCCTCTTCTTCAGACGCACGTACCGTGGTTGAGTTGGGGACTCATCCTCAAGATTGAGGAGCTCTGGCCAGTTCACGTCAATCGACATCAGATGTATGGACAATATAGAATATATCTTCACATTTGTCCAGACATTTAAATCAACTCGTTTCTGGCCCAAATGCGACAATTTGTGACGTGATAAGGATTTCGGCCTAGTGGCCTGCGGATCTTAACCTAGAATCACCATTCTGCTTATAATCACTCATCTTCTATGGTGAACAACAAACTGATTCGAATTTGCTTGGTCTGTCTGACACTGCTGTTAGGCACGCTGAGCTTTGGCCAATCTCTCTCCTCGGTAACGCTTAATCCAAGTACGGTGACGGCGGGAACTCCTTCAACAGCAACAGTGAATCTCACGGCTCCTGCAGCCAGTGACGTGACGGTCTTTCTCTCGAGTGCCATCAGTCAATTCACTGTCCCCGCGAGCGTGACGGTTCCCTCAGGATCTACTTCTGCCACTTTTTCGGTTGCAACGGCACCAGGCGGAACCTACTCGGGAAGCGTCTACGCTACTGTCCCACATTCATCGGCGAGTGCAATCTTAAATGTCGTCGAAGAATCACTGGTGAGCGTGACTGTCACCCCCAATCCAGTTACAGCTGGCACAACCGCGACAGGGACAGTCACGCTCGGAACAGCGCCCACTGGAAACTTTTCGGTCAGCCTGGCCAGTTCAATAAGCCAATTGACGGTCCCGGCAACCGTGACGGTTGCGGCTGGATCGACAACTGGAACGTTTTCCGTTCAAACGGCACCTGGCGGCACCTACTCCGGCAGCGTCTATGCGAACATTGCGCATGTTGGTGTAAGCACTGTTGTGAACGTCACCCAGGAATCGCTGGTAAGCCTATCGTTTGCTCCGAGCACCGTTACAGCAGGTACAAGCACGATCGGCACAGTCACACTTGGTTCGGCGCCGACTGCTGATTTTACGGTTAGCCTCGCAAGTTCAATCAGCCAGATCACCGTTCCAGCAACGGTCGTCGTCCCCTCTGGTTCGACGACGGGAACGTTCACTGTCTCAACCGCAGGTGGCGGAACTTACTCTGGGAGCGTCTATGCCTCGATCCCTCATGTTGGCATTAGCGCAGTATTGAATGTTCAGCTTGACCCACTCGTAAGTCTGACGTTATCACCCTCTACCGTAACGGCCAGCGGCACTTCAACCGGAACAGTCACCCTATCGGCTCCAACAACCGGCGACTTCACTGTCAACCTGTCCACTTCCATCAGCCAGTTAACTGTCCCTGCAACGGTGGTTGTCCCGGCTGGATCCAACACGGGAACTTTCACCGTGTCAACTGCACCTGGGGGAACATACTCCGGTAGCGTGTACGCCAGAATCCCTCACCAGAGTGTGAGCGCTGTTCTGAGTGTTGTCGAAGAATCTCTGGCAAGTCTCACCCTTTCACCAAGCACCGTGACGGCAGGTGGGTCCACAATCGCATTCGTGACTCTGGGTACAGCACCCACGAGTGATTTCACCATCAACCTTTCTAGTTCACTCAGTCGCATCACGGTGCCTTCAACCGTAACGGTTTATGCGGGCACCAAGACTGCAGCATTCCCTGTGCAAACGTCTGGCGTCGGCCCATACTCGGGCAGCATCTATGCCAATATCCCTCACCACGGGATAAGCGCTGTTTTGACGACAACTGCAGGCGGAGCTGGATCCTGGTCGACGTTCGGAGGCAACAACCGGCGTACTGGCCTTGCGACAGCGGGCGGAGCCACCGGCACAATCAAGCTGACCAATCATTTCGGAGACAACTTCGGCAATTCCGCTGTCTTTGACGCGGCCGGAAATGTAGTAATTGCTAGTGGAAACGGAAATATCTATTCGTTAGACAACGTCTATGGTAAGCCAAGTTGGTTCAGCCATAAGTTCGACTATTTCCAAGGTTCTGCTGCGATTGACCAGCGCGGAAATGTAATCGCTTGCGGCGGATCCGGACTCGTCTATTCCCTCAACGGAGCCAACGGTCATGACAACTGGTTTGTATCGCCAGGTGACAATTTCCAAGGATCTCCTGCCGTCGACAAGAACGGCAACATCGTTGTCGCGGGCGAAAGCGGAAACATCTTCCTGCTAAGCAAAGTTGACGGACATACCATGTGGTTTGCTTCTGCGGCGTTCGAAAACTTCTATGGCTCGCCAGCAATCGACACCAACGGCAACATCGTACTGCTTGGTGCCAACGGTTACGTGTATTCCTACAACGGCGGGACTGGCCACCTCAACTGGAGAAACAACATTCACCAGTACCTTGGTGGATCCGTTGCGATTGATCCGACGAACAATATCATCGTCTGCGACCAAGGCGGCGATGTCCTTTCCATCAATGGTGCCAGTGGAATTATCAACTGGCAAGTCTCTCCTGGCGATATCTTCCTAGGGTCACCTGCCATCGATGCAAGTGGAAACGTGATCGTTGTCGGCATTGGTGGCAATATCTATTCGCTGAGTGGCGTTAACGGAAGCACAATCTGGTCAGTGTCGAAGAGCACGAGTTTCGTGACTTCTGCCGCTATCGACTCTCTTGGTAATGTGATTGCCTGCGGTAAGAGCGGCATCCTCTACTCCCTCAATGGTTCCACTGGAGCGACAAACTGGTCGCTGCCGATTAGCGACACCCTGCAAGGGGTGGCTTCTCCATCGATCGACGCCCTCGGCCACATTTACATCCTCGGAGCCAATGGCTTCGTGTTCTTCATTCAGTAGCGTTCGGATCTAACCGAAACAAGATCCCAAGAGGGCTCAGACTGTTCGCAGTCTGGGCCCTCTTGGCATTCCCAACTCGTAAAACCGGACGGTAGGAGCCAACGCAGATAGCTAATGACACGATCGCTTTATCAATAACATGCGATCTGAATCGGTACATATTGTCAACAAATCCGCGTTTAATTGCTTTTTTATATATTCTTGCGCATGTTGTCATATTTTTGGCCATAATGCCTCACCTTCTATGGTGAACAAAATATCGCTTCGATTATATTTAATGCTTATTGCATGTCTATTGACTGCAATGAGTTTTGGCCAGTCACTATCCTCTGTCACCCTCAACCCAAGCACGGTTACAGCAGGAACCTCATCGACAGGAACCGTTACACTCACTGCGCCTGCAATCACAAATCTGACGGTATTTCTTTCCACTGCAATTAGTCAGATATCCGTGCCCGCCACCGTTACGGTGCCTTCGGGAGCTACATCCGCTACATTTGCCGTCGCAACTGCCCCTGGAGTGACTTGCTCCGGGAGCGTGTATGCCAACATCCCCCACTCTGGGGTGAAGGCTGTCTTGAATATTGTCGAAGAGAGTCTGGTCAGTGTGACTGTTTCCCCGAATCCTATTACGGCAGGTTCGACCTCAACTGGTACCGTAACACTTGGATCGGCTCCCACCGGCAACTTCTCGGTGAGCTTGTCTAGTTCCATCGGCCAACTTACAGTCCCAGCCACCGTAATTGTCGCTGCCGGATCGACAACGGGAACATTTACCGTGAAGGCCGCTGGCGGAGGAGATTATTCTGGAAGCGTCTACGCATCCATCCCCCACGCTGGAGTAAGCACCATCGTGAGCGTCGTTCAGACGTCACTCGTGAGCCTGTCTTTCTCCCCAAGTACAGTCACCGCGGGAGCTTCGACGACGGGTACCGTTACCCTAGGGTCCGCTCCTTCTGGCAATTTCACTGTCAGCCTCTCTAGTTCCATCAGCCAGATTTCGGTCCCAGCCACCGTTATTGTCCCAGCCGGCTCAACCACGGGAACATTCACCGTGAAAACCGGAGGCGGCGGGACTTACTCTGGCAGCGTCTACGCTTCCATTCCCCACTTCACGATCGGTGCAGTTCTTAACGTGCAGCTCGATCCACTCGTAAGCCTTTCAGTCTCACCGACAACCGTCAACGCTGGTGGAACGTCGACTGGCACCGTGACGCTCACAAGCCCAACCACTGGCGATCTTGACATTAAGCTCTCGAGTTCTCTCAGCCAGATTACGGTTCCCGCAACGGTCACCGTTCCGGCAGGATCCAACACGGGGACATTTACGATTTCCACGGCTCCTGGAGGGACGTTCTCTGGCAGCATTTATGCTTCGATTCCGCATCAGAGTGTGAGTGCTTTGTTGAGCGTCGTTCAGGTAACTTTGGTCGGGCTCACGCTCTCGCCAAGTAGCATCACTGCCGGAAGCACAACTACGGGAACAGTCACGCTTGGAACCGCACCAACCAACGACTTTACAGTCAGCCTCTCGAGTTCGATAACCCAGATTTCTGTTCCAGCATCGGCTATCGTCCCAGCAGGATCGACTACGGGAACATTTACTGTTTCGACGTCAGGAGTCGGACCTTACTCGGGCAGCGTCTATGCCTCGATCCCGCACCAGGGCGTGAAAGCCGTTCTGACCACCGTCGCCGGCGGTGCTGGTTCCTGGCCAACACTTGGCGGAAACAACCAACACACTGGTCGCGCGACCATGGGCGGATCTGTTTCCGGAAGCCTGTTCGCGACGAACCACTTTAATGAGAACTTTTACGGATCAGCCGTTTTTGATGCCGATGGCAATGCCATTACGTGCTGCGTCTCGGGAAATGTCTACGCGATGAAGAGGTCTGACGGTCATAGCAACTGGTTAATCCACAAGGCTGACCTCTTCGAGGGTTCGCCCGCGATCGATCAACATGGGAATGTCATCCTGTGTGGCTACTTGGGAGGAGTCTTCTCACTGGTCGCAAGTTCCGGACAAGAGAATTGGTCAGCACATCTGCCTGACAATTTTCTCGGGTCTCCAGTTGTTGACAACAACAGAAACATCGTCGTCGCTGGACACAACGGAAATGTCTACTTACTTAGCAAAACAGATGGATCGATCTTATGGCACACGGCGATATCAGATCATTTTGACAACGCACCTGCAATAGATAGATATGGCAACGTTGTACTCCAAGGTAGAAACGTATATTCACTCAACAGTGCTGACGGCCATCTTAACTGGATGTGCCCAACCGACGCAGGCACCGTGATGAATGTGTCCCCGGCGATCGATGCAAATAACAATATCATCGTCTTCGACGTTTCCGGGCGTGCATCGTCAATTTCCGGCGCGACCGGAAGCATCCGATGGCAAACAATGTTGGAGTCCCTCTCCTATGGCTCACCAACCATTGATGCACAAGGCAACATCATCTACTGCGGGTGTTATTCCGGCGCTGTCACTTCACTAAGCGGCGTCAATGGCAGCGTCAACTGGAATGTAGCGACATCCGCCCTTCTGCGGAGTTCGGCCGTGATCGACTCACAAGGAAATGTCCTTGTCTGCACCTATCAAGGGGCCATCTGGTCACTTAAGCCTTCGGACGGGACTCGGACCTGGTCACTGCAACTCAATGACCAAGTTCAGGCCCCACTAGCGATCGATGCCCTTGGCCATCTCTATGTCCTTGGATATCGCGGTAACATTAATATCATCAACTAGCATTCGGTTCTGACCGAATCAAAATGGCATGGGGCTCAGACTGTTCGCAGTCTGAGCCCCTTTCGTTTGATGGCGACTTAGTGAACCAAACGTTACGAACAGCCTGCCTATACTGATACGAAGGGGTTTTTCTATGAACAAGGTTGTTTTCATGCTCGCGGCGTTGATCGCCATTTCTAATTCGTTTGCCCAGGGCTTCGGTGGTGGGCAGACACGGATGAGGTTTGGTGGAATGGCGGGAGGTCCGATGACGATGCTCCTAATGGACTCCAAGGTCACTGAGGAACTGAAGTTGACAGACGACCAAAAAACGAAGCTTGCCGATATCGGAAAGAGCATTCAGGCGGACATGGGGAAGCTATTTCAACCCGGCGGCGACCAAGAGAAGGCCCGGAAATCGATGGGTGAGATGATGGAAAAGGCTACGAAGAGCCAAATGGAGATCCTCACCGCAGAGCAGAAAACGCGCCTCCAGGAAATCTATGTTCAGGATAACGGAGCTTCTGCAATCCTCAATAAAGACATCCAGAAAGGCCTCGACCTGAAACCGGAGCAGGTCAAGAAGGTCGCGACACTCCAAGAGAACCTGATGAAAGCCATGCGAACCATGGGCGAGAAGCTTCGTAATCAGGACATTGACTTCCAGCAGTTCCAAGAGATCACGCAGAAGAACACGGCGATCCTCAAGAAGGAACTCACCGACCTGCTGACTGAAGATCAGAAGAAGAAACTCAAGGCGATGGAAGGCAAAGAGTTCAAACGAGACTAGGAGTCGACGGAAGATAGCTCTGGCTCAAACCTGAGTCAGGGTTGGCCTGTTTAGAGATAAAGCTGATCAGAACTTTGCCAGTATTTCAGCTACGATTTCTCAGATAGACTTGCCGAACCCTAGACGGCTATCTTCATCATGATTACGTTAAGTTCTCTGATTCTCGCCTACTCTTTGGCGGGTGCTCCACTGAGCTCACTGCCACTACTCCTAAGACTTCACCAGAAGGCCAGCCAGCCAACGGGAATCGAAAAGGTAGAGAAACCGCCAATAGAGCTATCAAGTTCGGACGTACTCAAAGTAGTGTCGCCTAAGGCAAGCTTTAGCCTTGCAGGGCCCAGGGGTTGTGCCTTTCAATTTCAGCCCAACGTTCCCAAAGAATCGGGCTTTCAAACCGCGTCTCTGCAGGTCAATGGGGTCGAGGTGGCAGTTGGACAGTTCAAGAACGGGCTCGCCCCTGCTCTCGGTTATGCTCCAACATCTCCTATGGAGGTCGCCGTTTATCGCGGAATTGCCGCTGGGGCGGCAAAGGTCATTGCAACGTACCACCTTCGGACGGATGGCTCGGGTCTGCATCCACTCAAGTTAAGAACCGACGGAGATTCGTTGACTTCGGACAAACCCAACGGTTCCTACCTCATCTTTGGTCCAACCGGATGCCTTGGCCTCACCGCTCAAAAGCAGTTTTCAGTCGACGTGTCTACGTTTCCATCGGGCCCGACAGACTTTGCGTCCGTTTATGTGAACGGTGATACTGCCGAAGCCCCAGTCGTCCTCCATTCCATGTTGAAACCACGGATTGGGATCGAGGGCTTGGACCAACCCGTGAGTTCAGCAGCTCCCGTGAGCGTTCAAATTTCTGATCCTTCGCACAGGGGGATCAAGTCGGTCCAATTTGTGATGAATGGTCGTGATTTGGGCACCTTCGGAATCGATCGTCCCATCTAGTTAGACCTATCATCCATCCGTCCGGGGATGTACACGTTGAATATCTCCGGGAGATTGGCCAACGGTTTGAAGATCGGTCCGGAGTCGTGCAACCTGGAAATCACGAACGAGGCACGACGTCAGAGGCCCATTCAACCTCCGGCACCAACCATTCGAGATGTGATCATTCGATCCGCCTGGTACGGAGCACCTGGCGGACAGGGAGCCGACGTCACCCAAAAGGTATTGGGACTGCTCGCTGCGTCTGGGGGGACGATTGTAGAGGCCCGCAACAACGACCTTGGAGATCCCGCGTCTGGCCAACACAAGCAGCTCATCATCGAATACAGTCTGCGAGGCAAAGTTGGAAGGCTGACATGTGAGGAAGAGGGCAAGATTGACTTTATTGATCTCCTCCTTGAAAATGGCGGGACTCGACCAGGTCGAATTAAGGTCACTTCTGCGACCTACCAAGGTGTCGATGTCACGGCAAAAGTTAGAGAGGCGATCGCGAGAGGCGAAACATCCGTCCCTGTCGACTCCTATTGGCTTGGAATCCAAGATCCAGCACCCAATGTTCGCAAGACTCTGGTGATCACCCTTACGAATCCGGACATGACCACTAGGGTCGTCACAGGGACCGATGGTGAGAGAGTCTCCTTCTTGGAGTCACCAACGCTTACCAATCAACTCCTTGATTCACTTCTAAACGGTTCGTTTGACTCGCTCGACACGGCACCCTTCGCAAGTGAGATGAAGTACGTGCCCGCCGGGAACGGTGTGTTGGGCCAAAGTGGGGTCTACACCCTCGCCTATGGCGTGATGCGCCCATTTCAGCTGCATCCTGCGTTGCGGCTAGATTTCTACCAACGCTCCGACAACCCCAATAGCATGGCGATGTTCATCAACCCAGTGCCTGGACGCCAACCGATCGTTCTTTGGAGTGAGCGAGTGAAGGTTCAGCCAAACACGGATTACAAATTCCAGTGCTACTGCGCAGATGCCTCCGACAACGATGAAAACGCCTGGGCCTCGATCGCCCTCCAGGCAGACAGCAGCCGGTCCAAGGAGTTACTCCTAGATACTGGAGATGTTTGGAAGAAGATAACTTTCACTTTCCGAACCGGCACAAAACCAGAGATCACCCTTAGAATCTGGCGCGACGTCCTGCCTCCTTGGGCCAACTCCGGCAGCCTCATCGCCATTGACGACATCACCCTCGTCCAGCTTTCCAGCAAAAGCTAGGTCTACGTGTGCCCAGAATCTGGGTACAAGTAAGGCATGCCTGGTTCACCGATACGCGTGTCGTTGGCAATCGGATTGGCGCTTGCGTCAGTCGGTTCATGCTGGTCCGATTCCGAGAAGTGGCGGCCTGCGGGTTGGGGTGGCGGTGGTCTTTATTGGTCTGTTGCCTTCCACCCTACCAAAGCTGGTGTCCTCTATATGGGGGGCGATGTCGTTGGTGCTTACAAGAGTGTTGACCACGGGCTAACTTGGAAGCATGCCAACAACGGCATTGTCGGCTATGAAGTTCTGACCATCGCAACCGACCCATCGCAACCTGAACGCGTCTACGCGGTCACGAGCAATGGCATTTCACGAAGTGAGGATGGGGCGTCGAATTGGACGACTCTGGTTAGCGGCCAGCGGGATAAATTCAATCTCGCATGTCAAAAGGAGCGAAGCATTCATTGCCTCGCGGTTGATCCACATAACAGTAAGCGGCTCGCGTTTGCTGCACCAGATGGGAGGGTGCTTGATAGCAGCGACTTCGGTTCCAGTTGGAAAGTCGATTTCAAACTGACCAAAGGATTTGCGTCGTCAGTGGCATTTCAGCCGAAGAGCGGGAGCCTGTTCGCGGCGACTTCTGCGGGACTGTACTCACAACAGCAATCGAGTGGAACGTTTAAACTCATCGTGCCCGGTAAGTCATTTGCGGTGGTGTTCGACCCATTAGGCACCGTAGGCTATGCTGCGATGGCGGATCAGGGCATCTGGAAGTCGATGGATAGCGGAGCTAGTTGGCACCAAACCAAGATTGCGACAAAAGCTGGTGAACAATGGCTGGACGTAGTCGTGGATGCCAAGAACCCTCAAACCGTCCACGCGATTCGCGTTTCGGGGTGGGGTGGCTTATTCGCTTCATCGACTGACGGCGGACAGAATTGGACAACGAACGGCAATGTCACAGGAGACAGCGTTTGGAATCCGACAGAAATAGAGGCAGCCAAGGCGGGTCCGCTGAACTTGAGCATGCCACGTAACATCGCAATAAGCCCAGTGAACAGCAATGAACTGTACATCGCGGCGAACTGGCGTCCGGTCTATAGCTCAAACGCGGGCAAGATCTGGAATGAGCGGTCCAATGGTGCCGATATCTCCGTCATCACTGATCTGCAGTTTCACGGAGGCAAAACCTACGCCACCGCGATGGACGAAGGCGTTTTCGTAACGGACAGTGCCCCTTGTGGCTGGCGGCAACTGTTTCCGTTGCACTGGAGCAAGGAGAGCAGCGGCCACCAATGGCGCATCAAGGTTTGGGACAATGGCAAACAGATTCTCACCACGGGCTCGCCCTGGGATACGCCCCTGAACCTTGCGTTCCGATCACTCGATGGCGGGACAACCTTCATTCCAGTTAAGGATGGTCTTCCCTCCTATCTGCCGACGGCGAACACCATGTGGGGACGGGGCTATCCAAGAGCCCTCGCCGTCGACCCCAAAAACCCCTACACGGTGTACATGGGGATCGACGGAAATTCTGACGCCAAGGGAAACGGGGGCGGGGTGTTTAAATCGGTTGACGGCGGATGGCATTGGACACATTTGAAGAGTCAGCCTGCTAGCCGCAGAATGTTCTACGGAATCGCCGTCGACCCCACCGATTGCAAACGGATCTTCTGGGGGACATGCGGTCTTGGCGGTGGACTCTATCGTACTGACGACGGAGGTGATACCTGGAAGCAAGTTTTCTCGAAGGAAGACTGGGTGTTCAATGTGACTCTCGGCTCGGATGGAACTGTCTACTGTCCAGGCAAGGAACTCTGGGTCAGTCATGATCATGGAACGACTTGGGCACAGGCTTCAGGCTTTGGCGATGGTATGCAGATCATCGACGTTCAACTCGACCCAGCCAATTCCAGCCGATGGTGGCTCTCGCGTACCACTTGGGATGCATCAACGATTGGCGGAGTGTTTGAGACAACCGACGCCGGCAAGAGCTGGCACAGCATCTTGGGCGACCTCCCCTCGGAACGGCCACTTATCCTGCGCTATAACTCCGTTACGAAAGAGCTCTGGGTCGCCGGCCCAGGCATCTTCGTCCTAAAGCGCCCTTGACGACGTTATTCACACCAAGTTCTGTGGCTAACGATAGATCGTCTCCGCCACGAAGGCCAAATCCGGGTCCAAAGGTTGCCTCGGACATAACTATGCTAGTCCTGCGTGGGAGCCGTCGATCACTCAGCTCGGCCATCGTCACTAACGGCCAATTTTCGACACATAACACAACTCAGTACATGCAGTCCTGTTGCCTTATATCACGATAGTAGCGTCGAGGTGCAGGTGAATAGCCTCCCGATGCACTTGCCTGATTCTTAACATTTTGATAATTCACCCTTAACATATTTTAACTTTACCCTGCGATACTATCGATATGGACTGCGATCCAGGAAACCCTTATGAATAAGATCCGATATGCACTTGCGATGTTGGCAGCAGCAATGAGTTGTATGGCATCAGCACAAACAAGCACTATTCTCACTTATAACGTCAGTGGAGGCACAGGTTTTGTGACATTTCTTTCAGGCGGAGGATTCGAGATTGGGGCCGCAGCTACGGCACAGGGTCCGAGTACTAACACAGTGCCCGCATCAGTAAATATAGACTGGGGGGTAAAAGTAGTCTGGACGGGCTCCTCAAGTACTTCACCTACGGCGATTGGTGCTGTCTCTTTAGGATTGGACAAGTATGCCAATGCTGGAGCCTACAACCGCGCAATAGGTGGCAGCGCTAACGGAACTGGCACGGCAGACGCAATGACACAATCGGCTACGGTTGGAGTAGGCACGGATACGCCTACAGCAATAGGTTCGGGTTACTCCTACACGGTGAATGGAAGCAGCCTAGTATTCTTCAACACAGGATCTGGCCAGTGGACAGCAAATAAGACTTTTTTGACAAGCACTTGTTCTGGAACTGGCACGATTACACACCCCTGGAGCAGCTACAAAGATGATTACGGTTCGGGCACTGGGTACATCATCCCTGCTAACACCAACGGCATCATCAGCAACACGCTGGTAGTTAGTGGGAATTAGGCGGTGGGAGCTGGCCAGTGCAAATTAGACCCAAGCTACGTTAAAACCTGGAGTGAACCATGGTCGCAATAATTGCCTTGGCGCTCGTGGTCGGACCCGCTTATTCTGGACGTGTCGTAACTGCCGAGGCTGTTGTCGCAGAGATTTCGAGCGCAATGCATCAACCGATAAGACTCGCTCCGCACCTCAGCAAAATCCTCGTGTATATAGAGCCACATGGAGCTTCGAACGAGGAAACTTTGACAGCGCTTGCTGATGCGGTCAATGGAAGCATTCACTACAGAAATGCGCTAAAAGTGATAGAACGGACGCAAGAAGACCTTCTCAAGCTGCATAAGAGGCGTACTGAAGAGAGAGCATCGTGGATTCAGAAGCGGATCTCCGGCATTGAGAAATACCGAACCCGGTCGTTGAGACCAAGGCAGATTGCAGAATCCATCTCGTCGGAGGTGGATCGTCAAGCCAAGCAGTGGTCGGAATTGTCGCTTGGAACCAGTAACTCCCTAAGCCCTTATCGAGCGGCAGAATTGATGCCGTCAGAGGCGCTACTGGAACAACTAGTCGAGAGAATCGGCCCCAGAGAAATTGGTGCCATTCCGAGTGGGGAAACGAGGATCTTCGAGGACCAGCCAGCATTCGGAGCGAGCGCACTTCCGCCGCATATCGACTTGACCGAACGCTTTGTTGCTGGGGTCCAACCATTTCAATCGGTCAACCTTAATGACCAGGTGAAGCAAAAAGCCTCCATGATGAGTATGGGGGACGTTATACAAACCGCCGTGGGACCAGGAGAACCACTGCGATTGCGCCTTCAAGCGCAGTGTGACGAGAATCAAGTAAACATCAACCTTGATGTCTACAATAGCCAAGGCAATCGTGTGGCGGGTGCATGGCTCGACTGCGGCCCCACGGAACAGCACCTTTCACCAGTCATAGTCATGAGGCGAGAATCACAGCGCCCGGACGTGCGTTGGCTCAATCTATCCCCAAAAGCAGTAGAAACGTTCGCTTTTGCGACAAATCCGGTACCACAGGTCGAGGCACCAGAGTGGTTAATCCACCCAGACCGAATCGATCCCCTCAATCAATATGTCTCGGAGATCCTCCACTCCTACGCTTCTGACCAGGCACCTAAGTGCTTTGCAGCCACAGTCTCAGATTCAATGTGGCTCAACGTTCGACATGCAGTTCAGTTCGGCCGTGTCAATCTGAACGCCCTGAATGCCCTAATGGCCGAATGGACCCCGTATGAACGATTGGAGTCGAGTCTCTCCGTCGTCATGCGACCAAAGGATCCGGAGATCGATGAGAAGCGGCGCGCCAACCGAAAGGTCCTTGGAAGCTTTGCCCGAGACCTGTTGGCAACTCGATCATGTGACGTCCGGAAACTCGGAATTTTCTTGCACACCGTTAGCTCTGAATTAGCACAACTTGGAGATGCATGGTTGTTTCCTATCTTGCGAGATATCCATTGTCAGCAAGCGAAGGGTGGCTTTTCAGACCGGCTGCTCGCATTTGTCGGTAGCATCCCCGATACAACTTGGCAGGAGTTGTTAGGTGGAAAGACAGCGAGCGTACGACGTCTCGGAATAGGTGCCGACCTGAAAAACGAGCTGCTTCAGGACATCGGAGCACCGATCCAGGGAGACGCCTCCTTTCCAGACATGTGGCATCACGCCGATATTCTGTACGGACAAGCGGATTTTTCCGAAACATTTATCACAGTCTTAAGTGCCCCAGAGCGAGTTTTCAACATGGTAGAAGCAGGAACACCGGACCAGCAGCCGTGGAATCCTGTTGGTACCCTCAGCCGATTCTTCTATATTCCACCTGGCAACATTCGGTGGAAGAATGACTTCCCAACGGTGTCCATCCAGCGCGATGAGTTTGAGCACAAATACGACCACCTTCAGTTTCGTCTGGGCTATCGAAATTCCTTAACGCTAATCGTCCACTTGCCTCAGAGTCTCTACATACGAGCCAATGCCGCATCCGACTTAGTCCCCGATCCTGTTGCGATTAACTACAAGGATTTGCCTCAGGCGCTAAAGGATGAGAATTGGAGGGCGGCTCATAGCAAAGCAATAGCAGATGCATTCCAGCGTCGTGACAGCCGCATCACTATCCAAGCCATGCCTGCAAAAACCCCTCCTCCCTAAAGAACAATTGACTTAGCAGGTGACACTGCACGGAGGACGACCCGCCTGCGTCGATAGGTTTCCAACCCCGATGTGCGTAGCCATTTCGCTCACACTTAAGCCGGATGAGCCGAATACGAGATTGCGATAATTTGCTCTTCTCCGGGCGACATGGTCTTTGAGGGCGTGACGAGGCCGCTTTCCAAGCAGACAAAATCAGGTGAACCGAGGTCTTGAATCGTGTGGTTTGGGCCCGGATTCCACAGGACCGCACCGGCACATCCTTCGGTAACGATATCGATCCGATGGTGGTCCAACGTGAGTTCCTGACGACTCACCGTGTCGAGATACACCCGGTCATAGGGAGTTTGATGCGGAACGGTACTGTCGGGCTCGGTCTGCTCGGTCAGCCCCAGGAGGTTGTCAAGATATCGGTTCCCGAGGCCCGTTACTGTTGCCAAAGACGGATCCTTGGTCGCCCAGTAGGTGTGGACCACAAACTGGAATGGACACTCGTTCTCACCTATGTTTCGGATCGTGGCTCGGATGTTCAGCCCTTCTTGCAGAGTGTAAACGAGTTCGCACGAGAATTGGGTCGGGCCATACCCTGGAGCTGAAGGCTGAGTCGTGCTCAAGATGATCGCGTTTTCAGACTCCACGACCTGAGCGTCCCAAATCGCGGTACGGGCAGCACCATGCTGGCCATCCAAAGTTGTTCCGAGCGGCAGGAGGCTTCCCTTTCCGAAGAAAGAAAAGCAAATGGGAGCTCCTCCTCGGTAAGGCGTCCTTCCGTTGCTGATCGCGTCCGCACTATTATCAAAGACGATCGGCTCCCCAGCTCGTGTCCACGAAACAATCTGGCCTCCGAAAGCCGATACCTCGACCTCGTTGTCACCGTGGCTGAGGTTAAAGGTCGGATATCCGGCCAAATGAATTCGGGAAGTTACGCTCATTGTTATCTATTGCACCACAAAAACCTCGCGTTAAGCGTGGGGCAGCCTGCTTCCCAGCAATACATCGGAACAACTTCAGACATTCCCGGTCAGTACCAGAGCGCACGTAATCTCGATAATTATCCTGGCGAGCTTGGGCAATGTTTTATGACTGAACAGACAATCCACAATCAGGCGAGGGACGATGTTCTTCAAAAGCGCAGGGGAACTTCGAAGGCGAAGTTGCAGGAATGTGGTCACCTAGATCCGCTTGCCCAACAGTACCTTGATGCCTTGCGGAGAGGGGAGCGGCACGTTGCTAGCCTCATCGTGTTGCAAGCTGTCGAAACGGGCACATCCGTCAAGGACATCTACATGAATGTCTTTCAACCAGTGCTTTACGAAATCGGGCTCCTCTGGCAGATAAATCGCCTGTCCGTTGCGGAAGAGCATTATTGCACGGCGGCAACTCAGCTCATCATGTCGCAGCTCTATCCATATATCTTTGACACGCCAAGGAATGGACGCACATTAGTCGCCACGAGTGTTGCCGGAAACCTCCACGAGGTCGGCATTCGGATGGTTGCTGATTTCTTCGAGATGGATGGTTGGAATACTTATTATCTTGGCGCGAATACGCCAAATGCAGACGTGATCTCAACGATCATTGAGCGGAAGGCAGAACTACTAGCCGTCTCAGCCGCACTTTCCTGCCATATCGAACCTGCCCGAGAACTTATTGAGGCTGTCCGAGACAACGCAGAGACCTCTAAAATAACTATCTTGGTTGGTGGACCACCGTTCAACAGAGATCTTGACTTGTGGAAGGAGATCGGTGCGGATGGCGCAGCATGCGACGCCCAAGAAGCTATCGCACTGGCAAACCAGATCGTCAAGGAGAGACTCTCATCAATTGCATAATGGAAGAGCGCGGGGTGGCCGTCCAATGCGCTTTGGACGGCACGATTCAAAGTGTGATAAAGGATGATGACGTCCTTTCTGGGAAATTCCAGGCCGGATCACATATTCGGGATTTTGTAGATTCGTACTCCCATGAAAAGTTCGACAGGTTCATCGACGAACTCCAATCTCAGCAAGTGGCGTTCAATTGGGAAATAAACGTCACGATCAGCGAAATGCCGGTTGCGTTGCACTTCGCGGGTGCCAAATTGGGGGTCGGATACCTGATCATGGCAGCACACTCGTCCAGTGGTCTGTCTGACCTGAATAATGAGCTAACCCGAATTAACAATGAGCAAGTTAACCTCATTCGTTCGCTGGCCAAGGAACGTTCCATGGTCAGTGGAGAGCGCGCGCTGCCCCATATTACGAAGTTCGAAGAATTCACCAGTCTCAACAACGAGATGGCAAATATGCATCGCGAACTTGCTCGGAAGAACTCCGAATTGGTGCAGATTAACAATCAAAAGAACCGACTGCTCGGCATGGTTGCCCACGATTTGCGCAATCCGCTCGGAGTCATCCTCACATATTCTGAGTTCCTAGAGAATGAAGCAGCATCGGTCCTCAATAAAGAACAGCGCCAGTTTGTAACGACGATCAAAGACATGAGCGAATTTATGCTCAACATGGTGTCTGATCTTCTTGATGTGGCTGCGATCGAATCAGGTGAGTTAAAGCTAATTCCCGAACCGACAGACCTTGTTTCGCTTGTCCAACGCAATGTAGCTTTGAACCAAGTCCTCGCAGCAAAGAAAGGGATTTCCATCACCTTCGAATCCCCGGTTGCGCACCGCCGTGTCACCCTCGATCCCGGGAAGATTGATCAGGTACTCAACAACCTCATTAGCAATGCGGTGAAGTTTTCTCATCACGGAACGCAGGTGTTGGTCACCCTCCAATGGTCGCCAACGATGGTCACGGTCACTGTCGGGGACCAGGGCCAGGGGATTCCGCCAACCGACCTCGCAAAGCTGTTCCAGCCTTTCAGCACGGCGAGTGTGCGTGGAACGGATGGCGAACAAAGTACCGGCTTGGGATTAGCGATTGTTCGAAAGATAATTGAGGGCCACGGTGGCCATATCTCGGTTGAAAGCAAAGTTGGTGTGGGTTCGAAATTCACGTTTGCCATCCCTAGCGAGAATACAGTTGGGGCATTTCATGCGACCTAAGAATCAAAGTGAAGATCGCGCCGCGACGATCATCTTACTTGTTGATGACAATCGGGACTCTCTTAGGGGCACTGACCGGATACTCAAGAGTGCGGGCTACAGAGTCATCAACGCAGTTGACGGGCTTTCCGCCGTCCGCCTATCGAAAGAGCTGCATCCGCACCTCGTTCTTCTCGACGTCGTCCTTCCAGACATTACTGGTCTCGAAGTACTTCGACAAATTCGAAATGATCCAGATCTAGTGAGCGTTTCGGTGGTACTTCTGAGTGCTTTCAAAACAGAGCCAGCTGACCAAGTGAGAGGTCTCGATGCGGGGGCAGATGGGTATATTGCTCGCCCTATTACTAGTAATGAGTTACTGGCACGCGTCCGATCTCAACTTCGGCAACGAAATCTCTCGGAGGATTTGCGGTTTAGCGAACAGCGATATCGAAGGCTATTTGAGTCTGCCAAAGATGGCATTTTGATTCTAGATGCCGAATCGGGAATGGTAATGGATGTTAATCCATTCCTTGTCGAGCTTCTCGGATATACGCACGAGCAATTTCTCGGAAAGGCCATCTGGGAACTTGGATTCTTCGCAGATATCGTAGCGAACTCAGACAGATTTATCGAGCTCAAAGCCAAAGAATACGTCCGTTATGCAAATCTGCCGATGAAAACCGCGTCCGGACGGGCCATTTCCGTTGAATTTGTCAGCAACGTTTACTTAGTTGAGGGCACAAAGGTCATTCAATGCAATATCCGTGATATCACCGAGCGAGAAAAGGTGGAAAGGGCTCTAGAGCAGAGCGAGAGATCGTTCCGAGAATTGATTCAGCACATGCACATCGCCTTGGTGTCCCACGGACCTGACATGCGGGTGCTCTTTTCAAACCCAATGGCATCCCAATTGCTCGGACTGACCACTGATCAGATGTGCGGCAAGCCAGTGACCGACGCTGCCTGGAATTTTGTTCGCCGGGATGGCAGTGTGATGCCAGTCGACGAATATCCAGTGAATCAAGCGTTGCGAGATCCAGAAGGAGAAATCCGAGACTTGGTTCTTGGTATCACAAAGGGGAATCGTGCCCATATAACATGGGTGCAATGCAACTCCCACGTTCTCCATGGAAACGGAGGGGAAACTCAGCAAATCCTCGTGACCTTTGCAGACATTACCGACCTCATAAGGGCCACCAGTGATCTCAAAAGGGCTCTCGAGCAAACTGAGATTCAGGTTGCTGATCGAACAGCTCAACTGGAACGTGCGAACGAAGACCTTTTGCTATCAGCTGAACGGGCGGACGCCGCGAATTCAGCCAAAAGCGAGTTCCTTTCTCGGATGAGCCACGAACTACGAACGCCCTTGAATTCAATTCTCGGATTTGGTCAAGTTCTTCAAAGCCAAGAATTAACCAACCTTCAAGCAGAAAGCGTCCAATTCATCTTAACCGGTGGCAGACACCTGCTCGAACTCATCAATGAAGTTCTGGATATTGCCAGAGTCGACGCGGGACGAATTGAGATATCCCTCCAAGCCGTTTCGATCGACCAAATTGTGAGTGAAACTTTTGCGATGCTGTCCCCCCTAGCTGCAGCAGATAACATTCGACTGACATCCACGGCGACACCCAACCGGCCCACTCACGTGATGGCTGATGTTAAGCGACTGAAGCAAATACTCCTGAACCTGATCACCAACGCAATCAAGTACAACCGCGAAGGCGGAATGGTTGACTTGTATTGGAGTCAGCAAGGGTTGACGAGTGTCGTTATTAGCATTGCGGATACAGGCTTCGGAATTAAGCCCGAGGACATGGAAAAGCTGTTTGTCCCCTTCGAACGTATCGCCTTTCGCAACTCCAATATTGAAGGTACCGGCTTGGGCTTAGCTCTTTCTAAGAGGCTAGTAACAGCCATGGGTGGAAAATTGAATGCCAAGAGCACGCTGGGCGTCGGCTCCGTTTTTTCTATAGAACTAGCACTTGCCCAGGTGCCAAATTCTATGCAGACCGCTTCCGATCGCAACCCATTCAATGGAACAAGAGACCATTTACGGGTCTACACAATCCTAGCAATCGAAGACAACTTAGCCAACCTCCGACTTCTGGAAGTCATCCTTTCTTTGAAACCAGAATTCAAACTGCTCGCGGCAAACCGGGGAGGTACAGGTCTCGAAATAGCTCGGACCCAGGTCGTCGACATCATCCTTTTGGACCTGGATCTACCTGACATCTCGGGCCTCCAAGTTTTGGAATTGCTACGTGGTGAGCAATTGACTCGAAGCACACCAGTTGTTGTTGTTAGTGCCGACGCTACTCCATCCCAGGTCGTTCGAATGATGCAGGCAGGTGCGACGGCATACATCACCAAGCCGTACGACGTCCAAAGACTTTTGGAGACTCTTGAAGAGCACCTTCCGGAGACCTAATGCCCTTACACATCGTTCAGGAGGCCTCCATTCTCATTATTGATAACGAGTTGGCGAACACACGTCTTCTTGAAATCATCCTCCAGTCACATGGGTGCACTCGCGTGTGCTCCGTAAACGATTCGCGGCTAGCGCTAGAGACATTTCGGCAAATTCAACCGGACATTATCCTGCTCGATCTCGCCATGCCTTTCGTGGACGGCTTCACGCTCATGAGTCAGATTCGTCAAGAAGGAGACCTGTGCGATGTGCCGATCCTCGTTCTCACCGCCGATGGGACGTCCGAGGCTCTGCACCGCTCTCTTTCTGATGGTGCCAATGATTTCCTCGCAAAACCCTTCGACGCAACCGAGGTATACCTTCGAGTCAGTAATCTTGCTTTAACGCGATTTAGCTCCGAGCTTCTGAAGCGACTCGTGCTAGACCGAACAAAGGAGCTAGAACTTTCACAACTTGAAACGGTCCATCGCCTCGCGCTGGCTGCTGAGTACCGGGATGACGTTACCGGCCTTCACACCATGCGGGTTGGGGAGTTATGTGCAGGCATCGCCGGGAACCTAAACTGGAGCGTGGAGAGTGTGGACCTCATTCGAACGGCTGCACAACTTCACGATATCGGAAAGATTGGTATTCCCGATTCAATACTACTTAAGCCAGGAAAATTGACTGCGGAAGAATTCGATGTAATGAAAACCCACACCATCATCGGCTCCAAAATTCTATCAGGGAGTTCTTCGATCGTACTCAAACTTGCCGACCAGATTGCCCTGTATCACCACGAACGCTGGGATGGACGCGGATACGCCAGAATCCCATCCAGCGACGTTCCGCTATCTGCTCGGATCACGATGGTTGCGGACGTATTCGATGCCCTCACTCATGACCGCCCCTATAAGCAGGCATGGACGGTTGAAGATGCCCGTCAAGAAATCCGATCCCAAAGCGGAATCAGTTTTGATCCACAGGTGGTGACCGCATTCGAAGCCCTCATGAGTTCCGGTTATCAATTCTCGCAACCGTAGCCTTTATTTAGAATGTCCGTTTCTCAACGAGTTGTCACAGCAGATTCAACAATCGTCAACGTACGTGCCTCGGCGTCAAGTTCAGCCTGGACACCCACAGGAAGCGTGTCCTTGTCTTTGATGTGCCCGATCCATGCTCCACAAAACGCTGGCACTCGGATCTGATCGGCAAAATTCTGAAGCACGTGGAGCATGGTGAATTCCCTTTCTGGACTTGTCGCAGGTTCTGCCGACTGAGTTGCCCGCAGACTAAAATCGCCAAACACGAGGCCTTGAACACCCTTCATGGCACCACTTATCCGTAAGGTGTTAAGCATGCGATCAATCCGGTAGGGCTCCTCGCCAATGTCTTCGAGGAACAGAATATGCCCCGCGAAGCTTGGCAAATAAGGCGAACCCACCAGCGACGCTACCAGGCTTAAGTTCCCACCGATCAACCGACCTCTTGCCTTCCCTGGTGACAATGTCGCTGCTAGAGGCTGAGGCGGGTGCCCCTCTGGAGTGGATGGAACCGCTAGCAATCCTGCCGGTTCCGCTGTTCGAATCGTCTTCGTAATGTTTTGAAGATCGAAAGCACTGTACGTCGAGAGTGCCACAGGGCCATGGAAAGTGACAACCCCTGCCTTTGCATAGATCGCCAGGATCAGTGCGGTGATGTCGCTATAACCGAGAAGGACCTTTGGGTTTCGATGAATCGCATCGTAATTCAAACGGTCCAGGAGGCGTGCCGCGCCGTAGCCGCCCTTCACACAGATGATGCCGCTTACCTCGGAATCCTCGAACGCGTCGTTGATATCTGCCGCGCGGTGTTCATCGGTCCCCGCCAAGTATCCCCATGAATTGGAAGCATGAGCTCCCGTCTTGACCTTGAAGCCGAGTGACTCAACGTTTCGTCGAGCCTTCTCAAGGTCAGCCGGTCCTTGCACCGAACTACTTGGAGAAATGATGGCGATCGTATCGCCATCGCGCAGTGCTTTGGGCTTAAGGATTGACTTCACTGTCTTCACAGATGCTAAGGACGCCAACGGCACCGCCGAAGCCGCGACAAGCAAAGTTCGGCGAGTGATCGGCATAGCAGACAATACCAGAGGCCGATTCTTTCGCCACCTACATCGCTAGTGACCGACGGATTGCGGCTTCCCAAGAGACCAAAGGACGAACTGAATTTGAGCGCCCTTCGGGCACGCCACTGTGAATTGGGAGGAACCAGCCGGCAAAAACGCCGGTTTGGCCACCGCACAGACAGCGATTTGCTTTCGGTTTCGATCAGCTTGATACGCCTTGTCCCCGTCAATCAGGACAAACTCCCCGTCCTTCACAGGGTGCGTGGTCCGAACCTCGGTCCCATCGGGAAGAGTAACCACCACCGCGCCCGGCTCCACTCCTTTGTCAAGCTTTATCCGAACAGCGAGGTGTAGCGGCTGCATTGAATTGGGATTCAAAACCTGTATCGGGTTCCCTGCCTTAGCCGCCTCCGTTCGAAGTTCCTTTACTGGCGTCAGCAAAAACTTCATTCGGCCCGTTTGCTTAAGGTGGAATTTGGACGTCAGGTCTTTCAACGCCTCTTTTTGCACTGGCGTGAACAGGTTGGCAGCGCGGGCATTCTCCCAAGCACGGAACGCACTAAAAATCGCTGCCTTCTCGCCACTCTTCTCGACCGCATCCTCGGTTAAGCCAAGCATATAGGTCGCGTCCAAAGCCACCGACTTTGCCTGCAAGTTCTCGGCGTCGTAAAGGGACCAGTCGCTATGGTAGTCCTGAATCCCAAAGGTGGGAGCGAGAAAGGAGTTCTGAAACATGTGGCGGATATCTTTGCCTTCGGTCCCCCAGTGATTGAGAATCGGGTCGAACATGTTGTTGCCGCCACCCACATTACAGGAGCCCACAAATTCCCATTCACCGGGCAAGATGCCGGCCCCCATCACGCGCGGTGCCTTACCATGGGTCAGCTTGGAATAGGTCTCGAAGAATCGTCGCATGAAACGCTTCACCCCGAAGTAGCCCTGATTGATGTAGAGAGTGCTTTCGAGACCGTCGAAATCGATGTACTCCATTCCGTTTTCGACCATCACGCTTGCGTAGTAGTCCGCGTACGACTCCATCAGGCTCATATCGGGGCAAAACCCGCCGTAGCAATTCTGTTGGAGCTTGGCCAAGCCAAGACCTGCTTTGTGGTTCTGCGGCTTCGTTCCACCGAAACCACGCTTGATCACCCTCATCGTCCAGGGTGCTTGCTTACTCACCACATCGACCTGAATCAGTTCTCCCCCAATCTGAACAATGTTCGAATCGTCACCCATTGGCCACGTTCCCTTCTCTGTCAAATATGAGGGATCGGAAACGGTGATCGACATCTCTGAATCCGTCAGGTCCTTTGCCAAAGCTGTTCGGCACACAGTTTGCAGGTGGTTACTCGCAATCGGTGTCACGTCAGAACAACGACCGGGCTGCAAGAAGAGGCATAAGGTGTGCAGCCCGTATTTGATTCCGTGCTTGCGGCAATCGTCAGTGAACTCCTTATAGGTTTTGCTCCGATTTCCGGAGAAGGCAACTCGCTTTCCGAGCCAGTGATCGGCTGGATTTGCGTAGTATTCCCCCTGCCCTTCATCCTGAACCGCGTTGAGGGTTAACGCTTCGGCGTACTCGATCATCTTGTCGTGGGGGCCGCCATTCCATGCGATATCCGGCTTGAGCAGAGCTGGATCATGAACCCATCTGCCATCGATTTTTGGCTTGAGAATAGGCTCATCCTCCACGATTTTTCTCAGAGTCCTGGGAGCCAAATCAGTTGTACAAGCATAAAGCGCAACCGTCGATCCGATGAAATCAACCCCTGGAACCGGATCGCTTACTTGCGTCCGTGGACGCGACCGTGGGAAGCCTGGCAATAAAGACCACTTCTGGGTGTAGCTCTTTCTGCGATCTCGAGAGTGGTAGGCGATGGTTGAGCCGAACGTCGGCTCGAGCTTTGCGCCTAATCCGCCAATCTGTTGGAAAAATTCATCAGGATGCGAGGAGAAAGCCACGTCACTGATGCCATCACCGCCGAGGTTGAACCACTGCCCCTCTTTCAGGTCGTGCGGTACCGGCCATTTCTTCGAATCGAAGGTGTGAACGTAGTAGCCCAATCCATGGGAATCGCCATCGGCAGGAGGACCCGAGATCGTGTTGTCGTCGATGCCGAACAAGCCGATTGCATAGTGGTCATCCCTGACGACGCCAATGATATCGCCGATATATTGAGAGATCTTGGTGTGCAGCGGTCCCCAAACGATGTTGTCAACCTTGCCTCGATTCGAGAGTGAGAGAAGTTGAAGGCGTAGGTAGCTCCTGTTTGCGGTTGCATGAACGACAGCCACTGACCCATTGGGGTACTTGATATGGAAGGAACCGGACCGCCGGTCGAATACGGATGACTTGGGAAATACCAGCTGACTGTTCGGCACTCCTGCTTCATGGAGGCTGATAAGCGGGGAGGGATGGCCGGCAGCCATGTACTCCGTGCGGGTCTTCCCGTGCTTCAACGATGTGATGTAGCCGTGTGGGTCCACAGAAACTTGAGTGCCTTGGAACGCAAATGAGATGCTGTCTGGCAACTTGTGCTGGACCAAAATGGTGACGGCGGCGATGGATAAGGAAAGGATCGGCATTGGCTTTCAGTCAGGCTCGAGTACGAGCGTTGGTGACGTGAAGTATGGACCAACCGATGGCTTGTTCTGCCCTAACGATTGAGTCGCAACCACAACTGTATACTGGCCGCCATGTGCTTTCGGATGAGGAGCGCCTCTTGCGTCATAGTTGCCGTCAATCTGCTTTGTGTCGCATCGGCGACACAAAACTCTGCCAGTTGGCTTCCGGTTCGCCCAACCGAAGGCATGCGCCTGCTGGTTTGCCGTTACGACGGGTCTAAGCTTAACGAAGCAATCCCATTTTCAAATGGAAAAGCACTGACCTCGCAGGGCAGCTGGATTTGCTCGGTCCGCAAAGACGGCACCAATCTAGCTGTTACCTTTCGGCTCGTAAAGGGTTTGGCAACATCGACCGGAGTTGCCGTCGCATTCGACTTCCCCCACTGGAGTCGCCGCAATTATCTCTTGGTGCCCGGTGCGGTGTACAACGGCAACCGATTCCCTGCCCTCCCCGGTGGATACATGCCGCCGTTTCCGCCGAGCATGTTCTTCAACCCGAACCTGCCCCTCACGATTTCCGATAACCCGCGACTGTCGCCCGAACCAGGAAAAGCTGGAAAGATCGAATTACTGACCGGAAATGCTTCAACTCCTGCCATGGGCTTTTTTGCGCCAGCGCAAAAGAACGGATTCATCCTTCACGCCGAGCAGAACACTGGCTTCGGAAACAATGGGATGTTCATTGAGGAAAGCGCTGCCCAAAACCAAGCCACCCTCGTGGTCAGCGCTCCAGGTGTCCGCGAGTGGGCAGCTCAGTTTGGTGGATTCGCCGAGAGTGGTGATAAGGGGGCGACGTGGAAAGCTGGCGATTCTGTCACCCTAAGGTTCTGCATCTCTAGGTTCGCAACGGACTCCATCCCAGGCTTTCTTGAGAAGTTCATGACGGAGCGCAAATCGCTTACGGGTCCCAATCGTCCACGAAATCTGGCTCCGATGAGTGAAATTTCCGACCTGATTGTGCCGAGGTTCAGCAAGCGTTGGACCACCCAGCCCGCAGGTAGTTGGTACGCCCCCGAGAACGACAACAACTTCCAACTAGGATGGGTGAGCGGTTTTATGCAAACGCCAATGCTTGCCCTGAATGATGCGGTTGAGCGTGACCGGATATGCCGACAGCTTGATTTCGTTACGTCCAAATTGCAGGGCAAGAGCGGTTTCTTCTATGCCGGCATTATGTCGGGCGGAGAATTGCGATCGGATCGGAGCTACGGTTCCCGCAAGCTAGTGCTCACCCGTAAGAACAGCGACACCCTGCTGATGTATCTGAAGTTCTTCAAGATCCTCAAGGCTCAAGGCCACGGAGATGTTATCAAGTCCACATGGAGGACAGCGGCTCGGGGCTTGGCAGATGCCTTTTGTCGCACGTGGGCAAAGTACGGACAATTCGGCCACTACCTCGATCCTGTGACGGGCGAGATTGCCGTGTTCAACACTACTGGCGGAGCGATCGCACCGGCCGGGTTGGCTCTCGCCTCGGAGTTCTTTCACGATCCGAGGTATTTGCGTGTTGCGACGGCATCGGCCGCCATGTATTTTCAGCGAGATGTCGTCGGGCGAGGACTGACGAATGGAGCATGCGGCGACATCTCTCAAGACCCCGACTCCGAGACCGCTTTTGGATTTCTTGAGTCGTTGATGGCGCTTTATGGAGTCACTGGTGATCCAATTTGGCTAACGCGTGCCCGCACGGAAGCCAATTTGGCCGCAACGTGGGTGCTTTCCTACGATGCGTTCTTTCCTCGCGAGAGCCAAATCGGTAGAAACCAATCTCGCATGGCTGGGGCCGTCTTTGCCAGTGCCCAGAATAAGCACGCTGCACCCGGCATCTGCACATCGTCCGGCGACTACCTATTCAAGCTGTATCGCGCAACCGGTGCCAAGCAATATGCGGAGCTGATTCGAGACATCCAGCATGCCGCCGTCGAAGCGACCGAACTGCCGGGCCACCCAACCTGCGGTGCCGGTTTCGGCTCATCAATGGAGCGGATCCAACCCACCGACGCCGAAGGCAAAGGCGCGATCGGAAACTACATCCACACCCAAAACGCCTGGACCGAACTCGACACCCTCCTAATGGCCACCGAGCTTCCCGGCGTCTACGTTCAAACCTACCACGACACCCTATTCACCTTCGACCACATCAAGGCCCGAGTTCTTGGTCGACACAACGGCACCGTCACGCTCGAATTAACGAACCCAACCAACTACGAAGCCCGTGTCTCGATCTTTGCAGAAACTGCTAAAGCCGCTAAGAAGCCACTCGACTACGTCGCCTACCTATCCTGGCCCCGAGTCACCGTGCCGGCTGGGAAGACGGTAGTCGTTGATTCGAAAGCAATCTCAGCTCGTTAGGAAATCTGATCGAAACCATGATGATGGTATCTGATTTGCCAATGTGGTTCAATTACGAAACAGCAAGGTGTAGGGAATCAACGTGGCGTCATGAACAATGCAAACCGATCCAAACTTACGGTTCAGGGAGCAGCGATTACGGTCATTGCTGGCACCGAGGGAGATTTCATCTCACTCACTGACATGGTCCAAGGCTTTCAAGGCGGAAGCTCCCTAATTGAGCAATGGCTAAGATCCAAAGACACCCTCCTCTTTCTTGGAGCTTGGGAGAAAATGCACAACCTAGTTTTTAATTCCCTCGAATTCGAGGGAATTAAAAACGAAGCCGGTCGCAACAGCTTTTTTCTTTCGATCAAAAGGTGGATCGGTGTCACGAATGCCAAGGGGATTATTGCCACTCCTGGAAGGTATGGCGGTACTTACGCCCATCAAGATATTGCATTTGAGTTCGGTACGTGGCTGAGCCCAGAATTTAAGCTTTACCTAATCAAAGAGTTCCAGCGACTTAAGGAAGACGAAAACCGGCGTAAGTCTCTCGACTGGAACTTGAATCGAACGCTTGCGAAATTGAATTACAGGATTCACACCGACGCAATCAAGGAGCACCTGATTCCAGCACTCGTCTCCAAGGAGCAGGTGGGATACGTTTATGCCAGTGAGGCTGACATCCTAAATGTCGCCCTGTTTGGACTAACCTCGAAGCAATGGCGTGATGCTAATCCGACCCTAGATGGCAACATGCGCGACTATGCGACTCTCCAACAACTGCTCGTCATGGTGAACCTAGAGAGCATGAATGCGGAGTTGATTAGGATCGGGCTCACATCTGGCGAACGCCTGACTCGCTTAAATCAGATCGCCATCCAACAGCTCAGGTCGCTTCACTCAATCAATACACGCGGACTCCATCCTCGTGATGAACCTCCTCATGGATTGACCTAGGAGGTTCGTGACTGTCGCAGGGAGGCTACCTCGACAGAAGTAGCCTCACTACGTCGCAAATTTGACAGCTATTCAAACCTGGACCATGAACTCATATGGCCCAGTATTCAAACATCTACCTAGGATCGACGTACATGTCTTTGGCGTAGTCTTCCAGCATTCTTAACGTCGAGAAGGCGTAGACGCTGGTGGCCATCGCTTGCTTCATGACTTTGAGCCAGCCTTCAGGGACACCGGCGGAGTTGCGCTTCCAGTAGAGAGGAAGGACTTCCTTCTCGAGCACCTTGTATAGAGAGTCGGAATCGAACTTGTCCTGTACTTCCCTGCTCGGCTGATTTTGGCGTTGGCCAACCGCGAAGCCGTTGGGACCGTTCTCGCCGACTTCGTAGGCTTCATCCCACCATCCGTCGAGAATCGACGCATTGGGGATGCCGTTGGCGGCGGCTTTCATGCCGCTGGTTCCAGAGGCTTCAAGTGGGCGCAACGGGTTGTTGACCCAGAGGTCCACGCCTTGCACCAGGGCCCGACCGACGGCGATATCGTGATCTTCGATCAGGAAGACCTTGCCCTTGAACTTCGGATCTTGGCTCGTATCGTAAACGTCCTTGATGAGCCCCTGTCCGACTCGGTCACCGGGGTGGGCCTTGCCCGAGAAGATCACCTGTACTGGTCGACCAGATGCGTTGATCATCTTCAGCAATCGAGTTGGATTCGTGAAGAGCAGTCCCGCTCGCTTGTACGGAGCGAACCGACGTGCGAAACCGATGATAAAGGCATCTGGATCGAGCTGGGCAATCAGTTCTTTGAGTTGAGTTGGTGACTCGCCATGGCGGGTGTGGTGCTTCAACAACCGACCATTCGCAAATTCGACCAACGCCTTTTTCTGGGTAAGGTGGGCCTGCCAGAGCGCCAAGTCGTCGATCCCTTCCGCTTGCGTCCACACGCTTCGCCCGGTATCACGCGACTTCACGGAGACTTTGGTAGCTGGCTCAAATGCGGCACCGGCGGATTCGCACAGACTTCGGACCTGGGGTCCCAGCCAGGTCGGAAGGTGAACGCCGTTCGTCACTGCCCCGACCGGGAGACCCACCACCGGGTGCCAGGTGCCGTGAGCGGTGTGGCCGTGCAAAATGCTGACGCCGTTGGCCGCACGCGAAAGACGGAGGGCGAACGCAGTCATGTCGAACGTGTTTGGATCGTTAACCGAGTCTCGGCTCAGTTTGAGAACGGCAGGAATCTTAATGTCCGTACCCGCGAAGAGTGGCTCGAGGACCTGTTTCACGAGCTTGGTGTCAAACCGCTCGTTCCCTTCCGGAACCGGGGTGTGAATGGTAAGAACGGAGCGACTTCGGACGTCTTCGCATGCGTCCTTCCAATCAATTCCGCTTGCAACGAGGGCGCGAAGACGTTCTGCGATGAGCAGCGCAGAGTGACCTTCGTTCATGTGATAGACGCTCGGTGTAATGCCGAGGAGGCTGAGGGCTCTTGCCCCACCTGCGCCCAATACGAGTTCTTGAAGGAAGCGTGTCTCGCGTCCAAGCATGTATAGCTGGGCTGTAATGGGACGATCTTCCGGCGCGTTTTCGGGGAGGTTCGTGTCGAGCAGCAGTAGCGGGACGCGACCGACAGCCATGCGCCAAACCGCGACCTGGAGCTTACGACCAGGCAGGTCGAGTTCCACAAGCAGTTCCTTGCCCGTCGACGGATCGGCAACGCGCTCCAAGGCATGATCTCGATAATCGAACTCGGGATAAATGTGCTCTTGGCGACCGTCTTGGTCGATGCTCTGCCGGAAGTAGCCGAGTTTGTAGAAGCAGCCGATGGCGATGAATGGCAAGTGTTGGTCCGATGCCTCTTTGCAGTGGTCACCAGCGAGGATTCCCAGGCCACCGCAGTATTGGGCGAACGACTCGTGAATTCCATACTCGGCGCAGAAATAAGCGACGGGGTTGTCATGGCTGAGGCCCTCCCATTCTCGATCGGGGGCATCAAGATAGGCGGCAAGTTCGCCAGCGACCTTGTTCACCTTTGCCACAAAGGCGGCGTCCTTTGACAGCCGCTCGACGCTCGCCGTTTCCCGCAGGAGTGCGACGGGTTGAATGCCCTTGTCGAATCGGACGGGGTCGATCTCTCGGAAGAGATCGATGGCATCTTTGTGCCAAGCCCAGTACATGTTGAGAGCGATCTTCTTCAGCGGCTCAAGCGACGATGGCAGTTGAAGATCGGTGCGAGGCAGCGTAGAAATACGGTTCAAAATCATGACGTCTCACCTGTGAATACGTATTCACGACAATACCACATGAGGGTTCGTCGTATCCACTGTGATTGAGAATCACTCGGCTGTCGTCCGGAAACTTCCAAATACGAAGTCGCAGACGGAAGGGCTTCCACCAGTAATGATGCCTCCAACCGAAGCGATAGCGGAGCCTGGCGGCTTTTCATAGTGTGCTCGGGGGAAGAACTCTCCGCCGCCACCTGCGAAGATCCCTCACGCCTGAGCTGTATACCGATGCCGTGAGTGCTACCCATAGAGTGATCAGAAAGTGCACGTCGTGTTCGCCTGCGAAAGCAGGTGGCGCATAGCCTCCAGGCTCCACTTCGTTCCGGCTGGAGGCATCATCGTGGGCGGTGGTTGTTAGGACGGCTGAGCAAGTTTGGTTAGTTTGTTTGCCTCAGGCGCGAGGCATCATCACGCCTGTTATCCGACCGTCCATGACCTAAAGCAAGCGCTTCTAGCATCCAGTCTCCCTTACGGTTCGAGATACCTGACCTCGACGGCTTTCCCACTTATCGGACTAAGTTCAATACTTCGCAAAGGTTCCGTCTTGAATCATCGCGACGGTTTCCTGAATATCTTCCACCGTGTTCATCACAAACGATCGGTACTGGAGGATCGGCTCATTGAGCGGTTTTGCTGAGACATAGAAGACTCGTGCGCCATCCTCTTTGGCAGTGAGGGTTAGCAAGTCTCCATCGGTTAGGAACACAACTGACGGGGCTGTCGCCGATCCTTCGCCAATCGTCACCGCACCTCGGACAACATAGGCAAATGCGGCCTCCCCGACAATCGTCGGAATCTCAACCGTGGCTGATGGATCGATAGCGATGTCGAGCACGGTAGGACGGACAGCAATCGCGGGAAACACACCTGACTTCCCTTGAAATTCACCGGCCACAACGGCGACCTTCGCCCCCTCAACCTCGACCGTCGGAATCGTATCTGCCTGCGCTCCCGCATAACCCGAAGGAATACGCTTCTGGTCTTGCGGAAGGCTGAACCACAGCTGCAGGAACTCGGCACCCTCGGGTCCCGGAATGAGCATTTCTTCATGGTAGATACCGTTCCCCGCCGTCATCCACTGCGACCCGTCCGGTCCAACCGTTCCCTCGTTGCCGTTCGAATCTTTGTGACCTACTTCACCCGAAATGACAAAACTGAGGGTTTCGATTCCCCGATGCGGGTGTCGTTTGAAGCCGACCACCTCCGATCCTGCGGCGATACTAGCGTGATCGAGCAAGATGAACGGATCAAAGATCGCAACCCGCTCTCCCCCAATCACGCGATTGATCGTAACCCCTTTCGCCTCGTTGACGGAGGTCGGGGCGTAGCTGAATCCAAACTGGCGCTGCTTCATCTGCTAGTTACTATGTGATTTCCTGTCTCGTCGACGGCAAAGTTTGCTCGGACATCTTCTAGGCTGTGCCGAAATAGTCGGAATCCAATCGCTTCACTTCGTAACTCCCCTCAGACACAACACCTACATTAAATTCGATCATCAGCTTGGCCAACCAAAGACCATCTATGAGGACAATTTTCTTCTCAATTGAATTTGCGTAGTTTCGCGCCTCTTTTGTGAAATCAGAGGTAGTTATAAAGACGCCCTTTTTGGACCGCTGGCCATCCAGTGCTCCTGAAAACTTCTGGATCTCTGGACGACTTACATTGCCTTCCCACTTCTTAGCTTGTATGTAAATGTTCTCCAGCCCCAGATGGTCTTCTTTGATCACTCCATCAATGCCTTCGTCTCCACTTCTTCCAATCGCCTTACCGGCTTCATGACGGTTGCCACCGTAGCCCATTTTGACCAAAACCTCCACGACCACATATTCGAAGAAGCGGTCAGTTGATGCTTTCAGAGCAGTCAAGACTTCGTCTGCGAGTTCAGCTTGAATCGTGTCAAATGCCTTGACGAGACTTTCCTGAGGTGTGAGCTGAGAAACGCCTTCCGTCGCCTGGTCTGTCACTCCTCCAGGATTTTCGGTGGTGGTTGCTCGAAAAACATTGAATTCATCGAATTGCTTCAGATAGGCGATATCTATCGACGCTAGGCCCTCCTTCAAAGAGGTCTTGCCTCTCGAAGTGATTCGAAATACTCCTCTCTTGGGCCTTTCGAGCAGAGCTGCTTTCACAAGATATGTTTGAGCCCACGCAACCCGGTTGTAGAAGAGGGGTTGCGGACCACTCGGTAAGGTCTCTTCAAGCTCAGGCGGAGTCAATTTGAATCGCAACGCCAAAACCGGAATGATCTCCTTCAATGTGCGTTCATTTCCGTCGCTCACCGCTTCAAGGAGAGGAAGCATGCATTCTTGATAACTAGGAATTGGCATTTGCAGTTTGAAGTTTACTTCCCAACGCAAAGTACCCCGACACGTATCGGACGATCATTCAAGAAGGTTTTACACAAAAAGCAGCACTGACCAACATAGTTCGAATCATCAGAAAAAATGATCAAGCAGTCGGACTTCACTACACCAAAATGACCTGGTAGCAGCCGCTCGGCGAGCTAGTCAAGCTTCTGAATGAAGTAGGCGGATGGAGTGAACAAAGACATGTTAGGGCTGCTGCACTGATTACCGTTCTGGATGGCAGGAAGCCGCAGGAGTAACCCAACTTAACTCGGCTACAAGCAACATGGCTAGCGTAAGCGATCGCTCTCGTGTCCTTCAAAATAGGGTCATACGTTTTGGAAGTCGAAGGTTAATAATAGAGTCACCTAGATTTCCGGTTGAGCATTCACGCCAACCGAATCAAAAATGAACGATATCGACGAGACAGTGCGGTTGCCTCGACCGCCGTTCGATGTGCGGGAAGCGACGGTCGCCTACAATTTGACATTTGGCGTCCAAGACACTCTTGGTACCGACGAATCCATCCAGCAAGCTCAGATTGCCATCCAGATCGCCCAACAATTCAACGACAAAATGGCCGAAGCAAGCATCCGCTGCGGCCTCGGCAAGCACTACCGCGACACGGGAGATATCGTTGAAGCAGTCAATCAGCTTCAGATTGCGCTTCAGATCTGTAAAGATCTTGACGCCCGTGTTGAGTCCATTTATGTTCTCTTGAACTATGGGCTCACCCTTATCCAGATTGGTGATCCCCACGCGGGTTTCGCACGCCTAGCCGAAGCCGAGCATCTTGCTCGTACTTACGGTACGAACGGCGATTTAGCCGAAGTCTTTATCGCCTATAGTGGGGCCTACGGAGGATTGCGTGACTCCCACAAGACGCTTGAATATCTCAGGTATGTCGAGACGGAAGCGTGGGAGGGTCTTTCCAATACTCGAAAAGTTGTGGTCCTCAATAACCTTTCGTGCGGCTTAAATGAATTGGGCAAATTCGACGAGTCTCTGGTTTACGTAACCATGGGCCTTGAACTCGTTGATGAGGTCAAAAACCCGTTCGCGAAATGTATTCTGCTTGCCAACAAGGCCGTAATCCTTAGCCAATTTGAGGATCCAAAACCGGTTGAAGAAATTGTTGAGAGTACGCGAGAGCTCTCTGAGCGATTTGGCCGAGCGCGATATGTCGCGGATATGATGGAGGAGATTGGCACTTCTTACCTCAATCAAGGAAAGCTGGAACTGGCGATCTCTTACCTTGAGCAGGCGGAGTATTATGCGTACAAGTTTTCGCCTGGGTACCGCAGGAGCAGTGTTGCAAAGGCCCTCGCGAAGGCATACGAACTCTCTGGCTTGATTGGAAAGTCCCTCGAACAAACAAAGAAAGCATTACAGATTTCCGATGATATGCTTGTCGAAGATATCGAGGCAGTAAAGGCGACCGCTCTCGTCCAACATCAGGCCGAGTTTGCCAAGCGAGAGGCCCAGATTCTTCGCGAAGCAAAGGAACAGGCCGAGCAGGCGAACCGTGCGAAGTCAGAATTCCTGGCTAATATCAGCCACGAAATTCGCACGCCACTTAATGGGGCCTTAGGCTTGGCAGACCTTCTGCTAAGAACCGACCTCAAACCAGAGCAACGGGAGTATGTAGACCTTATCATCGAGTCAGGCAACACCTTGGCCAAGGTAATTGGGAATGTCCTCGAGGTCTCGCAAATTGAGGCAGGCAAAATCACGATCGAGGCGAAGGAATTCGCTTTGGCAGATGTCTTTGAGAGCGTATGCGCCTCCGTGGCGATTCATGCACATCGGAAGGGCGTGGAAATTAACCTTTTACTGGCCAGCTACGTACCAGAAAAAGTGATCGGGGACGAAACGCGACTGCATCAAGTCCTCATGAATTTGCTGGGGAACGCAACAAAATTCACGCAATCTGGAGAGATCCTTGTTAAGGCATCATGGGTCCAAGTTTCACCTGGCCGAATAACTTTGAACGTAGAAGTTTCTGATACCGGGATTGGGATTCCTCAAGACCGGCAGACAGCCATCTTTGAGAGCTTCACACAGGCGGATGGCTCGATGCGTCGCCGATTTGGGGGAACGGGACTTGGCCTATCGATCTGCAAGAGCTTGATAGAACTCATGGGTGGGCGCATAAAGCTCGCAAGTACTCCCAATGTTGGCAGCTCATTCTCCTTCGAGCTCCCTCTTGAAGCGGCCGAAGTTTCAGGTTCACCTGATGCACCTCTTGGAAATCAAGACCAAGTGATTGTGCTCGTCGGAAAGAGTAGTAACACTCGTCTTATCCTTGAGCAGTATGCTTCTGACTTAGGTTACAAAACCCAATCATTTGAAGACTTCGAGTCGATCTCTGCGTCACCGGACCTCATCGTAGTCGATCACGTTGAGACTCAAGTCGATCTCAATGTTATCATCGGCGGCATCCGTCAGAGGTTTGGTAATAAGGACCTTCCAGTCATCCTGCTGGACACATTGGGCCAACCGTCGACCAATGAGTGGGATGTCTCTGCCCAACCATCTCGAATCCTTCACAAGCCCGTCTATCGGAATCGGCTGAAGGTAGCGATTTTGGAAGCGCTTCATCCGACTTTGGCTGTGTCCACTCGCCAAGCTGTGGCTGAACCATTCTCGCTGGAGGGAATTCGAGTGATTTTGGCAGAGGACAACGCTATTAACCAAATCGTGGCCGAGCAAATGTTATCGTCGTTGGGCTGCAATGTTAGTGTTGCGAAGGATGGCAAGCAAGCGGTGGAGTTATTCCGATCCGCTCCTTTTGATATGATCCTCATGGATTGCCAGATGCCCGAAGTAGATGGTTATGAAGCAGCAACGATGATCCGGGAACTCGAGAACGGGACTGGAACAAGGATTCCTATACTGGCTGTAACAGCCAATGCCGCGGAGAGCGATTTGAATGAGTGTCTTGCAGCTGGCATGGATGGCTACCTAGCCAAACCTTACACCCGTGCCGCATTACTAGATTCAATTCGGCAAAACCTAAAGTTATAAGATCCCGATTTTGCGTTCAGGCACCATGACGAAATGGTAATTTGGCTCGATTGATGGAATCCACGACTCCAGTGAATGAAGTGCTTCCTGTTGTTTTCCTTCCTGGTGCGGGGGGCAAATCATCATTTTGGAAGCCAGTCGCAGATCGGCTTTGGCGTATTGGCCCCGCAATAGTGCTTGGCTACCCTGGAATGGGGGATGTCCCAACGGATACTGGCATTGAGACTCTTGAAGATTATTACGAGATTCTTCTTAAGATTCTGCCACCGAGATTCCACCTCATAGCGCAGTCCATGGGAAATGTGCTCGCCCTACGAATAGCCCTCGAGCAACCGAGTAGGGTCCAAAAATTAGTATTGTGTGCGGTCACTGGTGGAATCGATGTCCTGAGCCTGGGGGGCGAAAATTGGCGAGAATCGTTTTTACAGGAATTCCCTAAGCACCCCAGATGGTATTTTGACGACACCACCGATTTCTCAACGCAATTATCGCAAATCGCTTGTCCAACACTTATCCTTTCCGGAGCTAATGATCCACTCAGTCCACAGGCTGTTGCTGAATTCCTAAAGAATGAGATCCCTGATTCGAGGCACGTGACCGTTGAGTCAGGCACGCATTCGATGGCTATCGACCAGCCAGACATCATAGCGACGGAGATCAGATCGTTCCTATCACCGTTCGGCTGAGCTCGACACTAGCGAGGACAATCATGGAAATGAGGCACCTAAGGCTGTCATTTCCCGGCACATTACAAGCTTCTCAAAACTTGAACGACTAGACACTACGAAACCGAAAATCGGAGGGCCGGTTGATCTTTGCTAATTACTATCCCACGGTATTCGACGATGCCATGAGGACGCCTAGCGCCAAAAGCAGACAGGCGAGTCCGCCAAGCGCGACGTAGATCCCACCAAGTTCCTTCTTCGACCTTGATTTGATAATTGCAACCGGCAGTAGGAGCAAGCCGCCGATAAATTCAAAGATCGAAATAACGCCGACTCCCTCCGCAAAGAAGAGCCATCCAGATATTCCGATTCCTAACAACCACAGGAGTGCAATCCACGCTTCATCAGTGGGGCCGTTCCGTGCAGTCTCTTCCAGAACGGTAGATCGACGATTGACGGTTCCGTAATACTGCTGTCGGGCCTCAAGGTAGCGCTCAAGGAAGTCCTCAGGCGTGCCGAAGGACGCTACGGCGTCCAGTTCGGCCTGTTCATAAGACATCCCATCCTTCATGCGAGAGTGAATCGCTGAGTCGAGCTTGCTGGCCACTTTTCGTCTTAGCCTTTGCTGAGCTTCGTCACTCAATTTGTCGGCGGCGAGGACCTCCAATTCACTAAGAAGCCATCCTGACCGATGGTCATCCGTTCGAACGGTGCCTTTCATCGCATATCCTCTGGTCCTAGCTCAACCCAAAGGGAGCATCTTTGCCCTAGCTTCATTGAATTATTATCACATCAAAACAACTCAATCACCCTGAGAATTTCATAAACTTGCTGAGATATGTCGCGTGCCGAACGCGCCACCTGCGTACAACTATGAAGGTTCAACAAGGTCCCGCACTGGACCAAGGAAATCTGCGTAATTTTCCCACCTGTTCACTGAGTGGCGGTACAGAGGTTGCCGCACTTGCCATTGACTCGGCGTGTTCACAGGGTGTGTGCTCTTCCTTGCATCCAGGCACGCATCGTCCCAATTCAGGCCGATGAACTCAATCATGGCCCGAGTCGTTGTTTCAGGCGATGCCACCAACTCCTCGTAGTCAACTTCGAGCAAGTTCGATGACCCGATAGCAGTCCGCCAGTGGCTCATAAGCTGCTGGTAATGGCGGTATGCCTGACCAATGCTCTCGAGATCGTGACCAAACTCTGGACCGCCTCGGAATGGCGTCACATAAATCGACAGGCACGTGTCGAGAGGATTTCGACGACAGTGAATGATCTTCGCGTTGGGATAGGCCTGCAGGATCGGGCCGAGCGCCCAAAAGTTCAGCGGCATCTTGTCTGTAACCCGCGGCGCCGTAACCGACACGCGATCCAATTCCACCTCGTAACCGAGTCGCCACGAGTCAATGTCGGGTTGTTGGTCCGCTTTGGTGGACCACTCGAAATGCATCCGAGGCTCGTTTTCCAACCAGTATCGAAGTTCGCCTCCTGCACAGCAGTCGGGATGCCGGGAGAGAATCTGCTCGACCAAAGTCGTCCCCGAACGAATCATTCCAACGATGAAGACTGGCCGGTCATCGCCGGAACTTCTACCAGACAAAGCTTCAGAAGGAAACATTTCAACGACATGCTGAACCTTTTGCGCTTCTAACTCAGGGTCATATCTGCTTCCTTTTCCTGCGCGCTGAGCTTTCGAGAGAGTATTCGCCGCGCTGAAGAACTCAAAGGCTCGGTCATATTCACCGAGGTCATCAAAACTCTTGCCCAGCGCATATTGAAGGAGGATTTGGTCTGCCTCAGATTGAATCGACCCAGACAGCAGACCCTCCATTTTCTGGATGAGACCTCGATCTTCTTCAGCTAGCCGCTTTGAATAGCACAAAGCAAAATAGGCGGCCGCCTGGACAGGCTGGAGCGATATTGACGTTTCAAAGCATCCAACGGCATCGGAAAACTGCCCCTTTAACTGGTGAACCCTGCCCAGCATTCGATGAGCCGTCGGGTCCTTGGGATTCAAGAACAACGCCGATCTCGATGTCTTCTCGGCTTCTTCAACCAGTCCCAAATCAGTAAGAGCCTGGGCAAGATTCAGGCGAATAGGGACTGACTTCGGGTCTACGCTTAGGGCGTGCTGGAGGACGGTTACGGCTTCAACGGGCGAGTTGTACGCTGAAAGAAGTTGCCCCAATTTGGCATGCAGTGCGGGCACGCCAGGGTCAATCTTGATCGCCTCACGAAGCGATTGAATTGCTAGGTCGATACGATTGTCGGCTTGATAGGCTAACGCCAGGTTGAAATGAAGATTAGCCAAGGCAGGCTTAATATGGACAGCCCGTGTGAAACACGTTACGGCCTCAGCGGACCGTTTCTGTGCAAGATACACCTGGCCCAACAGATTGTGGATCCCAGCGTGATCGGGGTCAATCTTGATGGCTAGCACGCATGAGGACTCGGCTTCGGCAAAGCGTCTTTTTGCGAAGAGGTCTAAGGCGCGATTGTGGAACGTGTCAAAGGAACCGATTCGTTTTGGTTCCTTTTCGATTCGTTGCATTGATACAGACTACAGCTTTCAGACCTTTCCGTTCTTCTCACGAATGAACTTGGGAATGCCTCGCTTGGGCGTTCCAGCAGGAGGGGGATCATCATGAGCTGCGCCCTTTCCGGAACATCCGGAAAGGACACAGATCGTCAGGCCAATCGCAATAATGGCCCTAAGGATCATTTACAGGCCTGAATAGACCAATCGCACGGTCGAGTGCTGTTCCACTTGTGTGACTTCGCATGTCCGTCTCCGTAGACGGTATTGAAATTCAGCATATGGCGGGCTCTTACGTAAAAGCCTGGGCAGTTGATACCGGCGTGGGTCTGATTAGGTTTGTGGTTGGTATATCGCTCCCATCCGTAGTCGACGTTTCGGTCGCTACCGGAAACGTCAGTCCAGTTGCCTTCTGCAATCCAGATCGCATTTGCTGGCTGCTCGACTTCCGACTCGGAAACAGGATCGCCATCCCAGTAAGCGTATGGGTCGTTGCCGTGCGTGTAGCCCGTCTTCCCATTCGCATTGAATGATGCATCTACGGCGTTGGCGTAGGGCCAATCCATAACGTCATTCCATGTCCAGCTAACTCGGAGCATGCCTTTCGGGCTCGAAGTCGTGTTGCCTGGATCAGCGGGCTGGCCATTGATGTACGCCGCGTATCCAAAGTCCGTATAGTCCTTATCTGGACAAACGAGCAAGTCATAGCTCTTGATGTAAGGCTGGATGATCTGGTTCCAATAAAGGAGACCTACCCCCTCACCGAACCAAGGCGCTGACCATGTTGGGTCGTACGAACCGTAGCTCGCGGGCACCATCATGTTGTCATTGTCGTTGGCATACATCATCTCGGAGAGGCCAGTCTGCTTGGCCTGGGCAAGACAAGCTGTCTTTTTCGCAGCCTCTTTCGCCTGAGCGAATACCGGGAAGAGAATCGCGGCCAGTATCGCTATGATCGCGATAACCACCAGCAGTTCAATCAACGTAAATGCATTTTGTTTTCTTAACATGGTCTTAATAGGGAACGAGAGCGACCTATGGTGGGAGTCTATAACTCACTGCTAAAAACCCGCTAAAAGGCTCCTAAAACTTCACTGATAGGTGAACGGTAACGATGCGGCGAGTGATGAACTAACTTAAGTTCCGTTTCTAAGCTCAAGTAACTCGCCGAGCCATGCCTCATAAGGTGCCCACCTGTGAATAGAACTCGAGTAGATCGGTTGCCTTGCTTGCCACTTGCTTGGAGTGCGGATAGATGACTCATTCCTCTCATGGTGTAGGCAGTCGTCACTCCAATCTAGTTCACAGAATTCAATAATCTGCCTTGCAACCACTTCCCTATTCTCGATCAGACTCTCATAGTCGACTTCAAGAAACTGAGATTCTGGGAGGACTTGCCGCCAATGAGACATCAGCTTGAGATATAGCCGATAGTTGAAAACAATATTGGATGCGTTGTATCCAAATGTTGGACCTTGTCCAAGAAAAGTTGTATAGATCGAGAAGCAAGTATCCAGTGGATGACGGCGCAAGTGAATGATCTTCGCATCGGGAAAGATCCGGTGGATCAGCCCAAGATGCGCGTAGTTTAAGGGCATCTTGTCGGTGATTCTTGGTGACGTTCCGGCAACAGCCTCAAGAACTGCCAGGTATCTCTGGGCAATGTCTTGAATTTGATCCGCCGATAGTTCCTGGTCGCGCAGCCGACGAATTCGGTCGGACTCACGCATCCAAAATACGGGTTCGCCGGCCGACTTGACCTCTGGATGGCTGGAAATAACTTGGTCGAGCAAGGTGGTCCCCGACCGAATCATGCCCACGATAAAGATCGGGCACTGACTTGGCGATGCACCCTTGGCAACTTCACGAACAGAGGCTTCCGAGTAGTTGGCGATAGTTCGCTCGCTCAATGCTTCCAAATCTTGACGGTTATAGGGCCGACCTTCATTGTAAAGGGCATAGGCAGAAGCGTTTGCGAGATGGAAGAAGCGCATGGTGCGCTCGTGGTCTCCACGACGTTCGCTAGCTCTCGCCAGTGCATAGCAAAGGTATGTCTTCCCTTTCAAATCGAGTTCCGGCGAATCCAACCATGATTCGGCTCGGATTGCCCAGGGCTCACCATCGATGTCAAAGACCTTCGCTTCAGCAAGGCCGTAGTAAGCGACTCCTTGAACTGGCATCGCCTTTATCGAAGTCAGAAAGCACTCAACCGACTCAACAAACCGTCCCTCTTGCTGAAGCCACAACCCAAACGCATTTCCCGACACGGGATGAGCGGCCATGCTCTTTTTATAGATATCTTCGGCTTGAGCTCGATTACCCAAATACGCCTGCGCTGCCGCCATCGCGGTAAGCAATTGAAATTCAGCTGGGTGAATTCCAAGGCCCTTACCTAGTACATCCACGACCTCCGTTCGCATATCCAGAATTTCGAGTATTCGAGCGAGTTCCAGATAGGACTCGATGCGCGACGGCTCGATTCGGATGGCTTCCTCAAAGGCTTCCTTTGCCTTATAGATTCGGTCAAGCCGTACTAACGCCAAGCCATAGTTGAAGTGATAGACACCTTTAAGCGGATCGCTTCGAATCGCCAAGCTAAAACTCTTCTCAGCCGCGCTTGGTTGATTGAGGGTCAACTGACACAAACCCAATTCGTTGAGAAGGGTGGGGTTCCGTGGATTGATGGCAAGCGCACGCTCGCAGAGGGCAATAGCTTCTTGAGGAAATCCCAGGTGCTTCTTCGCCAACGCAAGCCAAAACAGGGCCTCATCTCGGCTTGGGGACGCCGTTACAACCTTTGCCAGATGTTGGTGGGACTCTTCCCACCTTCCAGTTCGCCCCAAGAGAATCCCTAGCGCAAACCGACCTTCCTCATGGCCTGGGTCTGACGCAAGCAGTCGACGCAGTCGACTTTCGGCTTCGGGAATTCTGCCCCCTTGAAGGCTAGCCACTGCGGCTCGGAATTGACCTTCAATCGCGTCGATAACGTCTCGTCTCCCTGAGTATTGGGCACATGGTTTGGTGGGTAGGAATGCCGAAATGAGCAGAACTCTTGCTTTGAATTGTGACACCCACAGCCCAAGTGAGGCGTATGCCCCCGATCGGAAGATTCTTTGGCCAGCACAGGAACCGTTCATAACAGGAATCGTCAGAGTGCAATGCTCCCCACCTGTTGCGAATAATCATGTTTGAAATCGTTCTGGCCGCGTTGATCTGCTTCTGGCTACTCACCTTGATTCATTGGACGATAACCTCAACGATTTACGTCTTTGTGTTCGCTGCGCTCGTCTTTATCTGGAATCGATTGGACCACCACAAGGCGATAATTCCATAGAAACAGATAACCCAAACCAGGATTCTAGCGACGTCACTCACTGGACTGAAAGGGCTCCGCGTCGTGCGGCCCTTATCGTCAACACCCGATCACGACGCGGCTTGGAGTGGTTCTCCAGCGCAAAGGAAACCCTCATTCGGGAGGGGATCGACTTAGTCGAAGCCCGTGCCGTTAAGCGACCATCTGACATCTCCGCAATCGTCAAGGCACAAATCAATCAGGATATTCCCCTAGTTATCGTTGGGGGAGGAGACGGAACCTTTGGATTGATTGCCCACCTATTTGCCCGCAAACAAACTGTGCTGGGTGTGCTGCCCCTCGGGACAGGAAATGCGTTTGCTCGGGACCTTGGCATTGCGCCGAACGTGGCCGCCGCTTGCTCCACGATTCTTACAGGGAAAGTCGCCCATATAGATATGGGCCTCATTGGAGATCGAGAGTTTCTCAATATTGCCACGATTGGATTGACCACAGAGATCGTACTGGGTCTGCAAGACGATATGAAGAAGCGTATCGGTCGAGTGGTGTATCTGGGGTCGATTCTAAGGGCCCTCATCGGGATCAAGCCGTTTCGTGTCGTGCTTGAACTTCCGGAAGGCACATTTAACTTCGAGTGTCTGCAACTCGTCATTGGAAATGGCCGCTTTCATGCTGGCCCTTTCCTTATCGCGCCTGATGCAAGCATTTCAGGTGGTTGGCTCTCCATTTACGCCTTGGCAAGCCGACGCAAGGGAGATTTCCTAAAGATGGCTTTGAGAATGCGTTCGGGAACCCAAGCCGATCTCAAAGAGGTCAAAGCGTTTCGAGCCCAATCTGGCATTCTCCTGGCATCTCCGGCCCAAAGGATCACTGTCGATGGCGAAACGAAACTCCTGACTCCCGTCCGGTTTGGAATCATGCCCAAAGCGCTTCGTGTGCTCGTCCCTGAGACCTTCAGCGAATAAGACACAGGTACGGAACATCTGTCTGGCCCGCGGAATCTTACCGGCACACGACGGCCTCTTCCGCAGGAATTTAAGACCATGACACACACCACCTATGCAACTTTTACTGACCTGGAGATGGCGAAGAAGGCCGCTGGAGCGCTTCTTGACCACGGCATTCTAGCCGAGCACATCAGCATCATCTTCCCCGAGCACTACGATTTACTCTCCCACAGTCGGGTCGATGATGTAGCGATTGAGCATGAAGCCGAAACAGGTATCACAACCACCACCGCTGCAGATTCGGCCAGCGGTGCTGCGAAAGGTGCCGGGCTCGGCGTTGCCGCAGGTGCCCTTGCCGCATTGGCCAGTGTATTTGTCCCTGGTATCGGATTAGTCGTCGGCGGCGGCGCCTTGGCCCTTGCGATTGGGGCCGCGGTAGGCACAGTGGCAGCGGGTGCTGTTGTGGGCGGTGTGACCGGATACCTAAAGGATCAAGGCGTCCCTGAGGATGAAATTCATTTCTATGACACTGCGCTCGTCGCTGGTGGGGCTGTCATAAGCGTCTTCCCTACTGACGAAACGCTCACCCCCTCCACGATTGAAGCGATCCTCCTGAAGTATGAGGGACATCTTGGCGCTACCCTTGTTGGAAGTGGTGCAGTAGCCTAAGTCAATCAGCTAGTCAAGTGCCCTATAATCATGGCCAGTACCCAACTGAGCCATGATCCTATTCCCAGCATTTCTCGCATTAACGTCCCCGTCCCGCTTACAAGCAACTTTGCCCAAGCCGACTCCCCAACAAGTGGCTTGGCAAGATTCCGAGATGGGGATGTTTCTGCACTTTGCACCCAACACCTGGCAGGATTCGGAGGGCGATACCCTTGCGACTCCCCTGAGCCAACTCAATCCGACCAAGCTAGACACCGATCAATGGGTCAAAACCGCCAAGTCGATGGGATGCCAATACATGGTCTTCGTCGCGAAACATGTGGGTGGATTCTGTTGGTGGCAGACGGCGACCACAGATTACAGTGTGAAAAACACTCCGTGGCGTGGCGGAAAAGGTGACGTCATGGCCGATGTCGCCAAATCATGCAAGAAGTACGGCCTGAAATTAGGGGTGTACCTATCCCCTGCAGATGGCAAGCACGGCATTGAGGTGGGTGGACAGGCAAAAAAACCTGAAGAGCAAGCGGCCTACGTCAAGATATTTCGAACCCAACTCACCGAGCTTCTCACGAAATACGGCCCTATCTTCGAAGTTTGGTTTGATGGCAGTCTCAAGTTTGATGTCGGGGATATCCTTCAGAAATACGCACCAAAGGCAGTCGTATTCCAAGGTCCTCAAGCCAGTATCCGATGGGTTGGCAATGAAGAGGGCATGGCTCCCTATCCGTGCTGGAACGGCGCAAAGTTCGATGCCAAAACATGGGGCACCCTTACCGCCGCCGATGGTAATCCCGATGGGGATCGCTGGTTGCCCTCGGAAACGGACTGCCGCATGCGCGACACATGGTTCTGGAATTCCAAGAACGAGTCGTCAATCAAGTCCGTTGACAAACTGATGGAGATGTACGATAACAGCGTCGGACATGGAACCGTTCTGATCCTCAACAACACCCCCGATCCGACCGGTCTGATCCCTGCTCCAGACGTGAAGCGAGCAAAAGAGTTCGGCGATGAAATTAAGCGCCGCTATAGTCTGCCGATTGTGTACAGCCAAGGTACGGGCGATGTCCTTGAGGCAATGCCATCCGCACCGAGTGAGATCGATACTGCCATCGTTATGGAGGACACGACAGGAGGCGAGCGTATCCGAAGTTACGTCATCGAAGGCATGGTTGAAGGAGCTTGGAAAGAACTCTGCACGGGTACTGCCGTCGGCCACAAGAAGATTGATCATTTCGATGCCGTGCGGGTCAGCAAGGTGAGAATCCGCGTCACCAAGTCGGTTGGAACTCCGCTCATTCGTCGCCTTAGTGTCTTCCATGCGCTGAAGTAACTGGGCAGTCCTACCCAAGACTCGATCTCGACACGTATAATCCACGCATGCGTTCTTTGGCGATTTCCAGTCTCTGTATGATTAGCCTTGCCTGCGTTATTGGATGCGGGGGGAATGGATCCGGCAAAGCGGCTACCAATACCCAAGCGGAAGTTTACGGCACAGCAGCGGCTGGTCTCGTGAATGGCCCATCAACAGTAGCCCAATTTTCCAATCCAGCCAACACAGAGGTTGGTCCTGATGGAACTGTGTACGTTGCCGACTATGATAACGACGCGGTGCGGGCGATTGCTCCCAATGGGGATGTCAGCACGCTTGTCAAGCAAGCTGGATTTCAGCAACCCTTCGGTTTAACTTACTCCACTGACGGGTTCCTTTATGTGTCTACCGACCGAAACGACGCTGGGTTGAAAGACGCCACTACGGGCACCATCTGGAAAGTCGACCTGAAGACCAAGGTGGCCACCGTCCTCCAACGGAACTTGGGCCGACCAAGAGGCATTTGTGCGATTTCGAAGACGCAGATCGCGATGTCCGACATTGTTCACAACGTCATTTCATTGATCGACACGAACACCAAGGTGGTAACGGTGATCGCTGGCCAAGCGGACCAGGTGGGTCATGTGAACGCGAACGGTGCTTCTGCTCGCTTTAGCCGTCCATACGGCCTTGCCCGCTTATCCGATGGCACGCTCCTTGTTGCGGACGCCAACAACAACTGCATTCGCCGAGTCACTCTTGCTGGAGACGTGTCGGATTTTGCTGGCACAACCGTCGCCGGCCTAAATAACGGCCCAGTCGCGAGCGCCACGTTTAAGACCCCACAAGACGTCGCCATCTCAAACGGTAGCGTCTACGTCGCGGACTCAGGCAACCATGTTGTCCGACGCATCGCAAACGGAGAGGTCACCACTGAAGCCGGAGACGGCACCGCAGGGTTCATCGTAGCCCCTGGAACCGCCGCCGAATTCTACGGCCTCGAAGGCTTCTCCATCCGCTCCGGCTCCTCCACCCTATGGATCGCCGACGGAAATTCTGGCGATGGTTCCGACCACAACCACGTTCGAAAAATCACTGTTCCGTGATGCGCAAGACGGACATCTGGTGCGTACACTGAGATTAACACATCACCGAACAAGCACACCACTATGCTAAAATCATCGTATGCGCACCACGCTTGATATCGATCTGCAGAGCTATCGCCTCGCAAAGGCGATAGCAGCGCAAAGCGGTACAACTCTCGGGAAAGTCGTAGGAGAAGCTATTCGAAGGCAGTATGCACCTGAGGGCCAGTCGAGTCAGGAACTGCAACGAAGTAAGGCGGGTTTTTTGACGGTCACGATTGGCTACCCAATCACCGACATAGATGTTGCCGAGTCTCGCGATGAATGAGATTTTCCTCCTAGATGCAAATGTTCTTATTGCCTTGATGTTCACTGACCATGTGCATCATCAGGACGCGACAGAGTGGTTTTTGACCAATTCAATCAAGTTCGCCACCTGCCCCATGACGCAGGGATCCCTCATCAGATTCACTTTGAGAAAGTCCAGCGATGGACGAAACGTAGCCCAGAAACTTCTGAACGACATATCCGCACATGAAAACCACGAATTTTGGCCCGATGACCAAACTTGCTTGTCGTTGCCTTGGAGTCGAATCATTGGTCCTCAGCAGGTAACGGATGCGTATCTCGTAACTTTGGCAAATCACCACGGCAGTCGATTGGCGACTTTCGATAAGTCTCTTGCGGTGGTGTTTCCAGAAGCACATCTGATCCCAACCGCTTAGCCCGCCGAAATGTCCTAAGCCAATCCCTTCACCATCGCATAGATCAAATACGCGGCGGCGGGGCCCATGATGGCTACCGTCAGCCAACTGAAGAAATTGGACCAACTCCCGTTGGTGCGATTGCCCATGATCTTCTTGTTATTGCAGATCAGGAGGAGCACCACCACCAAAGGGGGAGCGACGATACCGTTCAGTGCAGCGGAATAGACCAGCGCCTTGATAGGGCTGATTGCTCCCACGAAATTCAGGGCGCACCCAACTACAATAACCGCGGATACCGTCAAGTAGAAGCCGCGTGCACGGCAAAACCGCCGATAAAGACCGTGCCGCCAGCCGCAGGTTTCGGCAACAGCATAAGCGGCCGAACCGGCGAGAGTCGGTATCGCCAAGAGGCCAGTACCGATCATGCACAGGGTGAAGATCCAGTACGCCCCCGGCCCCAACGGCTGAAGTGCTTTCGCAGCATCCTGAGCCGAGTTGATATTCAGGTTCCCAGAAGCGTGAAGCGTGCCGGCGGCAGCAACGACAATGAACAGTGCCACCAATTGCGACGCCACCATTCCCGTCACCGTATCTGCCCGGATGTTCCGAATTTCTTGGTTGGTCACGGCGCTCGTCCGATAGCCTGGTTCATCAGCGGTCCGTTCGACAATCTCTTCCTCCATCGTCTGAGCAGCTTGCCAAAAGAAGAGGTACGGCGAAATAGTTGTCCCAAGGAAAGCGACGAGAGCCAGTACCGTCACAGGCTTGAGGTCAAGATGCGGCAAGGCCAGACCCAACCCGACATCTTTCCAGTCAATCTTGACGCCTGGCATGAAGACAACGACCACATAACCCAACAACGAAAGGCACAACCACTTCAAAACACGGGCATAGCTGCGATAGGGAATGAGGATTTGAGCTACCGCCAAGACCACGGTAAAGAAAATGAGCCCCACCCAGATGGGGAATCCGAAAAGCATGTTGGTAGAAGCCGCCATAACGTTCAAATCGGCATAGACGTTGAACACATTCGCAAAGACCAACAGACTCACACAGGAGTAAAGGAGCCACCGCGGATAATGCTGCTTAATCACCGCAGCCAACCCATCACCCGTCACGGCCGCCATGCGGCCACACATCTCTTGCACCGCGATCATCATTGGGATGCAAAGCGGCACAAGCCAAAGCAGGACGTAGCCAAACAATGCACCGTTGGCAGAGTAAGTCCCAATTCCGGACGGATCGTCGTCAGCAGCGCCGGTGACAAGACCGGGCCCGATGGCACGGTACCAAGGAAGATCTTCGCCGCAATCTTGAAGGCGATTTCGGGCGGAAGCAAGGTCGGCAAAATCCTGCTCCAATTTGAATCTTTCGTGACGCCTGATAGTATTTCTCGCTCTTGAAGACCGAATTGCGACAACCCACACTATCTCCTTTCACGCTCTGACCGCGAGTCTGCCTTTTTGTGTCTAAGCAAAAGAAGACGGAGTCTGTGTCTCATTGTTTGGGGACATGGATTAAACGACAGCGAAAAAACCGACTAGAGCCCGTTTGCTGGGACTGAGAAACTGCATACGGCCAATGTTGGCCACTTATGTTCGGGCCACCATCGTCGCTGGCTCCGACAAACCCACGCAACGAAATCATTAGGTCGCGGAGTCACCTCGACCGGGAGATAATCTATGAGCGTATCCGCACCCCTAACCGAACATGCCGTCGCCGTCTACAAAACGCATCATGAGGCCGAAGAGGCGGTCAAGATCCTTGACAAGGCTGGTTACGACATGAAGAACCTGAGCATCATCGGCCAAAACTATGAAACCGAGGAGCATCCGGTTGGATTCGTCAACACGGGTGAGAGAATGTGGGCTTGGGGCAAGCTCGGCGCCTTCTGGGGCACCATCTGGGGCTTGCTGTTTGGCTCGGCAATGCTGATTGTCCCTGGGACTGGCATTTTTGTCGTTGCAGGCTGGGTCGTCACCGCCTTGGGTGGTGCCATTGTCGGCGGTGGACTTGCTGCCTTGAGCGGTGCTCTCATCAGCATCGGCATCCCCGAAAACACGGTGCTGCAATACGAATCAGAACTGAAGGCAGGAAGCTTTTTGCTGTTGGCTCATGGAACCAATGCTGAAGTTCAGAAGGCGAAAGACCAACTCTCAATGACGAAGGCAACTCGCGTGGATACATTTGAACCCAAAATTCCGGCGGGGACCCACTCGGCTTAGCCGCAAGGGTTTCGCTGACAACAGCCACTGATTCGAGCTGCCCCTGCTTTTAGGTAGGAGGCAATTCGAATCTCTGGTTGTCTAGTCCAAGCCTAACTCTCTTCAGTGCCAACACTGTTGAGAATGCTGATGCACCCCATAATTTCGCCTGCCTCATCTCTGAGAGGAATCGCGCGGAGGAGCATGTTCGCAAACTCCCCTTTCAACCGAACCTCCGTCTCAATCCCCTTAAGTGCGGCGAGATGGGCTGCAACTCCAAGATCTGTTGGATCCTTCGTCTTGAAAATCTCATAGACCGTTTTCCCAACTTCCCATCGAACACCGAAATGGGACGTCGGAAACTCTCCATTCGCCAGGATGTGAATCGAGAGATTATTATCCGTAGCCCAGACAGTGGATTTGATTTGATCCATTGCCATTTGCAGGAGCGCCAGGGCCGCCCTCAGTTCTAGGACGCCACGTTCCTTCTCTGCAACAATTTCCGCGAGTTCTTTGCGTTCTACGTTGGCCTCACGAAGTGCCTTCTCTGCTCGCTCTTTGATGACTCGAACGACAGTATCGGTGCGGCCCTGTCCACCGACTTTCAGCTTAATGCGCAGCCAATTGGACTGCCACCACAATGTTGGACACACATCCTCTTGAAGTATAGGAGGATTCACAATCGTGTCCGTTATGAGACGAACTTTTACTCGCGAGTTCAAGCTGGAAGTTTGCCAGAAGGTGAAGCTTGGCCAGTGTTCGAAA
>CAILEM010000055.1 GCA_903833215.1 uncultured Armatimonadota bacterium
GGCCTTCCGTACCTCACCAGCCTCCGCACGAACCCACTTCACCAGCGTCGTTCTATCCTTCTCCGACAACTCCACAGCCATATTATAGAGACGAATTGAGGCCTCCAAACGATTGAGTAATTAACGACTCAGAACACTAGGGCCTATCCGTTGTCGAAAACTTCAGTCCAAGGCGATCTGCAAGTTTGCCACCCAGGTCTGCCACAGTTTGACTGTCAATCAGTGCCACGGGAATAAGTAAGAAATAGACGATTACGGGCGGAATGGCAGTGTCTGTGAAGATAATCTTCGTGACCCAATATTCGGCCTTACTCCCCATTCGACCGCCGGTATAGCGCAATTCAGTTTGTAGCTCTACCCGAGCAAGGTCCGCGAATGTTCCTTTCCACGACCGAGCCAGCGGAACAAATCCGCTTTGACGCAACCAAGTCTTCGACCCTATATCGAAATCGCCTCCGTCTCGCTCGGCAAGCATCGCGAGGCCGATCAGGATGAAAACGAGAGGGACAAGGAATCCGATCAAGACATTCCCTTGAGCTTCTCCACGAATTGTTGACATGCAAACTAGAACCAGGAAGGTAAAGCCGAGAAATGACAGAACGCCACCGAGGAAGACATTCCTGGGCTTCCCGCATTTAACTGTGGGGCTATTTTGGATACGGCTGCTGGCCATATCGCAAAAGCGATTGACAGCCTTGAGTTGGAGATCTTCAATCGTTCGCACGTTAAAAGTGTACGGGATTTCACAGTAACCCGGACCATTGAGGATAGAATGCACCTGATAGGTGAGGGCATCTCGTAGCCCCGCTGACCCCAAAGCAGGATAGGAATCAAATGGATCACAGACTTGGGAAGGGTTTTGGTTTTGCTAGCCTAGTTGCCGTGGTAGCCATGGTAGGTGTCGTTGGCGGATGTGGTGGCTCGTCCCCCAGCCACGCGGTTCCTACTGCTCGCACAGAGGTCGCAAAAATCCTTAGTATGGGTAAGAACGGCATTATGAGCTTGGCCCGTAACGCGAACATGACCGGCAGTGCAATGGTTGGCACAAATGGCGTGACTGGAGGGTCTGGTGGCTCCGGTACCGGGGCAGGCATGGGTGGAATGATGTTTTTCCCGGGAGTCTTGATGACCCAGGGAGTTGCGAAGGCAAACTCTAGCCCCCGCCTCGCAGCGACGCGCTCCGCGCTCCGATTCCTCGGGAGAAAGGCGGCAACGGCTTTACCACGATATGCCTCAAGAATAAAGTATGGCGTCACGAGCGGAGGAGGAGGATCAAACGGTGATGGCCCGCCACCACCTCCAAAGGTTGGCGATACCTACGAATATGGGGATTTGATCGCTCGGTACGACGAAGTTACGCTTTCCAGTAATGCCGATTTTCTCTATCCGATCGCGACCAAGGTGTCCTACTTCCTGGATACGGCCTTCAAGAATTCGGCTGGTTATTTGACATGGAGCAGCACTGACTGGTCGGATCAGGGCGCGTCATCACAAGCCATTTCTGATTTTGCATACGAAGAACGGATCACAGCAGGGGCCATGAAGGGCTTCTACGCAAAGTCCACTTCGCAGTTTGACCCGTCCACGAACGCGGGCTTTTACAACTATCAAGGGACCGATACCGATGGCTCGCAGTACCAGGGTTCCTCGAAGTTTAACGCTGACTCAGCAACGTTTGATTTTGAGTATAAAACCTCTACTGGTTACGGCTTCAAGTACATCGGCAAAGCTGATGCCAATGGCTTCTCTTACAGTGCTTCTTCCACCGATGGATACCAAGTCGACTGGACGTGGAATGCCGACGGCTCTGGTAACTTTCGAATCGTGAATCCGGCGAACCCTCTGACCCCGGCGACAGGAACTTACGATTCGAATGGAAACGGTGTGATTACGTTCGCAGATGGCAGCAAGCGAAAGTTCAACCTCTGGTCCGATGGTGGACTGGACATTTTCTGATCCGATCTCGACCCTAACCCAACAGTGGGCCCGTATGCTCGGTGCCCACTGTTGGGTTAGAGCGTCTGCTAAACGGGCTGGAATCAGTCAAACCCCATGTGTCACCCCTGGAATTCTAGGTATCCAGGGGATTATTGAGAACGCCCCCGAGATCAGGCTCGGAGAGCAATTCCATGAAGCGTACAATTCTTAGTTCGATATATTCCGGGGATTTCCGCATCTCTTCCACGGCCAGTTGAGACCACTCCTTTTGCGGAGTTGACTGAAGAATTTGGCCCGCAAGGCAAAGGCGCGAGTGGACGAACTCATAGGTCAGGCGGTCTTTTATTGCAGCGTGATGCTCGCCAAGGTAGCCGTGGTTGTAAATCGATGCGGCAGACTCCAGAATGTACACGCCCCCGCCTCCACCATCGGGAGTCCATGGTGGGATCATTGGAGCCTCGTCCTCATTCCAGATCAGTCCGCTTGCAAAGACAAGCCACCACTGCGCACGACCTTCGGTGCAAACGTCTGCCAACCGACCCAGAATGGAGTCGATAATGGGAACGGACTGCCCAAGCGCGTGGAAATACCAAAGAGGACCGTGTAAGTCATTGGGGCCGTTTGAGCTATAGGCAACTGACAATTGACCACCCCAGGCATCGACTCCTTCCATGTAGGCATCGACCATCCAGCTGAGGACCTCGGACCGACGGTCCGCGTCCATCATCTTTGTCATGACCTGGCCATGATCGATCGCGCGGTAAATGTCGCACTCCGATTCCGGTCCACCCGTACGATTAAGCATCCCCTCCCACCAACGGATCAGGAAAGCAGGGAACAGGTAGTCAAACAGATCCTGATCGAGTTCGACGTAACATAGGTCCATGAGATAGTGCCAATAGTCGGTCTGGTCGATCTCGTGCCATGCTTTGTTGGCGGTTCGCCTCAACGCTTCGTCTGCCTCATCAAACTGATCCTGGCGGTAGGATTCTGGTTTGGTTGGCTCTCCGAAAATTCGGAAGAGTCGGTCCACCATCGGACGCCTGTAGAATGCGCTTGACACTCTGCGGATTGTACTGTGACATGCTTCGCCGCCTGCTCAATTGACACCGATCTGAGAAGCTCGTTGTTTACTTACGGTTCAGCGACATCGCAGTGCCCGCACCTTACATCCAGACATTGATGAGACTGCTGTCTACCACCTTCGTCGCACGTAGAGGGCGAAGAACCTAGCTCCTAAGTAGACAACCGCTCCCGCGACTCCGGCAGGGATATCAGCCAGATCTGCCTGTGTGAATGCATTTTGTCTCACCTCAAAGACCACAATGATGATTGCAGAGATCAGGCAAGCGATTACGGTACGAATTCGTACCGAGAGAACGACGGGCAATTTTGGGAAGCGAGTCGCGGCGAGTGGAAGGAAGACGGTATCGACGAGACCATCGATCACAAAGGCGTTGATGAACCCATTGGAGAAGTCTCCGAAATTGAAGTAATAGAAGTTTTGAAGCGATTCAGCAATCGGCAGTGTGCGATGTATTGTTCTGCATTCCAAGCGATAGTCCTCTTGGAACACGACTAATACAAAAGCCGCGCACTCAAGTATCCAGGGCGATTTCCAAGGCGACGGACGTGGTGGTTTGCCTCGAGGGTTCAACTTCAATTTGTCGATACTCCGTTGATATCATTATCGATCTTCTACATAAATGGTGGGCCACTCAATCGCCGCGATGATCGAAAATTCAAACTGCCTCTTGCCGCTACTACGTATTACGATATAGCGTGATATGATAGATCGTATTATGGAATCTCAAGACGATCGTGGACTCAGTAGGTATGGCGAGCCAGCAACTCTCGTGCTGCTTGCCCTGATGTCTGGACCCAAACACGGGTATGCGTTGATGCAATCCATTGAAGAGGAAATGGACTTCAAGATTGGGCCGGGAACTCTTTACGGAGCAATTGCGAAGCTCCTGAAAATGGGGATGATTCGTGGATTGGAATCACAGGAACGGGCGAAGCCCTATGAAATCACTGACCAAGGTCGACGCGTCATCGAAGAATACGTCCGACGTTGGTCACCCATCATCAAGTTAGGTCAAGCGAGGCTGGCATGAAATCGATCCGTTGGTCGAAGCTGTATCCTCGAACGTGGCAGGAGCAGTTTGGAGAGGAGTTCGACGAGATGAACTCCATGCGAGGGGTGCGCGCCAAGGATGTCGTGGACATCGCCTTTCATGCGCTCGCCCTAAGGCTATCGGGACTCGTTCGCGCACTGCCGTTTTTGGGCGCGTGGATCGTCGTCTGCTTCCTGAATGTTTGCGCAAAGGAAGTCCAGTGGGCGGCAGGCGCCCTCGTGATTTGCTCGGCAGGAGCGACGGCTATGCAGCCTAAGAAGTGGCTTCGAAATGCATTTGGCTTCTTCGCTGCGATTCCGATCTCATCGCTTTACCTCTACCAAGATACCAGCACCAAGCACGCGCCACTTTATCAGACAGCGGTCGCGTTCATTCCCGCGTTGGTTGGCGCCTTATTCGGTTTGGCGATTGGATCATCAATAGGTTCGAGGTCAAACCCGAGAGTTTCATGACGATCTTTACACCAATCTTCCTCTTGGTGTTCCTCGTTCTCGTCGTGCTGTTCGTGCGCGTATTCGTACTAGCCGTGAGCAAGAACGGGGCCACGGCTTTCAGGGCCACCATCGCTCCAGTCAGCCTTGCGATCGTGTATACACTGACTCTGGTAGGCGTTGGATTGGCCAGCAGAAACACAACTCTCCCGATTGGTTGGCGGAAATGCTTTGATGACTGGTGTTTTGCCGTCACGGAAGTGAAAAGATCAGGCAACCACTTGGACTTAAGGGTGGAGACCAGCAACACCGGTCGACGTGCTCAACGTCCGGACTCACCGAAGCTGTCTTTAGTGTTTGATGGGCAAGCGTTTGGACTCGCCTGCCCCCAACTCAACGATCGTTTGGAAGGGCATTCTCAGCATCCGTTCACGATCACGATTCAAGTGCCAGACACCGTTCAGAAAGTCGACTTGATCGCCACTGAAGGCGGTGGTCCCTCTGCCCTCATCATCGGCGATGAGAACAGCCCCTTTCACGGCAAGTCGGTTTGGCGTTTAGTGCCGTAGTCGGAAACGGAACAAGAGGCGTTTATAGACGCCAAAGAACTACGCTTTAGTGCAAGCCTGTGTGCACTCGACTAATGGATACAACGGCACGAAGAAGAGTTCAGTCCGGTTCATCGAGCCAAGGTTGAGACAAGCTGCCTAGTGGGCAACTCCAAACTCGACTCGAATGGCTGGCATCAGCCGCACCGTCTCTCCGAACGGCTTGTCACCGGCCTTTCTTCGCGAGCCAAGATAGCCAATGCCTTCAACCGTAATGGGCTCACTAAGCGCGAGAACATCTCGCTTTGGATGAAATCGGGTTTCAAGAATCTGGCGGACTTCGATCATCTTTGCAAGGAACGGGCTGCCTTTGCATTCATCGGCTTCGGGAATTTCAATGATCGCGCGAGCCCCAGTTCGACCCTTGACGACAAAATTAAGGTCCCCTTCCTTGTCCACTCGAATAGATATGAGGGTGCCAGAGATCCGGTAAACGGTCATTTCAAATGGTTTGAACCTCCGGTCACGGAACTTCGCGAAGTCCATTTTGGAGCAGGTTTTGTCACGAAGAGCCAGAAGCTCCTCCACAGAGACAACAGTCGGCTTCAGCTGAATCTTGACGGCATCAACATCTGTTCCGTGCTCGACTTGCCTTCGATGTGGCAGGTTCGATTGCGCAATGCCTAGGGACTCGCATCCACAGATTAGTACGAGCCCCAGAATCAACTTCTGGCCAAATTTCATTGCAGGATATTACTTTCCAATCGTTAACGAATGTGTCGCCACCGCGATTGAGCCCAAAGCGCCACACCTAGTACGGACTTGTGGAGGCAAAACCATAGTCCAAGTGACTCCACCATCGCGCATCCACGCGCTCTGTGAGGTCAGACACGGTGATATCGACATGTGAGCGGGTTGACACCAGCGTCCTGCCACTAACGAAACTCCGTCTGTTTCCCTAATTGCGGAACCACATACGCTACGTTTCAGTCTCCAAACAGCGAATAGAAGGTGACTTGATTTATATGCCGAAACGTTTGTCTAGGGTTCAGTTTGTCAAATTGGGTGCTAGTGTCTTCGGTGCCGCGGCCGGTGCCTATCTGCTATATGAAGGGGCGCCTTGGCTCAATTCGAGAAAGGAAGCCGCGAGAGTTCGAAGACCGCTTGAGCCTGCAAGCAAGGGAACTTCTCGGATGCATGAATGGGTTCGGTACGCAACCCTCGCTGCGAGTGGGCACAACGCGCAGCCTTGGAAATTTCGAATTGAAGAAAACACGATCCAAATTCACCCCGACAGCGCGCGACACCTGCCGGCAGTGGACCCGATAGACCGAGAACTTTGGATCAGCTTAGGATGCGCCCTTGAGAACTTGACTCTTGCTGCACGTAGCGCGGGTTTTGAATCCGAAATCATCTATCCGGGTTCGAATGATTGGATTCAAATCGACTTTAATCAAGCGAAACCTGAGGAAGGGGCACATTTCGCCTCGATCAGGCATCGGCAGAACACGCGCTCACCCTATGATCATCAGAAGGTGGGGGCCGCAGAACTCGCTAAGGTGATGTCCATCCCAGTTGAACACGGAATTGAACTGCACCTTTTCGATAGCCCGTCGAGCACAGAAAATGTCTTGGAATATGTCACTGCGGGAAACCTCAGCCAGTTCCGTGACAGAGCTTTCATTCAGGAACTTGTCGAGTGGATTCGTTTCGACAAGCGAGAGGCGTTAGCTTCTATGGACGGCCTCTTTTCGTTGTGCATGGGCACACCTGCTGTGCCTCGGTGGCTGGGACAACAAGTCGTCCGCCACATGGACCCACAATCCCAAGCGGACGCTGACGCGAATCTTCTCCGAAGTTCAGCGGGCGCGATTGCAATCTCCTCCACCAAAGAGGACAAAACCGCATGGGTTCGGACAGGGCAGGTCTACCAACGGCTAGCACTTCGATTGACCTCCTTGAACATCAAATCAGCATTTCTCAATCAGCCAAACGAAGTGGCTGAAGTTCGCAAGCAGTTCCAAACTGCACTTGGATTTGGCGATGCGTTGCCGCAGTTGTTGCTTCGATTTGGTTATGCCAACCCGATGCCATCCTCGCTTCGCCGATCCGTCGATGACGTGATTGTCGCGGTGTAGCACTTATCTTTTCTCACCTCATTCGAGTCATTCACACCGCGATCTATGTCGTTATGGTCGCCTCGATTGCCTACGTTCTATTTGCTGGAATCACTGGCAAATCCACCCCTTGGATTCTCGATGCAGCCCTCGTCCTCGTGACGCTTGAGTGCATTGTCTTTGTTGGAAACGGCTGGAGATGCCCCCTGACGACCGTGGCGGTGTCAATCTCTGGTCGACAAGGGAAGGACTACGCTCCAATGATTCCTGAGAAACTTGGTCGCTACACCCCAAGCTTATTCGGAGCACTGTTTGGTTTGGCGTTGATCCTGCTCGTTGTGAGGATTACCTTGCTGGGCGGTTTTCGCTAAAGGCTAAAGGTGCCCTGAAATTCATCTGGCCGACAAATTGGGCCAAACTAGCCAATGCGGATCCAGTTGCTGGGCGCCGTGCCGAAAATACACCGTTCGAGCGACAACATTTTCAGAGGCAACGTTGACGCACACATTCAAAATTGAATGGTCAATGAACCAATCGAACATCCTTTCAATAAGGGCACCAGCCACGCCCATGCCTCGGTAGCATTCGGCCACGTTCAACCACTGAAGCTCGCCATCACAACCGTGACGCGTCGTTCGATGGCCAGCGATGTATCCAGCGAATACATTGTCCACCGTGCCCACAAAAACGGCGCGATCTGCCAAGGCGCAGCTTGGGAAATAAGTGCCCTGGAGATATCCAAGCATCGTTTGCTCGAACCTCTCGCCTCCTCCGCGCAAGGAGACGAGTTTTGGAACATCCACAGGCTGGGCATCACGAATTTCAGGTTCGTTCGACATATTGATGACAATGGTTGGACGGCGAGAGTCTTGTCACATGTTAACCAGTCTGTAATCGCCTAAGCAGACGCTAGCGGCTCTTGCAGGCGTCAACTACCAGCCGAATAACATCAGGATCTTGGGCCGCACCGGTGTTTCGATTGAACAGACCGCCGGTATCCCAATACATTGGAATCACACCGTGAGCCACGGCTGATTTCGTGACAAAGGCGTCCCACAGCTTTCGGTAGGGCTCCATGCCAGGAAAGTTCTTCTTCATCCCGCAGCAGTATTCGCCGAGTATGACGGGGACCCCTTGGTCCACGAATGTTGCCTTCAGCTTTTGAAACTCGCCGTCGGTATAGGCTTCATTCGCCCAAGTTTCGGTTGCTTTCGGGTCTGTTGCCGTCTTGCCCCACTGCCAGATGTTGCTCTTGTCGTTGAGCGTAAAGTTGTAGGGCGAATAGTAGTGGACCTCTAGCATCAGGCGACCTTTCACCGTGTCGGTCGGTAGCTTTGCGTTAAATTTCACCGAATTGTCGATGTCGGTGTTGTAGGCCTGAACAACCAGGAATCGGTTTGCGTTTCGGCCGCCCGTAGCGCGAACGGTTTTAACAAAGATTTGATTGAAACCGTTTTGGATCGACGCGTTCTCCTCGGCCGGCGGTGCGTACACACCCTCAACGCCGACTTCATTCGTGCCTGCAAAAAGCAGATGATCATCGAAATTACGGAAGTTGGTCGCGATCTGGGTCCAGAATTTGCGCAACTTTGAATTCGCTTGTCCCTGTTTGGCGACCGTAGGTTGTAGCCAACCGCCATCCCAATGGACGTTGATCATTACATAGAGCCCGAACTTGGTTGCTTTCTGTACCACCTCTGTCACGTGGGACATCCACTTGGCGCTAATCTGGTTCTCACTGTCGGAATATTGAGTCCACGCGATGGGAATCCGAATGCTCCGGAATCCGGCCTTTTTGACCGCAGCCATGAATGCATCGGTGGTTGGTGGATTTCCCCAAGACGTTTCGGTGGGAATCGCCTCAAGGGTGTTTCCCAGGTTGATGCCGGGCGACATCAGCCGGATGGCGTTTGACTTGTCAAGAATCTCACCACCATTGGTTTGGCACACGCCACTGGAGGCAAGGGCCATTGCTGCCACCAGCACATTCAGTCTTCTCGCATTGATTTGTTTCATGGTTATCTTCCCGTCACCCTCCCGTGGCTACTCTACTAAGTCGGCGCCCTTTGCCGGCAGGGTTATGATGCCTGTGAAAGTCTTGCCCGATAATAAGCCCTTCTTTGTCCCATTGATCGGGAAGCTCACATCCCCGTAGTTCGTGTTGACGTAGAAAACTCTTCCGTCGACGACACGTGCGTAAACTCCATCGGGTGTCGATAATCCATCGGTGATCCCAGCCGCCTTCTTAACCACTTCCAGCACCGGCCCAATCGCGGAGACATTCGATTCTGTGGCCATGTAGAAAGCTTGGCCCTTTCCGAATTTGTTCACGGTCAGGATAGGGAACTTGTCTGGCAGGTAAGAGTTGGTGATCTCGCCGAGAACAATTGCTGTGCGTGGCTCGAGCAACTCATAGTAGGTTGCGGTGGAGTTTACGGTTTGTCCGTTGAGCGAGTAATGAACTCCACCATCGTTTCTGTAAAAAGCCGCCGTCCGTAAGCCAAATACGTCGCTGAGTCTGCCAGGAAGGGTTGTCTCAAACCATTGCGCGTGGTCATCGACCTTTGCGCTGTATCCAGTCATTAGCGCCGTCCCACCGTTCTCAACGTAGGTGCGAATGGCCTTGGCGCTTGCTTCATCCATCAGGTACAGGGCAGGGACGACCACCAGTTTGTACTTGCTAAGGTCTTCATGGGCGATATTAATCACCGCCGCGTCGATGTTCTTTTTGTAAAGAGGCTCAAATGCAGCTTGAACTTGATCGCCGTACCCCGTTTTGAAATATTGCTTGGTGGTGCTAGACGGTCCGTTTGGGGCCGACGAAGTCGCACTCTCGAAGGAGTAAGCGATGGCTACTTCCGGCTGGAAGTAGCGCGGGAAGCCGTACTTCGCCAACGTCTTGAAATCCGAGGCGATGTGGCCCCATTCATTCACCTTCCACGAGGGAACTCCGTCATGATCAACCAAGCCGAACAAGGCTTGCTCTTCGCCACCGGCATGGCTGTTGAATGTCCACGCCATGACACCCTGGGCACCAACGAGGAGCGTCACGAAGGCAAGCATTCGGCTGCGACCAGGGTCGCCATACCAGCCACCACCGCCCGCCGTGAACTCGTTGAGCCAGACTGGATTCTGTAGCGCTCCCTTGGTAAGCATGATCTGGTAAGAACCATCGATCGCGCCGCCAGCGTAAAAGCCCATCGCTCCAAAAGAGACGTAATCCTTGTAGCTTGAGAGATAGTCAAATCCTCTGCGCCAAGCGTAATCCCATAGGTTGGACAGCGTCGGTGTCTGCGGCATGTACTTGCGACGCAAATGCTCCAAGTCCATCAAGTTCTCGACCGTGATATCGGACCAAAATCGATGGAGATCAAGATATCGCTCGGCCGGACCGGGACCGTTCTTCAGAGGCAAGTCAACGTCCTCAAAATGGTTCAGCCTGCGGGACCATCGTTGGGTTGCCCACACTCGGTTCAGAGTTTCGATGGAGCCGTATCGCTTCCGCAGCCAATCGATAAAGCGACGTCGATCTGCCTCGGAATAGGACATCATCCCATTCCCGACCTCATTGTTGTATCCAATCGCCACGATGGACGGGTGCTTCGCATAGCGCGCGAGCATTTTATCGGCGAGGCGCTTGATGCAGCGGCGATAGTCTGGATCACTGATGTTGTCCATGTACCGTTCGGCAGGAGGAACGCGATTTCCGTCCTGATTCACGATATCGACGCCAGGGTGCATGCGATGCAACCATATCGGCGCGGGGCTGCCAGGAATATCGAGAACGACGCGGATGCCCGCATCATGCATCTGGTCGAGGATCTTGTCGAACCAGCTGAACTCGAATTTGCCGTCCGACGGTTCAAATGAGTCCCACGATAGGTCACCCATGCGAACCACGTTGAAGCCCGCTGACTTCATGATCGCAATGTCGGCTTTGATCTGCTCAAGGCTCCGATCGATGGGCTGATAGCAGGTCCCTACAAATAGTTGGCCGGGCCCGGGACCAGGAATGCTCGACGCGGTTGGACCACCTTGGGGCAGAGAAGTCTTGCTTTGAACAGTTTTGTGGTTCATGGTTGTCGGATTGTCCAGTTTAGGCATAAACGGATCAGGAGCAACGTGCAAATCCTGGGCTTCCGCGCACGCGCAAGAGACGACCGCAGCGCATACACCTGCGACCCTGAAGAACCTCATCATATGAGGGCAGTATGTCACCGCTCGAGTTGGCCAAGGCGAGGCTTGAACCATTGGCTACTCTCGATGCACGTTGATATATTTGGACTCACATGCTCATTTTAGAGAACTTAGTTTGCACTAAACTCCTCAGAGTGGCGGACACAGATGACAATCTGGGCTTCTTGCGTTTCCTACACACTAGAATAAGGGTTCAATGGACCCGCCTGCACTGAAAATCGTCTACTCAGGAGGTTTCGATGGCGATGGTGATTATCCCGACCACCGGCACGAGAATGCCTGGGAGTTGCTCTATTTGCGTGAAGGAACCATCACAGAGAGATCTGGAGACAGCACATACATTTTGGAGCCGGGTGCATTCGTGGTGCATGCGCCTGGCGTCGTCCATGGTGACTCGGCGGAAGGAAAGTACTTTCTCTATCACGTTTTGGTTTCCTCAGACCGTCCGTTGGAATGGCCCACATTTGGCCGAGAAGAAGAAACCGGGCCCATCGGGGCTCTCTTGGGAATTATCGTCAACGAGTGGTACAACAACTTTCTTAACCGGGAAGCCGCCTTAAGAAACGCAGCGGTCTTGCTCAATATCTTGTTGAAGCGGCATGCTGGTGGTGAGCAACAAAGGAATATCGCCCTCGCGATCGTGAATCAAGCACGCGGCATCTTGCGTCGCGAGTTTCGACAAACGATCGAATTTGAGAGCATCGCCCGGCAACTCAATATTTCGAGGTCAACTCTGTACACCCATTTCCATAAAATCCTTGGAAAGACGCCTCAGCAAGAGCTTGATCGAATTCGATTACGGCATGCGGTCTATCTCCTCAGGCATTCAAAATTGCCGATCGATCAAATCGCCGAAAATTCCGGCTACTGCTCCTCAAGCCACCTGACACGAAAGCTTCGAGCGATCTACCAAAGAACTGCCAGTGAGATACGAAAGACCATGGTGACGAAGGAGTCTGGAAGGGAATGAAGCAGAAAGAGGTCGCTTGGTTCAAATGCATCGACCGCAACAAGGGCGTTCACCCTATCTCGCGACGAGGAAAATGGCTAATGAATATGGTTGAAATGGTTTTGCGAACGTGTGTCGGGATGGCCTTAACTGCGTTGTCGATGATCACTTTTGCCAGCACGGACGGTCGAGAAGTATTTTCGCTTGACCCGGCTTGGCGATTTCATCTTGGGGACATCCATCCCACATCTTTCCGTGCGAACGGCGATGAAGCTGAGGGCGGTGCCAAGGGCACCGGAGCATGGGGGGCGGCTGCACCAGCCTACGACGACAAAAGTTGGAGGATGCTTGACCTGCCCCACGATTGGGTTGTGGAGCAACCATTCAACCAAAAATACGTGCGGAACCAGGGTTACCGCCCACGTGGCATCGGTTGGTACCGTCGTCAGTTCAAGTTGGCCTCTTCAGATCGTAGCAAGCACCTCGAAATTCAGTTCGACGGTGTCTCCACCCACTGTGCGGTTTGGTTCAATGGCTCGCCGGTGTATCGAAGTTGGAACGGCTACGCCTCCTTCTCCATAGACATCACTCCCCTCGCGCATTTCGGCGACAGTCCAAACACACTGGCCGTTCGAGTTGATGCTGAAGACATGGAGGGATGGTGGTACGAAGGAGGTGGGATCTACCGCCATACCTGGCTGGTAAAGCGGAGCCCCGTTCACATCGTGACAGATGGGGTCTTCGCCAACCCGATCAAGGGTTCCAGCGAACGCTGGACCATTCCTGTGGAGGCAACCGTAGAAAATGCAAGCGCCTCAGCTTCCAGTTCTTTGGTGGAAGTTGAGATTGCTAACCCGCAAGGAAAGATAGTCGCTCGCGGCTCGACGCATGTTAACGTTGAACCCTGGCAAAGGGCAGTTGCGAAGCATTCCGTACCGGTAGCCTCTCCGCAACTGTGGTCGCTTGAGCATCCCAACTTGTACTCGGTGACGACAAAGGTTTTAAGCGCAGGGAAGTCCGACTCCGTGACGACTAAGTGCGGATTTAGAACGATTCATTTCGATGCAAAGAAAGGTTTCTTCCTGAACGATCACCGGGTTGAGATTCAGGGTGCGTGCTGTCACCAAGATCACGCTGGAGTTGGCGTCGCCGTGCCAGATTCTCTCTTGGAATTTCGTCTTCGAAAGCTCAAGGAAATGGGGACCAACGCTTACCGATGCGCCCATAACCCACCAGCCAAGGAGTTGCTGGACTTCTGTGATCGCATGGGGATTCTTGTGATGGATGAAAACCGTCACTTCAACACGTCCGCCGAGTGTCTCAACCAGCTTGAGTGGTTGGTTCGTCGAGACCGAAATCATCCGAGCGTCATCTTGTGGTCGTTGTTCAACGAGGAGAACGCCCTCCAAGGAAACGAGCAAGGTCGCCAGATGGTTCGCCGCATGGCGGGAGTTGTGAAGGCACTGGACAAGACGAGGCCGGTGACCGCTGCGCAGAACGGTGGCCAACTCGACGGTACGCGGGCCAACCTGCAAAATGCGTCAATGGAACTCGACGTGATAGGGATCAACTACCAAGTCGATAAGTACAAAGCGATCCGTGCTGCCTACCCAGATAAGCCGATCATCAGCTCGGAGGACACATCGCAGGTAATGACCCGAGGTGCATTCACTACCGATTGGAACAAGCTCTCGCTGGCATCATACGACGATAAATATCCCGGCTGGTCCTCAGAAAATCGAGGCGATTGGCAGGCAATTGCTCAACAGCCTTCCTTTGGCGGAGGGTTCATTTGGACAGGATTCGACTATCGTGGTGAGCCGCCTCCCTTCGGCTGGCCGGCGGTAAGTTCCTATTTCGGATGTTTGGACTTGTGCGGATTTCCCAAAACAGCCTTCTACATTCGGCAAGCGCTTTGGGTGCACGACCGCCCGATCCTCACTCTGGTGCCTCACTGGAACTGGGCTGGGAAAGAAGGGCAAAACATCAGGGTGATGGCGCTCAGTAACGCCGAAACCGTATCACTCTTCCTGAACGGCAAGCTGATCGGAGAAAAGCCGGTGGATCCGTTCCGAATGGTTGAGTGGCAGGTCCCATACGCCGCCGGCACGCTCTCCGCCGTCGCGAAAAATCAGGGAAAAGAAGTAGCACGATACGCCGTGGAAACGACCGGTGAGCCTGTCGCCCTGCGGTTGACTCCTGACCGGAAAACGCTCGCGTGCGATGGGGATGACGCCCAGCCAGTGACGGTCGAAGTAGTCGACGCACTAGGACGTCCTGTGCCGACCGCCAACCTCATGGTTGAGTTCGAAACAGACGGTCCCGGCGGCATTATCGGTGTCGGAAACGGAGATCCGACGAGCCACGAACCCGAAAAAGGCAACAAGCGAAGCCTATTCAACGGCCTGGCTCAGGTGATCGTTCAGAGTAGAAGAGGGCAAAAGGGTCCATTGACACTTCGTGCCAAAGCCGTGAATTTACGAACAGCCGAGATAATGATCGATGTCAAGATGCGTCCAGCACCTAGTGAGGGGCTGTAAGCACCCAGTCTCTGTCGACATAATGCACGCCTTCGGACGGCTCGTTGAAACTTGCCTAGAATGTGACTTGGCTTTGTTTCGTTGGGACTTTAGCCGAGCACTTTACGTATTCACTGTTTAGAACAAAGGAGCTACTATGTGCGACCAGAAACATTTCGATGATGACCTTCAGGAATTTGAGCGCCAGGGCCTGATTACAAGGAGACAATTTGGCGTTATGTTGGGAGCAGGCATGGCCATGATGCTTCCGAAAGTTGCCAATCCCGCGACCGTTACCGAATCTGAGGTGACGATCACGACTCCTGATGGAGTGGCCGATTGCTACTTCGTTCACCCTTCAAGCGGATCTGCCCCCGGCGTTCTGATTTGGCCGGACATCTTTGGTCTTCGACCTGCTTTCCGCACGATGGGCAAGCGTCTTGCTGAGTCGGGATATTCGGTCCTTGTCGTCAACCCGTTCTACCGCACGCTCAAGGCACCAACAGCCCCGAAAGGTACCGCGACGCCGATCCAGGACGTTATCCCCCTGGCAAGGAGTCTGAACGAGACCACTCAATTGAAGGATGCCAAGGCGTTTATCGCTTGGATGGATGCGCAACGTTCTGTGGCCAAGAATCGCCATATTGGTACTCAGGGTTACTGTATGAGCGGTCCGATCGCCTTCCGCACCGCCGCCGCAGTTCCAGGTCGTGTAGGTGCAGTCGCCAGCTTCCACGGTGGTGGTCTTGTCACCGATCAACCCAACAGCCCGCATCTTGAAGCAGCTCGAAGCAAAGCCCAGTTCCTCGTAGCGATCGCTGCTAATGATGACGCCCGATCGCCGGACGACAAGACGACGCTGAAGGAAGCCTTCGAAAAAGCGAAGCTGCATGCTGAGATTGAAGTCTACGAAGGTGCCGCTCACGGCTGGTGTCCACCCGATTCGTCGGTCTATAGCGAGCCTAGAGCCGAAAAGGCATGGGCAAGACTACTCGCACTGTACGGAAAGGCTCTCTAAAAGGAGCCCCATACCGACCGTATAATTAAGTCGCGTTGACCAAGCGAATGCAGCCTGGTCAACGCGTTCTATTCCGAGTGTTTTCTGTTTTTGTCTCTAGGATGCGAAACTGAAGCGTTGATGTACGTTCTTGAGGTCAAGTGGTCTTAATGTGGGAGAAAGAAAATGTTCATCCAGTACATTTGGCGCTACCCCATAAAGACGATGGCTGGCGAGCTTCTACAAGAGGCCCAAATCGGCGAATTTGGAATTGAAGGCGACCGAATCGTGCATGTTGAGCGAGCCGATGGACATGTCATTACCTCTCGCACCCATGCGGGGTTTCTCGGTCACAGGGGCACGCTTGCCACGGATGGAAAGCCACTGGTTGATGGCAGACCCTGGAATAGCGAAAGTGTCGCCCGGGATATCGAGAAAATTGGTGGACAGGGCGCAAGACTTGTTGCCAATGAAGGGTCGGAGCGATTTGACGTCTTGCCCTTGCTCGTAACGACAGATGGCGCAATTGAGGCGTTTGGGGAAGATTACCGACGACTGCGTCCAAATATCGTGATCGGCAGCGCGTACGGATTGGTTGAACGAACCTGGGAAGGTGGGTATTTGCAGGTAGGCAAAGTGCTTATTGGTGTTCAAGACCTGCGATTGAGGTGCATCATGACCTCCTTCGACCCAGATACCCTTGAGCAAAACAAGCAAGTAACCCAAGGCATCTATAAGCGATTCGAGGGCAAACTTGCGCTAAATTGTTACGTCCTTGAAGGCGGAGCCATCGCAGTTGGTGACTCGGTGGAGTTCTTCAAGGATCGAACTCTTGCTCGGCCCGCATAGATTGCAGCGCTAATTGTTTCTATGGGCTTGAACGAAGGCGCTCAACTCGCCGATAAGCCGTGAAACGCGCTTGGTCGACTTCTCAGAGGAGAGCTTATTGTCCCCTGAGAAATCGGCTTCGCCGAGTTCAATATGCGTCGGTGCGAGCCACGCTCTAAGCTCACGTGCGCAATCACGCATGGCGGCAAACGTGGTCGAATCGTTTATCGCGATGAGACCCACTGGGCGGCCCTGGAAGTACGGCTCAGGATCGCCAGACAGCAGCTCTGCAAAGTCGAGCATGTTCTTGAACACGCCGCTCACGGTTCCGTGATAGGTTGGGCTTACCCAGACCATGGCATCGGCACCTCGGTGCAGTTCCACCAACCGCTCGATGCCTGCGTGATTGGGCGCATAGTCCTCCAACTCGAAATCAGGCACGTACATTGGCAGTGCCAAGTCCCTCGGGTCTGCAATCTCAACTCGGAATCCCATCCCCTCCGCCATCTCACGAATGGCTTCGCAAGTTGCGAAACTGTAAGAAGGCGACCGCAAACTCCCCGAGAGGCAAAGTAATGTGAAGGGTGGGCTGGACATGGCTCATAAGAGTATTCCCGTAATTCTGATCTCCATTGCGGTCTCCCAGATTTCGCCGCTAAAATGAAGTGTGAATTCCATCTCACGCGTCCTTTGCATCATGCTTTTCGCCATTTCGGCCCTGGCACACGGTGCTCATCAGTCGGCAGCCCCAGTCGGTAAATGGAAGGTGAAGAGTGTTTCAGTCCCAGCCACTGCTCCCCAGGCGGAGAAGGCGAAGGCGATGCTGATGAGTGCCTCCATCGATTTTTCGAAGAACAAGACTTTCGCAATGAGTATGGGTGGCCCCATGAACGGGACTTGGAAAGTGACTGGGCATGACGTCGCCCTCACAGTCGTCGACATGATGGGTCGAAAGATGACCGATTTCGTGGCGATGGCACGTGCGAACTACAAGACCGGTCCTTCGGCTCGAAACAAAGCTATCCTTGAAGAACTTAGCAAACCCCTGATGGCGGTTCTGAGCGCAGATGGAAAGACCCTAACTCTAAAGCCCGCCCCTGGAAAAGCGGGAATTGTATTTATGAGGCGGTAAATTCTGGTTCGCATCCCGCGGTAATTGAAAGAGATGTTGCGAAAATCACTCATCGCGTTGATCGATCGAATGTGCCGTGAGGAGCCAAATGTCAATTCGGACAACTCGGTGTCTTGGCATGCCTATCGTGAGGCCGAGCAGTTGTCGGACCCAAGCATGGTCGATGAATTTAGCGAATTTCTGAATACTGAGAAGGAAAAGAAGAGAAGAGCGGCGGCATATTTTATCGTTGGAAAGCTAGGATTGAAATGCCGGAGCGCTGATTGTGCCCGGATTCTTATCGGAGCCATTTCGCGCGAAAAAGACCGATACATCGTCTCAAGTATCCTCGACCGATTGGCTGCCATTGAAAAGCCTCGAGAGGTTGATTTGAGTCCGATATTTCCACTGCTAAAGGAGTCCAAATGGATTGTTCGCCAATCCGCGATTGGCGCTTTAGCAAAATCCGACTCATCCGAGGCAGAGGTCGAAGTGATCGCCGTCCTGATCGCAACATCCGACCCCAATGACATCATTTGCTGTAACCAAACGCTGGGTGAGATTGGATCGATGGACGCGATCCCGCACATCGAGAAGAACCTCACTTCTCGAAAGCGAGACGTGAAGTACACAGCAAACTACGCTGTCCAATCCATCATGGCAAGACACGGAGTCCAGCCCTAAGCACCTGTCGGGGTCGATTCGGGAAGGTGATGTATGGCAAACAGCTACAGGGTTTCGTGCTTCTTCGGTGATGATTCCAATGGGGTCGGTGCTAATGAATTGCCTGGTTACATAGTCTGTGACGAGACCTTGGATGAATCCCTTGGGAAAATCAAAAGCTTCTTGCAATCGTGGATTGAGAAAGGAGAAGCGACCAGTCAATCCGAAGACGCGCTTCGCCAACTCAACATCACCATTTATGGTCCGTTTCCTGAGGAACCAAGCAAGGTTGTTAGCAAAACTCCTCTGGAGCGGTTGGCCGAGGCCGGCTCCCTCGATGAACGATTTAATGCGCTCGGCAACGCTGCAAAGAGCCAATTTGATGCTGGTGAGATTGAAACCGCGCGGATTTATGCGGAGGAACTACGTGATCTTCTCCCGAGCTTTGAAGGTCATTGGAACCTTCACCACAATGTCGAGGCAGTGCACGTCGTATTTGGGAGATTGGCGCTAAGAGAGGGGAAGGTTGAGGAAGCCAAGCAGCACTTGCTTGAATCTGCCCAGGGTAGCGGTTCGCCGACCATGTCTTCCTTTGGCCCTAATATGAGCCTTGCGAGAGACCTGCTATTGGCAGGGGAATCGGAAACCGTGCTGGAGTATTTCGACCTCTGCCGTAAGTTCTGGGAGATGGGGTCAGACAACCTAGACGAGTGGATCATGTATGTGAACGCTGGTCGGATGCCTGAATTTGGAGCGAATCTAGTTTATTAATGGCTTGATCAAGTTTGAGCATCTTTCGGGAAAGTCTTTTCGCTAAGGACTGATATGTTGAGGTGAGTTGCTCCTTGTAGCGAAAATGCAGGTTGGGAGAATGGAGGCTTGCGGCATAATCGGCTTATGTTAGCTGGATTGTTGGCGTTCATCCTGATGGCCCCGGCGGCTCCGAAGAGTGCGGACCCGCAATTGCAACCTGAGGCACGTGGAGTGTTGGATTACCTCCACTCGATCTACGGGAAGAAGGTGATCTATGGGCAGAGCACCAACACGGGAGTCGGGATTGGCGATTGGCCCAATGCGGAGGCGATGAACAGAGTCGCGGGGAAGTACCCGGCGATGCTGAGTATCGACGTCTACGGTTGGAACCCACCCCACTGGGGCGAATCCTATCGGGCAGTCGTGGCGAGCTACGTAAAGGATGCGGGCCGGTGGTGGCGTGACAAGCACGGGCTGGTCACAATGCAGTACCACTGGGGCAACCCGCTGATGCCGGACGGAAGCGCATGGGTGGACCAGCCGAAGACTGCACCTCACATCGACGTTGGTAAGCTCGTGACTCCCGGCACAACTGAAAATCGAGCAGCGATGGAGGATCTGCGCCGTACGGCCGATGCAATGCAGCCTCTGGCGGATGGTCACGTTCCAATCCTCTTTCGACCATTGCATGAGATCGACGGTGGGTGGTTTTGGTGGACCGATCGACAGAAACCCGAGAACACCGCCGCGCTGTTTCGCCTCATCTTCAACTACTTCGTGAACAAGCGTGGATTCCACAACCTCATCTGGGTTTACAGTGGAGGGGTGCAAAAGGACCCGGTGGAGTTTCGAAAGCGCTTCTATCCGGGATCGGATTACGTGGATATCGTCGGTGTCGACATCTACAGTAACCAAGCTGGACAGGATTATCGGACCGATGCCTACCAAAACTACTACGACAACATGAGTCATGTCGCTCCCGGAAAGATGCTGGCTTTATGCGAGTGCGACACAGTTCCCAGTCCCGCCGTGATGGCTTCAAAAGGGCCGCGTTGGCTCTATTGCCTCCCTTGGTGGGCACCCGGCAAGGACAATCCATCTGCTTGGGTTAAGCAAACTTCCAACCATCCGCTTATGGTAACCCTGGACAAATTGCCTCAGCATCTGTTCAAGCAATAGATGGCGAGGCGTGCCGCTTACCGGCTCTGAAGGCCCAATCCTAGGTGGAAACCACAACACATATCTCCAAACTAGATATGCCGTTTGCATCCTCGTAAGAACGAGTTGATTCTAGGGACCTCTTAAGCGTGGACACGCAAGGGCTTGGGTAAAACAGCCTGTCCAGATTTTCTTGTAGGATATGTCGATTTCTGAAGAGGCGCTTCGACTAGCTCATGAGGCAGGATAAGCAGCCTGCCAAGAAGATAGTTAATGGCGAAGATATGAAATATTTGGTTGCGCTTCACCACCCCGAAGGTTACGACGGCTCGAAAGAAGGGCCACAGATGGGACTCGACATCGACGCGCTCAATGACGAAATGTCGGCTGCAGGCGCCAGATTCTTTGCAGGTGGACTGCACCCGCCAACGACTGCGAAGTCGTTGCATGCAGGGCCAGATGGCAAGATCGTCGTCACCGACGGTCCGTACCTTGAGACGAAGGAATACATAGGCGGCTTTTGGATTTTGGATGTCTCCAGCCAAGAAGAAGCAGTGGAATGGGGCCGTAAAGCCGTCATCGCCTGCCGCGCACCGGTAGAAGTGCGTCAGTTTCATGGAAGGTAAGAAACCAGCGACTGAGAGTGACGTGCCCTAACAGGTTCGAATTCCTCAACCTGCGCATGCACCGTTCTCCGTGGCGGAGTTCGGAACGCATAGGTAGCCACCAACCGCTGAGGTTTATGCGAGAGCCAAAATCCGCGTGAATCCGGAGAATGAAAGTCCCACTAATTTCTCTAACCACAATCGTCGCGGTTTGCTCGTCGAGAGGCAGTCAACGGGCCACAGCCTGACGTGCGCGGTGCGCATTGGGCACAAACCCAATGTCGATGGTTGCAAGAGCCAACCACTCCGCATGTCGCGGCAGCTAAATACTCTTCCCAAAAGGGGGAGTTACGTTCTATCGGTACGGTCCATCCCGGTATGCTGGCGTTCAGCCGTGGACATCCATACAGGTGCGCCTGTACAATAGGATTCTCGCACTCCATGGCCAAGACTGCTACTCTCACAAGATTCAAAGCAAAACTCCGCCGTCCCGCCGAAGGCGGAGATTGGACATTTCTCCGCTTGCCCCAAGAAGCCAGCGACGAGATGCCAGCCAGAAGCATGGTCTCTGTCGAAGGAACCATGAACGGATTCCCCTTCGCCGCCACACTTGAGCCCGATAGCGAAGGTGGCCATTGGTTCAAAGTCCTCCCAGCCTGGAGCCAAGGTGCGAACGCCCAAGTCGGTTCAGAAGTTGAGTTTGAGATTGCACCCGCCAAAGTAGAGCCTGAGCCAGAAGTCCCTGCCGACCTGCGCGAAGCCCTTGCCTCCGCCCCAATTGCGCTGGCCACGTGGAACGACACAACCGCGATCGCCCGCCGAGACTGGATCACCTGGATGGGACAAGGCAAACTTGCCGAAACCCGCCGAATCCGCCTCGAAAAAATGATCGACATGCTCAGTCACGGCAAACGCCGAGTCTGCTGCTACGACCGATCGGGTCAAGCTAGCAAAGCATTTGTCTGCCCGGTCGCTGCGGACGAATAGCGCTGGCGAGTCGTCGGCCAAGATCTTCGCCCGTCGTGAGAGAACTCTTTAGGGCTTTGGTCCAGATCCCAGTCGCTGGACTGCCTCGATTACGCTGCTCTTGAGGACAGTGGACCTAGCGGGCGTTTGGGGTGGCGCAGAATCTAGCTTGTCTATGAGCATCCCGTCAAATTACACACGTCCACACTCGAAGATGCGAGGCGCCCAGCGATGCCCTGCATGCGGGGAAGCTGCCGGCAAACGGGTTCGAATCACTTGGTGGGGCCTCGGCGTTGGTCCCGAGCTCATGAGTCTTTCGAGGTGCCAGATATGTCGTCACCAATTTAACGCCAAGACGGGTCGGTCCGTGAAATGCACTGTCCTCGTTTGCAACATGGTTGGCGCCGCAGTGTTTTTCGTGGTCATTGCTGCCTCCATCCTGTTGCACAGGTGAGAACTCAAGGAGGACCGGCTTGCTTGAATCGACGAAGTTGAGAACATCCTGTTTGAATCGTCCTACGACAATTTTTGGTGTACGTATAATCAGGAAATGGCCGATCTCGAAACCCTGATTAAGCTCTCAGACCTCGCCTGGGAGACGATACGTGAGTCCATCGCTGGATTGTCAGAAGAGCTTTCCTGGGCTTTGGTAGACCTCCAACCCGGTGAGTACCTCCACTCGGAAGGGTCGATTTTGAGCCAAATCGCCCATGTCGCCAACGGCAAAATCATCTACGGCAGTGTCGGCTTTCGAGATACGGAAGTGCGCTGGCGGGAGTTGTCGCCCAAGATCGATTCGCTTTGGCCGAATCTGGACGCAGTTGTAGGTTGGCTGGGCGAAGCGCACGAATACTGGATAAATTCTTGGGCCGATGTCGAAGATCTCGATGCTGAGCGGCCCAGGTTTGATGGCTCACCTGTTCCCGGATGGAAGCTGATTGCGACGGTGATGAATCACGATCACTACCACGCCGGTCAGATTCACCTGCAGAGAGCGATTCTCGCACCGACGTCAACACCTCCGCCTCCAGAAGGTGCCCTTTGGGAGAAGCACTGCAAGGACTTTCCGTGTTGGTAGCGGCGCACCTCTCGTACCACTCAAACAATAGAGCCACAGTCCGATATCTGACCTCATCCCGCTCGAACGCTGAAAGCGTGCGGTCATCAAAGCCCAGTGTTGCGTCGCAAAGCGAGGCTACGCTGGGACCCATGATCGTCGTCCGGTCAACGCTGTAAGTGTTGAGTCACCGGCTTCGGTTTTGTAGAGTGATAGGAGGCGCTACGACTATACGCTTCCGCTGTCTTCTCATCCGCTACCGGAATCAACACTTTCAGTGTTGATCATTTTGCATCGGTCCCAACCCAGAGAAGCGCCGTCGCCTGCGCATCCATGGGCTTTGGGCACAAAACAACTTCGGCGTTTCGGAGGCTTTCATATTCCGTGACTATCGGTATCATTCGCGAGATGGAAAACCTGGTTGATGCATGCAAGAAGCGAGCGGTAGGCGAGATGGAACTCTTCCTGCGGACCTTTGCCTATGTGCCGGATGATAAGTTGAACTGGACACCGACCGCAACTTCGAAGTCGGCGATACGCATCGCTGTCCATACCGCTCTTCACGCCGGAAGGTTTGCAAAGATGATCAGAGACCGTGCGCTTCCGCAAGTCGACAACCTTGAAGAGTGGTTGGCGAAAAATCTCGCCGAAGAAGTGGCGGTCACTGACCGTGCGGAGATGGAAGCCATCTTCCGGAAGGGAACTGAAGAAGTCCTCACCGCGCTGGACTCCTTGACTGCGGAGGAGGTCGAAATTGTTCTAGATTCGGGCCAAGGCTGGTCCATGCCGATGACCCAACTCATGAATCTCCCCGGTTGGCACGCAACCCTTCATGCCGGTCAGATCGACTACCTGCAAACCTGCTGGGATGATCAGCAAATCTATGTCGAATAGGCTAAGAGGATATGTAAGGAGTTATCCGGAAATAACCTGTTCAAAAAGTGTCGGCCTGGGTCGGATCTCGTAGTTCCAGTCTCCATGGAATTCGTCGCGGACGAGGTTGAGTTCGGCCATTTTGTCGTCCGAAATCCTGATCTGTCCCCTTGGAATACTTTCCTGTATCGAGTTCGGAGTGGACCCTGAGTCCGGTCTTGGTCTTTGTTGCGGCGATTAGGTTGACGATGACCTCCAGACTTGAGAGTGGCTTGGCCCTCCAGTTTAATGTGATTCGGGAGAAGAGTCTGTGCTCGATCTTATTCCATTTGCTCGTACCGGGCGGGTAGTGGCAGACGGCAATGGATAGTCCCGTCTCATCGGCAAGGCTCTGCAACTCGGATTTCCATAGCCGCACACGCGAACCGTTACTTCCGCCGCCATCGGCGGTGACGAGCAGTTTGGTCGCTTCCGGATAGAGCGGGCTTCCCATGGAGCGCCACCAGCGCCGGATACTCTCGACGGCAAACTCGGCGGTGTCGTGATCGATCCCCACACTTACCCAGCCCAGATCCTTGTCGATGTCGTAGATCCCGTACGGACTGGCCTTTCCCAGTTCGGGAATCTCGAAGTCGTGGACGCGCACATTCTCCGGATCGCCCTTGGGCCGGAGTTCCCGTCCCGCGTTCTTGAATTGCCCTACCAGTTCCTTCTTCTTGGTGTCCACCGAGATGACCGGCTGCTTATCAAGAAGATAGGCTTTGGCCTTGGCGTTCACGTGCTCGAACTGGGCGTTCCGGTCCGGGTGCGATGTACCCTCAGTTACCTTGCGGTTGGCTTGCAGGCTGTAGCCGAGCCCATGAAGCAGGTTTGACAAAACCGAATGTCCCACCGAATGCCCCATCGTCTTGAGTTCGGCTTCCAAGTTGCGAATGCTTCGGATCGTCCACCTGAGGGGTGATTCGGGATCGCCACGCGTTGTGGACTCAAGAAGCGCCTCCAGGTCCGGGATCAGAGTCGGGTCAAGTTCGGTGACCTTCTTGCGTCCGCCTCCAGACCGCCTGATGCGGCCTGTTTCCAGAGGCTCACTGCCCGCCAGATCCGCAAGCCCATGCCGAATCACCGAGCGGGCGACTCCCGTCGCCTTCGATACCGCCGAAATGCCGCCACGACCCAGAACCTTGCTCTCAGCACCCAGAAGCAGCCTTCGGGACCGCTCGTCAAGAGAATCACTCAAAAGGGCATAGCGTTCAGCAATTCCATTTGTGTCGTCCACATAATAGAGACGATTCAGAAAACCAATACGGAGCTATTATTTGCGGACAATTCCTAAGTCAAACTTGATGTAGCAGTTGACATGAAAGATGTTCTCTTCATGAGTGATCTGCGCCAACACTGGCTTCTTCTTCAGAGATGGCCACCCGATGATCGAGTGCAAGTAATCTGTGTGCAGACTCGCTTGAAACGATAACCACCGAGTGGCCCAAGTATGTTAGTCGAGGATCAGAAACTGATGCCTTAGTTACCGATTCCGTCCCCGGATTTACATCCGCCTGGGTTATTGCCTCCGTCATAGGCGGCCATGTAAATGCAAGGATTTGCAAAGACCTTAGGGTCGGTCTCCAGACCATTCAAGGGGCTTCGAATGGTCCAGCTTCCAATAGTCGTGTCCAGCTTAGTGTTCTTGGCATGGCCATCGGCATAGGCCGCGTTGATTGCATCGCCCGCCCATTCGGGCCAACCCTGCTTTCTTAACGCAGTACAAGCGTCCGGGGTTGGGCCGTCAAACTTTAGGAGATGTATGTCACCGCGTCCAAGGCCAGCAACAACCGTGTCGACAGTGTCGCCTAGCAGCATCAAATTCGCTGGGCTCGCGAAGGAGGTGGCACTTCTGCCAGCTAGCACTGGGTTGCGATACGCTGCAGTGTAGCTCGTTCCATTTACTGTGATCGTATAGGGCGTGCCGTCAGGTTGAGTTGCAGGGCCGGTAGTCTGAGTCGTTAATCCCGTGTCGTCATTCCACTCGTTGCCAGTATTGTATCCATAGCCCCATTCGGTCTGTTCCCTGAATGGGTTGTCGAGCCCGCCTGGTGCGATGTTCGGGTTCCCGCAAGCACTTGCGAGAGCCGTGGTTGAGGTCAATCGCCCCGGGCTAATCAGGATATCCGCGTTTTTCAGGTAAGGCTGGATGTAATAGTTAAACTCTCCGGGAAATCCATAGGACCAACTTGTCACTGTCACGTCGTCGTTGTCGTTCCAGTACATGTGGTGGGCGAGGGCAAGCTGCTTGACGTTACTGAGGTCTTTTGTGCTTTTGGCGGCTTTCTTAGCCTGAGCGAAGACAGGAAACAAGATGGCTGCAAGGATCGCGATGATGGCAATTACGACCAGAAGTTCGATCAAGGTGAAAGCACGTTTCAGCATAAGGCCAAGGATACGACGAGCGGCGTTAAGGCCTAGTTAAAGCCAGATTAACACTTGTATTTAGATCGGAAGCGCGATGACTAACCTCCGCGCCGCGGAATGGTTTGTCGAGAAAGGAAATAGATCTGCAATCAGTCGTGCATGCGTATGCATTCTTATTCGCTTAAAACTCAGCCGTGGGTTCGAATGCTCTTGCCCATGACGAAGGAGGCACTTTCAAACCTTGGAAATTCGGCCAACCTAGTTCAGCAAACTCAAGATTAAGGCAGAATAATGCTCCTCGCGTGCGTGCACATTAGGCCGAATGAGGCGCAAACGTGGCGTACCGCTCACCAGCACCAAGCTTGTAGAAAAAATGCACCAAAATGGTTGCATTTCATTCGACTCCTTTGTATAATGCAACTCAAAAGTTGCATATGAACTCAGCTATTCAAGACACTATCGAAAAAGAAATCGTCGTTCGTGCATCGAAAGAGCGGGTGTATGCCGCGCTCACCACACCCGAACAGTTTGTGAAATGGTTCGCCATCGGAGTCGAAGGGAAGTTCGACACTGGTGAGCGGCCAGTCCTCGACTTCGGAGAATTCGGCAAATTCAAGATCTTCGTGGTCGCCGCCGACCCGTTTGACTACTTCGCATACCGATGCGTACCAGGGAGCATCTATTGTCCCAAGGGATTCCTAGACGATGTCCTGCAGGAACCAAACACCCTTGTTGAGTTCACCTTAGAGGCCGTCGACGGAGGCACTCGGATCCGAGTCAAAGAGAGCGGCATTGCGTCACTCCCCGCCGAGGTGATTGAAGAGACTCTCAAGGGCAACGATGCCGGTTGGACATTCATGATTGGCCGTCTGGAAGAGTATCTTAACAACGAGTAATGGCAGCGGCAGAGATTTTTAGAGCCTTGGGTGATCCCATCCGCCTAGAGATGGTGCAGCGACTAACGCGTGGTAGCCGCTGTACCATCACCGCTATTTCTGAGGGTCTGGGCATCACTCGGCAAGGGGCTCGCAAGCACCTGCAAGTTCTCGCCGACGCGCGAGTCATTGCATTGCAGCCCGAGGGGCGTGACGTCCTCGTGTCACTTGAGCCCGAGAGCCTGGATCAAGCCAAGCTCTTCATTACCGAACTCGAGCGCCAATGGGACGTCCGATTGGATGCCTTGCGTCGCTTCGTAGAGCAAGAACACCCATGACCAACTCCCGCTATAATTCCCGCATGTTTCGGCCACTTCCACTCGTGCTCTTGTCTTTCTTCGCAACCCTGGCGGCGGGACAGACCCGCGTTCAGGACGTGATCTACTTGAAGGTCGGCGGGACCGCGTTCACGATGGACGTCGTGAAGCCAGCAAAGCCCAATAAGGCGGCGGTCGTATTCATGGTGAGTGGAGGGTGGACGTCCGATCACTCGATGTTCAAGACCTTTATGCCCGATATCGAGAAGGCCTTTGTCGAAGCAGGTTTCACGGTGTTTGAAGTCGTGCATGGCGCTCAGCCACGATTCAAGGTTGCCGACATCGTGGAGGAGGTTCGCACCGCAGCCCGGTTCGCGCATGCGCACGCAGCCGAATATGGAGTCGATGCCAACCGAATCGGAGTGTCGGGCATCAGTTCGGGCGGGCACCTCTCGCTTATGATTGCAGGAATGTCGGATTGTCCGATGAAGGCGGTTGCCGCCATCGCTCCACCGACCGATTTAGGCAACTGGGGCAAACAGGGCCTCGTTCTTACTGATAATCCCCAAATGGCCATGTTCGTTCCTGCTCTCGGCTTCGACCCCACCGCACCTCGATCCACCATCGAAGCAGTGGCAAAACAGCTTTCGCCGATCACAGACATAACCTCGAAGTTTCCTCCGACACTGATTGTTCACGGCGACGCGGATGTGATCGTGCCGCTCCAACAAGCTCTTGCCATGGATCAGGCGTTGACCAAAGCTGGAGTTGAGCACAAACTGGAGGTCATCCCCGGCGGTGGTCATGACGAAAAGACCTTTTTCCCAGGAGTGATGAAGGCAATCCAGTGGTTCAAGGACAAGCTGCTAAAGTAGGCGGCGCCTTGCAAGTTTGTTTGACCCACTTGCGTCCTCAAGCGTCCTAGTGGGGGCCTGCCGCCGCAACGGCAGGCCGAAGCTAACCTACTTCTTAATGTAGCCGTGCATTCGTAACCACGAACAGAATGCTTCGAACCAGCCAGTGCTGGTGGTTTCCTTCGGATACATGCCAAAACCATGTCCGCCCTGTTCGAAAAGGTGGAATTCAACAGGACGCTTGGCGGCTTTCCAGCTGTCGATGAGCCCAAATCCGCCGTTGGCAAAGAATGGGTCGTCAGCGGCAAGAGCAATGAACAGGGGTGGTGCATTTCTGGGCACCTTCACCGCACCAAGCGGTCCGTAGATGTCGCCGATAAAGGCAGGATTGACATCCTTTCCGTAGAGAGTCGTTGACAGCGTCAGCATGGCTCCCGCTGAAAAACCGATCATTCCGACTTTGGTCGGGTCGACATTCCATTCCGTTGCCCGTGATCGCACGAGTGCAAATGCGGCAGCAGCGTCCGCAATCTGGGGTGCCAGGGCCAAGGATGGATCTTGTGCGGCCGCGGGTGGACGTCTTGCCGCCCCTGAGAACATTTGGCGCATGGAAGCTTCAAAGCCAGCCATATCCGCCGGCGTCGGGTGAAGTCGGTATTTCAAGACGAATGCAGCCACGCCTTTCTTGTTGAGAGCCTTCGCCACGTCGTACCCCTCGTTCTCCATGGAGAGCGTTTGGAACCCTCCCCCTGGTGCCACGATCACCGCCGCTCCTGTTGCCCTTGATTTAGGGGGAAGGAAAGGGGTCAGCGTCGCAATGCTAACGTTTCGAGCGAAGTTCTTGCCGTATTGAAAATGCCAGGACTCCTCAGCCGTGGCTTCAGGCAATTTCCCTGTATCCAGAACAATCGCGTTCGACTGTTTGGGGGTAGGGATGGGGACCATCTTGTCGTTCTGAGCTGAGGCGGAGGATGTGGCTACTGAAGCTAACATGAGCATGGATAGTTTGGTGCTTAATTTCATCTCGTCCTGTACGGTTACTACTGGTTCTCTCGTCGGCTCAATTCAATATCGGGGTGTCAGATTTGTTGGACCCAGAGTCGACTGCTGAGCTTCGATCATTCCAATTATATGGATGTCAAGAGCCAGAAATGCATTATTTACCGGTATATTTCGCTTTTTGGCAACATTCTTTGGCTGCGACGGCGCAAAGGTGAGACTTCAACTCTCCGACGGAAAGAAGGATTTGTTCAATTCACCCATCCTTTGGGTGATTCTCGAAGTTACATCCTCAAGCTGCTCTTGAGTAACGTTAGGATCGGCAAACACATTCATGTCTTGCATGGCTAGTTCTGCGTTTGTTGCCAATTGGGTCATGAGTTCACTCCGGCCAAGGTCTGTCTGCCTGCTGACCGCGCCCTTGAGTGTGTCGATCTGTTCAGCCATCTGAGATTGGATTTGACGGAAGGAACATGCATTGTAGTGTTCCTCGGTCAGCGGTCCATCCTCGTTCGTTTGTGACCTGACTTGAACCAATATGGGCATCAAACGCTCAACTTTGGCATCAATGATTCGTTGCGGTCCATCGCCGGTCTGAGTTTCAAGATGATCGAACCGATGCTCAATCAAATACGCCTTGTCGCGTTCCAGCAGAGCCTTGAATACAGGGTTTTGAGCACTCGATTGCATGTGCTCTTCCCACCATTCCTCATCTGACAAGATATCAAGTCTCTCCTGCCGCTCACGTTTTCGAGCAAAGGATGGTTCGAATTTCTTGCGAACCAAAGCCTCAAGTTCGGCCCTTAGCTGCATGTTGTCCATGACGGGAGTATATCAACTGGGATATAGCAATAATTACAGCGCAGAATTCGAGCGTCCACGAACCCACGCATAATCCGGTCACTGGTAGTCTTCCATACCAGGAATCGGGTCGTCAAAATCGGGATGAATAGTGATCTTGCCTTTGATCCATCCGCCTTTTCGTCGAGCCCTGACTTCAGGCTTAAGCTTCAGCACGATCACCTCGACTCGATCGCCTTCTTGTACTTCGGGCAGATGAACGATGCCTTCATGGCCAACTGTCGTTTCGAATCGAATTGCTTCCACTGATTGATGATACATCGAATTTGGTGTACCGCTCGAATGCAACAACCAAGGGGCGAGCTTTACCGTCCAGCCAAGCCCCAGGCCTTCTTCGCCCAAGGGGCCATGGCGCCATACTTCGACTCCCAGGTTGTGTACATAGCTCCGGTGACGCCGGGGATGGATATGGTTTTGTCCATCCATTGCTTGATCGCGTCACCGTTTTCGTCGCTATCGTAGTAGCCTGAAAGGATCTGTTTGAGGCCCAAGTCGGCAAAGAACTTGCAGTTTTTGCCCATGAGGCCGCCGTGCCAGTTGACGATGCCGACGTCCTTATCCAAGCCTTTCCAGGAACCAGAAAGGGTGCCGTTAACTGCAAAATAATGGTCGACGGCGTTATGCATCGGGTCGAACATGTCGTTCCAGACCCAAATCGATGCATCGGGACGAACTTCACGGATGATCGCAGAAGCTTTGCGAACATTCCAGGCGAGCAATTGGCCGGCCGTCATGTTCATGCTTCGGCATTGGGCGCACTGATTCATGCAGCGCAGCTCGTCGTGGGACATAAAGAAGCCAGCCGGGTGCAACAAGTCGTTGGCACGCTTGATGTCATCACGCCAATCGTCGAAGATCTTCGGCTCGGAGAGGCAGAAGGTGATCCGATCTTCGTATACGGTGATTGGGTGGTAGTAGCTCACGCGCAGGTGCTGGCTATTCTTGATGCGTGAGGTGGAGGTTAGCTTGATCGTCGGAGATGCGCCGCGCCAGGGGACCCATGGATGGAACTGAGGGTCGAAGACTTTCTCATAATCCTGCCCCTCGCGGTAAACCATGCCATCTTCCCCACGAACCGTGATGGGGCAGCCGGGCCGTCGTAGGACATTTACGAGCCCGATCTCCTCAATCTTGAGATCGTCCCACCAGATCTTGCCGCTTTTGCCTCCCCAAAACCCGAGGTAGAGGTTGGCCGCCGTTTCGTCGAAGCTGTTGAAGACGAGGTCAACCTGCTTCCAATCCTGGGTAGCGTCGACATGGAACGTCTGCCAGCTCACGCAGCCTATCGGTGTCGCCGTCAGAACCTTGATCTCGGGGACAGCCGGGCTGAGCTTTTCCGTTTTTATCCAAACCGAGACGTGGTATTGGCGGTGCGGCTGCAATTTGAGCGGTTGAACGATCCGGCACAAGCCATTTGCGTTCTTGCTGATGCTCTCCATCCGAAGCGAGGTCTTGCCACCATGCACAACATCGTGATCGGCAAAGGTTGTTACTCCAGTATCGTCCTGCCAGCCCCAACCTAGGAACTTATTGTCGGCGGTGGCCTCAAAATCTCCATTTTGAACTTGGGTGGGGTTGTCAGGCTGATGGACGGCAGTTCCGCCATGAACCACGTAGAGGGCGTCCTTTACCGGGACACCCTCGACATAGTTGCGGTCATGAGCACCGCCCATCACCGTGCAAATGATGTCGAGTCCATACCTTTTGGCCGCCGCCTTGAATTCGGCTGCCTTATCTTTTGCGACATCGAAGCCGCAGACAACGCCGTTATAGCCAGCGCCCTGAGCAGCAGGGAAGCGAGCGATCATCTGATCGACCTGCTTCGGGTCCGTCACGTCGCTTGTGAAAAATAGCCAGCGATTTTTCGTACGGGATACGGACTGACCCGCAGCCCCCGTCGCTTTCGGTTTAGCCTCCGCAACCGACCAAACAAGGACTGCGGCTGCACAGGCAGCGACGAAAAGCTTTGAAATAGTGGCTAATTGCGGCACAGATAAAACACCTTGCGGACATGTGCCCGCGACGCCATTATGCTCTCGTCATCGCGAAAATGTGATTGCAAATTGGACAAAACTGGCAAGCGGACGACGCAGAGCAGAGAGAAGTGTCGGTAGCTATCAGTTGAAGTACTTCCAATGTCCCTCGGAAATGACTTCAACGGAGCCCTCGACGACTTTGATTGCGGTCTCGTCGTCCATCGCATAACACGGCCCGTTCATTCCAGCGGCCCATTTTTCCGCGTGAGCCATCGTGTTATAGGCGAGAGAGGGATGATCGAGATGCGGGAATATCGAAAAATCAACCATTCCCAACGTTTCGTCGCCACCGGTGGGCGGAGTCCAGCCGACAAACCACTCACCGATGGAAGGAGCCATCACCATACTTCCCGCGCTCAGCCCTACCCAGACTTTCTCGTCTAGTGTCGGAATCAGGTCCGCGAGTCCGGACTGCTGTATCCAATAATTCAGATACAACGGGTCACCTCCGTTGACGAGTAACACATCGGCTTCGTGTACCCAGGGCAGCCAACGATCTTTCCCGATACTCGGAAGTGCGGTGAGTTCCAGCACACCAATAGCCTTCCATCCCAATTCCACCATGGGGCATTCCGGTTTTTGTCCGTCGGGTTCCTGGCCGCTGACGAATGCCCAGGCGCGCACTGCACCATTGGAGTTGGCATAACCTGAAGTAGGGATGCAGAGGGCTTTGGATTCAGCAATGGGCTTGCCAAGCATTTCAACCAAGGCGTCGTAGATGCTCTTGTTTCGGACGCCGCCGGAAGTTAGGAGAAGTTTCATCATGACTTTTACTCAGCATCATTCTATCGGACGTAGCGCATCCGATAGAACCTGTCCCAGGCGACTTGGGCTGGCTTGGGTGCCGATGAACTCGTTTGCATGCCTGTAAATGCCCAGATCAGGGCAAGATCGCTTGATGAAGCGGGGAGCTTGGCTACCAACTTCTCGAAGTCAGTCTTCGCGAAGTTGATCACGAACTCATAGCGGTCGCGCTGTGCCGTCTTGAGAAGGGAATCGGTGAATTGGCGCTGTTGATCCTCGGAGCCCCTCAGAGTCACCTGGTACGACTTCAGCGTCACGCCGCGGGATGTCATGCCTGACTCAGAGACCGCGATCGGTTTATGGAACATGCGGGCGAAGTCGAGAAAGCCGGGACTCATCGCCGCCTTGAAGTCGAGATTGAAATATGGGTACAGGCTCATTGCGAAGAGATCGCTGTATTTCATCATCTCCGCGACCTCACCTTGTTGATCTTTGCCTTTGGCTTCTGGCGCGAACTTCAAGTAGTGACCAATGTCGGTGGTGAAGAAGACGGGAAGGGATGGATACGCGCGTTTGAGGCCCAGGTACGTATCGCGGTGAAGATCCTTCAGCTCCGCCCACTTCGTGGGTTTCTTGCTCAGCAAGACGTTGTTCTCGACACCGATCGCCAGATAATCGGGATGCATGCGCTCGATCACTCGCAAACAAAAGGCGAGATATGCCTTTTTGACCTTCGGGTCGTTCATCGCAAGTCCGGTCCAGCTCGCAGGAAGCGGCATGTTGTCATGCTCGCCCCAGTACGGGGCCAGGCCCTCTCTGCCGGTGTCCAAAATCGAAATCGATACGAAGAGCTTCTTGCCCTGGGGAGGCCGATAGGCAAGCTGCCTTTGAACGTCGGGCGAGAACGCTAGGTTCTCCAAGGCCTCTTGCCATGGCAGACCGCCATTCATCATGACGGAGACGATGTCTCCGTGCTCGTGGGCAAAGTTCAGGGAGATCGTTACCCCTTCGACAGTTAAGTCCGCTGGCCATGGCGTGAATCCCATCCGAAATGGTCGGGTTCCATCTTCGGTCTTGGTTGGCTGGGCAGCGCACGACCCGAGCGCCAACGAGAACGTCATCGCAAACAAACCCACCAAGTGAAAGCCAGACATAACCTAGTATGTGTCTGATTGGAGTCGGCAGTAGCGATGTGTCCGGCTACAAATGCAAACAAGACAGCCACTGCCTTGTCGATGAGACTTACCGCCCAGTAGGACATGCATAATGCCTGCAGAGGAAATCGAGAGGATGAGGTATTTCACAAGCAGCCTTCACAAAGAATACGTCTACCCCTGCTCGAAGTCGGATGTGAAAGCGGCTTTTGGCAATGACTTATTGGATAGTGCCTGTTTCGGTCTCAGTACCGCATTTTCGTTTGACTCCAGAACTTCACCTCAACCCAAGATCCTCGGGACCGTGTTGATGGGGCTAACGGCACCAAGATTAGATGACTCCATTCTTCCCAGCCTGTACATCTACAGGATCAGCAAGGAAGACTTTGGCGCACGGGCACATGCTGCTGTGGCCGAATTGATGAAGGGTGAAATGCGCCGTTGGCTGGACGTCAAGATCCAAAGATCGAAAACCGAAATATTCGGCCTAGACGAGCTACTGGTCGAATTTCGAAGTGGCAGACTGATCCTCCATGAAACACGCTTCCGATAACTAGGATCGGAAGCGTGTTATTAGGGTCTTCCGGGCAGTGCCCCAGACGCCTACAGCAAGCCTTTCTGTCTACTTGCCGTCGACCAGTTTCTTGGTGAAGTAGTTGTACAAAACCGCGTCCGTCGTGGCTTTTTGCTTAAGGTCAGCTCCGCTGGAGTGACCACCTTCCAAGATCTCATAATAGAAGAACGGCTTGCCAAACTCCTCCATCCTCGCCGCGAACTTGCGGGCGTGGACGGGGCCGACGCGGTCGTCCTTGGTTGTTGTGAAGATCAGGGGTTCGGGATAGGTTACGTTCGCGTCGAGGCGATTGTAGGGAGAGATGTAAGCAAGGAATTTTCTTTCCTCTGGGTTGGCGACGGTTCCATATTCACCGGTCCAGGACGAACCGGCCGCGATCTTCTCGAAGCGCAGCATGTCCAGTAGCGGAATCTCGATCGAGATCGCCTTGTACATCTCGGGGTGCTGAGTCATCTGGACGCCCATCAGCAATCCGCCATTGGATCCGCCTGAAATTCCAAGCTTCTCTGGTGATGTGATCTTGCGGGTGAAGAGGTCGTTGGCCACGGCGGCGAAGTCGTCGTAAATTCGCTGCCGGTGCGTCTTGAGGCCCGCATCATGCCACGCGGGTCCGAATTCAGACCCACCACGGATATTGGCGAGGACGAACACTCCGCCCTTCTCCAACCACAGCTTGCCCATGATTGGATCGTAGTACGGCGTGCTCGGCGCACTGAATCCGCCATAGGCTGTCATGTGGGTTGGATTGTTGCCGTCGAGAGTATTGCCCTTCTTGTGAACGATGAAGTATGGAACCTTGGTGCCGTCCTTGCTGACCGCCCAATACTGCTCATTGACCAAGTCGGACGCGTTGAACTGGCTCTTGCGAGACTTCACCTTCGTGAGCTTGGCGGTGCTGCCATCGCCCAAGAAGATCGAACTTGGGAGTAGGAAACCGCGAATGCTCAGGAAAAACTTGTCATCCGAACGATTGGCGCTCAGAATATCGACGGCGGCATTGGCTGGCACCGGCAGCTTGGTCTTCTTCCAAGTTCCGTTCGACCCCATTTTGCAGACATAGGCCTGACCATTTACGTTGAGCATCGTGGTGAGGAGCAGGGTGTGCTTCGTTGCCTGGACGGCCTGGAAGAACTCAGATCCGGTAGGTTGGAAAATGATGGTTGGTTTCAGATGTTCGGGATCCCGCTTGAGGGCAGAGAAGCCAACCGATAAAACGGAGCCCTTCACGAACTTGTGCTTCGATCCCGTCGGTGTCCAGTCTTCGTCAATGTAAAAAACAAACTGGCCATCCACCAAGTCGATTGGATTGCACTTCTTGGGGACGCCGAGGTGCCGGGGTTTGTGCCCAGAGACGATAAACGTCTCTGTGTTGAAGAAGTCGAGGGCTCGCGAGATGGTGTTGAGCTTGTGGCCCGCGCCATCGTCCATGGAGCCCGGATACACAAGGGTGTCCTCTTTCTTCCCGCGGAAAATCTCTTTGGCGCTGCTGAGAGGCTGACCGCGCTTCACGGATTTGACGACGAAGGCATAGCCAGAGTACGTCATCGTGCCTTTGCCCCAATCCGTCGCGACCAGCAGTTCGTTGTCGTCCACCCAAGCGACTCCCTGCTTGGCCCGTGGCAGGTTGAACCCATTCTTCACGAACTTGCCTTTTGCGAGATCAAATTCGCGCATGGTGACAGCGTCTTCGCCACCATCGGTAAGGCCGACTAGTATCCGTTTGTCGCCAGGGAACTGGGCGACGTTTCGGTCCATCAGCCAGTTTCGCTTATCCTTCTTGGCCAGGGCATCGATGTCGAGGACCGTCTTCCAGTGTGGGTTCGCCGAGAGGTAATCCTTCTGCGTGGTTACCCTCAAAATGCCACGAACGTGCTTGGAATCTTGCCAAGTGTTGAAGACTTTGCCGTTCTCGAAGTCAGGAATAGGTAACCGGTCAGGGGATTCAAGGATGCGCGTGGCGATCTTTTCGAATTCCTTGAAACGAGAATCGCCCTTGAGCTCCTTCTCTGAACGCTGATTGTGGGCCTTGACCCAGTCAATCGACTTCTTCCCCCAAACATCCTCAAGCCACTGATATTTCTCAACTTGTTCCGGAACCTGAGGAACCTGACCATAAACCGAAAATGCCATTAGCCCAAGAGCCATGACCGCAAAGGACCTGCGAAAACCCATTCCGGGGATGTTATCACAAATCTGGGTGGCTGATCGGAAGGAGAGCAAGTCCTGGCTACGTCACCAGACCCCACGGGATTCTGTCGTACAATAACTTCGTGACCGAAATATTCTTCGAAGTCAGAGAATCTCCTGAAGGCGGCTATGAAGCGAACGCATTGGGTGCCTCAATTTACACTGGAGGAGACGACCTAGACGAAATTCGCAGCAATATCCTTGAAGCGGTACAGTGCCACTTTGACGAGGGCGAACGTCCGAAGTGGGTTCGAATGATGTTTGTCCGCGAAGAGGTCGTGCCCCTTGCGGCTTCCGCGTGATCTGTCCGGCCGAGAACTCGGAAAGAGGCTTGGACGTGTGGACTATCTCTTTAGTAGACAGGTAGGTAGCCACATGCGATTTACGCGCGAGGAGCCACCCCAGCACAGCATCACGATTCCCGATCATAAAGAACTTCGACTTGGCACCCTGCGCCAGATTCTTGTCGACGTCGCCGGTCGACTCGAAATGTCGGTCGAAGACTTGGTTGGATTGCTTCTTGCGTAATTAGCTTTCGTAGCTCGGGCCAATAGAGTATTTTGTCGGTCCACTCGATATAGGTCGATGTCGGTGGCCGCTTTTGCGACTTCGTAACGCCACCTAAACTGCGAACCTCTTCTAGTAGCTGACACTCGGCACCCATGCCAAATGTCAGCTACCTAACGGTCTAGAACCGATAGCCGAGGCTGAGGCCGAAGCGGCTTAGGTCTCGGTCGTATTGCTTGCCGAGATGGTTGTATTGCAGCTCGAGTAACGTTCCACCGCGGAACTGTAGGCCGAAGAAGGCCTTTCCGCCGAGCTTGTCGAAGTTCTCGTTTTGCAGGTCGTGGAGGTGTCCCGCGTAGTATCCAACTCCGAAACCGATGTAGGGCGTAATTGACTTCGTTGGGTCGGCGAAGTCTTGGCGATATTCAAGTCCGCCGCCGTACCAGGCGTAAGGCGAGTGCTTTTCAAGTTCACCGGCCATGTCGACGTAAATCCCCCATATGGCTGGTAGAGCTGAAGTGCCAGAGGTCAACATCCAGACTCACTGTCGCTAATGTCTCATTGGTGCCGAAGAACTCCGTCCATGTCAACGCTCCTGCCTTGATTCCAAGCCAACGGGCATGTTCGCTTTGCATAACCACAAATGCTGCAGGTGGCGGGACGACCACAACCTCAACAGGGGGTGGCGGCGTTACAACGCTGTGGGCGATGGGGTGACGATGATCACAGGTGGCGGCGGTAGGATAACCTCGACTGGTGGCTGAGGTGGTGGCACGGCAACAACCTCGATAGAGCGTTGCCAGGCAAATAATGTCGGTTCGCAAGTGAAATGTCCGTGACACCACTGGTCATCAATTCGCTCAAGCACGGGGCCTGATCGTGCTTGATACATCCATCGGCCTCGTCGCCGTACTCCCCATCGGCATGAGCCAGGTTTCATCGGTCGTTATGACCGCTGAAGTGGGCGTCACCGTTCGAAAGGGGGAAGAGTTGTCCTACTTCCAATTCGGAGGCTCCGACATCATCGTCGTTTTCGAAGCCAAAAGCAACGTCAGCATCACCGCCCAGGTCGGCACCCACTACAAAATGGGAACGCGGATCGCACAAGCTTTCCCCGTATGCTGAGTGACTTCAGCGCTTAATGCACCACCGATCGAAGGGGGTTGAAGGGTCTTACTTTTGATTCTTGTTCTCAATCCCAAAACGTATGGCCGCTTCAAGCACGTCAACGTCGATATCCTTAAGCGCCTTGAACTTGATGCAGTATCCCGTCACGCTCGCTTTGCCGATTGTTTTCCCAAAGGTCTCGGCTAAGAACGTCTTGTCTTCTAACCCAAGGATGTAAACGGAGATCCCGCTTGTGTTTGCGCTCAAGCCAACTTGATAGAACTCTTTTGTCGTTCCGTCGGCATATTGAATGGTGTAAGAGCCATAGCCGATATTAGGGTTGGAGACAACTTTCCCCTCGCTATTCTTGCCGTCGAGAAACCACAACTTACAGCCTGATGACACCTCTAGCGTCAGTTGATGCAGCGTCTGCAAGTCACGTCGCTTGGGTTCCGGCAGGGATGCGATATAAGTCTCGATCTGTTCGGCTACGTCCATTTTCTTTACACCTATTGTCTCCCAGATCGGCCTCAAAACGACTTGTCACTTTGACACCGAGATTGATCGTCGGTGCGTGGTCAAGACACCCTACGCAAACCACCTCTCCAGATTTTCGCTAATGTCCGAACGCTCTACCACCTAGGCGTAATCACTCACAATTGACCGTATTCGACTTCGATCGAGTTCAGTCGCGGCAGATACGTTCAGGGTGTCGGTCACGCAGGCGCTCCTGAACTTCGCTGTATGGCATTCGATGGGTCCTGGATTCGGGCTTACTGCGAGCTATTACAATCTGTCCATGTCCTGAAATAAAAGCCTGAAGCAGCCTCATCCGCTCTGCAGGAGTTCGACTCCGCTTTTCTTCCAGAACGAGTTCATTGTCCGCATCCATCGCGGCCTTCCAGTGCCTGACTTTGGCTCTGAGCTCGGGGTCCATAAGCGTCCTCGCAAGCCACCCATTCGTCAAAGCATTGAAGGTGGTGACGGCGAAATCATACTGTCCAACCTGGCGGGCTTTGAGTCGGGTCATGCTTCAACCCAGACGCGTTAACGTTCATTCTCACGTCCCTAAGGTCGCTCTAAACAAGCAGTTGGGGCAGAACCGTCAAGGCCATTCATAAGATGTTCATGACGGAAAGCAGGCTTTGATTCTGATGCCGACTGCAATCAGGACGTGCCGACTGCGTCGACACCGTGCATGGCCGACCCCTCATCCTGACCTTCTGCCCCTGAAAGGGGAGAAGGAACCCGAACCGCATTTTCGACTCGTCTTGCAGAGGACCCAAAAGGCTACAGTGCGGGCACCTATCGGTGGTGCTCGACGTATTTTCCTCTCGCGGCAAACGACGATTTGTGATAAACAGGAGCTGTGATGCTCGCTGTTGTTCTTTCGATCTGCATGATGGGTCAAGGTGCGCCGGATGATTCGGGCCATTGGGTCGAGATCTCTCGCGACATCTTGACTGAGTTGGCGAAGACCCACGTTCCGTCAGGCGATCCTTATGCAACGGCAACGGCCGGAATCTCCGTCGACCGGACGAATGGCGACGTCTACCTTTTGGCCAACAACATCGGCATCTGCAAGAGCGTCAACCAGGGAAGGACCTTTGAGTTGGTCTCGGGGGATGCGGTCACGGGACGGTTTGAGACCGGCTGGGGGCTAAACATCGATCCCAAGGGCAGGCGGCTAATGGCGTTCTCCATCTACGGCTCGTCGGCGTACAGTCCCGATGCTGGCAAAACTTGGACCCGATCCCAACTTAGCCACCTCGACTACGGTGCCGTCGATTGGCGCGACTCCGGGTCGGCGCTGCTCGCCATCGCGCACGAGAGTGGTGGCAAGCTGGAACTGAGCCCAGACAGGGGGGGCCATTGGACAGCACTCGGAACCGGCTACTGGGGAGTTGGTCTCTGGGATCGCAAAACGATTTTGGCAACTCGAGAGGGCACTGCAGGAATCCTTCGGAGCACCGACAGCGGCCAATCGTGGCATCGGGTTTCCGATGAGCAGGTCGCTGCCCCGGTGATGGTGTCGTTTGAGGGTGCCTGCTACTGGTTAGGCGAGAATGGCCTCCTCGTCAGTCGTGATGGAGGGCTTCAGTGGGAGCTAAGGGCGAAAACGCCCGCCGGTGCGGCATTGGGGCCGATGTTCGGAGCCAATGCCAAGCACATGGTTGTTGGATCGCCGGATGGACTCTTTGAGTCCTCCGATGGCGGCCGTTCCTGGCGTCAGGTTGCTCCGATGGCACCAGAAATCAAGGTGCTTAAGGGCGGAAGATACGCCACCTACGGATGGGATCCAGTTCGGAACGTCTTCTACGCATCCCAGATGCGGATGCCCGCGTACCGCTTCCGAGTTCATAAATAGCCTCGGCACACTTCATCAGACCGACGAAGTATCCTATCGCCCGATTCATTGTCATGCCAAAGTGGATTCGGATCAAAATCGCATGTTCCAGACCCGCGTGCATTTACATGCAGTCGATTTCCAGACAATAAGCGGGTTGTGAGGCCAAACCTGCGGGCAGACTGACCGAGAGAGCCTCTGTGCTGCGGGTCCACTTGAGCTGACGAGATCCGTCCAGCAATTTGATGCTGCGTATATGGGCAATCTCGGGCGACGCGCCGATGCCTAGTGACTTCATGTCGCAGGGGCCACTGGGGGCACCGAAGAGGATTGCATATAGCTTTCCATGGTTCGTGGTGTAGCGAATCTCTTCGGGGGAGTAATTGAGCTGTTCGCCAAACATCCCGGCTTTGACTTCTGTGGGCCCCTCGCCAAATGTCTTCCAGGGGCGCGAACCGTAGATGGCGGTGCCATTTCGGCGGAGCCACTTGCCGATGGTGCCAAGACTGTCCACAAGTTCCTAATCGATTTCGCCGGTTGGATGGAGAGGCACGTTCAGCAGCAGGGTGCCGTTCTTGCTGACAACATCCGCCAGCATGTGGATGACTTGGGTTGCCGTCTTGTACTTGATGCCCTTGTTGTAGAACCAATCCCCAAAACAGGTGTCCGTCTGATAGGGCCATTTCTCAATTCCTGTTGTTTGGCCCCGTTCCACATCGAGAACGCATGCGGTTCGATCGATGTCGGGAAGAACTTTCACGTTCATCACCGCCTTGGCTACACCGCCGTTCCACTTGGCGCTTTGGTTATAGTAGTGGGCAGCGATGTCGAGTCCGGTCTGGCGAAATGGGAGCGTTGACCAGTCGAAATAGATCAAGTCGGGCCGGTACCGGTCGACAACATCTTCCACCCGATCCTTAAAGTTGTTCACGAAGATGGGGTCGGCTTGGTCGTCGCTGAGGGATTCTGCGGGAGTTCGCGGGCGCAGATACAGTTGCCGTGGATCAAGACCTTCCCACCATTTGCCCTTGCCATCCGCCAGGGTCAAGTTGCCATCGTAGGGAACGCCTTTGAGTGGTCCAGTCGTGTCCGACTGAGACGCCGTCCACCACCACCGCCAAGCCCAGTTGTTGTGGATACTAACACCGAAATGTAAGCCTCGTTTGCGCGCCGCCTGAGCCCACATACTAAGAATGTTCTGTTTGGGGCCAACCTTGGTGGCGTTCCACGGCTGGAATTTCGAATCCCACAGGTCGAAATTATCGCAGTGGGCGCCCATCGAGACGAAGTACTTGGCGCCAGCACGGACATAGAGGTCCATGAGCTTCTCGGGATCGAACTTTTCGGCTTTCCAGTCGTGAATCACTTCCTTGAAGCCGCTTTGAGAGGGATGCCCCCATCGCGCATCGTGGGCGGCTCGCTTTGCCTTGGCGAGATCGTGCTCCCAGGTGTCCAATTCGGGTCGGTCGCCATACATGTGCCGGGCATACCAATCGCCCATTTCCGGCACACTTTGGGGGCCCCAATGTGCCCAAATCCCGAATTTGGCATCGCGAAACCATTCCGGTGTTCGTGCCTGCCTTAACGACTCCCAAGTGGGTTCGAAATGCTGCATTTTGTCCTTTGACGCACCTGAAGCTTGGACTGAAACGATCGCAACCAATACTTGGATGGCCAACATTTATGCCTAGTCTATCACCGTCCGCGATGCTGATAACGCACAATTGGCAACTGCGTAAGGCGGGATGAACGCAGTTGCTTGAGCGATTAGCGAGGTAACGCGAATGCGACGTACTTACACCCTTTCGGGTCGCCGGGACGGCCCTTGCTACCCTCGGCACAAACGACGACAAATTGGCGTCCGTCGGCCATGTAGACGGCGGGAGTTCCGTTGGCGGAGAAGGGAAGAGTGGTCTCCCACAGCAGCTTTCCAGAGGACTTATCGAACGCGCGCAACTTGCGGTCATAGTTCGTGGCGGCGATGAAGACAAGGCCGCCTGCCGTTACCGCCGGCCCTCCGTAATTTTCGCTCCCGGTGTCTTTCATCCCTTTCGCGGCCAACTCTGGATATTCGCCAAGGGGAGTCTGCCAGGCGAAATCGCCCGTATTTAGGTTGATCGCGGTCAGGGTTCCCCAGGGTGGAGCGATGGCGGGGTAACCCTCGGGATCCAGGAATTTTCGGTATCCGGTAAATCGATAGTCTTGCGCAATTGCGGCTTCTTCGTCTGCCTGGATCGGCTTACTCTCGCCAGTTAGGACGTAATTCGAGATGGCTTCCACGTCCGCATCGGAAAGATTGGGATAGCTCGGCATTCGCCCCGCGCCTCGGCGAATGATCCTGGTGATCGCGGCGATGGTCCACTTCGGGTCGAGGTTTGTTAGCTTGGGAAGCTGGGGAGGTGATCCCGCCTTGGTGTCTCCGTGGCAGTTACCGCAATGTCGAAGATAAAGCGTCTGCGCGGATTTGACGGTTTCGTTTCTGGTCAGGTGCGAGGTCCATGCCATCTCGTTGGCATTCACGTAGAGGAGCCCCGTTTCCGGATCGAACGCTGGGCCACCCCATTCCGCACCGCCGTCGAATCCTGGGAAAATGAGTGTCTCGTGATCGACCCGGAACGGGACAAATGGCGCGCCGCCGTAGAACTCCGCAAAGCGTTTCAGAGCCCACTCATGAGCTTCCGGCGTCCGATTCGTCAGCATGTCTTTCGTCAAAATTTGCCGGGCAAATGGATAAGGTTTCGTTGGCAGTGGCTGTGTCTCGGATGCAACCTCGCCGGGAACATAACTCGGAGGATATTCACGATACTTGATGGGAAAAAGTGGTTTTCCCGTCCGCCGTTCGAATACATAGACATGTCCGGTCTTTGTGGTCTGAGCCACAGCGTCGATCCACTTTTGACCACGCTTGATCCTCACCAAGGCAGGTGGTGCAGGGAAGTCTCGATCCCAAATGTCGTGTTTGATGGCCTGGAAATGCCAGATTCGCTTACCGGTGTTTGCGTCGAGCGCCAACAGCGTATTGGCAAAAAGGTCGTCCCCCAACCGGTCGGCACCATAGAAATCACTCGCGGCCGAACCTGTCGGCACGAAGACGATTCCGAGGTTTGAGTCGACCGTCATCCCCGCCCAATTGTTGGCCGAACCGGACACCTTCCAAGCAAGTTTTGGCCATGTTTTGTATCCGAATTCACCGGGATGAGGAATCGTGTGGAACGACCATCGTAACTGGCCGGTGCGGACGTCATAGGCGCGGATATCTCCGGGAGTTGCTGGCAGTGATTCCGATACTCGTCCCCCAACGATCAGCAGATCCTTGTAGATCACCCCAGGTGTCGTGAGGATGATGGACTGCTTTGCGGGATCCCGTCCAACCCCTTCGCGTAAGTCGATTCTCCCATCCGTACCAAAACTCTTGATGGCCTTGCCGGTCGCCGCATCCACCGCATAAACATATTGACTCACCGCCGAAAAAAGTCGGTGCTCGTTGCCGTCCGACCAGTAGGACAGCCCGCGATTCGGTCCACGACCGATGATGCCGGGTTCAAATTTCCAAATTTGGGTACCTGAGGCAGCATCGAGCGCAACCACGTTGTGGCTCGCAGTAACCCCATAGAGAGCGCGGCCAATCACAATTGGTTGAGCCTGGGTGCCGCCTGGTCCCTCGGCACAATCGTAGGTCCATGCGACTTGCAGTTGGTTGACGTTCGAGCGGTTGATTTGAGATAGGGGCGAATACCGAATGCCATTTGGGCCACCGCCATAGCTCGGCCAATCCGTCTGAGAATCTCCTCGCTGATGCGGTGGCTTTGCCTTGGTTGGAGAGTTTGTCAGCGCAAACAGAAGGGGAGCAACGCCAAGTACGCCAATGATCCAGTTGCCTAATCTCATATTTAGTCGTATATCACTCGTGAGTGAATGCCTGCCAAAGCTGATTATAAGCATTGTGGAGGGAGAGAACGGAGGTCAAAGTTTCGGATGCATTGTTGCTGGGGCTATCTCGGATAACGTCTAGGTTTGTCCCGCCCCAAGTCCTCCCGAGAGCAGAACCTTCGGTGCCTCCAACTCATTCCGTCTTGGCTAATCAGAATTCGTCTTGGAGATCACATCGACAAATTTCGTCCTGGACCATAATGGTATGTGACTGACGCTGAGAAGGAGTTCGCTCGGAAGATATTCGCGCAACAGCGAGGGGGATGGGAATATCTCGAGGCTGAGCGCCTCGCCAAGATTGCCGGAACGGTCACTAAAGAGATTCTGCCATCCCTTCAGTCGTCTTTCGCATATGCGAGGACCTTGCCTCCACGGCTTGAAAGCGGCTTCACGCAATTTTACGAAGCACTTGAACGAGGTGGCAGGGCGTGCTAGACCTTGTCCAGGCAGCCGCAAAACTTCAAAGCGAGTTGGATGCGCTTGGTTTGCCGAACTGCGTTATAGGAGGGTTGGCCCTCCAAGCCTGGGGTGAAGTCCGTTTGACCCGCGATGCCGACTTTACGGTGTTGACACGATTTATTGATGAGGAGGCCAAGGTGGGGGCGATTTTGGCCTTAGTAACACCACGTAGGCCGGATGCATTGGCGTTTGGTCTTCAAAATCGGGTCCTTCTCGGATTCGTCGACGGCGATATTTCAGTTGATATCGGCATTGGCGGCTTCGACTATGAAGAAAAGATCGTGGAGAGATCCATTGAGGTTGAACTGGCCCCTTCCGTCTGGCTTCGGATCTGCAGTGCCGAGGACCTAATCGTTATGAAGGCTTTCGCAGGCAGGGACCAAGATTGGACTGATATCAAAGGAATCATCGCTCGTCAGAAGTCGCTCAACTGGCCGCAGATTGAACGCGAACTTCCACCTCTCTTAGAAATGGTAGAGGAACCCGAGAGGTTCGATCGGCTTCAAGCCTTGCGGGGAAGCTAACCAAAATTAACGTCGTCGTACCAACAGTCGATGGCACAACTGTACGCAGCTCCCTGTGCCACTGCGACCCTGCTTTACCAAATTGTGAATCTGGAGCGATAGTAGTTGTCCCGGCCCTGTCTGCACTTTGGACAGACTTCAAGTTGGGATAGCGTCCGTGGTGAACGGCCCCTCCAAAACCTAAAGTCTGTCACTCCTTATCCTAAACTGTCGACCGTCAGTCCTTAACTCGGCTCATCTTCAGATCCTCACCCGCGCCGAGGCCTTCGTAGTGGTCGTTATCGATGAACTTCATCTTGATCTCGAAGTGGGCCCCCGGGTTATGCAACTCCCCGAATTTGTAGATCAAGACGCCTTTCTCAAGTGCCACGTGTCCGGTGTAGACCGTGTCGTTGTCATGGACATCGACATAGAATACGGATTTCGTTGCCCTATCCCAGCCAAGATTGGCGTGCAGATAGAGCACGGTCTTGCCGTTCATCGTCACCGTCCCATCCGATCGGATCAGCGTCCCGCCGACCTCGAAACGGAACCGATTCACGACTTTAACCTTTGAGCCCGAATTCTCCCAGTGACCGCCAACCAGCTTCGACAGCTCCTTAAACGTCGGATCGGATGTGATTGCGGGAGATCCTTGCCCGACGAGGACCCCGGCCAATGCGATGAAAGGGATCATGCCTGCACCTTCGCCGAATACTTGATGCCTTGCTCGATGAACTCGACCATGCACTTCTCGATGAGAAACTGCGAGCCTTGCCTCAGGCCCTGTTCCGCCTCGGCAGACACGACTCCCCACACATCCATCCGCCGCTTGTAGACCGTCGAATCGCCATCCGCTTCAAAGGAGTGGACCGCATAGACCGAGCAGCCGTCGAGCATGGCACCGGGGCCACTCAAAACGAGCTTGTGGGGAGCATCGACGTAGACGACCGTCGAATGGATCGCTCCTCCGCCCTTCGCAAACCGTTCTCCGGTCGTGCCACCGAGTTCGGCGTCACAATAAACTTCGGAATCGGGTTTGTACCGGTGGGGGAACCAGTCGTTATAATGTCGGGTGAGTGCATGGAAACACACTTCCGGACTTGCCTTGATACGCACTTCATGTTCAATTTGAACTTGTCTGAAATCACTCATAGATTTTTCCTCTGCGTACCGCTTGAAATGTAGGGTCGTCTCGGCCGCGCCCGATGCGAGGGTGTTCACCCAGCGATCGTAAATTTCCGTGAGTGGGATTGCATTCAGATAGTTGAACCGCTGACGGCCCTCCTTCCTGAAAAGCACTAAGCCCGATTCCTCAAGTACTCCTAGGTGCTGCATCACCGCAAATCGACTTAACTCGGGCAGAGATCGTGTGATCTCACCCGTAGTTTTGGGATCCTCGCGAAGGAGGTCCAATATCTTCCTGCGGTAAGGACTTGCAAGCGCCCGCCAAACGTCATCCGAATCCAGTTTCATTGGATACGTGATAATTATATCACATGATCTAAAGATCCTCAGCCTGATGTCTGGCAACTGAGCCAATCGCTTTGGGGAGCGTACAATACTGCTTGTGCGTACCGAATCCGGATGCGATTCTGCCGCAAGTTGCCTATCTCATTCCTCACCGTCATGACCAAAAACCTGATCGCCATTCTTGTCATTTGTCTGTTCTCAATCAGCGTTTGCGGCGCTCAAGTCAAACCGCCGGCGCCGTTTGGGCCCGTACCGTCGGAAAATCAAATGCGATGGCATGAGATGGAGTTTTATGCCTTTCTCCATTTCTCCCTCAATACATACACCGATCACTCGTGGGGATTTGGTAACGAAGATATCAATCTGTTCAATCCGACAAACTTCGACGCGCGCGAATGGGTTCGGGTCTGTAAAGAGTCGGGAATGACCGGCGTGATCCTTACCGCGAAACACCATTGCGGCTTCTGTCTTTGGCCCTCCAAATACACGGACTATTCCGTGAAAAAAGCCAGGTGGAAAAACGGCCAAGGGGATATCGTTCGCGACGTGGCCAAAGCCTGCAAGGAATACGGCCTGAAGTTTGGCGTCTATCTCTCTCCGTGGGATCGAAACCGCGCGGACTATGGCAAGCCGGAATATATCCAGTATTTCCGCAATCAGTTGACGGAACTCCTCACAGAGTACGGACCTGTGTTCGAAGTGTGGTTCGACGGCGCAAACGGCGGAACTGGCTACTACGGCGGCGCGAATGAAGACCGAAAAATCGACTCAAAGACCTACTACGACTGGAAGAACACCTACGCACTCGTTCGAAAGCTCCAGCCCAAGATCGTCATCTGGAACGATGGCGGCGATCGCGGCGACCTGCGCTGGGTTGGGACAGAATCTGGCTATGTCGGCGAAACGAACTGGAGCCAGCTGAATTCAACCGGCGAAGTTGGCTGGGGGATGTTGCATTTCGGCCTGGAGGGCGGCGACTCCTGGGTTCCTGCCGAGGTGAATACTTCGATCCGGCCCGAGTGGTTTTACCATCCGATTGAGGACAGCAAGGTCAAAACCGTCCCGCAACTATTGGATGCGTATTACGCGTCGATTGGCCGCAACGCGACGTTCTTGCTTAATTTCCCAATCATGCCCGATGGCACGATTCACCCGACAGACGTAAAGCATGCCGTCGAAATGGGCAAAGTAGTCAAGCAGACTTTCGCCGTCAATCTTGCTGAACATGCGAAAGTTGAAGCATCCAACACCCGCGGTGGCTCAAAGACATTCGGTCCGCAAAACCTCCTTGATGGAAAAAAGGAAACGTACTGGGCTACGGACGACAACGTCGTCAAGGCATCGCTCACCATTGAGTTCAGTAAGCCAACGTTGTTCAATCGATTCGTAGCGCAGGAATTCATTCGGCTCGGGCAGCGCGTTAAAGGCTTTACTGTGGAGGCAAATGTTGACGGCAATTGGAAGGAATTGGCCGGGGGTAGCACCATAGGTTACAAGCGTATCCTTCGTTTTCCGGCTGTCACCGCAACCAAAGTTCGTTTCAACATCACCGACTCGAAGGCGCCACCGGTAATTTCCGCTGTCGGACTTTATAACGCGCCGCTGATTCTCGACGCACCACTTATCACTCGCAACCGCCAAGGTGAAATGGCAATCGCTTCCGGCGATGTCGGGCCCCATTTCTATTACACGCTCGATGGTTCGACACCAACCGTGAAATCCGCCCATTTTACGGGCCCGGTACCAACAGGCGATGGCAAAGTTGTGGTCAAGGCCATCGCAGAAGATCCAGCCACAGGCAAGATCAGCCCGGTTGCCCAGGAGAATTTTGACATTTGCCGGAAAGACTGGAAGATCGTGGGAGTCACCGGCGATCAGCCTTATGCCCTCCTCGATGGCAACCCGGCCACTTCGTGGAAACAGCCTGGGAGTATGAAATTGCCAATAGATCTGGTCATTGACCTCGGCCGTGATCAAACGCTTGCCGGATTCAAATACTTCCCAGATCAAGGGATGTGGGGGCCGGGTGCACTTACCCAATATGAGTTCTACGTCTCCAAGGACAATGCCAAGTGGACTCTGGTTGACAAAGGGGAGTTCTCGAACATCAAGAACAACCGCGTCTGGCAGATCAAGAAGTTTGCCCCTGCGATGGGACGCTACTTCAAGTTGCGCGCCTTGGGCAACACTGATGGCAACAACGAAGTTGGGTATGCCGAAGTGGATGTCATTACGAAATGACGTGCAGGGAGCTGCCTTAGGGGAGAAAGGCCTCTTGGCGCTTGGGTGCAACCAGCGGTTGACAGGACGTAGCGACCGTCTCAACTCGGTTTAGTTAACGCGAACAGATCTCTGATTGGCAGCGTCGAAATCGCAAGCCGGTTCCTCTCCCTGTTTAGAATGTACATTGGGCAAAGGGGAAGGAACCTGCTCGCCAATTTGCCTGAAATATCCAGAGAGCACCAAGGCTAACTAACCAGTATTAGTGACGGTCTAGGATGCCGCACGTCCAACAAATATGATCCTCAGTACGGTCGCCTTAATCCTAACCCAGAGCCAAATCCATGTGGATCCCCAAGTCCTTGGCAAATTGCCCGGTTCACTGGTGGGTCCCATGCTTTGTGGGCCAACGGGGCGGCATTCTGTTTGCGCGGTGCATTTGTCATCGGGTGGTTGGGCGGTGTTGGAGGATGGACACCTCATTGGAAGCTATGACGGAGAGGATCCCATCGTCATAATCCCCGAGTCGCACCGTCCCGGACTGGATGTGAAGTTCAGTCAGGATGGTCACCACTACGCCTTTGTCGGAACTCGGAAGGGACAGCAAATCCCCGTGTTCGATGGAATCGAAAGGCCGGCAGCGCAGCAGATCGGTGAGATCGCATTGAGCCCAACCGGGGACTCGTACGCTTACGTCGCGAAGGATTCCACGAAGTCGAGACTGATTCGTGACGGGAAAGAAGTTGCTTCGAATGAAAACTATATAGGAAGCCTAACTTATAGCCCTGACGGTCGGCAACTCGCCTGGATTACCGACATCGGACACGGTTACGCGCAATTCCTGAATGGCAAGCAACTGACGCCTAGGGAAGGGGACGATCCGAAGGCGTTCCAACAGATTCACCGATTCCGATTCAGCCCCGACAGCAAGCACTATGCCTACATTCAAGGTGCCGACCCCGATGTTCGAATTGTGCGCAACGGTCGGGTGGAGGCGACCTTTAAAGAGATCTCGGGCGGTGTGGTTCAGGACATCGACTTCACTCCCGATAGTAAGCGACTCGCCGTGGCTTTTGGCGGCATCTGGACAACTCAGGTCGGATTTGTCCGCGATGGCAAGGTGGTGCCTGCCGGGCCAGCGTCAGGAACGACTCAGGCCGGGCAATTCATTTGGAGTCCGAACAGTAAGCATTTCGCTACGGCGGTTTGGCGTGCCAACAAGACTTACGCCGTCCTTGACGGGCAAGAGATGCCCGAGCACGTCTATGCCTTCAGCAAGCCGGGGTGGGTGATGGACGACGGTAGGTTCGCCTATTGCTCAAGCGACCTGAATAGCTCGGTGCTGTGGGCCACCCATTTCGGCGGCCAGGACTTTAAAGGGTGGCTTTTGCACGACATGACTGCAGATGGTTCGCACCTTGCCATGTGCCGCAGCCTGCAAGATCGTAACGTCACGCCAGTTCAAGTCGATGGCCGGACCTATGGGCCGGAAGGTGAGCACGTGCGCGAACTTGCGTTCAGCCGACCGAATGCAAAGCACTTCTACTTCCGAACGGAGTCGGCGAATGTGGCCAAGCTGTACCTGGATGGTGTGCTTCAGCCATTTGATGGCGAGGTCTCATTCTCGCCAGACGAACGCCACGTTGCCGTAGTAGGTCGCGATAGAGCATCAGTCGATGGCACGCTCGTTGTCACTGAAGGATGTTCACAGCCTCACCTCTTTTGGGACAATGCGACAGCTTTTCTTGGCTATTCTATTGAAGGTGATCAATTGGTCCGGATCAAAGGGAAAGTCAAATAGCGGTCATGACGCCTTTGGCGGCTGCTGATTCTTGGCTTTGATTCGAGTCTCCGAGAAATCGATGCCAGCCAAACGGTCCTGATGCGACCTCCGGCCTCCCTTACAGCAGACTCAGGGCACCTCGCCGCGAGCATAATATTCACGTGGAGGGCCCGAGGGAGCACCTGGATCCAATCGTCGCTGCTTGGGCTGAGAGTGTTCTGGGCCCCGTAGATGTCCGATCTCACTTCTCGCACGCGCACGGTAACGCGGAGCTATGGCGTCTGGAATCGCGGGGAGAAACCGTTTGGCTCAAGATGCATGCACGACGCGACGCGTGGTCGGCTGAGGTGAATGCGCTTGGAGCATGGGGAAGACACGTTGGTCGAACACCCCTCTTGGTAGCTGTATGTCAGGCGCCTGAGGCGATTCTCATCACAGAGGCTGAGGGAGTCGCGGCCAAATCTCTTGGCTGGGACGGTATGGCGACGGAGCGTCTGTGGATGGAGGCCGGAGCCTGGCTTTCGAAGCTGCACCAGATATCGAACGACTGGTTCGGGCGTGTCAGTGAAGTGGGCGCGCAATTTGCTAATGCCGACACTGAAGTCGTGTCATACCAGCAAACACACTGGGAACGCGTTCTAGCGGATGTGTCTCAGTCGGGGCTGTTCGACGATGCAGATCTCAAGTTTGCGGCAGGAATGGCAAAGCGGGGGCTTGAGGCACTCGAGGGCGAGCGACCATGCGCGGTCCACGGCGACTTTTCACCTCGCAACTGGTTCGCCCACCCTTCCGGCGAACTCTCAGGCGTTATCGACTTCGAACACTCCCACTGGGGTTGCCGAGCTTTCGACCTATGCTTTCCGTACAACCGCCAGTTCCTACGTAATCCTCGGCTTGAACCGGCATTCTATCAAGGATACGGAGCAATCAGTGCCCAACTCCGAGAGCAGATCGCCGCCTTCCGCGCCATTCTCGCACTACGTCAGGCGACGTGGGCGGCGATGGTCGGTGCGTACGAGTTCGCACAAGAGAATGTCGAAGCGCTTCGGCGCCAACAGAGATGCGTGTGACTTTGACCAAATCCTCAACATAATGAATGCGGTCGAGCAGAACCACCTAAGTATTTCCACACCATGAAACGCGCGGCCCTACGACGTAGCCTTGGATTCGCTGCTTTAGTGGCAGCGATCTTCAGCTTTGTGAGTATGCAGCAAGTGGGTGACGGGGAAGCTGAACCGCTGCGACTCCCTTACTCCGGAGAAACCTACTCAGATTTGACCCCTCGGATCGTCAAGGATGGGTTCTACCTTGTTCAACTTGAGGTTTCGCGTAAGACACAGGGAGAGGACATTAGGGAACCAGCCGCCTCGCCTCTAGATGCCTCTGTCGCACGCAATGGGAAGGAGATCGGTTCGGCGACAAGGGCGGACTGGTACGCGCAAGAGGATGCCTCCTTCTGCTTTTACGGATTTAGTGCCACTAAAGGACAGAGCGTGCAACTGAGCGTCAAGCCAGGGAGCACTCTCACCAAGTATAGAACTCACTTAATGCATCTATCTGTGCAAAGGGATGAGTCGGATTACGGGGTGTACATGTGGCAGGAATTCGGATGGTTTGTCCTCGTGCTGCTTTTCCTGCTCTTTGCCGCTGGGTTCCTCAAGGGTGATTTGAAAGCCCTATTTCATAGGTACGGATTCCGACCGAAATAGCGCCGTCGTCGGAGATCGATGCCGTCGTATTAGCCGTGACAGCCTTCGTCGTTATCGTAAACGTGGTGGTGGAAGAAGCTCGCTCCTAACGAACTCGCATCTCTGACACGTCCTCCTCTCACGGATACCTATTTCAGAAGTTTGTCCTTGAACCACTGAAGAGCTTTCATCAATCCAGGGCCAAAGGTCTTCTCATCGTGGCCGCAGCCAGGGATGATCTCGAACTTGTGTTGGACGCCAGCTTTGGTCAATGCTTCATCCATGGCTTGGGATTGTTGCAAAGGGACGAGCTTGTCATCGTCGCCATGAACGATCAGAGTCGGAGGGTACTTGGCATTCACAAGGCTGATCGGCGACAGCTGCTTCAGCCGAGTTTCGACGTCGTTTTTGGACGCTTTGGGATCGATCCCCAGCGCGGTTTTGAACATAGCTATGGCGGGATCGTCGGTGAACAGGAATCCTGGCTTGCCCCAGTTGGTCAAATCGGTGCCAGGAGAGATTGCCGCGACGGCATTCACCGGAGAATCCGCGGAGCCTGCGATCATAAGCGAAAGATGTGCCCCCGAGCTGATTCCTGCTACACCCACACGGTCCGCATCGACTCCGTAGTCGGCAGCATGAGAATGCACGAACCGGACCGCCGTTCGCACCTGTTCGACAATCTCGGCAACCTTATAGCGCGGCTGCGTGCCATGAACGACTTCGAACACGGTGAAACCCGCGTCGCCAAAAATCTTTTCGATTGCTGGTGCCATTCTCTGAAGCCTTGAGTGGTCGGAGGACCACCCCCCGCTTACCAGGAAGACCACCGCCGCCTTGGTAGGTTTTGCAGGTCGGAAAACGTCCATCGTGAACGCTGCCCCTCCCGACTTCATGTAGATCACGTCCGGAGTTCGAATCTGGGCCCCAGCCCTGGTGGCTAGGAACGACAAGAGTAGGATAGGAAGTTGCCGCGACATTTTGGCAGTATAGCTGGGCATCCGTTCGAAAGATCGACAGCGAAGAATTATCGGTACACGAACCTGACGCTGTTAAGGCGAATGGATGGTTTCTGGATGAAGCCATTCAAGGTGCCCAGGAGATCGAATATCCTTTGGCGTATGTCCTGCAGCGCTGGTGACGGTGAGATTCCATTGGCTGGAGGCAACATGAGTGCGGTCGTGAAGTCTGGGAGCACCGTGAAGCGCACCGCAACCGCGGGATCACGCACGATTCAGCAGTTCCTATCCCACCTCCGGGGAGCGGGTGTTGATTGGGTTCCTGAGCCGTTGGGGTTTGACGACTCTGGACGTGAGATTCTTAGCTTTGTCGAGGGGCAAGCAATTGATGGGGTCCCGCCAGAGTGGTTTTGGGATGAGGGTGTGCTGGTTGATATTGCCAAGCGACTGCGGCAACTCCACGACGCCTCAATATCGTTTGATGGTACTTCGGCGGTCTGGAATTGGGAGTCTGCCTCTCCGGCAGAGGTGATTCTGCATCGGGACTTTGCACCCTACAACTGCATCTTTAGAAAACAGCGCTTTATCGGGCTCATCGACTTTGATCTCAGCGCACCGGGTCCCCGAATCTGGGATATCGCCTACACTGCGTATCGCTTCGTGCCTCTCATGCCTATCGGGCCCCTCGGTCACGCACAGTCGTGGTCAGTTTCGCCCTTCAACACAGAAATCATGATCAAGCGCTTAGATGCATTCCTTGTCGCCTACGGTTTAGGCGCTCAGCGACTGGAATACTCGACCGCGGACGTCCTGGCAATGACAATCAAACGTTTGGACGCGATGATCGAGTGGATCAAAATGCGGCTGCAAACTCACCCAAACCCTGGACTCGCAGAAAACGCGGAGACCTACGCGGAGCATCGCGCTTGGCTATCAGGAATTTGTCCGGTGGAGCGAGCTAAGGATGCTTGATCGTTAGGACTGCCGAGGCGTACACGTAATCGGCTCCAGCAGTGATCGTCGCCGTTGTATTCGTCGTAACCGCCTTCGTCGCGATCGTAAACGTGGCAGTCTTGCCGCCAGCAGGGACCGTGACTGTCGTCGAGACGATTGCCGATCCACTACTTGATGTTAGGGTGACAACCTCGCCGCTGGGGCCCGCCAGTCCGTTCAAGGTGACGGTTCCGGTGGAGGAGGTTCCGCCGACTACGGAACTCGGGGAAAGGGATACGCTTGCCACGCCAGCAGGCACGACGCCAACGTAAATTGTTTGGCTACTACTACCGATCGCGGCGGTGATGGCCACCGTTGTGAAGCCGTTAACGCCAGAGGTTGCTACCGCAAAGGTTGCCTTGGTGGCCCCGGATGCGACGGTTACGGTTGAAGGAACACTTGCGCAGGCAAGATTCGATGAGAGATTGACCACGACTCCGCCTGGTCCGGCGGCGGTGCTCAGGGTCACTGTGCCGGTCGCAATGGAACCACCGTAGATCGGCGAAGGGGAAACGGAAACGCTCGAAACGGTGTCGGCATTGATCATCAAGATGACGGATTGAGAAGTACCGCCGACGGATCCCGTGATCGTCGCCGTTGTGACAGCGCTGACACCAGTGGTGGCGATGCTGAAGGTTGTTGTCTTCGAACCGGACGCTACCGTAACGGTGGCTGGCACGGTGGCGTACGGGCTATTCGACGAAAGGGAGACGCTAAGCCCGCCCGAGGGCGCTGGCGAACTCAGGGTGATCGTTCCCGTCGAAGTTGCGCCAGCAGAGACTGTGGCTGGGCTCAAAGAGAGTCGTGCCGTGCCGGCGAGATGGGCGAACTTGGTGACCGAAGATACATTCCCGTAGACGTCGAATGCGGCGACATAGTAAGTGTGGGTGAGGGCGTAGGAATTGGGATCCGGGTCGAGGAAAGCGGTCGTGGAACCTGCCGAAATCGGGATCTCGCTGCATACGTACGGTGTCGTTCCCGCTGTATAGCTGTCTCGCCAAACGTAGAATCCGCAGACTCCATTAGGACTCGACGCAACTGCCAGCGTAAGGCGACAATGTCCGCTCGAACTGGCAGGCCCGCTAACTGTTGGCGCACTCGGGGCACCGGAATTTCCTAGCGAGCGATTCGTCTGCCAAGAACCCCATGCATTGCTCCAGGCGGCATTGGCCCAGACGGCTACAGGATCGTAGTAGTAGGCGTTCGAGCAGTTCATGATCCCGCTTAGTCGGAAGCTACCCGCGTAATTCACGGTCGCTTCTGCTTGAAACTGCGCGGCGACCCGGCTAATTCCTGCATTGACGAAAGCACCGTCGATCCATGGGTAGGTTGAATGGGCCGGGTCATTCTCGACATAAACCGCTGGCGACCCATAGACTTCAACGTCAACCTGATAGGTATCAGCGTTGGCCCAAACTTGCATGCCTGCGACATTTGACGCGGCCTGCAGCAGGGGTGGGTACCAGGTTTTGATCACGGAGACGATCGCAGCGACGGTTGGTGGACCCTGAAGGGAACTGCTTCCGGCTAGCTGCGGCTGATAGTCGCCGGCGCCGTCTTGAGGAGCAAAGATATCCGTGCCCGTAAAGATCGGCGAACCTGCGTACGTCGTGGAGAATATCTGCTGCCAAAGGGTTCCGTATTCCGATGCCGTGTAGGCCGAATAGGGGAGTTGATTCGCCGTGTTCTGATAGTACGGATTGAAGAACGGCGACATCAAGCGAGGCTTTCCCGACAATGGGACGTAGCTCGTCACGAGCATCGATATAAGGTTGTTGTAAGCGGCCGTTGCGTAGCCTGTGGGTAGGAAGGAGCTTTCGTCGTCACCGATGTTCTTATCGAAATAGACGTTGTCGACTTCCCACGGCCAATACCAACCGGCGAAGCTCGAGTAGCTGCCAAGCTGGTTGCCGAGATCCGAGGCGACAAGCGCGCCCAAGCGGGCTTCACTTGCGCAGAATTGGGGGTCTGTGATGGGATCGGTAAGGCCAGAACCGTAGGCATTGCCCGACCGGAACCCCCATTCGTCAGCGTAGAAGTTGAGTCCGACGTAAACCGTCATCGTGTTGTTCACGCCGTTGTGCTGGGCGTAGTAGAGGCACTGTTCGACGGGCGACCTTGAAGCGCCGATTGCATTTCCGGGATAGGCGACGTTGGGATAGGCGGCAGTAACGGTGCTCGAAACTGGATACCAAGCCGTTGCCGTACTCGCTGGATAGGCGTTTGACGTTCCAAGAGTTTGCCCAGGTCCCTCTGTTTCGTCTACGGACGAAGCGAATACGACGCTCTTGATCCCTTGGCTTGCAAGTCCCCGAAACAAGGATTGCCACTGTGCATCCGTATAGCTTTGAACGGTCCAGCCCTGCAAAAGCGTCGCCGTCGAAACGGGGGGAATGGAGTTTCCCGAAGCCAGGGTATGACCTACCGCACCGTTGTTGCCTCCCTTCGCCACACGACCATCACGCAACGTTCCTGGCCAGTGGCGGACATGCTGATTCGCTCCCGGAAGGAAGGGAACCGCTCGTTGTTTGTGAGCTAGCCGCGGCGTCCCTTGGATGGCTACTGAGTCGGCAACGCCGCTCGCCGAAGAGAGAATTGAAGAGCCGAGAAGGAGAGAAGACAGGAGCGTTAGCATTTGACCCGACCGCCGGGATCCGTCGGCAGGTTAGCCGCGTGACCACTAACTATCTCCTTGGTCGATTGCCTGGTTTTGAGAACTGCTGTACGATGAAATCAAGTGTAAATACTAGGTACGAATGAGCAGACGATGGCAGTAGACGACTTTCGAGACTGCTGTTGTCCTTCTACTCGGACTGATATGCAACGAACTTCTTCTGGAGCAGATTATTAGCTTTTGCCGTTCTTAACTGTGTCTTGGTCTCACTATGGTCGACTTCGCGCAACCCATGAGCGTAATGGCCCTGATCAAGTCCCCAGAATTGTGGCTTTTGAAGTGATGGCAATCGCACCTGCCTTTTGCAATGTTTGGATACTCTGGCTCTGCTCTCACGAGTGATCGAAGGACCCGCTACCGCATATCAGCTTTTTACGTAGGATGAGATCGTGTTGCAAGAAAATGAGCGATCATGCCAAATTCAGAGGATCTTCCTTACGGGTTCAACGGGTTACATAGGTGGGCGGCTCGCTCCCAGATTGCTCGAAAACGGCTACGTCGTCAGGTGTTTTGCTCGAAGCGCTGGAAAGCTTCGGGCTCGGCCTTGGGCTTCGAGCGAAGGTGTCGAAATTGTGGAAGGGGACGTCGTCAGTGAGGCGGATCTGACAGTGGCTCTCAAAAACTGTGACGTTGCCTACTACTTGATCCACTCCATGGAGGCCTCAGGCGGTGAATACCGGGTTACAGACTTAGCGCTTGCCGAGACGTTCGGCCGTGCTTGTGTAAAAGCTGGGATCAAGCGGATTATTTACTTGGGCGGCCTGGGAGAGACGGGCAAGGGCCTGAGTAAGCATCTAACCTCGCGAAGAGAAGTTGAACAGGCGTTGGAATCGTGCGGAGTTCCCGTAACAGTTCTACGCGCGGCGATGATCATTGGCTCAGGTTCAGCGTCCTTTGAGATTTTGAGATATCTTGTGGAGCGGTTGCCGCTTATGATCACCCCGCGATGGGTCTCCACAGAGTCGCAGCCCATCGCGATCCGTGATGTGTTGTACTACTTGATGGAGGTCCTCTCGGTACCGGAAACAATCGGAAAGACCATCGACATTGGCGGTCCTGACGTCGCTTCCTACTCTGAACTGATGCGTGAGATGGCATCCGCGTTGGGCCTAAGGCGCAGACTTGTCATCCCTGTGCCGGTTCTCACTCCGCGTTTGAGTTCTTTGTGGATACACCTTGTGACCCCCCTTCACTCAAGCATCGCGAGGCCACTTGCCGAAGGATTGAGAAACCGGGTGGTTTGCCGTGATAATGAAGCCGCACGCCTGATGCCTCACCAATGCCTAACAATTCGTGAGGCGATCGATGCCTCAATAGAAAAGATGCGCGGCGGGTTGGTCGAGACATTCTGGGGTGATGCTGGCATCATGCCTGGTGATCCTTCATGGGCTGGCGGAACCGTTTACACGGACCGTCGTGATGCGTCCACGACTGCCTCGATGGAAGCTCTTTGGGCGTCAGTGTCATCCCTCGGCGGCAGCCGTGGATATCTGGGAGCAGACTGGCTGTGGCGCTTACGAGGGGCAATGGACAGACTGGTTGGAGGGCCTGGGCTTCGCCGTGGCCGACGACATCCCCAGGACCTGCGGTTGGGTGATTCTCTAGACTTCTGGCGCGTCGCTGCGATCAGTCCACCCTATTGCCTTGAACTCCGGGCTGAAATGAAACTCCCCGGTGTGGCGACCTTGAGTTTTGAACTCGAACCGAAGGATGATGAGAATCCTAATGTGAGGCTCACGATGACGGCGCGATTCAGGCCACGTGGGCTGTTTGGCATTGCTTACTGGTACTCAGTCGTCCCGCTACACGGAATCGTGTTCAGTCAGATGCTCACGGGTCTCGTACGTTCCGCAGAGTTGGCCGAAATCCCTCGATGCGCGCGACGAGACGAAACGTCTAGTCGGTGATTGAGTTATTTCCAGTAGTCGAGGCCCAGTGCTACCTTACTAAGCCGGCTACGGTAAATCGCGAACTTCGAACAGCTCGCTAAATTCATTGCCCTTCCGTGGGTCAATCTTCATTTTCGGCGACCTCGAAGCTCTCAACCCTGCGGTTTGGGTGGCGTTGAAATGATTCCCAGGCGGATGGCTAACTTGTAGCCGAGCGACGCTCCCGCAATTGCTCCCACACCAACTGCCGCTATTGCGACCAGTCTGGCGTCATCTAGGCGAGCAAATAGCATGAACTTCAGGAAGCCAGCCAAAAAGCCGAGAAGCAAGGATCCAATCGAACCGCATACGACGACCAAGGCAATCGACAAAAAACTTCGAACTGTACTATTCATGATTGGTCTTCCTTTGTCGGTTTTAAAGCGATGTTCCCAATACCGCTCCAGAATTTCAGGACAGTGTGCAGACCCCGGTTATCCACGGGCCCGCGCTGTTCCAAAGACGGACCAACGAATTATATACAAGTCAATAATATGCCAATGGTCTGAGTTTGTTCAGACCGGGGGCTACGCCCACTCACTGCCTGGGCCACCATCGTTCCAAGTTCAGCCGCGCGCAGTGACGGCCACGTGCTCACTGCTGGCCACGAGTCCCCGGTCATCGATGATGTTGAAGAAGTACACTGTCGTCCCTTTCGGCAAGATTGCATCGGCCTGGCCTCGACGTAGATCAACCCCAGCCGGAATGTTTTTCCAAACTCGGGTCTGCCATGGCCCCAGGTCTTGCGTATAGTTGAGTTCGATCTTGGCAATTGGCCGAGAACCTGCAAATGTCAACCAGACCGTGTCTCCATTTCGCCCTTGCGAGGTGACCATGGTTAGTGGTGAGCCTCCCTTGAACAGGGCATCGGCCATGGCATGAATCTCCTCTGGATTCTCTCCTGGCCCACCGTGGCCGTGGGCCATCCCCGGGCGGATACTTAGCGTTCTGGCAGAACTAGGAAGGCGATAGGACTTTTGCAGGGAATCCATGGGATAGGCAAAATCGTTGGGGCCCGTAACCCATAGCATTGGCATTTTCGTTTTCGGCAAGTACACCGAGGGATCCCACAGTCCAAGCCATCGCTTCGCTTTTTCCTCACCCATCGCATGGAAGGAGTCACCCCATACCGAGTTGTCGCCAAGAAACCCGCAGCCGTATACCGGTGCCACAAACCGAAAGCGCGCGTCGACCCCCGACGTAATACATGCAAGATAGCCGCCCCATGAGATGCCGGTGAGTCCAATTCGCTGCGAATCTACTTCTGGGAAAGATCGGATTAACGAATTCGCGAGGATGATGTCCGCCACGGCGTGGTAGGTCCACTGATCTTGGATACCTTCATCCAATTGAGTAAAGCTGGCGTCCCATCCGGGAGGGCCACCATCGGCATGCCGAGGATGTTCTTGGAAACCGCCACTGCTCACACATCCGCAGGTGTCCATGGCGATGGCTGCATACCCCCGACTGACCCACAACTTCACCCAAGGAATATAGGCCGATCCACCGCCGCCGTGAACGAGAACCATGGCGGGGACCTTCTTGCCTGGCTCGGTTTTTGGGGCACCGTAATAGGCAAAGACGTGGGTAGGTTTTCCTTTCCACGGAAGGCCCTCGTAGAAGAGAGCCCGCACGCCGTCAACGCTACGCCCAGGATCATCGTAAACCTTGGGCGCTTGATAGAGTGCGCGTAAGTTCCAACGGGCTCCACGCTCACCTTCTGTGCCCAATGCCGTAGTTGGACTCAGCGAGTAGAGAAGAATGAATCCCAAAAAGTGGTATGGAAGGTTCATCACTGCAATTCTTTCCCTTGACTACTGAGCTAATTCCTTGAGCCGATCATTCTTGCTCAGTCACCCCTCTCAGGTCACTAAACTCTACCCATAGTGGGTTTAGTGCTACGTTCCTAGTGAACTAGCGAATCGACCTTTTCAAACTCACCGGGGCGACCAAGTCCGAGAACAAAATCTCGCGCTTCCTCCAGCCGATTTCCGTTCGGGCTGTGGATTAACTAATACCAGCGGTCCTCGTATCCGCCCTTTGGATAAGGGCTTAGCACATCGTTAGAGACGATCATGTAAACATTTTTGGCGTCTCTCGAAGTTTGATAGAAATGGTGGAACTCATCGAAGATTGACGCAGAACCCCGTATTGCAGCGAGTGCCTGGTGTTGTGCTGGGGAGTTACTGAGTAGGAAGGGGAAGCAGTCCCCAGCGATGCGGATTCTCTTCGTAGGCCCAGTAAAGGTAATCCGTATCCACCGTCTCCCCACCTAATTCATGAACCAGGAGCGCGATTTGACCCCGATGATAGAACCCATGTCCCACAAGTTGCATCAATTGCCCCGCGACGTTCCATCGATACGTTCCTGATGTCGTCGAGAAATCGAAATCTCGATCAATCTCATCTTCGGAGAGTCCGCCGATGAAGGTTTGCCACTCTGCCTCAACCATGGCCATCTTGCTTGACAGGTTGGTAAATTCACAGTCTGGCCACCATGGCTCAAGCACCTTTTTGGAGCCCGTCATGCGAATAAGCCAATTGGTGCGACATGCTAGCTGGTGGCCAAATAGGTTCACGGCTCGGGCGAAAGCGGGGTCCTGCTTCCGAGAGTCAGGAACACTTTGCAGCATCTCCAGGGTCAGCCGGCTGGCATGACATTCCTGCTGAAACCACAGGCGAAATGCCTCCACCAGGTTCATCGGGCTGATTTCCACGCAGAAAATTATAACCCCAGTGTGGCCTTCTGACAAACTCCTGTCCGGAACGATTGGCATCGCCTATCCGATGTCCGCGAACCCCGACGGCCCTGGGTAAGAATTTGAACCTAAAAAGTCCAGTACGCCGAACGCTCCCGAGTGTAGCCCTTGGCCACCATTTCCCTCCAACGAGAAATCGGCTCCACCTGTGGGCACGAACTCTCACCCAGCCCGAAAATCAAGAAAGGCCGAAACCCTGGCAAATTCAACCACCCTTCGGGGCTTTCTTGGTACGCCGAAGTGGACGCGCTTTAAACAGCTGTAGTGCTGGGTTCTTGCGAAATAGCACTTGAGTTATACTCTGCTATTCAGTCATGACTCTGGAAGAAGCCTTAAAGCCAATGGATTCAGCATTTTGGGAAATGAGCGAGGCGTTTGATGGCCTCACAGACCAAGACCTTTGGATCCGCGCCCATCCACGGTTGCTCTCCGTCGGTGAATTGGCGGTGCATGTCGCCTTTGGCGAGGTGAGGTGGCTTTATCCAGAGCTTTCTAGTCCGTTAGTGAATGACCAAGCCAGCTACTATCTCCATTCTGTGAATCATCCACTCAAGCTGGAAATGGGTGTCGAGGCCATTTATGCCGAAGTTAAGCGGGTTCATGAGGCATGCAAAGCCTACGTTATCGCTGAGCAGTCAGACATTACGAGCATGTTGCCCGGTCGTGAAGACTGGACCTGGGGTTACACGCTTGAATACATGGCCTTTCACATTGCCTACCATACGGGGCAAATGTATTCGGTGCGTCACCTGCTCGGCCACGAAACTTCAAACAACTAGCAGTGTGTGACAATCGGTCGATCTCACAATCTCTGTGCACATGCAGCCCCACTTCCGACGAGTTGGAGCGCCCTTTGGCACGTACTTTTAATACGTAGAGCCGATAGGCGGCGGTACTCCGAACGGACCTTCCTCCATTTTCCCTCGAGCGGGAAGTCGTCTGCGCCTCCAAATTAGAACCCCGAAAAATCGGGATGTCCCTAGCTCCACCCGTGGGCACGAACCTTCGCTGTTGATCGTGCCAGATTCGACTAACTGCAGCTAGTGAACCTGCTTAATCCAAGCAGCCGTCCCAGCTTCCCACTTGTTATCTGTGATCTGGCGCAATCCAGAACCGTCAGGGCGGATCATGAAGAGTTGACCGTATGGCTGAGGGGACTCAGAAAGGGCGTGTTCATCCTTAAACCCCATCCGTGCGCTGGAAAAGACGATCCAATTGCCATCAGGCGACCAAGAGCAGTGCGAGTCGCCCGACTTGTCGGTCAGTCTGTGCAGTCCAGTACCGTCAGGTCGGATCAAGAAGAGTTTGAAGTCTTCGTCGCTGTCGCGGTCGCTAGAAAAGGCGATCCAATCTCCTTTGGGTGACCATTGCGGAAAGGTGTCGCGCTGACCTCCCGGCAGGGTCAGGTTTCGCGCCCGTCCCGTCGCCAGATCCCAAACAACGAGGTGGGCGTCCTGTGAATACACAATACTCTTGCCGTCTGGAGACCAGGTGGGGAAGCCACTGTTAGTGTTCGCTACTCCGATGTAATGGATGTTAGTTCCGTCGGCGTTCATGATGCCGATCTGGCCCACAGGATGGCCGCCGGGTCGAAAATACATGCCCTTGGAAAAAGCGATTTTGCCTCCGTCCGGCGACCATGCGGGTGACAAGAGCAAAGCATCTGACTCCGCCAATAGTTCCTTGCGACTCGAACCGTCCGAACGCATCGTGACTAGGCTCTGCATATTCGAGCTGACCACAATCTTGCCCGTCAAACTTGAAGCCCCAGGGAAGAACCCACCACTCGCAAGCTTGGTCAGGTGTACGTCAGCTAGGGTCGAGAATCCCGGAAGGACCTCAAACTTGTCTGGGGAAGTCAGTTTGGCGTAGATCACAGTCTTTCCGTCGCTAGACCACGATGGCGAGCGAATTTCTCCCGAGGCACCTGTTTTGACGACGTCGCCTTTGATGCGGGATAGCGAAATAACATGCTTCTCATCCGTTCCCAGATAGGCGATGCTGCCATCGCTGAGCGGTTGCGGCCAACGGCGCACACCATCTCCAGACGTATGCGCCCTAATGCTGCCGGTGTCTAAATCAATGGAGCTGATTTGGGTTGCGCCCAGCTTAGCGTCAAAGGTCGCGTACACCGCACCGATTTCGGTGGTTTCGTAGTAGAAAAGCCGTTTCCCGTCAGGCGACCACTGAGGCGAACCCGCAACCCCTCTTCCTCGGGTGATCCGGCGCAAGCCCGATCCGTTAGCTCGAACCATGTAAATGCTTAGCGATTGAGTCTTCTCCCAACGCCCGGGCATGTGTCCGGCGAAGCGTCCGCAGTCCGAACTGAATGCCAACCACTTGCCGTCTGGCGACCATGCAGGATGAAACCCACTTCCTGGAGCCTTGGTCAGGAGGTGAGACTTCCGAGACTTCATGTCCATTAGCCACACTTGGGCGCGGCCCGACTTTCGAGAAGATACGAACGCAAGTGTTTTGCCATCTGGAGACAGCACAGCCTGATCGTCGAATGCGGGGTCAAAGGTTAGGCGCTCCAATCCGGCTCCGTCTGGATGGACCCGGTAGATGTCGGCGGAGCCGTCCCTTTCCGATGTGAAGACAACCCAAGCGCCATCCCGGGACAAGGACGGCGAGTAGTCCAGACCCGTCAGGGGCAATAGAGGTTTTTCGGACGTCCCGTCGCCATTTGCCACAAACAGTTGAGAGTGGGCTGGACTAGCGTCGATGCTGTACCAAATCTCGTGCTTCGAGCTTTGCGGCACGAGCCAAGCGTGAAGTGGAGTAGCGGCCAAGAATAAGGCTAATGTGAACATCAAGTTGAGAGATTTAACCTGATTGTAGGAGAAACGGATATCTGCTGCATCGTGGTCCAAAGCAATGTCGATCCAGTTCAAATCCCATTAGGCTGCCAGCCAATGTTGATTCGAAAGGCGTCGTCATCCTTGCTGGACGATCTACGAACTCTACGCGTGCCAGCGTAGTCGGTGACGACCCTCGAAATCTGTGTTCGCAACTCAGCACACTTGCCGCGCTCGCCAGCTGTCTCAACCCTTGCCGTTGATCGCATTCGTCAGCCAGGACTCAAAGTCAACGTCAAAAACAGATTTCATGATTCCCGCCCGGCGATGGAGTTCCTTCAAGTACTCTGCGTCCTTGTAGACGCTCGTGCTAGGGAGGACTTCTTTCCGGGCTTGGCCGTAGTCGATCAGGCCGTCAGTCATAACGGTGGCTTTGGGCCAGTCTTTCGCCTCGGCGGGAACCCACTTCGTTTGTCCGTCCACGATTTTCTTGATCGTGAACCCTGCCGGGGCGAACGGCGCGAAGGATGAGTTCTCAAGTGTGGACCCCTTGAGGGCTACAGCATGAACTCCTGAACCGGCCAGCCCTGGAATCGGACCTGTTGTGTACCACAAGAGGAAAACCTGATCGCCATGCCGCCTCCGAAGCAGGTCCCCGACGCTCCGATATTCGTCAGTCAACACCTCCGCTGGGTCGTGCTCACAAATGAGGTGCATGCCGCCTGCAATGAGCAGGGCCGTTCGCTTCTTTGCCAGAACCTCACGTTGAACCACGTTGGCCATCTAGAGATCCCGATCGGCGAACCTGATGTAGTCTTCTTTCGTGCGCACCCGTTCCCATTTGATAGGGGGATCACCCAACAGCACCCTAAGCCGCTTCTTGACCGGAAGCTTGGAGTTGACGTCCCTGACCATCTGGAAGAAGGATTCGTACAGCGGTGAATCCCACACCAAAAACTGGGTCGTTTCTCGCCACACCTTTTGAAGCTCGCTTTTACTCACCGCGCCGCCCGCGATGTACCTATCCATGATCCCCTGATATCTCGCACTTCCAAATTCGACAACAATGTCCGTTACCCGCGCATCAACCAGCGCGGTATCGGTGATGAGGGACCTCAGAAAGTCATGAACGACTTTATCCCCGTGCCTTTCCGGAATACAAACGATATCGCAGCGCTTGAACAGTTCGATCACTGTGGCCCGCGCGTTCCCTGAGGGCGGTGTCGCGGTTATAGCTGCTACTGTAAGAAGGGCAACAACTGCGGCCAGCATAAGAAGAGATATTACAAGATCGACCCTACGCTAGATCGTCGAGCTTGCCGCCGGTAGTAAAATCGCTGCGTGCTTTGCCTCATACCGATACTTTCCTTAGGCTTGATTCGACCGATGGCTGCCCAGGACTCGCTAATTTATCACTGGAAGCGAGTCGTGACCGGAGTCCACAAAGGGGAAACCGAGGCGACCGTTGTCGATTTGGTGAGCCCAATTGAAGGGTCGCACTTGATCTCAGCACTTCAAGGTTCCGGCGGATTCGCCCACTGGCGCCTGGACCGAGCACCATTGAGAAAGTCTATGACCGGCCAACTCACCGACACCGAAAGCTTGTCGTGGGCGGTGGATTGTCCCCTACTCGTGGTCCGCGCGGGAAGAAGCCCGTCAAAGAATGGGAGCTACACCTATGATGGGGGAGTTACTTGGAATGAATTTGCGACCGAACCTCCCGGAGCCGTTGCCGGATCGATCGTATTCAACTCTACAGCCCAGGTGATCGTATGGGCCACCGGAGGCTCAACCTGGAGGAGCTTTGATTTTGGGAAGACGTGGGGGAAATCTGAGGGGCTGTCAGGAAACATGGAATTGGTTGCTGACGGAGTCACCCCGACCCGCACCTACGCGCTTTCTGGCGACAAATTCTATTCGAGTGACGACACCGCGAGGAGTTTCCAACCCGTAGAATCCATCGGTCTGCCTAGTGCACGTGGGCGAATGCGGGCCACCGAGTATCAAGTAGGCGACCTTTGGATCCCTGCTCAGACTGGATTGTTTCACAGCATGGATGCCGGCAAGTTCTTTCGCAAGCTGCCGTATTTTGAGTCTGTCGAGAGTATTGGCTTTGGCAAGCCAGCCACGGGAGAGAGATATCCAGCCCTTTTTGCCAATGGAAAATACAAAGGCATCTTGGGAGTGTTCCGATCCAATGACAAGGGCCTATCCTGGACCCGTATCTCCGATCCTTCTCGCGACTTCGAAGGCCACGGAGTAGTTACCGGCGATCCTCGAATCTACGGAAGAGTCTATTTAGGAACCAAAGACCGCGGCATCCTTTACGGCGACCCGGACTAGAAGCTGCAGTGCAGCTTTTGGGGCGTGGCCACATTCGCAGTCACTCGATGCGTGCGCTTTTCCGAGCGCGGTGATGGTCCAGCAACTTCCGACGAACCGTGAAGAAAGGCTATGGTACTCCGAACGCTCCCGATTTCGGCCCTTGGCCCCCATATTCCTGAGGCAGAATATCGAAGACTTGTTGCCGCAGTTCACCAAGTGAAGGAAGAGTATGTTGAATCGGCAGTGGGGTTGATTAGCGACCAAGCTTCTGAACTCCGTACTCGTTAGCTTGCCTATCGTGGTGAGCCTCGCCGCGCTGAATGCCGCAAGATGCTGAAGCAGGATTGGCTTATTGAGTACGCTAGGGCAGGTGGCTATCTTCACAGGCGCTGAACGTAAGAAGTCGGTGATCGTCGGGTTGCTTCTGCTCTGCAGCGGATTGCAGGCCACGGTCGCCCAGGAGATTCCTGAGCAGAAGAAGGTTCCCAAGCTCGCAGAGCCAGGCGAGCTCAAGCAGGCCAAGATGAGTCTGCATCAGGTTCGAGACCAGCTTGACAAGGAGAACCGCTATCGCAGGCTGGCCGAGCAGAAGTTCGCCTCAATCAATTCCTTTTTCACTACCTGGAACGCCGGCACGCACCCTGCCTACACTCTCTGCGACGCAGCCCTGAAGATTGCCTCCAGTTACTCGGTAGAGAAGAAGAAATTTGATGCCGCGCTCGCCGATTTCAACGCTGAAAAAGCATCGTTTGAAGCGATCCCGATCACGGACGAAAATCGCGCCTCGATGAATGCCTGGAAGCAAAGACTTCTCGAAAAGCAGGCTCGTGGCAATGAATGGAGAGATCGACTCGAGGTGCAAAAGGCGGATGCGATCAAAGCCGTCAACGAAGCTCAGAGTAGAGCCGATTCTGCGATGGTCAACTGGCGCAGCGAGTTGGTGAAGTTTCAAGACTATGCCTATGCCGCAACACGGATCGGCGAATTGGATGCGAGAATTGTCGCCCTCGATAAGAAAATCAAACTCGATCGGACCGCCCTGAATCGGTGGCAGCGTCAACTGCCAGGTTTTTACGACGACGTCGAAGGTATGGCGAAAGAAGCGGAGCGCACTCGTAAAGAGAATGCGACCAGCGCGGTCGGCCTCGGATTTTCGCTTGCGGTAGACGCAACTGTTATGAATAACCTTGGGAAAGAAAGGCTACTGCGAGAACAGGTCAAACGGGTGAAGGATACCCTCGTGATCGGCGGTATCCGTCCCCAACATGTCAAGCAGCTTCTTTCGGGCTGGGAATCGACCGGCAGTGTGAAATCCATGCGCAGTGCACGCGAAATGATCGAGACCTTGAGCCAGCTTATGGACCTTGCCACCGCACTTGATATAGCCGATAAGCACAAATATTGGGAGGCGCTGGCCGCGTGCTTGTCGATCTTTGTCCAGCATCCCGTTCTCAAGCTGATCAAAACCAACGTCGAGGTCTACACCAATTTATTGCATACAGGTCTGGCTTACGGAACTGCGAGAGCCCGTGTCAAGCAATTTAGTCAGCTTTCGGACTCTCAACTTCATGCCGTGGATCAGGTAACAAAACTCGCAGTCAAGAATATCAGGGCGCGAGCGAAATTGGTGAAGGAAAAGTCTTCGCTCGAAATCCAATTGGGCTGGGCACCATAATTGAACGGTGATTTTTAGAATACGCGGTGTGGGTTTGAGGGCGCTTTGAGGCAACTCGGTCCTGCGAACGATCTTGAAGTCGGTGGTCGAGACACTATAAACCTCTGAACGACAGGCTATCAAAAGTTGGGGTCTATGGCAAGGTCCATTGCACGGAGATTCAAGGAACGGCAACCCCGCAGAACGACGCCGCACATAGCCACTTCGACAAACACAATATGCATGATGTGATCTCAACGTGGGAGTTCGTCCGGCGATTCGTAGAACAGTTCTGCATTTCGTGTCAGCCAGTACGTGCGAGTTGACGATCTAACTCGCAATAAACCAACGTTCGAATCCCGCCCGGTCAATTCAGAGTTTGAACCTGAACAAAACCGCGTATTGAACCTAAAAAGCGTGGTACTCCGCACGGGACGATTTGCGAACTTTGGTGTTCAGTACGCTACGGAATCGCAAGCGTCTGAATTGACAGGCTCTTGAAATACGGCTCTATGAGGTTTTGTGTGGGTGGAGTTCGAGTTTTCCAAGAAAGAACAGAATGGCAATTCTGAAGTTGTGAAACTTTCTAAATCCTCTAGCGACGGTTTTGATTTCTTGAATAAGGGCATTGATAGCTTCTCCGTA
>CAILEM010000056.1 GCA_903833215.1 uncultured Armatimonadota bacterium
CCGAACACGGCAGTTAAGCTCCTCAGCGTCGGAAGTAGTTGGTCCGCAGGGTCCCGCGAGATATGAGCGTCGCCCGGTTAATAATTTGAAGAAGCCCCCCACAAAGGGGGCTTTTTTGTGTTTGGACCTTCCGTTCTGGACGCCGAAAGCGTTCCTCCTGTAGGGGCGGGGCGTGCCCCGCTTACGGAGCTAGGCTGGGTTTGGTGACTTTGATCCGTCCAACACTGAATGTGTTGAGTCACCGACCTTTGGTTAATGACCATGTCGGTGGCTGTTTGATCCCTACCCAGCCGGATGTCCCTCGACGTTCCGGGACGCAACACTTTCAGCGTTGACCATCTTTTGTCGCCCACCACCCAGGGAAGCGCCGTCGACGGCACATCCCTGGGCTTTGAGGATGAAACACCTTCGGCGTTTCGGACGCAGGCCCCGGGTTTGATCCCTCAATTGGCCTTGTGGACAAAACACCTACGGCGTTTCGGAAGATTGCATCGGATGTGTCTTCGAGCGATGTTGTAACAAGATGGACGATCGATTGAGCGTCTGGACCGGATGCCGCGTTACAATGTTGGTGGCAAGCATTGGGCAGCAATTGATGAGCAAGCGCATTTTTGGCATTTCGATGACTGGCGCGTTGATCATTTTGTGTGGGGTTACTTGGGCTTATCTTGCTTTTTGGAAACCGGACGATGAGGCTCTCAGAATTCTGGCAAGGATGAACGCCTCATACGCCAATTGCAAATCACTACGGGATCGCATTGATGTCACTGCAGTCGATGAGTCAGATAGCGGAGCAAAGAGCACGAATGCTTACGTTGCTCATGTGGCCTTTGCAGGACCGCCTCTGTACGCTATGAATTCGAATCTGTAAAGAGTGGAAAGCCGACACAGCTGACTCTACTTTGTGCCAAGAGTATTAGGCTGGAGCACTCTTTCGGTGGATTGGATACACCTGTCGAAAAGAGAATGACCTGGAGCGCAGATATCAGCTGCCATCTGAATGGCACACTTCACGTGGAACGTAATATTGACCTTGCCGGTGCCACGTACTACCTGCTTCCCGAAACGAAATTTACAATCACCATGTATGTCGGGTTGCTGCTTCCTAATGACATCGAAGCACTCCAATTCAGCGACATGACTGATTCGCGAGTTGTTGGGTCCGAGAGAGTCGATGGCTTTGATTGTTTTGTCCTGGAGTCAAAGCAGTGGAGGATTCGATTCTGGGTCGACAAGAACATATATGCTTTACGAAAGACCTTTGAGTGGGATCCAAGTTGGGTGGTCTGCAAATATCATCCTGAGTTAGGAGCAAAAGTACACGAAAGAGAATTCAGCCTCGGGATGTCGGATCGCTAAGACAGTTTTGCGGGGTGCAGGAGCACCACGCTGGGTTTGGTGACACCATCCGCCCAACACTCAAGATATTGAGTGACCACCATTTGGGGAATGACCACGTCGGTTGAAGGGATACGACTCCCGATCAGGGTTCATCTCGACGTTTCCGGACGCAACACTTTCAGCGTTGACCATCTTCCGTCACCACCACCCAGGGAAGCGCCGTCGACGGCCCATCCCTGGGCTTTGAGGATGAAGCACCTTCGGCGTTTCGGACGTAGGCCCCGGGTTTGATCCCTCAATTGGCCTTGCGAATAAAATATCTTCGGTTTTTCGGAACTGCAAGGCCCATGAACTAAATTAGCTTGCTGAGTTTGTGACTTAAAGACCTCATAGACTGCCAGTTTTGAGCCGAGTGGGTTTAAAAGGGTGATATTGTGATCTAGTGATCACAGACCCTGAATATGTTGGGTTGCCCTTGGTGTTGATCGGTCAGATCAAGGCTGCGCGAGCGAGGGCGAGGATATCCCAGGACGAACTGGCGGCATTGGCTTCTGTTTCCCGTCGCCCTATATAACTATTAGAGAGTGGCCGAGGCGCAGTCCGTGTCGACACGCTTGTTAAAAATCTTGATGCCCTTGGGCTCGAGCTACAGATTCGACCGAAAGGGCCTGGGTTGTGACGGACTATCACTCGGTTGAGACACTCTTCGTCTTCCGAGACGGGGAGCAAGTTGGGACTCTCCATCGCCTACCTAAAGGTTGTGAGTTTAAGTACTCCGAAGAATTCTTGCGGAGCAACGCGGCTCCGATCGCCAGGCATCTCCCCAAGCTGTATGAGGGAATCGTGGTCGAAGGTTTGGCCAACATACCGACCTACTTTGCAGGGCTATTGCCAGAGGGTGTCATGTTTTCAGCTGTACGGCGCCTGATCGGTTCGGCGGCAGATGATTTTTTCGCAGTCCTCGCCGCAACTGGGTCAGATTCGATCGGCGACATTGAAACGCGAATTCCTGGTGAGGGGCCACGAACTTCAGCGTTGGGATTGTCAGAAGCCAAAAAACAGATCGAGCATCTTCTGGATGAGAGGGGTGCCTTTGACGCGAGCTACTTATCCGCGATCTCCGGGATCCAGCCGAAGTTATCGTTAGGGCAAATCGTAGGAGCTAGTCGAACTAGAAGGTATGTCGCCAAATTCCAAAGCCGGCAGTTTCCGAATTTGCTTGAGAATGAGTTTGCATTTACGCAACTTGCTCGGCGCTGCCGACTGAATGTCTCCGAAACCGAGCTTGTAGACGGAGTCCTTGTCATGAAACGGTTTGATCGCATCTATGACAAGCCTGCCCAAGCCCTCAGGTCTCTACATGTAGAGGACATGCTTCAGGTGATGGATCTGTTTCCCAACAGCAAGTATTCAATGGAGTATTTTGACCTTCTCAGCGCCATGGCCGATCTTGGCGTTTCCAAGGCGACACTTCTAGATTCTCTCGAACTCTATCTCTTTAGCTATATCATCGGTAACGGAGATCTTCATGCCAAGAATGTCAGCCTCATATTCGACAAGGAGACTGGACAGTGGATTCTTACCCCCGTTTATGATTTGATCTCAACTTTGCCCTACACGAATATGCTGCCGGAGGGACATCGTATGGCGCTGGCTTTGGTTGAGGACAATATCGGTCGCTTTTCTCGAGAGGAATTTCTCGAATTCGGGGAAAGATTTCGTTTGCCTGCTAAGTCTGTACACAGAAAGATAGACGGACTTGTCCAGTTGGTTACGAAGTTTGCAGATCCTTGCCTGAATAACCACGTCTCCTCCGACGTCATTTCAACAATCAGACGTCGGGCTGATTCATTGAGGTAGCCCAGCTTTAGCAGGATTACAGCGCTCTAAAAAAACCTCGATCATCCTATTACTACTTGACAAACGAACACGCTTTCGGGACTGCCGTTTAGGATTGCCACAGTTTAGATTTAGGCCAAGACATATAGGCTAAACATCCGACGTTTCGCGTAAAAAGTCGGCCAAAAGCTGCTAATCGACCTCAACAAGGGGTACCATATTCGACTGTCAGCCACGAAGCGGTCAGCTAAAAAGCGAAGCCGACGAAGTGAGTTGTCCAGCGAAGAAAGCTCTTTGAAAGTTGCATAGCGATTGAATAGAAGCAAAGTATCGAGCACTCGAGAGAA
>CAILEM010000057.1 GCA_903833215.1 uncultured Armatimonadota bacterium
CGGCGTTCGGACCGTTCGCCAAGACCAAAAATGGGTTCGAGCCGCGAGTTGGGTGCGCGGCCCCAAGCCATGCCGTGGCTACAGAACAAGACCATTCTGCTGTTTGACGTTAAGACGTGCCTCGCTTCTTGCTGCTACTGCTGTAACCTACTGCTCCTGAAATTAGTAGCAAGCACCCCATGTCGACACCGAATGACCGCTGATGGCGTGCCGAATTGCCAAACAACCACCGTGTAGTTCGAGTCTATACTCAGCTTCATGGAGCCACCGAATCCGGTGAACGACGAAGCGCCGAAGCCTTATAAAATGGACAAGGTTGTTGGCTGGATCTTCGCTGTCATGGGAGGTCTTGGGTTACTTTGCTTTTCGCAAGGTCTGGTGATGAGATCGCACCCCGGAGAGATTCACAAGACGGTCAACACTGCACTAAAGACTCAGGCGAACACTCCAGGTCGTCGGGTCCCCATGACCCATATATTTGGAATTCCGTCTCCGTTTCGTGAGGAGGAGAAGACGATCTTGCTTTTCATCTGCATCCTGCTGGCTTTCAGTGCACTGAACCTGTACGGCGGCATTCAGATGACGAAGAGTAGTAGAGTGGGACTTTACGTAGTGATGTTGATGGCACTCGTATCGATGCCACCCTACGTGAGCCCAATCTGTTGTGCCTACTGCTTGCTTCGGTTAACCGGCAAACATGGCCCGCGATTATTGGGATAGCGGCAGCGTGATGGTGAAAGTCGTGCCACTCGTCTCGCAACTTTCGAATGAAACCGTTCCGTGCAAATAGCGCTCCGTGAACAGTTTGATACTGTACGTACCAAGGCCGCGTCCAGACTCGCCCTTGGTACTGAACGAGCGCTTAAATAATTGGCTTTGAACGGGCTTCGGGATTACGCCTGGATTGTTGACGCTGACCATGACGACGTTTCCGTCGCACTCGCCGGTCAGATGTATCTCACTTCCCCGTGCACACGCTTCAGCCGCGTTCTTTGCCATGTTGATAACCACACGTCGCAATAACGTGTGATCGGTTTGAACCGAACACCCAGGCTCCACATACGTCGTAAAAGTGCGGCCAGAACACGCAGGGTGATGCCCCAAGCTTTCGAGCACTTCATCGAGGAGCTTTTCAAGCGAAATTGATGAATATGTCACCGCAAGATTTCCAGCTTCAGCGAGCACCAAGTCTCTATAGGCCGTAACTTCTTCGGCCACACTGGATGCCAGGTGCTGAATAGTCACGGCATACTGTGCGGACTTCTCAGCCGGACTTACTGTCATCAAGTCAGCAAGCCCTGCCATACCACCAACCGTGTTCAGGACATCGTGAAAGAAGAGTCTCTCAAGAGCTTGCTTGCGCTTCTCGGCGCTATTGTCGCGCAAAACGAGCAGAACCAGAGGGTACGGGCCAATTCGGACAAAATTGGCTCGTGCCAAAAAGTCCATCGATTCTTCGCCTTCTGCGACTTTGGCCGTAATCCGACATTCGTGTTCAACACACTCTTGAGTTCGGAGGCAACTTACGATTGCGTTGGCGGCACCACACTCGCGGCAAGCGATCGACGTACCGCAGCCAGAAGGGCCTTGAGTGGCGTGGATGCAATGAACCGCTTCGCCTGGGCGTAGCCCCAACAGCTCACTAACGGCCGCTACGCCGAGTGCATTTAAACAATGGTCATTTGCTGCGACGATTTGCCGCTTGTCGTTTAAGATGAGGGCAATGTCTGGGATGGCATCCAAAATCGTTTGACCGATTTTTTGTGTTGACAAATAGTCTGCCTCGTTCTGAATAACGTGGAGTTCGTCACGCGCACCAGGGGCAAAAAACGTGTTATCGGACAATTGTATCGCTCCAGCGAGTGAGTCTGAATCGCACAGTCCTAACAGATTACTCCCCGTTACCCGCAAACTGGAAGCCATGCCGCCGGGACTCGATACAAAGATCAGGATTTGGCAGAGCCTGCCACAGTAATATGGCAGTTCGGCTTCCGCCGTTGAGCCGTATGTGCCGCGCTTTCCGGCGCGAAACCAGTTCGCACGTTACACATCGGCCCAGCTAAAATGGCCGTAGCAGGTGCTCTCGTCATCGCTTGGCTGCTGGATCACTTAGCATTAATACTTCGATAGTTGCCGTCAATTTGCCAAATGACCATCTACATAGCCAATGGTGTTTTTCCCTTGGTATCGAGGCGGATTTGGGAGGGTTGATGTGGGTGCGGTCGCATTGCGAGTCAAATCGGTCGAGTCGAAGACTGAAATTGTCGATGACGGAGATGCGATGCTTGCAAGATTGATTCCGACCGTCTCACTGCTCAGTGCATAGCCAAATTGGGCTGAACTTTTCAACTGGACGGCGGGCGAGTGAAAAACCTGAGCGTCTCTTACGTAGGGCGTGAGTTCGTCAACCCACTGATGGGTGAGAGGCAAGGCAGAGTCCCAGTCGTTTGCATACATCAGCAGCGCCAGATTGACATGTTTGAGTCGCGTTTTGGATTGTGAATAGAGCGAAGGTGGGTTCGTGCCAACCGTGTTCTCGTCTTGAACATGCCCGTCAAGAAATGCGATGGTGTTCTTGCGTCCATAACGCGGTGGAGACGGTTCGGTCGACAGGAAATCCGTCGCATTTCGGGCGAGGTTGGTCGAATCAAACACGCTGACTTCTGTTGATAGAGAAGAAAAAAGGTGGAGAGGGTTGCCGGCAATCTCTCGCTGCATCGCGTAGCCATACCCAAATCGACTCACTGCCGGTGAGTGAAAGAGCCACTCATTTTTCGCGTACGGGATGACGCCATCCATCCACTGGCCGCGCAAGGGAAGGACATCGTCAAAATCACTAGCGTAAAGCAGCACCGCTTGATTAAGGGATTTCAACCGGTTCACCGAAGCACCGTAAAGAGTTGTCGTTCCAGCCCTTCCGCCACAGCCAAGAGCTACGAAGCAGCATGTGATTAACGCGATCAGGGGCTGACGGAATACATCCTTCTGTTTCATCGTCTGCATTTCTGGCAACTACACCCTCCTTCACTACCATCCCACATGTAGAATTATCCTACAAGGAGTTTATGAATTCTTTAAGTCTTCAACCGAAGTGACACTGAAGTCTTTTCCCATGTTTAAGAATCAATTGACGATCCGGCTTCTTGGGCAAACCTCTTTTGACGTTAATGGGGAAGTCGTGACGCAATTTCGATGGAACCGGATTCCCGCCCTATTCGGTTACCTGCTGGTCCATCCTGGGCCAAATTCTCGTGAGTCCATTTCTGAAGCCCTTTGGCCAGATCGTCCACCTGACAGTGCGCGCCATAACCTTAGGCAAACTCTGGTTTATTGCGCGGAGATTCTTGATGGCAAGCTCATGGGGGCATTGTCAGTTGGGCGAAATTCAATTGCGATCAATAGAGATCTCGTCGACTCCGATATCGATGTTTTTTTGACATCCGGTCCAAAAAGTGAGGAAGCGTCAAAGGCGAGAACACGCCACGAAAAACGAATTAAGCACTATGCAGGACCCTTCCTCGCTGGCTTAGGCGATGATTGGATACATGATACGAGGGCTCAAATTGCACGCGCCTATTTCGAATCACTTCTCTACGTCTCCCAATATTCTCTTCAGTCGGAACCTGCCAGGGCATTGGAACTTGCCGAATTGGCAGTGCGCCAGGAAATCTACGAAGATGCACCGCGTGCAGCCAAGATCCGAGCGCTCATCGCACTTGGACGTGAGGCGGCAGCCCAAACGGAGTATGTGAGTTTTGCTGCCCTGCTGAATGAACAACTTCTGCTGAAGCCTGGCAAAACAGTTCTCGAGGCCCTGAAAGACTCTCGACCGTCCGATCCTGTCGTTGCATTACGCCCAGACCTATCCGATGCAGCAGCACCAACCATCGCCGATACCCTTGCCTTTTTGAAAGAGCAGGGCATGATGCGTGAAGCGTCCGAGCTGGTCTTGGCGCTCGTGCCCTTCTGGATTCGCAAAGGAAACCCGTCTCAGGGGCAGGAACTGCTGCTATCGACCTATGAAGCTGCAGAGCGAAAACCCGGAAATACAGAAAACTTGTCGCTCGCAAGGCTGGCCTATGCCCAAGGGGATAACGCGAGGGCCCGAAAAGTTGTCCAAGCAGTCCTCGCCTCATCACCAGGCGAGGAAATCCAATCGGAATGTGAACTTATTCATGCGAGAATCGACCTAACTGAGGTCAAGCCTGAGGCGGCGAAGCGCCGCGTCATTCTCGCGCTACGTTCGATTCGCAAGAGGAAAGATCGGACTCTCGAACTTGAAGGCTGGGTAGTTCTTGCGATGGCACTTTTCGCCAACGACGAGTTTTTGAAAGTCGACAAAAGGGCCCACCATGCCATTGCGTTGGCCGAAGAACTTGGGGACGTCCTTTCTCGAAACCATGTGGGAATTTATCAGGCTTTCGCCTGGCATCGTCTTGGCTTCAGTGACCGAGCATTTGCGATTGCCGATGAAATCAGCCGACAGCTTTCTCCGGCGTCTACTCCCGTTGCGAGCCAAATTCTGTGTTCGGCCAGCCGACTTATGGAGGACCTTGGCCAGGTTGACTCTGCCCGTCAAGGATACGTTAGCTGTATTGCCGATTGCCGAAGGCTGTCCAATATCTACACGCTTGGCATGGTTCTAACCTATCTTGGCGACCTAGAGTGCGAATCAAGGCGCTTCAGTGAGGCACTTAAGCTGCATCTCGAAGGGCTCAAGGTGCGTCGTGATACGGACAATAACCTCGGTATCGCCACTTCACTTCGCGGAGTTGGGAAAGCCCTTCTTGGTAAGGGGCAACCCGCTGAAGCAAAAGTCGTTTTGCAGGAGAGTGCCCAGCGATACCGTGATGATAGCGCCGTTTCGGGGCATGCCAGTGCCCAGCTGTTATTATCTGAGGCCGAAGCACAAGCTGGTGACCTCCACTTAGCGATGCGTTTGGCAGAGAACTCTCTGGATATCCTTCGCCGGTTGGGTCCGACTGGGCGACTAACCATTGGCCCGTCCGGACACCACATCCTTGAATCCGGCGAAAATCTCCTCCGGTCAATGCACGAAAAGCTGGAGTCTGGGGACCCAAATTACCCGCTGAAATCGACTGTCCTTTAAGCGTGAGAATAGGGAATTTGGCAAATATTCCCTATCGTCAGAGTTGCTGACGATCTGCTGACGATTGATCTTGATAATGGCTATCCATCGGGTGAGCAACACGTCTCGTGATTCACTTCGAAGGAGAAATGGATGAGATTAGACATAAATTTGCCTGGCCGAATGCGACTTTCGCTTGCTGGGTTGGCATTGGTTGCGGTTCTTGCGGGCTGCGGTGGTGGCGGTGGAGGTGGATCCACAGGTGGTGGTGGCGGCGGCGGTGGAGGCGGTGGTCTAGCGTTAACCGGGAACAACGCGGAGTTTGCCGTTGGGATTTCTGACTCCAAAGCGACTCTGGCTGGCTCTAGTGTTGCCTTCGCGGTTCTGCAAAAACTGGTTCCACTTCCAGCCTTCGGCGGAAGATCCTCGATCCATTCATTTGGGTCAAGCACACCAACTCTGGTGGCTTCGCTGAATCTTTACCAGACGTCCGTAGTCTCCGGGAAGACGCTCACTTTGAACTACACGACCGACCAAGCCGGCAAGAAATCAGCTGGAAAAGTGGTCGCAACCGCGACTCAGAACATCGGTAGCACTTACACGTATCCTGTGACCTTTACGGTTGCAGGCGACATCACGGCTGGCTCCATTCCGATGCATGTTGCCTTGACCATCACCCTGCTGGATAGCGTTGGGGCAAACACCATGAAGGGTGTGCTCAACATGACCAAGGATAACATTGACCTCAACCTCGACCTGAGCCTTTTGGATAACGGCCAAGTTGGGAACAAGGGATCCATGGTTGTCAAATACAACTACGCCTTTGGTGGAACTCAGGTCCCGACGACGACGACGTTGACGAACCTGAAGGGAAGTCCTCTGACGACGATCACTGGAGATGCTTCCATAAGCGCAACCGTGTTCGATCCATCTGTTCCTAGTACTGGGACTGGCACTGGATCAATCGATTTGGTTCATGGAAACATGACATTGAAGATTACGGATGGCCCTTTGGCAGGATTACTCCAGACCTTCAATGGTGGCAACAACACGTTGACTCTCACCACTTCGACAGGTCTCCAAAAGGTGATCAGCGAAGTCAATACATTCTTGATGGGTTCGTTGAAGGGGGATACTGGTCCAAAGTCTCCTTACCATAACCCCATCCCGCTCTCAGGCGGTAGCAATATTGTCATTGGACAAGCGCTTGGAAACGGTGAAATGGTTGGATACTCCACTGACGCAAGCAACAAGACGACGCCGCTCTACTGGACATCGCCAGCCGCCCAACCGATCACACTTGACCTTCCATCCAACGCAATTCAAGGAACGGCACGGGGCATTGCTCAATACGCTGGCCAAAGGGTCGTCGTTGGCAGCTCTACCGATGCGGATAGCGTCATGCAGCCGTGCTTCTGGATCCAGGCGGCGGGCCAACTTGCCTTCAAGCCACTCCGAGCAACAAGTTTGCCACATGGCGGATCTTTCTTAGCAATCAGCGCGAACGGCAACACATCGGTAGGGTTCATGTACGATTCGAACTTCAAAGAGCAGCCGATGGCCTACATAAGCGGCACTCCGTACCCATTGTTGACGGATGATCGGCAAACGAGCCTTCGCGCGATTGGGGTCGATAACTTCAATGACATCCTCGGGGATGGCAGCCTTGGGCAGCTCACGCCTGGCGTTTGGCAAAACGTGTCGGTGGACGTGGCATCGAATACGATCAAGACGAAGTTCAAACCTCTGGACAACCAAGGGATCTCTGATCCAAACCTGAACGCCCAGCACATCAGCCCTTCCGGCGCGATTGTTGGTGGAACAGGTTCGGAGATCATCGTCTGGCTCCGAGAAAACCAATTCGGTCCGATGGATCTTGCGAAGGGAACCAGTTCTGGTGGAGAAGCCTATGGCGTTTCCGCAGACGGAACGAAGTTCGCAGGAATGATCTACCCACAAGGTTCGACCACCGGCGACCTAGCCTACTGGAGCTACATCGGCAACCCACCCGTTGACGTTAGCAAGCAGATCGCGAACCTAGGCAACTACGTAAGCATCGCAGGAGACTTCCTCCTGAACGACGGATCATTCATCTGTCTCGCCAAAAACAAGTCAACCAACAAGGTGGACTTCATCTACATCAAGAAGTCGTAAGACGTTGCGGGAGCAAGCGTAGGGGCGAGGCGTGCCTCGCTTCTTGCTCCCGCTATGACGACAAATATTGGGTCAGCGCACGCCCTGACCCTTCACCGGATCAACAACACGAATCGCTATTTATGGTGGGTCAACACGATGACCGATATCGAATAGGGCGGAAAGGAAAGGGTGGTCAATGTTGGCCACGACTTTATTGTTGAGGTCGCTATCACCTGAGGTTTGCCATTCTTTGCCAGATTGTCCTGCGCGATACCGTACTGATAGAGAGTCGCCGGACCGGTGGGGCTGAAGCCGGTGAAGGCGAACTGAGTCGCAATCTGCTGGGTGGAATGCTTGTTCACCACCATCAGGCGAACCGAACCGTCGGCTCGTTTTGTCGCGTAGGCGGATAGCAGGCCGTAGCTAGAGGTGACGGGAATCACCGAATCGCCAGCCGCTGCGAAAAGGTTGAAAAGCTGTTCAGCGTAGAACACGGGATAGGTCTGGGTGAAATCCGGTGACACAATGCCTTCGTCGCCGTAGGGACGCCAACCGTACAGCCAGGACCCTTGATCACCCTTGGTGCTCTGACCGTTGATCCAGTCCCACCACATGTAGGAACTGCACTCGGTTTGAAGCACGGTGCCAAATGTGTCGGCCATAAACAGCGCGTTCACGATGCTACACATCTGCTTGCCTTCGGTTCCGGCGTCGCTGTTGTTTTCGGTACACATGATCTGAACTTTCGTGTTCGCCGATCCCAAGTAATCCTTGAGCTGCTGCCGCAAGTCCGCCATATCTGAATACCAACTCGTGTTACCAATTAAGAGGGTGAAGTCGCACTCTTTGATGTACTGCGGATAGCGGTGGTAGATGATGTAATCGGGAGTGACCCCGAGGCCAGCCATCGTCGAGAGCATGACTGCCGTCCATCCACTGTGTTTCGCTCCCGTTCGCGGATTGGTGACGACCTCATCCGGGTAATTCGCGTAACCGTCTTCGCCGGGGGTGGAAACTGCCCCGACTTTGATCGTTGGATCGACCGCTTTCATCTGCTTGTAATACTCCGCAAACTGGGTGGCGTAGATCACGGGGTCATTGGCCCGGGCATGGGCATCGCGTTCCCACGTGCCATACACCTCATTGCCTATCTCCCAGTATTTGAATGCGCGACCCTTGGTGATATTTGAATATCGAACCCAAGCTGCCGCCTGGGCGGGTGTTCCGGTGCCGTAATTCGCGGTGATGAAGCATTGGCCACCTGTATTTGGGACAGCAATGGACGAAAAATCTTCGAAGTTCGTCGCCCATGTCCAAGTGTTGCCTTCAGTGGTATTGGTTACCCAATCATAGGCGTCCGAAAGGGAGCCGCCCGGATATCGATAAGCCTTGAACCCAGATTGAGTGAGCAAATTCTTGTTGGCTATTGACGTGAAGTTGGCGTCCCAAATTTCGACATTGACGCCAAAATGCTTCTGGTCAACCTTTCGCGGACTCGTGTTGGCGTTGATGGCGACCTTCACTGGCGTGCGAAGTATGTTGGGTGTGAAGCCAATTTGCGTGACATAAAAGGCAGTTTGAGCCTTTCCACTGGCTTCCTGCAGCGTGAATCCACTGATCGTGTCGCTGGGCTTTACTCCGAAAGCCGTAAAGGGGATGGTTACGTTGCGCCAACTGTTCTGGGCGACGGATCCTCCTTGGATGAATTTCTTCAGGTCGATCGCAGTGGTGTTAGTGCCATTGACTGTGTAAGTGAAATTGATCGTTCTCCCCGCACTCGTTCCCCCATTGATGAGGAAATGCAGCGAGGTGAAGTAGCCAGCGGGAAAGCTCGAATTGCTTACGAGTTGAAAGCCCTGCCATGCACTGGTGTAGGTGACTTCTATCGTCGGTTTGCCCTGATAGGTGAAGGCGGTACTGCCAAGATTGTCGGAGCACCAAGACCAATCTGCCCATGCGTTCTGTAGAACGCTTTGCCCTTCATAGATATTGAATGTCTGGGCTGCACCGGTGGTGCTTATTGCCAAAACGGCCATTGACCCAAGAACTGCCTTACTCCACACACGGTTGTAGAACGCCATTGCTCTCCATTCTCCAAGGAAACTTTGAATTGAGATATGTATCTCAACTCCTCAGTGCTAGTATTCACCCATAGGCGTCTAAGAATGCCATAAGGTTGGGACTTTGAATCGACTGCTCACATTGTTGTGCTTTGTGTTGGTTACTTTGTCGACCGTTTCACACGGTCAACAACTTGGTTCGGCTTGGCCAAAAGCCCGGCAGAATAACTTCAATTCTGGTGTCGGAATCGGGGGCGGGTCAAATGGTGTCGCCCGGTGGCACTACACAACCGGAGCGTCCATTTCGTCCTCAGCTGCGGTGGCCGCCGACGGCACGATCTACGTCGGATCAGAGGACTTCAACCTTTACGCACTTAACCCAAACGGATCGTTGAAGTGGAGTTTTCAAACCGCAGGAAGTATCTACGCCGCGCCTGCAATTGGCTCCGATGGGACGATTTATATCGGCTCGACCGATGGAGCACTGTACGCTCTCACCCCTGCCGGTGCGGTGAAGTGGTCGTACCAAACCCAAGGAGCAATCGCATCTTCGGTTTCCTTCGATGCGAATGGCGGGATCTATTTTGGATCGGAAGACTACAACGTCTATGCGCTCAATATTGACGGGTCGCTGAAATGGAGTTTTCCAACGGGTAACTATGTTGACTCGTCACCAGGAGTCGCCCCGGATGGCACAGTCTATGTTGGATCTGCAGATGGAAACCTTTATGCGATCACAGCTGCCGGTACGTCCAAGTGGAGCTTTGCGTCCGGGAGTGTCATCTGGGCGGCGCCATCGATTGCTATCGATGGGACGATTTATTTCGGGAGTTCCGACAACAACCTGTATGCCCTCAACAGCGATGGCTCCCTGAAGTGGTCGTTCGCCACTCAGAGTTACATCGACAGTTCTCAGGCTATCGGCCCAGACGGCACGATCTACGTTGGATCGAGCGACGGCTCGCTTTACGCCATCCAGCCTGATGGAACGCAAAAATGGGCCTTTTTGGCGGGTGATTCGATTGAATCATCCCCTTGCGTCGGTCTCGATGGAACCATCTATTTCGCTGCCGACGACTCCCAACTGTATGCCGTCAAGCCCGATGGCACGCTTCGTTGGACCTACCGCACGGGTGCAGCGATCTATGCCGACCCGATCATTGCGGCGGACGGGGCAGTGATTGTCGGATCAACCGATTCCTCCGTTTACGTCGTCGGCACAGGCGTGAACACGGTTCCGGTCAGCAAGCTGGTTCTAACACCAACTTCCGTATTGGGGGGACTAGCAGTGAAGGGAACCGTGAGCCTACTAAGCGCAGCAACCGCGGGCGGAGACGTCGTTTTGCTCTCGAGTCCGTCGGCCCTGGTGAGCTTCCCAGCAATCGTCACCGTTCCGGCTGGCGCGCAATCCGTTGATTTCGCGGTTTCGACTGCATCGGTTTTAGCCGCGAGTAGCGCCACTATCTCAGCGGCGTCGGGAGGGAAGTCGGTGAGCTCGACCCTGCAAATCACTGCCTCAGGGTTGGCGACCGTGTCGGTTGCCCCCAGCGCCGTGGTTGGTGGCCTAAAATCCGTCGGAACCGTTACCTTGGGGGCTGTGGCACCCAATGGTGGAACCACAGTTAGCCTTGTTTCCGACAACCCCATCGTGACCGTTCCGCAGTCGGTCACGGTTTTGGGAGGGCAGAAGTCCGCTACCTTCACGGTTGACACAACCCCCACCCAGACGTTGGTAACGGCAACATTGACAGCAACCCAGGGCGCACAGAGCTTAACCACCAAACTCACTGTTCAACCTGCTGGGTTGGTGAGCGTCGCTCTGGACCCGGCTTCCGTCCTCGGGGGGAGCCCGAGCACGGGAACGGTCACCCTAAGCGGCCCAGCTCCAGCAGGTGGAATCGCGATTACCCTCATTTCAAGTGTCTCAAGTGTCGTGCCTCCGTCAACGATCACGATTCCAGCAGGTGCCAATTCTGCTTCCTTTACGGTCACCACGCAAGCCGTCTCCACCCCCACCCAGGCGAATGTCACAGCCAAACTTGCCGCAACTCAGGTGACAGCGACCTTAACCGTCACCCCACCCGCTTTGACCGCCTTATCCATGACACCAAATGTGGTTATCGGCGGAGCAAACTCCGTTGGCACCATCACGATCAACGGACCTGCTCCTTTGGGAGGGTTGGTGGTTTCACTTGCCGCAGGGAACGCTGCCGTGACTGTTCCCAGCGCCGTGACCATTGCGGCAGGATTGTCATCAGCATCGTTTGTAATCAAAACTGCGACGGTCGCCAATTCCATTCCAGTTACCATCACGGCTTCACAAGGAGTCGTAACGAAAACGGCGACATTGACCTTAAACCCAGCTGCGCTGCTATCGATATCGATTGTTCCGTCTGCTCTGAGCGGTGGAAACCGGGCCATCGGAACGGTATATGTCAGCGGCGCAGCACCAACCAACGGCATCTCGATTTCGCTCAAATCATCGACGAAAATTGCCGTCGTCCCTCCTATCGTGAACGTGCCCAGCGGTGCCTCATCAGCTACATTTGTGATTACCACGTCAGCGACCGGGGCAAGTACCATTGCGACGATTTCTGGCACCTTTAGCCTGTCGACCAAGACCGCATCCTTGGCTATTAACCCAGCTGCACTTACCTCTGTCTCTGTTTCTCCGAGTCGAGTTGCTGGTGGTGGAACGTCGATAGGTACGGTGACCCTGGACGGTATCGCCCCAACCGCCGGACTGACGATTGGCCTGACCTCTAGCTCGACAAACGCTGTGGTTCCGGCGACAGTAAGGGTGCTGGCGGGTATGTCAAGTGCCACCTTCAAAATCACGTCACGCGCAGTATCGGTCGAATCATCGGTGACGATTTCAGCCAAGTTAGGATCCGTCGTCAAATCTGCGACGCTTACAATCACACCACCATCTCTCATCGGGTTTACGGTGGCGCCCGCATCGGCGATTGGGGGTGCGCTTCCTCAAGTCATCGCCACCGTATCTCTCGACGGAGTTGCTGCCTCAACTGGCCAGGTAATTACGTTGACGAGTTCCGACGGAACTGTCGCCTCTGTGCCGACGACAGTTAAAGTCCCTAGCGGCGCTAAGACGGCAACTGTCAAGATAGTGACGTTTTCTGTGGCAACACAGAAAACGGTGACGCTTACAGCGTCGTCCGGAAACATAACTCTTCACGCGACGCTGCAAGTTCTGCCTCCAACCCTTAGTTCGATCTCCATCACGCCAGCGGTCGTAAAAGGGAGTGCAACAACACTGGTTACGGGCGTCGTGACAATCTCAAATGCTGCGCCAGTCGGAGGTTTGACGATCTCCCTATCAAGTTCAGAGAGTTCGATTGGCTCAGTGCCGCAGTCTGTTGTGATCCCATCTGGAAAGACCTCCGCTTCCTTCAAGGTTGGCCATAGTTCCGTTGTAAAGCAGACGATTGTGACAATAACAGCGGGTTTGAACGGGGCTATAAAGACTGGGAAACTGACTGTGAATCCATAGGTTCACTCGATTGTTAGAGACCGAGGGCGTACGTGAGTGCTGCCTGGGCGAGTAACCGAGTGGAATCGAGAGTTGGTAGTGGGGAATTCGCGTCACTGATTAGGCACAGAGTTCGATAGCACAAAGCTGCACCGTCAGCGGAACAAGCGATGATTCCGGTGTGTTTCGTCACAGAGTAAGTTTAGGTCAAGTTTCGAACCTCGGTCCTTCTCAATTTTCCCTTCGTCGGATATCTTAGTTGCAATGAAGCAACCCGTCATTTCGCCACCAAAGTCGCCGGGGGCTCTTGACCACATTCCGCATTCGAGTAATGGACAGTCGTTCCATATTTTTGAGTGGCAGGGAAGCGGCCCAAGCTACATGCATGTTCATTTCGAGGATGATGAGGCTTGGGTGGTGCTGGAGGGGGAAATCAACTTTCAGTTCTCGGAAGGGGCGGTGAAGGCGACGCCAGGCACAACCGTATTTGTCCCAGCAGGTGTTCCTCACACGTACACATGCGATGATTCGACACGTTATTTGATCATCCTAACTACCAGGCTGAAAGAGCTCATTGCAGAACTGCACAACGGTGGTTCCCAGGATCTGAGTGAAATTCTGAGCAAATACAAATCTGCGCTGGTGTAGCAAGGCTCAGCGTAGTTGCAACGTACTTCGACAAGGCGACCTGTGCATGCCATATGGTGAGGTGTCCTAATTACAAGCTTAAGTTGAGCCGCCCAGGATGTGGGTGAATCTGATTACACATAAATACGTGACCCGTATGGTGTTACACGCTAAAAGGGACGGTACCAAAGCCCCAACTATCGTTAAGATAATCACTATCAGGTCAAACGAACGGGGTGTTCGCTAAAGGTCTGAGTGGGTTAGGATGACACACACATATATCGCTCAGGACGAGCAGTTTTGCTTATACGGAACAGAGGCCAAGACGGATCGAGTGCACGTCACACGTTACCGTCTTGGTTCAAGCCTCTTCACCGCCGCCGTCGCGGCAGCCATTTGGTTCTACGTTATCGCGCCAGATGACAAGTCGCCCAACACATTGATGGTTGAGCCCGCGACCGAACTTCTTTCGACTTTTGTTCAACCGGCCGCCGACATGCCGACGCTATCAAAAGACGTCGGATTTACCGTCAAGGTGCCAAACCTTGGGAAGATCGGGGTCGAGGTCACCACGGTGGGAGAATCGAACTTCGTGGGCCGACCTGCAGCCGTCGTTCAGTATCACAAAGGATATTCCACGTTCTTAATGTATTCCTTCAATCACTCCACCAACCTGTTCGGGAAGATGAGGAAGGTTAATGCAGTCAATCATAACTTCTACATTACGTCTGGCGGGGAAGTGTCCGTCGTCGCTTGGAAGGACGATACGGAAGGCTACAAAGCTATAGCCGCCAAGCTCACCGAAGAGGACCTCTTGGCCTTGGCTGAGAACATTGCAGAATCTGCTTAGAATGCCAATCAGGTCTGCGAAAGGGTCTACTGCTGCCGCTTGAGCATGAAGGCCGTTACTAATAGGACAAAACCTAGTGGAGCGGTTACGACCGAAATGTAAGTCGCCAACTCCATGACTCCGCCATCATTTCCAGCTTGAGGGTTTGCCTTGAGCGCTGCCAGCGCATAGAGCCAGGGAGCAATTATTAACGTAGCACCTGTCGCAGTGAGGAGTCTTCTCGATTTCATCTGCTTTTCCCGTTGCAAGTCAACCATGTTCCTAAAAAGCATACAGTCCGCCTATTTGACCCAAGGGCTGATTTTTATGGGACCGACTTTGATGACCGGGTGTCATCCCCAGCTAGGGTTCCGAATGAAATTTCTTCCTAGAAATGGGCGAGTACTCCTTCGGGTGCCAAACGAGTTGGAACCCGAAGGGAAGTTCTATTTAGGCAATGGCTGCGGGAGGCGGCTTCTGCACGAATGGATTTGGTTTGAGCTCAATCTTCTTGACGGACTGCAAGTACTCGACCATTTTGTCGGCATCCTTTCCAGCAAGTTGAGCGTGGAAGTGAAGGCTGAACCCATGGGGTCCGCGAGCGTCGATGAGTTTGGGCTGGAGGGTTAGGAACGACTTGACCGCGTCAAGTTGGCCCATCATCGTCGCGCAGAAGATGTCGATCCGTGCCCCACGTTCCAAAAGGAACTCGACGATATCGTGGCGGCCCATATGAGATGCCCCGCCAAGGCCCGATTCCCAATCCCCAGCACCCCAATCCATTAGGGCATTGATGAGCATTGGTTCTTTATCGAGCAAGGTCTTCGTCATATTGAGGTCCGAGTGCGCGTAGATGACGAAGTCCTGAATCATCAGGCGACTAAGTTGAGGCTTTTTCCAACGCGGTTTGAACTCGGGCTCGGGATAGTCGCGCGTGAAGGCGGCTTCGACGGGCACTGCTGGTTTGGTGGGATCTTGGGCGAGAACAAGGCCAGCAACGGTACCAAGAGCGGTACCGGCGGACCATTTCATTAATGAACGTCTGGATAGTGATTCGGACAATTTGACCTCCCTGGGTGATGACACAGGATGTTGGAGTGGCTTGGACAGCGTGACAGATCAGGACAATTTTGTTAAGCCCATTGGATAATCCCTTGATTACTGGTAGATTTCAGCAATGTTGGCTGAACAACCGACCACCATCGACGAATACCTTGCTTTGGTCGCATCTGAGGTAGCGCGGGAGACCTTGAAGAAGTTGCGCGCCATCATCAAGGATGAGATTCCCGAAGCGCAGGAATGCATCAGCTATCGCATCCCCACATTCAAAGCAGGCGGATTTGTGATCGCCTTTGCTGCGTTCAAAAACCACTGCTCGCTGTTTCCAGGGCATACCGTGGCCGACTTTTCCGACCAGCTAAAGGGCTACAAGATCTCGAAAGGAACTATCCAGTTTCCTCATGACAAACCGCCTCCCGAATCTCTCGTGCGCGACATTGTTCGCGCGCGAATGAAAGAAAACTTGGCTTCCCAGAGCAAGGAACCGTAGACCCCTTGAGGACAGCGAGAACTTATATCGATGAACAGATTACGACGCAATGAAGCAGACAATCGACGGGTCAAGGGGGTGATCGCACCCATCCCATTTGCGAAAAGCCTTTTTGGTGCTCTGAAGTTTGGTCTGTTTTTGGCTCCGCTGTTGGCAATCGCATCTGCGAGCACTCGACCTTTGCCTGGCGAATTCCGCCTGACCCATGATTGGGTGACTTCTCACTTCGGGAATGGAAAATCCGCGCTAAACACGCAACCCCCTTTTTCCTTCAAGATTGGTGGTCGCGAGTGGTCAGATTCCCGCTTCAAGTGGGTGACAAAATCTGCGATCCACCGACTGGATACTCGGCGGATCGAGCGGACGAACATTTATTCCGAAGCTTCAACTGCCCTTCAGGTGAAATGCACTTCGATCGAGTGGACGGATTACCCCGTAGTGGAATGGAGCTTTCGAATCTTGAATGTAGGAAATCGAGCCTCAGATGCCATTTCCGATATTCGAGCGATGGATGTGACGGTAGTTCGTAGTGAGCAAGGCGAATTTCAACTTCACTCGAATACCGGAGATAACAATTCCCTCGATAGTTATGCGCCTCACATCGACGTCTTGGCGCCAAATAGCTCAAAGCACTTCGCTTCGGCAGGTGGGCGACCCACGACTGGCGATTATCCGTACTGGAATATCCAACTCCCAGAGGGCGGTGTGATTGCTGTTCTTAGCTGGGGAGGGCAGTGGGCCTCGGATTTCAGACGTGACGGAGAAAAATCGCTGAGGTTGACGGCAGGGCAGGAACTGACCAACTTTAAGCTCAAACCAGGCGAGGAAGTTAGCTCGCCACTTTCGATTCTCCAGTTTTACCAAGGCGACTGGATCCGCTCGCAGAACATCTGGCGTCGCTGGATGCTTGCTGACAATTCCCCGCGAATCAAAGGTAAGTTGCCGTTACCCCTCTTCGAGTCTAACTCCAATGGCTATTTCGCCGGACTGCGCGACTCCTATGCCGATGAGGCGATGTTTGTTGACAAGTTCGCGAAGGAAAAAATCGGCGTTGGCTTCTGGGATTTGGATGCAGGCTGGTATCCCTGCGACCAAACGAAGGAATGGTGGGAAGTTGGCACGTGGGAGCCAGACAAAACGAGATTCCCGAATGGGATCAAGGCGCTTAGCGATCACATGCACGAAAATGGGATCAAGCTCATCCTTTGGTCCGAGCCCGAACGTGTCTACAAAGGAACCTGGTTAGCGCAAAACCACCCCGAATGGATTCATGGTGGTGCCGGGGGCGGACTGACCAAGTTGGATAATCCCGATTGTCTGCGTTGGATCACCGATCACTTTGACAAGCTCATTACCGATCAAGGAGTCGACGTCTATCGACAAGACTTCAACATCGACCCGCTCCCCTATTGGCGAGCCAGCGACACTGCCGATCGACAAGGCATCACCGAATTGCGCCATGTTGAAAACTACATTGCCTACTGGGACGAATTGCTGCGCCGACATCCAAAGCTGATCATCGACAGTTGTGCCTCTGGTGGCAGGCGGAACACAGTTCAGACCCTCAGGCGCTCGGTTCCAATTCTGCGGAGCGATGACCAGATGCAGCCGATTGATGAACAATGCCACACCTATGGAATTTCGTCCTGGATTCCAATAAATGGAACCGGCGTGACGATGAACAACGACTACGTCGTGCGAAGTTGCATGACGCCAATTTTTGGTATCGGCGCTGATGTGCGTGGGAAAGTGGATTGGGAAGCGATGCGGCGGGACGTGAGGCAGTGGCGGGAACTCAGCCAATGCATGTTGGGGGACTATTATCCGTTGACGCCCTACACCCAAAGCAAATCCGACTGGATTGCATGGCAATGGGATGTTCCCGAATCCAATACCGGCATGATTCAGGCTTTCCGCCGCGACGATGCAAAGTCAGATTCGCTCGTCGTCAAATTGACGGGCCTTTCCCCGAATGCGAACTATTCCGTTTTTAACTTCGATACCGAGAAGACCGAGACCTTCAAGGGAGCGGAACTCATGAATGGGTTCAAAGTGAGTCTGCCCGCCAAGCCAACCGCGGCCCTGTTACGGTATCAAAAGGTGAGATAGGAAATATGAGCGTTGATGTCGAGGCCCTATTTGAAGAGGTTCGGAATCTTTGCCTGAAACATCCCGAAGCGTTTGAAAAGCCAAGCCATGGTTCTCCCGCCTTCTTTGTACTCAAGGGCGGCCAATTTGCGACACTTTGGAATAACCACCACGACGATGGCAATATCGCGTTGCTGTTGGCAGCAAGACCAGGGATTCAGGAAGCACTCATTTCCGAAAATGCAGATGTCTACTATCGCCCGCCGTATTACGGCCCGGGCGGTTGGGTTGGAGTCCGGCTCGATAAGGGCCTTCCCCTGGAAGAGATCGAAGGACTCATCGACGAGGCTTTCGAGTTGATCCTGGCGAAGAAGCGGGCCAAGTCCAAGTCGAAACCCAAGCCTACCTAGCCCTTCACCCAAGGCTTATGTGTGAGATCGGATAAGATCACTTTCCGTTGGACTCAATTTCGGGCAAATGGCTAACCGTAATGACGTGCGTCATGGTTGGCCTTTCTGCGACGATCGGCTTGATATCGCTTTCTTGGCATCCATCTCATGATGCTCCGGTAGTTCTGTATCCGGCGTACTTGGCTTGGAATGGGATCAAAACGCCGTATTCGGGCATCTATGATTTCAATTTCCCAGGAACCTATCTCGTTTATGGGTTCATTGGATGGATAACGAGCCTTTCGGATTGGGGTCTTCAGTTCGTTGATCTACTACTCCTCATTGTCGGCGGTTTCCTTGCTGCCCTCTCATTCCCAAAGGAATCACGCCGCCAGGCGCTTATAGGCTATTGTTCCTTTGCTTGCCTCTATCTGGGGTGGTTTTCCGAATATGGACTGCAGAGGGAGTTCTTTTGCACGCTGTTGGCGCTGGGTGCATGTGCGGCGGCGATAAGGCCGAAGCGCCTGTGGATGGTTGGGCTGCTGTGCGGCGCGGCGATCCTCATCAAGCCGACATCTGCGGTCGCCTTCGCCTGGATATTCGTTTGGGCGCTTTCGCGAGAGCCTGACTGGCGGCAGCGGGGAAGTGCGAGTCTTCTGGCTGCGATTGGAGTCAGTATCCCTCTGCTCCTTACCGTAATCTGGCTCTTTCGGATTGGCTCACTCTCGGACTTTTTGGCCATCTCTCGGAACTACTCTCCCCTATATCTATCCATGGATGGTGGACATACCGTCCTGACCCGGCCTCAGCATTTGGCATACGACTTACACCATCTCGTTGCCCCGGATTATGGGGTTTTGCTGCTCGGTGGAGCGATCACGTTGGTTCTTAGCCTAAGTTGGCAAGACATATGCGTTCGAGGTGAGTTTGGTCGCGTTGTACTGTTATTCGCTGGCGTTACCGTCTGCTTCTACATCTACCCAGTATTCAGTGGTCAGTTCTGGCGCTATCACTACCTTCCGTTTTTCGCATTTGGCCTCATCACTTTGGCGATGGGGCTATGCGTAACCATGGGTGAAGGTCGAGAAAAGCACAGGCAGTTTGTCGGGACTGGATTGGCATCGCTCTTGCTTATTTACTACGCGCGTGGTGCGGTTGTCGCCCTGCAACCGGGCCCATCACTGCCTTCCGACATCGTCGCCCGACAAGTAAGCGCATACCTTACGCCGAGGCTGAAACCGGGCGACACTGTCCAGCCCCTAGATTGGACCGGAGGAACGGTCGCCGGGATGCTCCAATGTCGGGCTAGGCTGGCAACGAGCTTTCTCTACGACTTCGAGTTCTATCACAACGTCTCGAACCCGGTCATTCGTGGATTGAGATCGAGGTTCATGCGAGAACTCAACGTGGCAAAGCCGCGATACGTTTTGCAGGTCAACGGGGAAGACAAGCCTTGGCCTTCTGGCCCCGACACGTCGCGTGAATTTCCTGAACTAAATCGCTTGCTAAAGGACAATTACGTCATTGCCGCCCAATATCCGACACTGGTCATTTGGGAACGGAGCGATCCCAGTCTCCGGGCATTTCGGCCCTGATATTCGCTCATTTTCCGATCACAACTTGATCATCGGTTGGCAATTTGAAATCCGCCATCTGATGTTGCTTCATCTTCCTTGAGTTGACACATGCTTTGGGGTCACAGATCGGGTTGTTCACGCCGATTTGTCGGGCTCATCGCGCAAGGAGAGTATCAATGAAAATCAAACTTCGCGGAGTGCTGTTGTTGGGCCTACTGGCCATTGGCGCGCCCGCATTGCTTATTCGACGGGGGCACGCCTCCGACCACGCCGACACACCCAATATCGCAGCGAACCCGGGAGAGGACATCAGCGATGTGTTCATTTTCCCCAGTCCAAGCAATCCAGACAACGTCGTGCTGGTCATGAATGTCCATCCATTGATCGGCGCCGGCATGGGCGCAAGCACTTATTTCGACCCCAATATTCTGTATCAGTTCAAGATCGACAACACCGGTGACGGCGTTGAGGATGTCGTCATCCAAGCACGATTCGGTCCGGCTGGACCAACTCAATCTGTCGCAATTACAGGACCCATCAAGCCATCAACCACAGGCTCAAACAACGTCCAGGAGCGACAAGCTACCAAGCGCGGCACGTTCAATACAACGTTCAGCCCAACTCCAGGAATGCAGGTGTTCTGCGGACCTCGTGAAGACCCGTTCTTCTTTGACCTCGAGCAATTCTTTACGATTCTTCCAGATCGAGCCACCCCGATCAACGGCACACCGGTGAGCAATCCAAACACGCCACAGGCGGGGTCTTGGCGACCCTCCCCTGGTGCTGGTGTTTCCAATCCAGCTCAGGATTTCTTGTCGGTTCACCAGTTCAACGTCTTGTCGATCGTGGTTGAGCTTCCCAAGAAGATGCTTCTGAAATAAACGGAGAATTTTGATGAAAAACGCGTACATAGCAATCTTAGCCACGTTATCCGTGGGAGCTGTCGTTGGGTGTGGTGGGTCAAGCCATGCATCGGGCACAGCAACTCCAAAGTCTGGTGTGATCTCACTTTGGACGACCACGAGCACCCCGTCAGGTGGATCGATGTTCAAGCAAGTGGATCGCCTGGCTCGCCCAGCAATCAACGAAGTCTTCGCCACAGTTGCGAACAACCGTCACAAGGTGAATGATGAGACTTCGCCACCTCAGGATCAGTTCGAACTCAAGAATGACATCGAGTCGTTCTTGGTCTCACCCTGCAACCGTTCCCCAGCGATTCGAAACGTGATTGAGTCTGTTCTGATTCCCGACGTGATCAAAGCCGATCTGAATCAAACCGATAGCGCAGCCTATCTCGGTGTTGAAACGGGCGGTGCAACCGGAGGCAAGTTCGGCGGACGAAAGCTCTCAGATGACGTCGTTGACATTTCACTAGGAATCATCTTCGGCAATACGGTGCCTGCTTTGGGCCTGGCTCCAGATGATGGCCATGAAATCCCAACGCTGACGAGTGACCATGTAGGCCCGGAAGGAAAGCATTTCTTGCCGACTTTCCCCTACCTTGGCAACCCGCTGTAGTCACCTGTTTCGCTAATGATAAGGCCCCAAAGCCGACTTTGGGGCCAAAGAAATCCCATGAAGAAGCTTCCCATTGCACTGTTCTCAGTTGCCACCATCGTGACGGGCTGGATTGCATTTGCCGGTTGGTACGGTTCGAAAGCCTACGCAGTAGGACGAGTACCTGTCGTTCATCTGCCTTTCGATTCAAGTTCGATCGACCTTCAAATTCGGAACAACGAACGAGCGGTGAAGCAAGATCCAAAGAGTGCGCTCGGGCTTTCGCTCTTGTCCTCGGCCTACCTTGATCGTAGTCGGGAATCGGATGACACAGTGACTGCTGTCAATGCTGAAATCGCGGCTCGAAGGAGCCTAGAGATCCGAAAGCTAGGAAACATCGGAGCGAGAAACAAGCTCGTCCAATCTCTACTCCAGCAGCACCGCTTCAAAGATGCTTTGAAAGAGTGCCAGATCGCTGAGAATATTGGCGTTTTTAGTGATGACACCACAGTCCTGAAGGCAGAGTGCCTGATTGAACTGGGCCAGTACGACGATGCGAAGAAACTCTTCGCTCGGACTCCACGCGCCTTTAAGGATGGGTCTGCAAAATCCGTTGTCGCCCGGTTGCTCGATATTGAGGGTAAACCTCTTGAAGCGCTTGCCATCTTGCGATCTATCACCGCCGAAGTCGAGATGAATGGAGGAATGCCAAGCAATGCCGTAGCTTGGTTTCACACACGCCTCGCCATGCAACTAGCGAAGCTCGGCCACCACCCCGAGAGCAAAGCTGAATATCTGAGGGCGTTAAAGCTGTATCCACGGGATTACAAAGCAATGGCTGGCCTCGCAAAAATCGCATCGCAAGATGGCCATTGGCGTGAAGTGATCGAGTGGGGAATTCAATCTGACAAAATTGCGCAGATGGCCGACGTGCGCGCTCTCGTGGGAGACGCGTATGCCATGTTGGGTGATCCAACCAATGCCGAAGCTCAATACGCTGGCGTGGCGTCATTAGTTGGACGTCCATCGGGGATGAATGATGGATTGCACGAAGTGACGACAGGGGCTGGTCTGCATGGCCATCGACTTGATCGTCAGTACGCTATTTTCTGCGCTGACCACGATCGAGACCTTGCCGGCGCCTACGCTGCAGCGATTCGAGATTTTGAGGCACGGAAAGATATCTATGCGTATGACACGTTGGCATGGGTTTGCTATAAAAAAGGAGACCGCGATGAAGCGATCAAAGCCATAAGGATCGCTCTCGGACGAGGAACTCGTGATCCGATGCTCTGGTTTCACGCAGGTGAGATCTTCCTGAATTCTGGGGATCGGAAGCACGGTATCAATTGCCTGCGGAAGTCTCTTGAAATCGACCCGCATTTCGATGGCGTTGCTGCGGGAATGGCGATCCGCGAACTAAACGAACGCAAACCAGCTGGAACTCAGTCATGAAATCGAGAACCTTTAAGATGGGGGAGTTCCGTGTCGGAACCGGCATCCATTCAGTCTCTCCCCCGGACCATGTCGTCCGCCTACCATTTTCGGAACGAACGAAGTAACGTGCATATTCCAGACGCCTACCTCAGCCCTGCGACCGAAGCCGTCGCGACGCTCGTGATGGTGCCAATGTGGGTCGTTGCATCTCGAAAGACGGCATGTGAGCTTACGTCCAAACAAGCTCCGCTCCTCTCGATTGGTGCCGCTTTCTGCTTCGCGATTCAGATGTTCAACATCCCCGCAATCGGAGGCACTACCGCACATGCCCTTGGCGCCGTCTTGCTGGCGATCTTGGTAGGGCCTTGGGCCGCGATGCTAGGAATGACCCTAACCCTTGCCATTCAGGCACTTTTGTTCGGTGATGGTGGGATTCTATCCCTCGGAGCAAACTGCTTTGATATGGCCCTGGTTGCTCCATTTGCTGGCTATGCCGTTTATTCACTCATTGCTGGCAAAAGCTCGAACCTCACGCCGCGCAGGCTGTTCGCCGCCGGGCTTGGCGCGTACGCTGGCGCCGTTTGTGCGTCTCTAAGTGCTGGAGTACTTCTTGGAGTTCAGCCTAGCATTGCTCACGACGCAATTGGGCATGCCCTTTACTGTCCCTTTGGTTTGCATGTCACCGTGCCTGCGATGGTCCTGAGCCATCTGCTTGTAGCTGGGCCGGCTGAGGCGATCATTACCGTTGCGACCCTTGGATATTTGTGGAAGACCTTTCCCGAATTCTCACGGGAATCTGCCACGGTGCGAGTCGGCACCAAGATGCGGCTCGCTGGGAAACTCGCCTGGGTTCTTGCGTTAACTCCCATTGGGCTTTGGGCGACCGGAACTGCTTTTGGAGAATGGGAGCTTTCAGAACTGAAACAAATGGTTGGCTATGAACCAGCCGGTATCGCAAATGCTCATTCGGTTATTCTTCCATTGCTTCCCGATTACTCATTCGCTGGGCTGAGCGGCAAACCCTGGGAGATTCTTGGATACCTTGTGAGCGCACTGATCGGATGTTGCGTGATAGCGCTGTTTACTCGTCGGATTCTCGGGAGGGGTACTTCCTCTTCCTTCGACTTGCTGAAGCCGGGTATCCCTTCATCTGCTGTTCCCAACTGGATGACCTTGCCCAATCCGCCCGTTGCGACTTCCGCATTGCAGCGCACTCGATGGTTTGAGTCAACACTACTGAAGATGCGGACTGCAATCGAAAAGACGTTCGCGGCAGAGGAAGTCGCCCGCAAGCCGGGCTTCTTACAATCGATCCACCCGATGGCCAAGTCAGTTGGCTTTGCTAGTGCGATTGTAGCAACGGGTCTTGCCCAATCCGAGCAGTTCCTCGCGTTCCTAATCGCCTCAGTTCTCGTAGCGGCGGCAGGCTCTCAAGTTCCGCTTCGTAGTTTCATCGAGCGCGTTGTCGGATCCGTTTTGTTCTTTGGCTTGATTGTCGCTGCCCCGATCTCAATGAAGTCCGTGACAAGTGGACCGGTCGCATTCAGCATCCTTGGGTTGGACATCTCAACAAGCGGGCTGCATTGTGCATCCATGATTTTGCTTCGACTCGCGGCCGGAATCAGTTTGGCGATGCTCTGGAATTTGACGACGCGCTGGCATGAGATGCTGCGCTCACTAAAGACCTTGGGCGTTCCGCAGTTCTTCTTGGCCACAGCCGCCCTCACGTACCGCTACCTCTTTGTGTTCATCGAGACCCTTGCCGAAATGGTGGAAGCGCGGACCTCTCGTCAGGTTGGGGCCTGCAGCAAAGTCCAGGCAAGGCAGTTTGCAGGGAACGGCGGGGCGATTCTTTTTGCCAAAAGCCTTGCATTCACCGACGAAATGCACCTCGCGATGCAATCGCGGAGTGTTGACGTCAGTTCAAAAAAACCAAAGTTCACTGCTTGGAAGCCGAGAGACTTCGGCGCCGCGCTAACTGGAATTCTGTGTTTGGTCGTCATCGCGTTGTTAGGACATATCCATGCTTTTTGAAGCCACAAATCTTGAATACCGATACACGGACGGAACTCCGGGCCTCCAGGGAATGTCGTTTGCCATCCAAGCCGGCGACAGAGTCGCGATTTTAGGCGCAAACGGAAGCGGGAAGTCGACTTTGCTTCGTGTGCTTGATGGGCTTATCTTTCCATCATCTGGATTGTTGACCTTTCGAGACAAGCCGGTCACTGAGCTTTCGCTAAAGGCGTCGGCGTTCAATCAGGAATTTCGACAAAGCGTGGGGTTCGTCTTCCAGAACGCGGATGCCCAACTGTTCAACGCGACGGTCCAAGAGGAAGTCGGCTTTGGTCCAAGGCAGTTGGGGCTGTCCGAGGCTGAGGTACATGGCAGAGTATCCGATGTTCTTGGATTCCTCGGTATTCAGCATCTGGCTGAACGCCCCCCATTTCGATTGAGCGGAGGTGAAAAGCGCAAAGTCGCTATCGCCTCGGTGCTCAGCATGAATCCCGAAGTTCTAATCTTCGATGAGCCGTTTTTAGGCCTCGATCCGAGATCGCAAAGCTGGTTGGTTCGAACCCTTGAGCAGTTGCAGGCGGCAGGGAAGACCACCATCGTTGCCACGCACACGTTGGATACAGTGCCAAAGATCGCCGACAAAGCCTTTGTGCTTTCAGAGTCTCACGAACTGGTCTGTGTGGACGCAGTTTCGGCAGTCTTGGCAGATAAACAGTTGCTAATGGCCGCCAACCTAATTGAGGCCCCAACTATGGCGGTGGTCCATTGAAGTTGCCTCTCATTGCTGGACTCCTCGTCGTGACGTCCGTTTCGATGGCATCCGATACAGATGTTCGCCGCACAATTCAGAATCAGTACAAACGCTGGAGTCGTGCCGCTCTTACGAATGACGTGGAGTCGATCCTTACGATCCTCGCCACGAACTACACTTTGCACACCTACTCTGGAAAGGTGATTGATCACAAAACTTACGAGTCAAGTTTGCGTGAACGGAAGAAGCAGAATAAGCCAGCTTCTGTCTATGATACGCACATCGAAAGGATGTCGATTCATGGAGACAATGCGATCGTTGTTTCAAATGAAACATCCAGCAATACATCCGTGGATCCAATCACGAACAAGAAGCTGAGGCTGATCCACATCCACAAATACTCAGACTCGTGGGTCAAGATACGCGGCGAATGGCGCCTTCAGAAGACGATCACGCAGGCGGAATCCACAAAAGTCGTTCCACTCTAAGAGTCTGGAACGACTTTTTGTGGGTAACAGCTTAGTTGTGTGCCCGCTCGTTCTTGGCATCGAGGAGAGGGTTGCCTTTGTAACCTTCGCCCCGACCTGATCTGACGTGTGAGATTGCCCGACGAAGCAGACCGATTTGCGCTTCGACCTCGGCGAGTTCGTTCTTACCGGTGTGGTGCTCGATTCCCAACGCGCCTGCGTAGCCGGTTTCCAACAGGATGGCCAAGGCATCATCAATTCGCTCATAGCAAGTCCTTTGGTCGATGTGAGTATGGATTGCTATAGGTGCAAGGGCGCGATCGTAATCGTTTGGGCTCGTCCAGGTGTCTTTGCCCATGTGAAGAAGGATGCCGTAGTTCGGCGATGCCACAGCCGCATGCAGTCTGAGCATGTTATCAGGATAGTTCGTTGCGCCCCAGTGGGTCTCGGGGCCGATTTTGAACCCAGCGTTTCCAGCATAAGCTGCGAAGTCGACAAATGCCTTTGAAATGACGTCGAACTGCTCGGATGTCCACTCACGGTCTCGTCCGCCGGTGTCGATTCGGACAGTCTTTGCACCCAGGATTTCTGCAGCCTTCAGGTGCCGGTAGGCGAGCGCAAGATGTCGCTCACGTGCCTCAGCGTCGTCTTCCCAAGGGTGACAGCCGTCTGCGTGGTAGTTCACGCAAACGAGATCTCGCTCATCCATCGCACGTCGGACCTTCGCAAGTCGCTCAGGATCGAGTTGGATCTCGACATCGGCGCCCAGCAAGCCGTTCCAGATGTCAGCCGTATCAAGGTGATACCGGTATCGGCAAGCCTCCAAATAAGTGAACACATCCATGGTTCCGTCGCCCAGTGCACCATGAAATGAAAACGATGCGATGCTGATGTTCATAGTTAGATCCGTCCTCTTCGATTCTGAGACGTATCCATGATATCGGGCAAGCAAATCCAAAGAATGTACGACAATCTTTGGATTTGCTTGCCCGATTTGTTGGAGACAGAACACCGCGCTCGTTTGCTAGACCAAGAGCGCAGTCGGAGTCCCAAAGATCTCGCGCGCTTTTGCTAGCATTTCGCCTTCTGTCATGTGGCTGAGGTCAAGATCAAGGGTGCCAATCAGACGCTTCTCGAAGTCGGGATGATGATTCTTGAGGTCTTCAAGCATGTGATCGAATTCCTGACTGGAACCTTTGCCAGAGCCAAAGACAAGAATTCTGCCTGCGCCTTCCAGAGCGTTCGCGATCTTTACATAGAACTCATGGTGTAGCGCAGTCGTGTAATGACGTGCGGTTACGTGTGAATCATGAACATGCTTGTCCCAACCGTGTGGATCGTATGGCTCGATATGTGTTAGGGTCGCGTTCGCCGCTTCCGTTCGATAGATGTGGGCTTCCGTGTGATCGAGGACTAACAAGTAGTCCGACGTTTGGAGGCCAAGGGGTTCGGTTTCTTCCGAGGCGGCGAGGAACTTACGGATGTCCTCAATTTCTTCACGATCGGCATCTTTCGAGTGATTTCGAAGCATCATCGTCTGCCCGTTGCGAGTGATCTTAACCTTGCCGTTGGGCTCGTCAATCACCTCACCGAGGTGATTGAATAGCGCGAGAAGAGCATGTCGCTCGATATTGCCGGAGACCGGATGGCGGAACACCGCGTCGTATGTTTGCTGGTCCTGGTGTGAAAGTTTTTCCATGATGAGAATGCTCCTCTTATCGGCGGATTCTTTGAGGAAAATCGAAAGGATCGAGGGCCGAATCACTGGTGGGACAGGGAAGTGTGTGGCTGGGTTCCCCCCTGAAGAATGTTTGTCGTCAATCTCCAGGGTGAATCTGATTCAGCTAATCGGTAAGCCAAGCCCAGTTGACGCTTAGGTCATTTGTGACAGATGTGACGCCTGGACATGTCCAGGCAACTCGCTGTGCTTCATCCTTCTCGGTGTGGGTTCGAACCTTCCCACGAAGGGTCACTTTGCTGCCTACAACGTCGACGATGACCTCGTCCGCATCCAAGATCGCGTTCCTCTGTAGGGACAAGCGGATGTCGGCTTCGATGTCATTCGATATCTCGCTCGGCTGAATGGTGATGGCGTTATAGATCCCTCGCACACCTTGGAGGAAGTGCACCGCGTTTTCGGCAGCATTCTTTTGGAACCAGTTGTGCACCTCTCCTTCAAGCGTGAGCCAACCTTCTCGAACGGTGATCTTAACGGTATTGTCCGGGACCATTGGTGCCAACCGCATCTGCTGCGCAGCATTAGCCGCGATGTCTGAGTCTGTGAAGTTTGTCGAGCCATCGAGTTTGACCTGGATGTCGTCGGCGATTGCACTGATTCCGGCAACCCGTTTGGCAGCGCAAACGGCGTTGTGCTTCTCCCAGTACGTTGTTGTAAAGCCATTCAGCGTTACAACAGCATCTTTGACGAGCACTCCGATGTCGCTCGTGAAGACACCAGGTTCGTAATTGAGTTCGCAAAGCACGTCATTTTTGAGGTCCACGTCCGATTTTCGCGTGTGGGTGCCGGTATTCATAGGGTCATTCCTTCCTTTTGCCACGAAGTCCGTGGCCATCGGTTGCCTGACCCATGCGGCCTTGCGAATGTTCCTTCGAAGCAGTCATTTTTACCGGCTAAATGGAACTGGTTCGAGCCTTGTTCAGTGGGTCATCTGCAGTGGCTTATTCGATTCCATGAGTCGGTCCACTACGAGGTGTGCAACAGAGGACATTCCATCGTGGTCATACGCACCGAATGCCGGATTTGGGTTTGCTTCGAGGCAGTAGTATTGGCCGTCTTCTGCTCGCATGAGGTCGATTCCAGAGACGATTAGACCCAGTCGTTTGGTGAGGTCGACGCACTGCGCGGCAATATTGGTAGGCAATTCGCAGGCCTCCATCCGACATTCGGCATAGCGGTAATCGATCGCTGTCGAGTTGCTTTGGCATGCCACGACCGACGAGCCAACGACATGAACCCTCAGGTTGGTGCCCCGAATCCTCTGTTGAACGAGAATGGGACCAAAGCTTCCCAAGTTTGCCAGAGCATCAGTATCAAGCACTTTGACAATGCTTCTGACACAACTCATCGATTTATAGATGAGTGAGCCGTGCTTCGCTTCGAACTCGCGAATGGAGACCAAATCATTGCTCACCAACGATTCGGGAACAGAAAAGCCACATTCTCGGATCGTGACTGACTGAAACAGCTTCGAGTGATTCGTCGCATCGGCAGAAGGACGATTTATGATAATGGCTTTGGTGTGCTCGGCCCAAGACATGAGTAGGTGATAGACAACGTCGGGACCGCCAAGGGTAGGTCGTGGGTCAGCCGTGCCCTCCTCATACAGTCGATGGTCATAGGGTCGCAAATAGGCGGCGCTGAACGAGTCCAGATCTAGTTTATTATCCCCAACTGTGAGGAAGTAAGACAGTGTAGGTGTCGTTGAAAACTTAACGGAGGTCGAGGCAATGGATGCGTGATTGACAAAGGTGAATTCCGCGTCACGCTTTCTCAGAACGTTAAGCACAGACTGGAAAGTCCGGTCTTCCTCAAGGCCCCAAAGCAAGATCACGACGCCCCTCCTTGAACAAGTGCCTCAATAAGCGCACTTCGAACTTGCGGCTCACGAAGGTTGGGAGTGGTCTTCACTTGGTTGAGCCGATATGGATTTCCGCTAAGGAAGCTTGCATGCAGATATTGGATATCCGCTGAAATTGCCAGGGAGCGGGCAAGTTTGTCTGCCTTTGAGTCGTGATTGAAGATGGATTGACCGTTGAGAATGGTGGACTCAATCGTTTCTTGTTTCGACCGCTTCTCAGTTTCTGGACTAATTTCATCAGATAACCAGTTCCGAGCGGCAACGCTGATGTGGAGTTGTTGGGCAAGGTGATACCACGCCGTTTGGCTCGCAAAGGGGCCAGAAAGACTACAGGCGGTCGGGCGGTTAATCACCGGGCATGGCAAATTCGCAAAGACATAGGTGAGTAATGCGAGGAATTCCATCGATTGATACTCACGCTCATCATCTGGATAGAAATACAACTCATCAGGGATCACCGTCGGTAACAAGCAAAGAACTCCCCTGACTTCGGAGAGCCATACCTTCTGGCTGTCGATGGTGAGTGAAGAGGCGAGGAGGTTAGGACAGTGGATGTCGCAACACTCGAGGGCGATGTTTTTGCACGTCATGACCGCCGCCGGCGTGAGGAGCGAAAGCTCCTCAACGAATCCGGCAGCGACTTTATCGACGGCGCTGGCAACGACGAGAATCACGGCTATTTCTTGCCTTTCTTCTCTTGCTCGAGCCCCTTGGCTTCCTTGGCGACCTTCTCCCCGACTTTAGGTAATTCGAGGGATTGAATGACCGAATTGAGTCGATGGACTGAGTTCGAAAGGGACTTCAGTTCAGCTCGCATCTCCCTGATCTCTGGATTGATGATCTGTTGGAGCCAATCGTAAGGATCACCTTCTGCGACGATCTTTCCTAGCCAATCGAACTCGCGCTTCACTGCGACTTCTGCCTGTGGTGGCTTAATAAAGCCGATCTGAATCGTGTGGACGTGTGATGCGATTCCATTGGCGATGACGCGGAGATCGTACAAGCCTGGGCCAACACCAGAAGTATCGAACTGGCAGGAGTGGGTTGCGGCACCCGTAGCCACGCCCATGGTGCTGAAGTTGAACGTTCGGCAGTACGTGATGTGACCCGTTGAATGATGCTTCAGTTGGACGAGGGGATAGTTCGTCGATGGGTTGCAGTCATCTCCATAAGAAACCGCTTGAGACAAACCGTTCAACTGCGTTCCCGTAACAGTTCCAATATGTCCGGAATGGGTTACGCTTGCGATTGTCGGTCTCCAAGCATCATGGGGGCCACCATCGGGAACATATATCTGTACGTTGTTTGAGCTCGGGCTGAACAGAACTTCACCAGAAGGAAGCAACAACATTCGACTCCAGTACAGTTGCGCACTATTGTTGGGTGGGGTCGGTGCAACTGCGATCGAATTGCCTACAGGATCGTATTCAAAGAAATGAATGGGGCTACCCCAGTCATTGTTTTTGAACTGTGCGGTTGTAAAGAGGATCTTGCCGTTTGGCATGAGCGCCGCAGGGCAGTCGTTCGCAACCATCGGCTGTCCACCCACCTGCGGGATGTCTGGGCCAGTTGTCCAAGTGCCGACTCCTGAAGCGGAGGCAGGCAAGGTGTATAGCGCGGTCTTGCCGTGGCCACCGCTGTTCATGGCACCGAAAATGATGACCTTGCCGTTGTACATCAACATAGCAGGACCGATTTCGGCCATGACTGGATCCACCAATGCCACGGGAGGGGTGCCCTCAGCCTGCCATTGACCCGATGACATCACGTACTTCTGGCCACCATACGGTGAGAAGCACTGCACCGTCAACACGGTGTTATCCGGAAGCAACGTCCACGTCTCTTCGTTCGTTCTTCCCGGTTGGCTACCGGTTGTGGTCCAAGTATCGGTTGTTGGGTGGTAGATGAGGCAAGCGCCAGAGAGGAGTGCCCCGATCATGACTGTTCCGTCGGGAAGGACTACCGATGCGGCATCGCCAACCTGAGACCAAGGTGGAGTCGCAATCGGTGTCCAAATGTCCAAAACGGGATCGTAGATTTCGCCTTTGTTGGTGTCGGGAAAGTCCCCGTTCTGTTCGCCACCGCAGAGGAAGACCTTACCGTTCTTGAGAATTCCTGAAGCGTAGTATCTTCGCCAGAAAGCCATGTCGGCGAGGTTGCTCCAAGTACCGTGCTGATAAGACCCAGTTGAGTCGGGGGTAAGCGCGTGCCAATGCCGCGTTGCTTCCTCTTGGACCATTACGCGTCCATCGGTAAGCAACATCATCGTGCTTGTGTTAAAGGTAGGTTGATTTGTCAGAGGTTTCCATGTTCCTGGCATATTTAGCTCCTGTCCCTGCCCGTGCAGGAACGCTTGCCAAAGGAACGTGGAGCTATTTAGGTATCTAACAGTCGATAAATACTAATGGGACTTTTGTCTTTCAACCGTAGGGGCGAGGCGTGCCTTAATGTCAAACAGTTTTGGCAGAATGGTCTTGTTCTGTAGCCGTGGCATGGTTTCTGGCCGCGCACCCAACTCGCGGCTTGAACCCATTTTTGGTCTTGGCGAACGGTGCGAACGCTGGCACTACGACGGCTGTTGAACTACTTTACGACGCCGCTGCAAATGCCGCTTCTAGTGTTCTGAGTCGTTAATCCCTCGACATCTATTGACTTTGTCGATTATTGATTCAGCGGATGCCGTCCACTTAAATGGCTTGGCGTCTCTGTTGTGAATTCGGAGGTAGTCCTTGATGGTTTCTTCCAGTTCGGCGA
>CAILEM010000058.1 GCA_903833215.1 uncultured Armatimonadota bacterium
AATTCCCCGCAGGGTTCCGGAAAGGGAAAGTCCAACTCGTCTCTCCTCAACGTCCCTAAGCGTCGCCGTTCGCTCGTCGATGGGCAGTCAGCGCGCCACTGTTCGACGCGCGAAGGCGCTAGTTTGGCGCGCGCCCAGCGATGACGAACGACAAAGCGACGGTTCGGGACGTGGAGGAGAGACAGCACCCAGCGGTGCAAGCGTCGAGACCAGATCCCGAGCAGGACCAAACGAAGGAAGGAATAAGCGCCGACCGAGGGATGAACTCGGACAAGTGGCGCCCCAAGGATCCCTTACTTATTGATCGGCATCAAAACGTCTTTCGGCTTTTGCCCAGGTGGCAACGTCCTCTTGGGCTGGTCGGTGGGATCTGCCTGTACGGAGTTGTTTTGGCAGCCAACGGCGAGAATGGAGGAGAGGACAAGCGCTAAAGCGAGAATCTTTTTCATGGTTTCATTAGAAGAGCCCTGTTGCGGTAACGCACAGGGCTCCTTGATTTTAGTCGATGAGTGGTTAGTGAGTGATGTCAGGGCGGAAGATAGGCGTGTGGCAGTATTGATCCCAAACTGCTTCGTGGCCTTCGTAGCCTGCAACGTTGTCAGGAACACCGTTGGCATCATAGCCGCCGATTGGCCATGGATCAAGCTTCTGGTCGCCGGTACCCATCGGTCGGTTCTTTGCGTGACCATCGGAGAATGCCCAGTTCTCGCGCTTGCCGAAGCAGAACGAGGTGGCGTGGATGTTGCCCATACCGGACTGGCTTCCGTTAGTATTTCCTGACTGAAGGCTGGCGCTACTCACGGAGTCGTTGTGGCACTTGTTGGCGTCGTTGATCAAAATGCCATTGCCGTTGAAAGTGCAAGCCTGGTTCGGATCTGGGCAGATCAAGAATGGCTCGGCATAGGTGTCACCGACGCGTGCGAGAGCACCGAAAGCTGGCCACCAGGTTGGCGTTCCCGAAGGATCGACAACGGAAGTCTGGCTTAGCGAACTCACGAGGCCGTTCATGTTGTAGGAAACCAAAGCTGGAGCTTTGTCGCCAGGTGCTGGGTTGACGAATCCAGCCTGTAACTGAGCGCCTGGCATCTGCATCAGTGCCCAGCTCTTGTTGTAGGGATAAAGCGTGTTGGGAGCAGAAACCAAGGACGATTTGACTCGCTTGCCGTTTCCGCTGCAACCGTCGGTTGCTGGGTTGTAAAGAGCGTAAGTAGCAGCAGACCAGTCGGCTGGTTCGGCCATTCGCGAGTCGATGTTCCAGTTGCCGCCGCAGTCGCGACCGTAAGCAGATGGGAAAAGGTCGTCGTTGTCAGCACTATACATGACGGTGCCGAGAGCAAGCTGCTTGACGTTGCTGAGGTCTGCGCTCGATTTGGCGGCAACCTTAGCTTGTGCGAAAACTGGGAATAGGATCGCGGCGAGGATGGCGATGATCGCGATGACCACCAACAATTCAATAAGTGTAAATCCGTGTCTCTTCATGAGGCCCCTTCTTAGCCACCAAGGCTAAACTAGAAGAGACTACAGGCCGTGTGTTATGGAATTGTTAAGACGTGGTGAATGCCTTATGAACCATAACTTTAGCTCTAAACCTCTTCGAAAACGGATGGAAGTAGATGGGATACCTTCGACTTCGAAAAGCTCTGCTCGAACCGATCACAAGCTGATCTCCTAGGATTCAGCAAACTTGAGTCAGACTGACGAGCGACAGAGAGTGTTGTGTTATCCATCCTGATACCTGCTCCTTTGGCATGGGTCTTGCGATGAAATACCCTTGTGCAAAGTCGCAACCGATCGCTTTGAGGTAATCAAGCGTTGCCTGATCTTCAACCCCTTCAGCCACCGTTCGTAGTGCGAGTTCGTGACCCAGATCTACTGTGGACTTAATGAAGGCCCGTGACTCCTTAGATGTGGCTGCTGTCATTGAAAAGGACTTGTCTGATTTCATCTCAGTGAACGGCAAATTCGCTAGCATTGCTAACGTCGAAGAACTCATTCCAAAGTCGTCCAGTGATAGTTCAAACCCTTTTAGTCTGAGTCGGGTAAGGACATCGAGTGCCAAACTTGGGTTTTCGGCGACGGCCGTCTCCGTGAATTCCAGCGTCAACAATTCGGGAGAAACGCCAAATGAGCGACACTTCTGTTCGACCATATCGGGAAAACCCGGAACCCCTTGAGATTTTCCTGAGATATTGACTGACAGACTGAGTTCGGTGAATTGGCTGAGTTGGGCTAACCAACTTAGAGCCTGATCCAGGACCACGTCAGTAACTGCATCGATGAGTCCGCAACCTTCGGCATGGGGGATGAACTGGTCCGGCATGATGGAGCCTCGGATGGGGTGCTGCCAACGAATCAGAGTCTCGAAGCCCTTTACGGCTAATGTCGAGCAGTGAACGATGGGCTGCAAGGCAATTTGAAACTGATTCTCGGAAATGGCGATCCGAATATCTTCTTCGGTGATGGGCAGATTGGCACTTTTCCGTGTCGGCGCCGTCTCTTTCGTGCTCCGGTCATCTTCGACCTCCAGATTTAGGAATGCGCTCAATGACGCCAAGCTTACTGGCTTGGGTAGTAGTTGGGCGCATTTTAGGCCGTGTGCGATGATGGATCGCTGAACCCCAGCAACGAGTCGATCATCGGATCCACTTGATATCGCGATAGCCGCTTGGCAACCTCGATTTGCGAGTTCTCCTAGCACCTCAATGCCATCCATTTTGGGCATTCTGAGATCCAAGATGATGTGGGTTGGATTACGCTGGCTGACTTCTTGGAAAAACTCCTCATGGGTTGACACCGCCATGGCATCCACCCCTAAATGGTTGGCGAATAGGACCAAACCTCTGCAGATTGCTGGTTCGTCATCAAGAATGAGTACAAAACGGCTTCCTGTCATCAACGAAGATCTCCGTCCGTGTCTGCGGTTCTCCAATATTGCTTTTTGACCAATCTTTACTCCTGCGTTTGACCGCCAATAAGGCTGGAAACGGCTGATTTCAAGATCTTCACAGTGAAGGGTTTCTCAAGCAACGAATGCACACCCATTTCTAGCAGTTCAGCGACGACTTCCGGTTGGAAAAAACCGCTCATTGCGATAAGCCCCAAATTGGGCCATTGCTGTCTGATGGACCGAGCCAGAGCGATACCATCCATATTTGGCATCTGAAGATCTGTGATCACGCAGTTAAGCCTGTGATGTGATTCACTCAGAACCGTGAGAGCTTCAAGTCCGTCGTTCGCCGTTAAAACATCAAATTGGAGGGACGCAAGGACGTTCTTCACGAGAATCCGCACACCTCGATCGTCGTCGACGACCAATACAACTGCACCTGGTGCGATTGGCTCTTTCTCAGAAGACCCCTTATCCGGCTCTGTAGCCGGAACCGGGATGGCACATGGAAGAAACACCGTAAATGTTGCCCCCTCATCTGGGGAAGATAGGACCTCGACATATCCGTTGTGGCTTTTTACGATTCCCGCTACAATCGACAATCCAAGACCCGTGCCTTTCTCGTGCCCTTTTGTCGTGAAGAATGGTTCGAAGATTTTGTCGAGGTTTTCAGCGCCAATGCCATGTCCAGTATCAGTCACCGTAATTCGGACGTAACAGCCCGACTCGATCATTGGGAACTCTTGGTGATTGGTTGAGTTGACTTCGATGTCCTCCACCGTCACGATGAGTGAACCCCCAACGGGCATTGCATCCAAGGCGTTGTGTCCAAGATTCGTGAGCACCTGCATAATCTGGACAGGATCGCCCCAGATGTCGCTAATAGATGCGCCAAAAGCCATCGAGAAACGGATTCCTTTAGGCACTATTGGTTCTATGACTCGGTTGAAGTTGCTCAGCAGGGCGCGAAGATCAATCCTCTCGGGCCGAAACGTGAAGCCCTTGGAATAACTGAGTAACTCGCGCAGCAGAGACTTTGCTCGGGTAGCCCCAATTTCGGCATTGTCGATCAAGTACAACTCCCCAGGACAACGAATCCTCAATAACTCCAAAGACATCATCACCGGTGCCAAAGCGTTGTTGAGGTCATGGGCAATGTTGCCCGCAAATCTGCCCAAGGCGTCAAATCTTTCTGTCCGTGAGAGTTGGACTTCAAGGCTTTTGCGATCCGAAATGTCGCGAATTCTGCCGATCGTGAGGTTGGCGTCAGGTTCGGGCATGGACCGAACAAAGACTTCAACGGGAAAGGCGGAGCCGTCTTTTCGGAGAGCTGAGAACTCACCTCGAAATGTGATGTCGCGGATGCCATCGCCTTCAAATGTCCTATCGAGCGAGCGTTGGTGTTCTTCGCTAAATTCCGGTGGGATGAGCTTTGAGAGAGCATGTCCCACCATCTCGGCTGCCGAGTATCCAAATTGGCGCAGAGCTTCGGCATTTGTTCGTAGAATCGTGCCGTGTTCGTCGATCAGGATGAGTCCATCCAGCACCTCATCAAACAGGTGGGAGTATTTCGCTTCAGCGCGAGATAGACGCTCTTGGAATCGGGCGATCTGCATCACGAATTTCCCCTTCCAGGGAAGAAATCCTGCCTCGTCGAGAACGACGTAGTCCCACGTGCCGAGGTCGAAGACTTTGTCGGCCTCTCCGGCTGTGGAGGTTTTGGTAATGACGAGTACCGGCGAAGTGTTGCCGAGACTGATCAGTCGGCTCAAGGGCTCTTCGATCGGGTAGCCGTCGATATTACAGCTACAGACGATCAAGTCCCAGTGACGGGAAGTGGTGGCAGCCTCGAACTCTTCCCGATTACATGCCAATCCGTAGGTGTATTTGATCCCTAGTTTGTTGAGCTGACCCTCAACATTTTCGAAATCCGTGACCGTGGGGACGAGGAGAAGAATCTGGTAGAACGTTGACGCTTTTGAGTCCATGTTAGGATGCCTTAGGCGGCATTCCGTACATGCTCGTCGTTATATCAGGGTGGGTACACACTACTATCGCACATAACCGCAAGTCTTGTATGCCAGTCGTTCTGGTGACTTGTTCTTGGCACGCTCGGTTCCGCATGCTACGAAAAGTTAGGAACAAAATAGATGGCACACATCCTGCTTGTGGAAGACAACGTCGAGCTAAGGAACGTATTGGAATCGATCCTGATCGAAGAAGACCACTTTGTTTGCTGCGCGTCTGATGGGCTTGAGGCAACACACGCGTTCAGTCAGCGAGCCTGGGATCTCGTTGTGATGGATCTGCTCCTTCCCAATAAGGAGGGACTCCAAACGATCCAAGAAATCCTGACTGAAGACCCGGGCTTAGGAATTTTGGCGATTTCCGGCGGCGGTTGTGGCGATGCAGATTCATATCTCGCCATCGCCAAGACTTTCGGGGCCAAGGATACATTGGTCAAGCCGTTCACAAGAACCCAGTTTTTGACAGCGATCAGTGGTGTCTTGGGTGCATCGTCTAGGGGCCCATAACTTGTAGGGTTGTTGGTGCCTGGGGTTGAGCTTCCATTGCCCTCAAGCGGTACGCAAAACGCTACAATCTTCTGTGATTCGTAAGTCTTCGTGGTTCCTTGTGATTTCCGGGTTGCTCTTGCTGATGAGTGCTCAAATCGCGTCCGCTCAAGGTGGAATTCAGCAGCCGACAGCCGTTCTGCCACGGAACATGGAGGTCGATAAGATAAAGATCATCCAGCGGATTGGGAATCAGATCCCCTTGGATGCGAAGTTCAAGGATCAGGACGGCAAGCCGGTCACCTTTGGCAGCCTGCTCCACAAGCGACCGGTGTTGGTACTGGCGATTTTCTACCGATGCATGGGCGTCTGCGGTGTTGAACTCGCGAACCTCGTTGAAGCCCTCGGCAAGATGAAGACGAAGACAGTCGGGAAGGATTTCGACATCATCGTCGTCGGTATTGATCCAGTTGAAACTCCCGATCTGGCAAAAGACAAGCTCAAAGAGACCATTGCCACATCGAAGAGCCTGAAGGGAACCGAAGCGGGATGGACCTTTCTGACCGGCGACATGGAGAACATCCGCGCCGTCACAAACAAACTCGGGTTCTACTACACCTACGACAAGGCCAACGATATCGTGAATCACCCGGCTGGGTTGATGTTCGTTACACCCACTGGCATCATGTCAAGTTATATCCTTGGTGCCGAATTCTCTCCCAAGGCAATCGCTGCAGATCTAGACACGGCCGGACGAAATCAGCTTGGTATCAAGTCTCCAGATATTTTCTTCGGATGTATCCACATCGATCCCATCACAGGCAAGACCAGCCTCGTGATTGAGAACGTCCTCAAAGTGCTTGCCTTCGTGACAGTGGTTTGCCTCCTGGTTACCGTCCTCACCCTATCCGGCAAAGCCAAGTGGAAAAAGAAGAAGGCCACTGGCGTTGACGAATGGGGTGATCCGATTTAGGTTAGGCGGGATGAAGGACCGGCGTCATGTCGTTCCAATCAAAACCCACCTTGGCATCTACTTCGACCGGGATATTGAGCGGAAGTGCCTGCTCCATATCCAAACGAATGTTTTCGATCACTTGATCACCTGGTTTCATCTCGAACACGAGTTCGTCGTGAACGTTCAGTAGCATTCGGGCCGAAGTACCTTTGATGTGCTTGTCGACGTGAATCATGGCAAGCTTCAGCATGTCGGCCGCGGTGCCTTGAATTGGCGCGTTGACGGCTTGCCGCTCGGCATACTTGCGCTCCATGATCTTGGGAGCGTGGATGTCGGGGAAGTACCGTCGGCGACCACACATCGTCGTTGTGAAGCCTTTGCTCTTGGCCTCCGCGATAATGCTCTTCGTGAAATCGAGGACGGTAGGGAACCGCTCGTTATAGAGGCGGATCAGTTCTTTTGCCTCTGAGATACTGAAGCCGCCACCCAGTTGCTGAGCCAAACCATATTCACTGACACCGTAGAGGACGGCATAGTTGAGCATCTTCGCCAGTCGGCGCTGTTCCTTTGTTACCGCTTCCGTCCCTAGTCCAAACATCTGTTGGGCGGTGACGGTATGAACATCGACATGTCGGTTGAAGGCATCTACGAGAGCCGGTTCGCCACACATATGGGCCAAAACGCGAAGCTCAATTTGTGAATAGTCAAGCGAAGCGAATTGATATCCATCGGTTGCGACGAATGCTTTGCGAATCTCTCTTCCCAACTCAGTGCGAATAGGGATGTTCTGCAAGTTCGGATCGTTAGAAGACAAGCGTCCAGTCGCGGCGACGGCCTGACTGTAGGTCGTGTGAATTCGACCGTCGGCTTGGATTAGCTTCTCAAGCGAATCGGCATAAGTTGATTTCAGCTTCGTCAGTTCGCGCCAATTCAGCACCTCTTGGGCAATTTCATGCTCGGGTGCAATGAGGCTGAGAACTTCGACTCCAGTCGCGTACCCGGTCTTTGTCTTTTGGGCACCTGGAATGCCGAGTTTCTCGAACAGGATCTCGCCCAACTGCTTGGGAGACCCGATCGTGAATTGTTGACCGGCCAGTTCAAAAATCTTTCTCGACGTTTGGTCAATCGTAACCTCAAGCGACTTACTGAACTCGCGCAATTGGTTTCGGTCGGTCCGGATGCCAATCTTCTCCATCTCAGAGAGAATCGGAACAAGGGGGAGTTCAATTTCTTGAAGCACCTTGGTTTGAGACTCTTTCTCCAGCCTCTCGGCAAGAGTCCCTTCGAGAAGGTACAGCGCAGACGCCATTTCAGCCGCATTTGCCGGTGGGGCAACATCGAGGTAGCCCTGAACCAGGTCACGAAGGGCGTAGGTTGACCTCTCGGATCGCAAAACATACGCGGCCAGAAATGTGTCGAAGCGCGGTGCCGCGATCCGACTTCCCAGCCTACGATAGGTGGGCTTTGAATCATGGAGGATCGCTAACTCAGGATGAGACTCCAGCAGCGTAATCGCGTCTCGTTCGGGGACCTCTCGAACTTGTGATCCGATGGCGACATGTGCGGTTCGGTCGGCTTCTTCAAACAGATCTGTCCGAGTGGCGACCGCCTGAAAATAGATGGCATACGGCTTTCCATTTACGAAGCTCTGCAATTCCGGATAGCTTTGAAGAACTTCCAATTGGATTTCAAGTCGATCTTCCACAACCTCAACCTGCTCGGCGTCCTCGGCCGTATTGGATCCTTCAAGATATGGGCCGAAGACGGACGGCGCCCGTCGAGCGTGCGATCGAAATTCAAAGCTCTCCAGCATCGCGATCGTGGCGTCCAGTTGGGGTTGTGTTATAAGGAAGGGCTGGAAGTCATAGCTCAGGGGGACGTCGCACACAATCGTGGCAAGACGCTTGCACATCAGCATCTGATCTTTGAAGTTGTCGATCTTCTTCTGGTATTTGGGTTCCAATTCGGAATAGCGTTCAAGCATCTGCTCCACCGCACCGAATTTCAGAATGATATCGGCGGCACCTTTGTCGCCAATGCCAGGCACACCCGGAATATTGTCGCTTGTATCCCCTTTAAGGGCTTTCATGTCGGTGATGTGTTCGGGCCCAAAGCCATAACGCTCCACGACTTCTTTGGGGCCATATGTCACGGTCTCGCTGACTCCCTGTTTCATGGTCAGAACTGAAATGAATTCGTCAACAAGCTGAAGGGAGTCCAAGTCACCGGTGACGATGGTTGTGTAGTAACCGTTCTGTTCGGCCAGCTTGCTGATTGTGCCCACGACGTCATCCGCCTCATAGCCGGTGACTTCGACTGATGGAATACCCAATGCTTTGATGAACTCCCTTGCATCGTTGAGCTGAACCTTGAGCTCATCCTGAGTCTCCTTACGGGTGCCTTTGTATTCAGAGAACTCGGCATGGCGGAAGGTCTTGCCTGGTGCGTCGAGAGCGACGACGATGGCGTTAGGTTTGACCTTCTCTAGCAAAGTGAACAGCATCGACGTAAACCCGAATAGAGCATTCGTCGGACGTCCATCCGCAGTGCTGAGATATCGCGTGGCAAAAAAGGCGCGATAGAGCAGTGAGTAGCCATCGATGACCACCAGTCGGCGGTTTTCCATTCGGATAAGTTACCGCCAACTCACACCATTTTTTCGGACAGTTACTCAGATTGGAATGTTAAGGTGTGACCCATTTTTTGCCACAAGTGAAACGATTTGAATTTAGGTGCCGTCAGACAATGATTAACTAAACATTAAGACTTAACGGAACCTTAACATGATTAGCCTGAATCCGATCACGACAATCACGATCAAGGCCGGAGCCACTTGTGCTTTGGCGGCCATCGCCTACGTTCAGCCGTATCGCCCAATGGTATTTGTGGGACGTTCGATGGAACCTACGTACAGCAGTCGTTCGATCGCCTTTACCGAGCCGATCCAACCTTCCCAAATCCGGAAGGGTGAGGTTGTAGTCATCGATATGGACAGCGGCCCAATTGTTAAGAGAATTGCCTTCGCGCCGGGCGATAAGATCCTTCAGGCACATTTGGAGGGGAAATGGGTTGATCTCATCTATGTTCGCCCAGAGCATGTGCACTCGTATGGAAAGCACCACTGGCGCGAATTTGTGGTGCCGAAAGATATGGTCTACGTTCTTGGAGACAATCAGGCGGTTTCTTTCGACTCGAAACAGTTCGGCTGCATATCGACAAGTCGTATCCATCGCGTCCTTGTTGATCAACGGCCGTTTGACCTATTTTCTAACTTCAACCATCCGTCCGATGATAAGAGTTAGACAATTCACACCGATCTTTTATTAATGCCGAGCAGCCGAACATTGGGTTAGCCCAACGACGTCCTACAGATATACGGATGTTTTGTTTAACTGCTTAAAAGGAAGTTATAATGATCGGCCTCCACACTCCGGTCGCAACGGCTATAAAAGTTGCTGTGACCTGCGCCATTAGCGGCGCGATATGTATCCAGCCTTACCGGGCAATGATGTTCGACGGGAAGTCGATGGAACCCACGTACCAGAGCGGTTCGATACTCTTGACGGAGCCAGTGAGCCCCGCCGAATTGGAAGATGGCATGGTCGTGATCATCAATATGGACTCGGGTCCTATTGTTAAGAGGATCGCGTTGATGCCAGGCGAAAAGCTTCTGCAGACGAACGCTGGCGGACAGTGGTACGACATGATCACCATTAAGCCGCTCAAGAACACGAGCATGCGAAAAATGAAGTGGCGTGAGAAAATCATTCCAAACGATGCGGTGTATGTCTTAGGCGACAATGCATCCGTTTCCGAAGACTCTAGGGCCTTTGGGACTGTTCAAATGTCGCAAATTACTCGCAAGGTTGTGGATCAAAGACCCTACGATCCCTTTGCACAGCACGGTTGGGGAGATTCTTCGATCCCCTAGACGGTTAACGCGATTCCAGAGATTCCCAAAAAACACTTCAAGGTGGTAAAATCTACAACATCGGAAAGGAGTTAGATCCCCCGACCTCGCAGAAGAGATTTCCCCAGGAGTGGCACAGGAATCGACATGGTCTATCGCCCACTTCGGTATGAGCAAATGATGAGGGCCGCCGAGGCCTACGACGTAAGAGCACGTCGGATGTTTGGCGGCATGGGAGTCTACACCGGCGAAAAGATGTTTGCCTTTTTGGTAGGTGAGGACATTGGCTTAAAGCTATGTCCAGAAGACGTCGAAGAAGCCATGAAGCTGCCAGGTGCAGGTCCGATGCGCCCAGACAAAGATTCTGAGCCCATGCGCGAGTACGTGAAGATGCCACGCGAAGTGCTGGACAATCTTGAAGCGTTTACTTTGTGGGTAGATCGCAGCGCTGGATATGCCAGACGCAAACTCTCGAACACAGCGTAGAACCTTTACGGGACGCCAAGTAGTCTTGGCTAGTAGCATGTCTGCCCCGATTCCCAAACGCTCGAACACTCGCACCATTGTTATTCTCTCCGTCGTCGGAGTCGCTATTGTCGGCATTTGGATCGTTTGGAGCCTCTCCATGTTTGGGCAGGGACCTTCCGCACTCCAAACGGAACTGCGGTTGGCAAAAGCCGATGGATTGCCACTCAGCGCTGATGATGTACGCAAGTCGCGGGTAGTCCCACCCACTGAAAATGCAGCACCACTGCTTCGAACTGCCTTTACCGAGCGCCAGTCTTCCGACCAAACGGTGGAAGGGAAAGCGATTGGCAAGTTCGTAGGGCGAAACTCCTCCCTTCCCGAACTTACTGCTGACCAGATTGCACAGGTAGAGCCTTGGATCAGCAAGCAAGGGCATCTATTCGAGCTTTTGGGCCGAGCCGTATCGAGACCCTCGCTTGACTTCGACCGCAAGTGGGAATTGGGACCTGCCCTCCTCCTTCCAGAGTTTGCGGACGAGAAGGCATGCCTGACCCACTTATTGTTGAAGGCTAAGGTTGAAATGAGCCACGGAAATACTGCCGCCGCCATGGATACCCTTGAAGTTGGTTCAAAACTCTCCCGGTTAGTTGGTCAAGAACCGTTAATAATAGGTGCGCTTGTTCAGGTTGCGATGCGATCCAGCATCTGCGAGGCACTTACCGAGATTATCAAAGCGCATCAGGCCGATGCTCTTGTGCTGAAGCGGTCACGACAAATTATTGACGAGATGGGCCCGATGCCAGACGTACGGCACGCGATCCAGTCGGAGTTTCTCATGGGACGGGTCGCCATTTCGATGTTGGCAAGCGCGGACTCTGTTCAACTTCTTGGCGGCGACGGCGGGAACACCGTCTTTCGCTTAGCCAGGATTGGGCCGGTTCGAACCATCTATGACCTTCGGTTTACTCAGCTCTACCGGACCCTGTATAAAGATTTGTGCCAAAACCCCAGTTCGGTGCTTTCTATGGAGCAAGCCTTTAAGCGCGCCCAAGCATTCATGGAGCAAAAGGGGAGCAAAGATTGGACATATGGCCTGGCCGATGTCCTTTCCCCCGTCTTCGTCGGTATGGCGGGCGCAGTCGGTGAGTCGGAGGCAAGACGGAACGTCATACGAACCGCCATTACTCAGTTGGACTGCAAACGGATGTATGGGACATGGTCACAGAAAATGGTCATCACGCCCCATTGCGATATCGATCCGTTTACGAACAAGGCGTTGCTTTTCAAACCAGCCGCCAATGGTTTTACGATCTACAGTGTGGGCAAAGATGAGCAGGACGATGGCGGAAAGCCGCGCCCGAAGAAATATTCGGGCGGTAACTACGACATCGTGTTTTCAATACCGTAATCCCGTCCGGTGTAGGGGCAGCGCGTGCGCTGCTTACTTGTTCTGCAGCCGCGCACCCAGATCGCGGCTTAAACCCATTTTTGGTCTTGGCGAACGGTCCGAACGCCGGCACTAGCCATCCGGCGTGAAATGCCAAAACGGTTTGACATTAAGGCATGCCTCGTTCCTACCAGCCGCGACTGGCCATCAGCTCTTTCTCGCTGAGGGCGGCGACGTTGATTCCGACCATCGGTTCGCCGAGTCCAGCACTGATTTCAGCGAGCTTCTTGGCGTCGTTGAAGAACAGAACGGCTTCGACGATCGCTTTGGCGCGCTTGGTCGGATCGCCTGACTTGAAGATGCCCGATCCCACGAAGCACGTCTCGGCACCTAGTTTCATCATGAGAGCAGCGTCTGCTGGGGTTGCGATACCGCCTGCTGAGAAGTTGGGGACAGGAAGTTTGCCGCGCTCTTTGACTTCTCGAATCAAATCGATGCTTGCCTGGTGCTTTTTGGCGAGTACGTACAGTTCGTCTTCACGTGCGTTCTGCACTTCGCGAATCTCGCTCATGATGGTTCGCATATGGCGAACGGCTTCCACGACGTCGCCGGTACCAGCCTCGCCTTTAGTGCGAATCATCGCAGCGCCTTCCGCACAGCGTCGAAGCGCTTCACCTAGATTTCGAGCACCGCAAACGAATGGAACCGTGAACGGATGCTTGTCGACATGATTCTCTTCGTCGGCGGGAGTAAGAACTTCACTTTCGTCGATGAAGTCGACCTCCAAAGCTTGCAGAATCTCGGCCTCGACGAAATGGCCAATTCGGCACTTCGCCATAACTGGAATCGACACGCAATCTTTGATCGCCAAGATCATCTCGGGGTCACTCATCCGGGAAACCCCGCCATCGCGGCGTATGTCCGCTGGCACCCGCTCAAGAGCCATTACTGCAACAGCACCTGCGTCTTCGGCGATTTTTGCCTGATCAGAATTGACGACGTCCATAATGACGCCGCCCTTTAGCATCTCAGCCAGTCCTACCTTTTCTCTCCAGGTCTTCTTGGCGACACCGATATTGTTATTTGAAATTGTGCTCATAGCTGAAAATCTACGCCTCAACGTTCGGTTAGGCTTTGCGAAAAGTGGGGATGCAAAGTGTGGTTAGCATGAATCCCGATCGCTGCGTTGCGGGCATCAGTATACCGTTGCCACCTTCTCTGGTCCGAATTGCGACGACGCAGTCGGGCTGCTTCACTAGGAGAACAGTCCGCTTAAATGCCAGGTGAAACGGATGCAATTCCGTGCTAATACGATTTTCACTATACAAATTTAACTTTTACGTATTCTACATACTGATTTGGCTATACTTGAAAAGTCCCAAACAATAGTCCAGGGAAGGAGAATCGCAGTGCTCGTCGGGTTAATGCGCGAAGTGGCGTCGGGTGAGCGGAGGGTGGCATTAGTGCCAGCCGGTGTCTCTGCTCTCAAAAAAGCCAAATTAGAAGTCATTGTTGAAGAAGGTGCGGGTGTTGAATCCGGTTACACGGATCAAGCCTATCGCGACGCCGGTGCGGAGGTCGGCAAAGCACCAGATATATTGAAGAAAGCCGATCTAGTCGTCGGCATACGTCCCCCATCGGTCTTACGACCAGATCTGATTTCCATAGCGCTCTACGATCCGCTTAGCGCTCCAAAGGAAGTCCCGGCCGCATCAGGTGCGACCCTATTTTCTCTTGATCTCATTCCGAGAACGACCCGCGCCCAAGCAATGGACGTCCTGTCTTCTCAGTCCAACCTTGCCGGTTACCTCGGTGTGCTCATCGGTTCTACGGAACTCAGCAAAATTCTTCCAATGATGACCACCGCTGCTGGCACGCTGCCTCCAGCCAAAGTTCTTGTTCTTGGCGCAGGCGTTGCCGGTCTCCAAGCTATCGCTACCGCTCGCCGACTTGGCGCGGTTGTTAGTGCCTACGACGTACGATCCGCAGTTAAAGAGCAGATTGAAAGTCTCGGTGCTCGTTTTGTTGAGTTGCCGATCGATGCCGGAGATTCTCAGACTTCCGGCGGATATGCCAAAGCAATGGGTGAAGAGTTTTATGCTCGCCAGCGCCAATTGCTTGGAGATGTTCTTGCCGAAATGGACATGGTCGTCACGACCGCACTTGTCCCCGGTATGAAAGCCCCGATCCTCGTCACCACGGCGATGGCCGAAAGGATGCACTCCGGTTCAGTCATTGTCGACTTGGCCGCCGAAAAGGGTGGGAACTGTGAACTGACGAAGCCGGGTGAGACTTACGTTCACAACGGCGTCAAAATCGTTGGCCCGTTGAACTTGGCTTCGAGCCTTTGCACCCACGCGAGTCTCCTGTTTAGCAAGAACGTTACGACGTTCCTTCTGAACATGGTGAGCAAAGAGGGTGTGTTCGAAATGAAAATGGAAGACCCAATCGTCTCAGGTTCGCTTCTGGCGAAGGGTGGAGAGGTCGTTCATGCACAAGTGCGCGAACGCCTAGGACTGGAGGTCAAGGTCAATGAGTAGTCTTGTCTCTAATCTGTTTATCTTCGTCCTATCGACATTCCTCGGCCTTGAAGTTATTCGGCGAGTTTCGCCATTGCTTCACACGCCGCTGATGTCGTTGACAAACGCCATCTCTGCTATCTCACTCGTGGGTTCGCTTACCATCTTGGGTCGAGCGGAGAACCCGTTGAGTATCACGCTAGGTGCCATTGCGGTTGTCGCTTCAAGCACTAACGTTGTCTCTGGCTTCCTCATTACCGACCGAATGCTTCGGATGTTCAAAACACGAACACCAGGAGCGGCCCATGGGCTGTTCTTGCCCGTGTTCATCATAGGAGCGATTGCGACAGGGACGGTGGACGTCAGCTCGCATTACGTCACAGACTTCAGTTATCTCATCGCTTCGGCGCTGTTCGTCATGTCGCTGCGATGGATGAACCATCCCAAGACGGCTCGACAGGGTTGCTGGGCGGGTGAAGTCGGTATGGGCCTGGCGATTGCTGGAACCATCATCGCTCTCTCTTCCGATCCTGAACTCGCAGGTCGACCACCTGCCTACGGGTACATCGTCGGAGCTCTCTTGCTCGGAACGATTGTTGGTATCCCCATCTCCCGCGTGGCGATGACGGCTGTTCCTCAGCGAACTGCTTTCTCCCATGCTTTTGGTGGTTTGGCTGCTGGTCTCGTCGGTACCTCGGAATACTTCCTGTCTCTGCCTAAAGGCGGACCAGGCGCATTCACGACCGCGATCATCACTTTCGAATGTCTCCTCGGCTTCATCACCTTCACCGGTTCGCTGATCGCCTTTGCCAAGTTGGCAGAGATCATGCCTGGCCGACCCATCACGTACAAGGGCCAGAACGCGGTTAACGCCGTTCTGTTCTTTATCGCGATTTGTTTGGCCGTGGGTGTCGTTATTAACCCCGCAATGTGGGGCCTGTATCTCGGATTTGGCTTCTTAGCCATGCTGTTCGGCATCCTGTTGGTCATCCCGATCGGCGGCGCGGACATGCCGACAGTTATCTCCCTCTTGAACTCATATGCTGGTCTATCGGCCTGCGCTATGGGTTTTGTCTTGAACAGCCCGATGTTGATTATCGCAGGCGCCCTCGACGGCTCCAGCGGTTTGATCCTCAGTATCATCATGTGCAAGGCGATGAACCGATCGTTCGCCAACGTTCTGTTCGGAGCGTTCGGTCAAGCGGTCGAAGCCAAAGCCTTGGGCGAGGCCAAACCGGTTCGATCGGCTGCTGCCGAAGAAGCGGCTGCGATCCTTGGATCGGCTCAGACGGTGGTTATCGTTCCTGGCTATGGAATGGCGGTTGCGCAAGCCCAGCACAAGGTTCGTGAACTATACGATGCCTTGACCAAGAAGGGCGTCAACGTTCTGTTCGCGATCCACCCAGTTGCTGGACGTATGCCAGGCCACATGAACGTGCTTCTCGCCGAAGCCGACATTCCCTACGACAAGCTCATTGAGATGGACGACATCAATGGTGAGTTCCCGCAGACGGATGTCGCACTCGTCATTGGTGCGAACGACGTTACGAACCCGGCGGCAAAGACCGATACGACAAGCCCGATTTACGGCATGCCGATCCTCGACGTCTACCGAGCCCGTACGGTCATGGTCATCAAGCGATCGATGTCATCCGGCTTTGCTGGAATCGACAACGAGTTGTACTTCATGGACAACACGCTCATGTTGTTCGGCGACGCGAAAGCGTTCGTTGGCGAACTCGTTAAAGAGCTCGCACACGCAGACTAATCCTCTGCAGAAAGCAGAACGCCTCCACACCTTAAAGGTGTGGAGGCGTTCTGCTTTCTGATTTGACCGCTTACTGCGAACCTTGAGGATAAGCCAGTGTCTTCTTGAGGCGGATGTCTCGTGACGAGCTTCCAACTAAGATATCGAACTCGGATGTGTCAACCGTCCACTTATGGGTGTTTGGGTTGAAGTATGCGAAGGCATTTCTATCGAGGGCGATTTGGATCGTCCTCGTTTGGCCAGGAGCCAGATTAACCTTCTGATAGCCCTTGAGTTCTTTTTCGGGTCGATCAACCACGCAAGTTTGCTCGTGGACATAGAGTTGAGCGACCTCGGCACCCCTGCGATTTCCAATGTTGGTGACGTCAACACGCACGACCGGGGAATCACTACTCTTCCAACTCACTCGTAGGTTGTCGTATTTGAAGCTGGTGTATGACAATCCGAAGCCAAAGGGGAACTGTGGCGCGACCTTCTTTGTGTCGAAATACCGATACCCAACATAAATCCCTTCGTCATATTTCAGCTTGCCGTGGCTTCCAGGATAGTTTCCATTCGCATGGGCAGGAATGTCTGACAACTTGACGGGGAATGTGACGGGCAGTTTGCCACTCGGATTGACGACCCCAAAGAGAACGTCTGCGATGGAATTTCCTCCTTCCATTCCAGGAAACCATGCTTCAACAACGGCCGGCACTTTGGTGATCCACGAGCCAACCTCGACGGGGCTTCCGTTTATGAGGACTACAACCGTTCTTGGGTTTGCCTTCGAAACTGCTTGAACGAGTTCCTCTTGGTCCCCCATCAGTTTCATAGAAGGTTTGTCCCAACCTTCAGAATCCCAGCTATGGTTCGTTCCTACGAATACGAGCGCAACTTCAGATCGTTTGGCGAGCTCGACCGCCTCTTGTACCATCGTCTTTTGCGCATCGAATGGAGCGAACCACCCGAGGGTCATCACGGAATCGCCGCCAGCCTGATAGAACTCAACGCGGATTTTATGTTTAACGCCTGCTTTGAGCTTAACCGTTGCGCTCTTGGTCTCAAGGCCATGGTCTCCCCAGTTGTCGACTAAGAGTTTGTCATCAAGAAAGATCCTTGAGCCATCGTCACTGGTGGTTCCCAGCTTGCACGTGCCGTCTTTGGGGGATACGAAAATCCCTGTCCAGCGCACCGAATAGCCGGTCTCGCTTAGGCCGGAAATCGGTGATTTTCCTGTCCAGTTGAAGCCAATCTTGGAATCGATCCTTGTGGCCTTAGGTGTGCCCTGAAGATTCACATTAGCGAAATACTCGCCCTTGAGACCCTGAATAGTGGAATTTGCGTCGGGATGCAGGGCCAGCGAAGGAATGGGTCGGAGTGGTTCATCGCCGAACGTGGAGCCCTGGGCTTCTTTGACCACGATGTTGCCATGAGCGTGCTTGCGAATGCCCTCCAGCGCAGTGACCTCATACGGGGGGAACACTGTTGAACTGCCTCCACCGCCACCGTGTTTTGCTGTTGCCCACGGCCCAATGACGGCAATCGACTTCAATCTCGATGGATCTAGAGGCAGAATCGCATGCTCGTTTTTGAGCAGTGTAATGGCTTCGTTAGCGATTTCGCGTGCAAGGGATTGATGGGCCGGCGAATTTGCTTCCTCAAGGCCCTCTATTTTGCGAGCATCCGTCATCAGGATCGCACGAAGAGTGCGGCGGACTTTATCATCAACGGTTGAAATCGGAACCTTGCCTTTCTCAACGGCATCTCGCAACGGATTGCCAAAGAAATCGTTTGGACCGGACCCAGGCATTTCGATGTCGAGTCCCCCGTTGGCGGCGGCGACGGTGTCGTGAGTTGCTCCCCAATCCGACATGACGGTGCCTTTGAATCCCCAATCCTGCTTCAAAATCTGATTCTGAAGATAAGAGCTGGCGGTGCAATAGGGGCTATTGAGTCGGTTGTAAGCGGACATCACAGAAAGAACGTGGCCCTCCATGACGCCTGCTTTAAAAGCAGGTAAGTAGATTTCCTGAAGGGCCCTTTCGCTTACGAGGGCATCAATGGTGCCTCGATCGATCTCTTGGCTGTTCGCAGCAAAGTGCTTGATACACGCCGCCACTCCTTGGCTCTGGACGCCCTTGATATAAGGGACCGCGAGGCTCCCGGCGAGAAACGGATCCTCGCTCATGTACTCGAAGGTTCGACCTCCCAATGGGGTCCGAATCATGTTTACGGCCGGTCCGAGGAGAACGTCCTTCTTGTAGAAGCGAGCTTCCTGACCCATCGCCTGACCCGTTCGGTAGATAAGATCTGGATCCCACGTGGAGGAGAGCGATATCCCGGTGGGAAAGTAGGTGGATTTCTCAACTCCGTTCGTTCGAACGCCGCCTGGCCCGTCCGTCATTTCCCAAGCCCGGATTCCAAGGCGAGGGATCGCTTTTGTCGCAAAGTCAGATCCTCCGTGACACATATCAACCTTCTCTTGAAGGCTCATCTGCTTCAATAGCGCTTCGACTTTGTCCTCGATAACCTTCTCGTCAATGGGCTTTTTGTGTGTCGGTGCCGAAGCAGTAGACACGGCCACCGTGCTTGACAGAAGTGCACAACAGAACGAAGACTTAAGGGAACGCCAAGTCATATTCCCATTCTGTCAGGCATTAAGGGGATGTAAAGGTTAAATACCATGAAGATGCGCCCGATCCACACATCTATTGTCAATTCACTAGTGGCGAGTACACCATTTGTTGGGCCTGAAGCCTTGGAACGACGTACTGGGCGACCCATCGAACTCCGCCTTGGTGCAAACGAGAGCCCATTTGGTGCCTCGCCTTTGGCCATCGCTGCAATGCGTGACCAGGCTCTGGTCACGCATAACTACGGCGACCCCGAAGCTCATGAATTGAGGCAAGCGCTAAGCCTCCAACTGGGGGTGCCAATGGCGTCGATTGTCTTAGGGGCTGGGATCGATGAATTACTTGGATTAAGTTGTCGGATCTTTCTGGAACCAAATGATGCCGTCGTAACGACCTTTGGCTCCTATCCAACATTCGACTATGGTGCCTCAGCGTGTGGCCCCGTCTTTCATCGCGTGCCATACGCTAACCAAGCACCCGATCTGCCCGCATTACTCGATGCGGTTAAGGGGACAAGGGCCAAGGTCGTTTATCTGGCGAATCCAGACAATCCATCCGGTGCTTGGTGGACACCAGATGAGATCGACGAATTTAGGCAGGCGCTCCCCTACGGCTGCGTTCTGCTTTTGGACGAGGCGTACTACGAATATGCCGCAGGATATCTTCCCCTAGATGCTGATGATCCCCAAGTGATTAGGTTTCGCACCTTTTCCAAAGCACACGGAATGGCTGGAATGCGCATTGCGTATGTCGTGGCTCACAAGGATCACACAGATGCTCTTAATAAGATCCGATACCACTTTGGCGTGAACAGTATTGCTCAGGCAGGCGCGCTTGCTTCTCTGTCGGACCCGGCACATATTGCTCAAGTCGTAGCCCAAACGGATTTGGGCAGGATTGAATTGAGGGAGTTTATGGTTTCGATGGGTCTGAAGCCACTCCCAAGTCATACAAACTTCCTGACGGTGGATGTTGGATCCAAGTCAAGGGCTGAATCGATTCTAGAAGCTTTGCTCCAACAAGGAGTGTTTATTCGCAAGCCAGGTCTACCGCCCTTGGATAGTTGCATAAGGATCACCATCGGAAGACCCGAACAGCGAGCAAGGTTCGCCCAAATCCTCACCGATGTCCTGCGAACGCTTTAGGATGGTCGGTAACCTCACGGAATGTCCGACGCAAACTCTATTCATGATCTGGTCGCAGCGAATTTTGGACCGGTTGCAGCCAACTATGCGACGAGCCCCGATCACGCCAACCTCGTGGCCCTTGAGGCATTAGTTCATCTGGTTCAGCCACGGACTACCGATGAATTGCTGGATATTGCAACTGGGGCAGGAAACGTTGCGTTGGCCTTCGCGCCAAAGGTAGCTCGCGTGGTGGCGTTCGACCTGACCCCAGCCATGTTGGACCAGACCTTGAAGACTGCAAAATCGAAGGGACTCTCCAACGTTGAGGCAGTCCAGGGGCTTGCGGAGGATCTGCCGTTCGAAGACAATAGCTTCGACATCGTAACAGTTCGGCTGGCACCTCATCATTACGCCGATATCCAACGGGCTGTCAATGAAATGGCGCGCGTTGTACGGCTTGGTGGCAAGGTGGTGGTTGTCGATACTACGGTTCCTGAGGATGATGAACTCGATCTTGAGATCAATGTGATCGAGAAATTACGGGACAACTCTCATGTCCGGAATTATCGTCCAAGCAAATGGAAATCGATGTTCGCTCAGGCGGGGCTGACCGTGATAAGTGAAAGCCTGGGTCGGGTGTCTGAAGGGTTCAAGATGGACTTTGACGAATGGGTTGAGCGCATCCGGACTCCGCAAGAGGAAGTTGTCGAGTTACGTCACCGACTGCAAAACGCATCTCCCGCCCTGGCCGAATCGATTCTGCTGGAGATCATAGGTGAAAAAATGCTCTTCGTGTGGGAGCAGGTCACCTTAGTCGGCATCAAATGCGAATGAGGAAATTAGGTTAAGTGGACATCCAAAACACGGTTCATGAGTTGGCGGAGTATTGCAGGGCGAAACCTGGTGCCTTTGAGGACCACCCTTGGGGTGATACCGTTTTCAAAGTCGGGGCCAAAGGAAAGATATTCTGTGGATTGGATTCCGCGAATGCACGAGTAACCGTCAAGAGCACGGTCGACAAGCAATCTGCGCTCATCCAGCATCCCGACATTGAGGTTGCCGCCTACGTCGGTCGTTACGGTTGGGTCACCGTGACAGTGAACGACCTGGAAACCCTCGATCTTGTTCACGAATTGATTGACGAAAGTTTTTCGCTTGTCAATAACCCGCTTCGAAAGAGCAAAGGAACGCCATAAACATCGTCAGTAGGTGCAACACGCACGCCCGGCACCGTGTTTATTGATGACGTGAGCGTTGCTTGATTCCGAATTTGTTCGCTAGAATCAATCAACTTTGCGATTCGGAATGGTAAATTTCTGGTCCGTCCGCTATTTGGAAGGTGAGATTAAATGACGAAGCAACATGCAGTAGTAGTTTTGGGTTCGATCTTGGTAGTCGCCAGTGCTGGCGCTTCATCATCGTCGGCGCGATTGTCAAGTTCTTCGACTAACCACAAGGCGGTCATGCCCTTGTTCCATCACCTCGCCAAAGTGAAGATGGTGAACGTGCCCGGAGGCGAGTTCCTGATGGGGCATAACCCTCCAACTCGAGATTACGGTCCCATTCGCCGTGTGTATGTCGATTCATTCTGGATCAGTGAGAACGATGTCACCGTGGCTCAGTTCGGAGATTTCTGTGAGGCGACAGGCTTCAAGTTCGATTGGGATGGGCGCAAGCCCGCATGGGGGTGGGAAGGAAAAGATGACCGCCCCATGGTCAATGTGACTTACGACGAGGCTCGTGAATTCTGCAAGTGGTCAGGCGGAGACCTTCCGACCGAAGCTCAGTGGGAGAAGGCGGCTCGTGGCACCGATGGAAGGAACTATCCATGGGGTAACGATTGGGCACCCGGTAGGGCTTGGTATAAGGAAGGCAATGAAGGCGTTGCCGAGCCGTCACCAGTAGGAGCATTCCCGAAGGGCAAGAGCATTTATGACGTTTTGGATATGTCTGGAAATGTTGCCCAGTGGTGCAAGGACTGGTTTGGCCCTGTGGACGTCGCCGAAAAGGAGAATCCAACTGGTCCTGGCTTTGGAACCAAACGTGTTGTTCGAGGTGGCGCATTCGTCGACAAGAAGAACTCGCTTATCAGTTGGTTCCGGTCGTCTCAGGAACCAGACAAGAACGACGTTTGGATTGGATTCCGGGTCGCCAGCCGCAAACCCTGATCCTCAGATTATGTGATGACAAAAAAGCAGGGAGCGCTCCCTGCTTTTTTGTATTTTGAAGTACATGCCCTAAAGTGCGAAACAGGAGATCTGGCGAGGCAGCGCTCGCTTCTCCTGAACTGCCACAGCTTGCTCGATGACCTGATTTTCCTTCTCCAACCGGGCGGATAGGCGTCCTTTACCTTCTTGGGGGACGATGAATGTGAAGCGTACTGTGGCCTGACCGGGAATTCCGAATACCTGCTTTGGAACGGTCACGGCTTTGGGCTGTGTGAGTCCAGTTCGGTCGGTGCAAGAGGTATCGCTAGGATCTTGACACTCTACCGTCACTTGTACTTCCACGTGATCAGCAAAATCAGTGTTCTGAAGCACGATATACACATCCACCCTCATTCCGGGGCGCATCGATTGCGGGTTCACAATTTGTCGACTGTCGTGGTCCGCAAAAATGAACCGATTGTTTTGGGTGAGAAATCCCAGGGGCATGATGTTCTTTCCTTTCACGCTCCAGTTGAGCGCAAGTGTCTGAACGAGCCCGGGACCAGATTTCTAACAGTGGCCGCGCGACTTTCCAAGAAATCTCTAGCGAACGGCAACGTAAGTCAAGTCTTATCGAATTTTCAGAGAATCCTAATATCTGTTGGTCATGATGCCAGCTAACCAATGCCCGGATTAGCCGTTCGAGTGATTGGAAGGAGTCGCACAAACCTCATGGCACATTCCCGCTTTCGAATGAAGCACCTTGCCCTATCCTTCATTTTCCTGCCGACGATGTTGCTGGCTCAAACCGATTCCGTGTTCGGCACAAATGGCCTCAGTGACCCGTGGGATGACTTGAGCCTCAATGCCAAGACTCGGCTGAAGCTCAGCTTTCGCAATGCAAACGTTGATAGCGTCATTGCGATGATCGAACTTGCATCTGGGATCACGATTGTCAAAGACCCTACTCTAACGGGATCGATTACCGTCACAACCTCCAAGCCGGTTTCAATTGCCGAGGCCTTCTATGTTTTTGATTCTGTCCTCAGGCTTCGTGGCTTCGAGATCAGTCGTCAGCGGAGAATTTTAGCTATCAAAGCGACTCCTAAGGCGACGATTCGAGGAGGGCCAGGCAGCAATGCGAATGGACAGAGCTTTGGCCCAATGCAGGGTGGACCCGGAGGCTCAACCATCGTGAAATTCTATCCACTCCAATTTGCCAGTGCCGTTCAGGTAGCGAGGGCGATCAACGATGTGTTTCAGTCTTCGACCGCGAACACGAACCGTGGGGTTGGCGGTTTTGGATTTCCTGGGCAGGGAGCTGGTGGCCCACAGGGTGGACCGGGAGGGCCAGGCGGACTAGGCGGTCCGGGAGGTCCAGGTGGGCCCGGAGCGTTCGGTGGCAGTGCGGACCCGTCTCAAGGTAACGGAATGGCTTCGGGAATGAGTGGTGGTACCGTTCGGGCCTCGTATGAGGAATTTAGCAACTCCGTTATTGTCAACGCGTCAGCTTCCATGCAAACACAAGTCGCCGCACTGATTAAGGATATCGATAAACAGCAAACTCAGGCTTTGCGATCGAAGACATATACTCTGTCCTATTCGAGTGCCTCCGATTTGGCGACCGTCATTCAGAACGTCCTTGTCGCAAATTCAAGTAAGGGAAGAAATACCCCTACGTCTTCAACGACCCAACAGGGCTTTACAGGTTTTTCTCCTTTCGGCGGGTTTGGATCTTCGACATCATCTCAGACCTCAACGGTAGCCGTTGCCGATACGCGCACGAACTCTCTCATTGTTACGGGTACCGAAGATCTACTGAAGATTGCTGACAAAATCGTTGAGGATCTTGATCGGAAAATTCCGTTTTCGACGACGACGTTTGTTTTCCAACTTCAGAACGCGCGGGCCGATACGGTAGCGAACCTATTGACGGCGGCCTTTGGACAACGTCAAGGTTCAAATTCAAGATCAAACACAACGATAACGCCGACGAATAACTCATTTAGTTCGACATCAAAATCCAGCGGCGCCACCTCAGGAGCTGACGTGACAACTGATCAGAACCTGGCGATCAAGTTACAAGATCCAAACGCCCAAAGTGGTGATCTGTTGACGTCAGTGGGTGTGACCCAAGGATTCGGCGGTGGCATGGGTGGTGGATTCGGAGGCGGACAGACGCAAGGCCGTTCAAGCTCTTCCACCAGTTCAACAACGACCCAGTCGATGGGTTACGACAAGAATGGGAAGATCACGGGGGTGCATGATCTCACCGGACAAGTCACGGCAATTGCAGATCCGAATACGAACTCAGTGATCATTGTAACCTCGCCGGATAACGCTGACCTTGTCAAAAATGTTATGGATCAGTTGGACAAGATTCCTGAGCAAGTAATGATTCAGACCGTCATTGTGGAAGCAACCCTTGAGAAATCCTCCCAGTTTGGGTTGGAATGGAATTTTGCCCAAGGCAAGGCATTTGGAAACAAAGGAGTTACGGGTAAAGCGGGAACTGGCTTTGGCCTGCAATCCGCGAGTCCATCGCTTCTGGGCATGAGCTACGTCCTAAGCGGAGGAGACTTAGCGGCTTTCTTTAATATGCTTCAGACCGACACGAAATATCAGGTCTTATCGACTCCGCGAATCTTCACTTCGAACAATATGCAAGCTCAGATTAACATCAGTCAGAGCATTCCGTATATCGTAAGCACTATTCAGAATACGAATGGAACGTACAGCTATAACTACGCCTTCCAAGATGTAGGCATTGTACTGACGGTAACGCCGCATATCACAAGCAACGGCTACGTGACGATGGATGTGACTCAGACGGCAAACGACCTTCAGAGCTACACATCGTTTAACGCGCCAATCGTTAACCAACGACAAGCAGAAACCACGGTTTCGGCAAAAGATGGCGAGACGATCGTTCTCGGTGGAATGATCCGCAACCAGGTGAGCGCGACGGTGAACAAAGTTCCCCTGCTTGGTGATTTGCCGCTGCTGGGTGCACTGTTCCAATCAAAGACGAATGACCGCCAGAAGACTGAATTGCTAGTCTTCTTGACCCCCAGAGTCGTTCGAGACCCGGCCGAGGCAAAGCGCTTGCGGGAAGAGAGCGAGCGTGAAGTCAGTCCAGACATCGTAAAGCAAATGAAATCTTCCGGGAAGGTGGGTTTGCCTGGTCAAAAGAAACAGGGTTAGGGTGTCGATGTGACTGTGCTTGACGGCTAAACTTTGTCCATGGCAAAGCTGCTTGGAATTGACGTTGGCACATCTGGCTGCAAAGTCCTCCTAATTGACGAAACGGGCAAGGTGCTCAAACAGGCTTCGGCGGAGTATCCCTTGAGCGTTCCCCGTCCTCTATGGTCTGAGCAGAACCCTGAGGACTGGTGGGCTGGTGTTCAGCAGTGTCTTGCCGAGATTAATGAACCTGCTATTGATGGGATCGGGGTTACCGGGCAAATGCACGGGGCGGTCTTGCTCGATGCGAATGACGAGGTAATCCGTCCGGCGATCCTTTGGAACGATCAGCGGACTACAGCGGAGTGCCGAGAGATTGACGACGTGATCGGCGCCGATCAGGTGAAGGCGATCACGTGCAACCCGCCACTAACGGGATTTCAAGCTCCCAAGTTGCTGTGGCTCCGAAACAATGAGCTGAGCAACTACCAGAAGGTTCATTCGCTTTTACTTCCCAAGGACTACATTCGATTCAAGCTCACAGGGGTCAAAGCTACTGAGGTCAGCGACGCCAGCGGCACGGGCTTGTTCGATGTCCCTAAGCGGGCATGGTCTGAGTCGATGATGAATCAGCTTGAGCTATCCGCCGATCTCTTTCCGCCAGCTTTCGAGTCGAGCGTCGTCACAGGTCACACGCAGAGTGGAGTTCCTGTGGTTGGAGGCGGAGGCGATCAGGCAGCCGGTGCTGTCGGTACCGGAGCGGTAGTGGGTGGCGTCATTAGCGTTAGCTTGGGCACGAGTGGAGTTGTGTTCACAGCGATTGACTCTCCTAAGTACGATCCGAGTGGTGCCGCACATACGTTCTGCCACGCGAATGGGGCTTGGCACGCAATGGGTGTGATGCTCTCGTGTGGAGGAGCCCTTCGTTGGTATCGCGACACCTTGTGCGCAGGCATGAACTATGATGCGATCGGTTCGGAGGCAGAAAGCGTGCCCCCCGGTTGTGACGGCTTGACCTTTTTGCCCTACCTAACGGGAGAGCGATGTCCGCATAACGACCCGTTCGCGCGGGCTGCTTTTGCTGGGATGACACTGGGCCATAGCCACGCCCATCTAAGCCGAGCTGTTTTCGAGGGAGTTAGTTTCGGCCTACTCGACGGTATGGACCTGCTAAAAGGGCTTGGAGCCACCGCTGAAGAGATTCGGGTGACCAGTGGCGGTGCGAAAAGTGACCTTTGGCTGCAAATTCTCGCTGACTTATTCGGCAAAAAGTGTGTGACCTTAGAGTGTGATGAAGGTCCCGCCTATGGCGCCGCCATCTTGGCTGGAGTTGGAGTCGGAATATGGCCAGATGTCGAATCGGCATGTAAAGCCACGGTTAAGGTTCGACACAGTGTAAGTCCTTCAGGAGTTGATTACTTGCCGTCTTATCGGCGATATAGGGAATTTTATTCTCAAACCCGTGACTGGAACCGGCATTAACATGCGATAATGGACAGCTTTGTGCCTCCATGGTCAATCCGCGAATGCGGAAAGAATCAGGTAGCATAAAGTCCAATTCTTTGGAGCACTGTCCAACAAAAATATGACGATCGACCAAAACCAGACGCCTGTGGGTGAGGAAGAAGCCCAGCAGTCTGCAACCGCGGCTGCCCAAGCGTCCGACCCATCCTCGGTGGCCGAAACTGCCACTGAGACACCAACTGCCGAGAGCAATACCGCTCCAGGTACTACTGATGCTGCGGAACCCGCCGCTGAAGTAGCTACCCCTGAAGCTGCCGTTGAGCCTGAAGCCCAGCCAGTACATGTTGCTGCTGCGGCGGAAGCTGCTCACGAGCCTGTGATTCAACAGGTTCAGGTATTTGCAGAACCGGCGCCTTCCGTTGAGCCCGAGACACTTGCAGAGCCCGCCGCCGAAGCCACCATCCCTGTGGAAGCTGAAGCATCGCCCGCTCCTGCCCCGACTGAAGCCGAGGTGGTTGCAGTTGAGCCCGAGGTAGAGGCTGCTCCAGTAGTTGCCGCACCTGCTGCTCCTGTCGCTCCTGCTGCACCAGTCCCGTCAGAGGCACCTGCTAGAGATGTCAAAGCGGATGCTGACCTCTTCGAAGCTGCCATGCGTGGTGACTTTGGCGAGGATATGAATCCGACTGAAGGCGGCTTTAAGCGGCTGCAGAAGGGCGAACGAATCGAGGCGACCATTATTCAGGTTGATCGAGACAAGGTGTTCGTCGATTTGGGTACGAAGGCCGAAGGAATTGTTCCTCTTGGCGAGTTGAGCGACGAGAACCTTGAGACAGCAAAGGGTCGATTCAATGTCGGTGACAAGATTAGCGTCATCGTCATCCGACCAGAAGGTGCTGAAGGTAACCCAATCGTTTCGAAGCGACGCGCAGAGTTTGAAGAAGCTTGGGATCGTATCGAAAACGCATTCAAGACCCAAGAAATGATCACGGCTCAGGTCGTAGATCGTGTCAAGGGTGGCTTGGTGGTTGATGTAGGCGTCCGAGGATTCGTTCCGGCGACTCACGTCGGCTCTGGCAAACTCCGAAACATTGAGAAGTATGTTGGTCAGCCCCTCCAGCTCAAGGTGATCGAAATTGATCGCGAGCGAAAGAAGGTTGTGCTTTCGAATCGACAAGCCGAAGAGGAGCGAAGAGCTTCTGCCAAGGAGAACATCTTCACGGCGGTTAAGCCAGGCGATGCTCTCGATGGAACGGTTCGCCGACTTACAGACTACGGTGCATTCGTTGACTTGGGTGGCGTTGATGGTTTGCTGCACATCTCTGAAATGAGCTGGGCAAGAATCAATCACCCCAAGGAAATGTTCAAAGAAGGCCAAAAGATCAAGGTCATGGTTCTTCGATTGGATGCTTCCGCAGGGAAGATTTCGTTGGGTCACAGGCAGGTTCTGCCAGATCCTTGGAATTTGATCAAGCAGAACTACACCGTCGGTCAGAAGCTAACCATCACAATTGGGCGAATCGTCCAGAGCGGTGCGTTTATCAAGCTTCCTGAAGGCGCTGAAGCATTTATGCCGGTCAGCGAAATGTCCTTCCGTCGCATCAAGCGACCACAGGATGTTGTTGAAGAGAATCAAGAAGTAGAAGCTCAAATCATTGATCTGCGGCCTGACGAGCGACGAATGGTCCTCAGCATGCGCGCAATCGGTGGTGGCGGCGAACTTCGACCGGGCGCAGACCGCAGCGGCGGTGCTCCAGCTCCTAGCTATGACGATGAAATGCGTCGCGGTGGTGGAGATCGATCCGGCAAGAAGAAAGGCAAGAAGGGTGGTCGAGGTCGAGACGAATTCGAAGACTTCGATGAAGTTGGCGGACGCCGCGGCTTCGCAACTGGTGGTGCAACCATCGGTGAGCGACTTGGAATGCTCAAGGGCTTCTTGGGTCGAGACGAAGACGAAGAAGAGACAGAGGAGAAGACAGAAGCAACCGAAGAGTAAATCTTTGCTTCTCACACTTCGAGAAGTGGTTGAATGGGACTCAGGTCCCGTTCAACCACTTTTCTGTTTATATATGTCGCATGTCCTTCTCAGGTAGTGTCCAGACGTGTCGATCGCAATAACTGGCGGGATTGGGGAAGGGAAGTCCACTGTCCTCGCCCATATCGCAAGTTTCGGATTTCGAACCGCATCTGCGGATTCGGTTGCGCGTGAGATCTTCTCGCAACCCGCAATCAACGAGTCACTGGCGCGATTGGTCGGGGTTTCAGGGCCAATCTCGTCTCAGAACCTACGGGCCGCGATTGTTCAAAGCCCTGGGATTCGTCGTGCGGTGAACAGAATCATGCATCCTGCTGTTATGGAGGCCATCCGGCAGTCCGGGGCTGAATTTGTGGAGGTCCCGCTTTTGGTCGAGGCTTGCCTCCAAGGCAGGTTTGCGTCGATTTGGGTTGTTACATGCGGCCCAGAGGCGCAAGTGGAGCGTCTGAGGGCCAGATATGGCCCCAATGTCGATGTCAGAATGGTGTTGAATACCCAATTGCCAACATCATCGAAAATTCCGTTTGCGGATGAAGTAATTCGAACGAATTGTTCAGATGAAGCCGTCAGGCGGGATATATCTATGGCTCTCGCACGCAGATTCGAATGAGGTTGATTGCATCGATTGAATGATCGTGCTATACTCCACCCGATCTGCCTGCCCGGCGTATCACTTTGATTAGGGATAAATGCCGGTGGGGCCAAGGATTGGAAGGTTGTTTGATCGGAGCGAAGTTACCAGCCGAGGCTATATGTCTGTGAGAGAGACGAGTGGACCCGGACAGGGGTGGTTTTCTGAAGCGCGTACGAATAACCGACGGGCAGGGCGCCCAAAGCGAATGAGGATTAAGGAGGACGCGTCATAGTGAGGCGGTTCATCACATCGTTACCCGGAAAGGTCATCGGTCAGGTCGTAATAACGGCACTGATATTGCCATCCATCACCCTGGCTCTATTCGCGAGGGCGAGCGCGCAGATCGCTACGCTTCCGAGTTGGGCCGTTACTGAGTTTGTCAACAGGAAGTCTCCAGGGACTACTTTTGGCTTGAAAGCATCCGAAGTGTTTGCCAGCGAGCTTGGCAAGACTGGCGATATTGACGTCGTTGCTGCCGACAGCGTCAAGCGAGCCATCGAAAACCTCGGTATTGCCACACCACCCGACAGCCTAGTGAACTTGCTTCGCTTGGCTCAAGAAGTTCATTGCACTTCTATCGTCCGTGGCGAATTGGTGGACTACAAGGTCCTTCAAGTAGCTGGCGGTCGACAGGCTGCGGTTGCAATGAAAATTGAAGTTTTCGACGTTGCGTCTGGTCTCACCGTTAACGGTGCTGCAGTACGTGGCGTTTCATCCATTCGTGCAGGCAGCGTTACTGACGATACGCTGATCAACGACGCGATTGGTCAGGCGGCTGGTACATCCATTCGCCAGATCCAAATGCACAAGCTGCCGGTCGGCACAGTCCTTAACACTCAGGCCAACAAGGTCTTGATTAACAAGGGTGCTCGTGCAGGCTTTGCAGCAGGCCAGGAGCTTATTGTAAGCCGGGGCCGAGATCAGGTCGCCACCGCGAAAGTAGTGGAAGTTGAGCCTGACAGTGCGTACATCTTCGCAAGCAATGTTGACCGCGGTATCAAGCCCGGTGACAAGGTTCGCGTTGTTTACAAAGTTCCCGACATCGAAATGGATCCTAATGCTGGAACCCATATTCGATCCGTTCGAAACACAGCGTTCCCATCCGGGCTCGTCTCTGTAGCGCTTGTCCTCGGATTGGTTGCTGCCCTCGTTGGCGCAGGTAATGGCGGAAGCCAGGATACCGTGTCAAACGTCGAAGCTCGACCGTTGATGTATCTGAACTCGGTCCCTGCGGTTCTGATTACTTGGAGTCCAAATGCATTCGCAGGCGGAACTTCACAACGAGCTGCTTGGCAGATTTGGCGACATGACGTCCTCGACACGCCTGTTGGCGTAGCATCTGGTCTCGTCCAGGATTATGTTGATCAGGTAGGAACGGGCACGGCGGCTGGAGTTCTTCAGTACGCGCAGTTCACTGCTAACCAGGCTGGTTACAACCAGGTTTGCAACTACTCTTCGGCATGGGATACGACCAACACCAACGCAATTCCAAGCATCGTTGTTGGCACGCAGTACATGTACCAAGTTCAGGAAGTCTACGACCTGCTGTCGATTGATCTTCCAAACGGCGGAACAGGCGGTAGCGGATCTGGAAGCGGAACTGGAACAGGTACCACTGGTACCGGGACTGGAACGACAGGCACTGGAACTGGATCGACCGGTTCGACAGGTACTACAGGTTCTACTGGAACTACGGGTTCCACCGGCTCAACCGGCTCGACTGGTTCGACTGGTTCGACTGGATCAACCGGTTCAACAGGAAGCACGGGTAGCGGCGGTCAGCTTTGCTACTTCTTGACTTCCAAGGTCACGGCGATTGGTCTTGCGACTCCAATTAATGTTCCAACTCCGGTTTCCCCGGCAGAAGGACAGTCTTTGGGTCAAGCGACTCCGTTCTCTTGGAGCTCCGTCCAAGGTCCAACTTCGAAGATCTCTTGCGAGTACGTTCTAGAGCTTTCCACATCGCTTACATTTAATCGTGGAACCTATGTTCAGGTCGCACGCTTCTCGAACAACCTCGCTGGAACGGTCACGACACCGGGTGCGGGTATCAATCCCTTGTCGTTCTTCCCGAATGCGACCTCGGTTACTCCAATCTATTGGAGAGTTGGCGCTCGCAACCTCGCGGACGTACCTGGACCTGCTAAGGACTCGTTGACTGGCGAAAGATATATCTTCTGCCCGCCACGTAGCTTCAAGTTCACTGGTACGCCTCCTCCTCCGCCAAAGACTCATCATCGTCATATCGGCAAAGGTGGAATCTAAAAACAAAACTGCGACCTAAATGGAAGCCTGCCCCCGTCTAATACAAGCCGGGGGCAGTTTCTCCCAAAAACCGAAGGAATAACGATGAACCGCAATCTCTTAAAGGCGCTCCTACTATCCGCTGTTGCCGGTGGTTTCGCGGCAACTGGCGCGGCACAGAAGAACCCGCTAATTTTTCCGCCACCCACCCAGCAAAATCAGGACTGGGTTCTCGTCTGTCTAGACCCGAAGTCAACCACAAGCCCATATTCCACGGACTACGGTCTTGAGTATCAATACAACGCGCTTTTTGGCGCAGTCATGGGTGTTAGTGGCACTGTCAGATATGACTTCTGCTATCCAGCCGTTGTAACGATGCAAATGTCTGGTCGACTTGGTTTCTTCCAAGGCGCAGATCAGAACGCAGCTTTGCCGAACGGTGGTTCTACACAAGATAATCTCGCTGGGACACCCATCGATGATGCACTTGGTCTCACTTGGGGAACCTATACCGGCGTCAGCGGCAACTGTGCTGTCGCAAAACTTCAAGTTGGAACTGCAACCACTGCCGCAAAAGGCGCAAACTATTTTGGTCAAGGCGGACTTGACACTGCATATTGGGGTGCCAGCGACAGATACTTCATCGGTGAGTGCACTGAATCCAATTTTAGAATGCAGCTTCGAGTCGACGTAATCGGTGACGCTGCTCGCTGTCAATGGACTTTAACCAATACACAGGCGACTGCGGCTACTGTAGGTCTGTGGTTTGGTCAGTGGGTCTATATGTTTGGTCCTCAAGGACCTCACTCCGCCGACTATGTCACAGCACCAGGCATCAAGCCACTTAGCACGGACACGCGATTTGTGCGAAACGCAAATGCGGCGGCTACAAATCCGGCTGAGCTGGAAATGCCACCTTATATGAATTTTGGGATGTATCAGTCTTGGGCTCACGGGCTCCAAGTTGTTTTGCAACCTAATTCCCAGATTCCTGACCAGACAACTTGCGACGGAATCGACATTGGTAAGAATGGCCGACTGATCGGTGATCCGACCGCCAGTGACGGTGCAATGCAAGACGTATTGATGCCAGATACCTTCTTTGACAACATGCACTACGAAACGACCGGTGGAGAGATTACTGCTTCAACCGCGTACGTTCAAAAGTGGAATGCAACTCCCGTTGGTCCTGCTGGTGGTGGAGCTGATAGCAGAACCATCGTTGCTTACTATCGAACTACCTGGGGTAAGTCGGATTACGCAAAACCATACTCTGTCGTCCTTGATGGTCCACAGGTTATCTCCACAACTCCTGGTAATCCAGCAAGCTTCCAGAATGCACCGTTCTTTTTGACGGTCGACATTGATGACACACGCGGCTTTACAAATAACGACAAGTCGTTTGCTTTGCAGGACATTGAAGTTGATCTGGATCTTCCGCCTGGAATGACGGATGCAAGCAATCCTCTGAGCAATCACATGGTTCAGTATTTGAACTCTGTGCAGCCTCAGACTGTTGGAAAGGTGACATTCAAGGTTGCCGTCGACCCGACAGTCTTTGGAACTCAGCAGTACACCGTAACAGTCAAGCCAAATCCTGGACAAGTGAAAACGATTCAGGGATCGGTTGTTGTTGCCTCGCAACCCTACCTTCAGTTGTCGGGTACCGCAAACTTGGTTACTGCTCCTTGGCAGTTCGGTTCTACAGACTGGGCAACAATCGTTGGTGCCAATACGAACCTGGTGCTTGACCAAGACTTCCAGGTATTCGGCTGGGATGCTCAGGCCCAGTCGTACATTCTGCAAACGGGTCCACAAAGAGGCTTCGGTTCGTTCATTGTTTCGAATCAGAATGTAGGGTACGTTCCTCTCGGTGGTAATCCTCAGCAGCCAGCAGACTTGCAGACGGGCTCACCAAACATCATCATTCAGCCAGGCTGGAACCTTATCGCGAATCCGTATAACTATGCGATTTCGCTTGGTCAGCTAGTTGGAGTTCCGATGGCGGATAACCAGAACTCCTACACGTTCACTGAGTTGGTCAACAACAACGTCCTGAACGGCTTCCTTGCCTATTGGGATCCTCAGACTCAAGGATACGGATATACAACGAGCTACTCTGACCCTATCCAACCCAATACGGGCTATTGGATCTTCGTCGAGAGCAGCCAACCGGTTGTCATCTCGTTCCCACCAGTCTTCCAGCCGTTCATTCCAAACCTCGTTGACGGACACCATACTCCGGTCAAGAAGATTACTGAAAAGCTGGCGAAAGGTGCGGCTCCAATCTGGTCGCTGCAACTCTCCGCTCGGTCTAATGGAGTGGTTGATGCTTCGACTTCTATCGGACAGACGACAACTCCGCAGCTAGCTGCGTCGTTCAAGCGATACAAGGCTCCCACCGCTCCCGTGAAGAACGCAGTTCGAAGTTCGATCTTTGTTCCTGATGGAAAGAAGCCAGCGTTCCTGTCTCAAGCCCTCGTACCACAGTCGGTCACAACTCAAACGTGGACATGGCAGGTCTACACCCAGAATGCTGGGCAGGTGACCCTGACTTGGCCAAATATGAGCACACTGCCAAGCAACGTAACAGTGAAGCTGGTTGATCCTCACACAGGCGCATCAAGGCTCCTTCGTCAAACTCCAAGCGTCACCTTTAACGGTGGTGCACAAAGCACGAAGACATATAACCTAGTTGTTACGACTGGACCAGCTCTGCCTGTCATCCAAAGCGTAACGGGTTCGGTATCCAAGACGTCCGGCACGTTTGCCTACAACCTCTCGGTAAATGCGACGTCGACAGTTACGGTTACACAAAACAACCAGGTCATCGCAACGTTGGTTAACAACCGAGCGGACAAATCTGGCATCTCCCAGGCTAAGTGGGACTTGCTCGATGCGGCGAACCGACCGGTTAAGAACGGCACCTATCAGGTGGTCGTATCAGCGACACCTTCCGGTGGCGCAACGGCGACTAAGTCGCTAACAATTACCGTCAGACGGTAATTGAACTTGATTAAGGGAGCGAGCCTTCGCTCGCTCCCTTTCTTGTATCTCGCACAGCTGCTTCGTGCCTGGGATTCACTATGCGTAATGCTCACAGACTGTTCCTTCTCCTGGTCTTGAGTCTCGCCTGTGCGATTGCTTTTGCAGATTCATCCATTCGCCTTTCGACGTTTCCCGCCGTAATGGCGGTTGCCGACGGTAGGAGCACAATCCGAGTCAAAGCAGAGATCCGAGACCAGAACGGTCGAAACGTCCCAGACGGCACCAGAGTTCTCTTTTCCTCCACCCTTGGCGCAACCTTCCGAGAGGCAACCGTCTTGACGATGGGAGGCACCGCTTTTGGCACGTTGATTGCCGGTACCCAAGCTGGTATTGCAACGATTACGGTCTCAGCTCTCAGTGGAGAAGTTAGCCCAGCAACGATCAATTTCGAATTTGTCAGTGATCGCAGCCAACTGTCCTCCGCCAACGAGTACGTTGAAGTCGTGTCTCCCGTTCACCTCCAGTACGCGGCAGACTCTCAAATAGTAGAGGCATCGGGCATTAACGGTGGAGTGTCGTTACGCTATCGAGATCTCTCTTTGACTGCTGACGATCTGCAATATTCGATTCAAACTTACGAATTGCGCGCGAGAAAGGTGAAGCTCAAGATGGGCAAATTCACCAAGGACTTTGACGAGCTCTACTTGCGTCTTAAGGACCGTATTGGCTTTGGCACAACAACATTTAAGGCGAAGCGCGCTGACTCCATTGTTACCCAGGGTAGTGGCTTGGCATTCGTCAGGAAGGGAGACAAGGAATTTGTAAGCTTGCCCCCGGACGAAGATCGTTATGGTCTTGTCGAAGTGAGTCGAACAGGGATCGCCCAACCCATCGCGCATGGCGGGCAGGCGGGTTTGTTTGGATTCCAAACGCTGGTCCACTCGCCTTCAACAATTTCTGCCCGTAAGGTCATTATCTTCCCACATCGTAAGGTGCAGTTCCAAAAGGCATCGATTTATGTTGCTGGTGAGAAGGTCATGTCGATACCGCTGTATGAATACAGCCTTTCGAATGCGACACCGTTGGTCACTGAGCAGATGCTGGCTATCAACAATAGCCAAATTGAAGCCAACTATCCTTACTTCCTCTCACTTCGTCCTGGTGAGACTTCGCTATTACGCCTTCGAACGGGCAACCAGTACGGTAGAGCAAATACGACCAACACTGGCGTGTTCTTGGACTACGAACTCAACTGGGACCACGGAGATGACCTCCAGGGTAGTTTCATTTTCTCGGGCATTGGTAGAGATGACTGGACGGCCGGTGTGAACCAATACTGGCGGATAGATGATCGGACTTCCATGTCCGCTCAGCTCTTCACTCCCACTGGCCGTTCCTACTTTGGATCGGCAAGTGCGAGCCACCAGTTCAATGGCTTCTCCATGAGCGCAAATGCCGATGTCTCGCGAACCATTGAAGGGATTCAATATACGGCGAGTAACTATTCGATGACTCTCGCCAAGGATCCCATCAAGGTGGGCAAGCAACCGTTTCGAATCTATCTCGAACTCACAGAAACAAGCTCTTACAATCAGCTGATTGGCCAAACTCAATCTGGTGTGGGTGCTAGAGCCCGTATCCAGTCGTTGCCGCTACCTATCGATAAACGAACAAATGTTGTTACGAGCTTAACGACGAGTTATCTTGTTGGACGCAATGAACTTCATGGCCTTCAGTACCAGGCCTCTACTGCGTTGAACCACCGATTCAGCAATTCTCTCAATTCGACTCTGACGTACAACTACACTCGAGACGGTTTCAACGAGTATGCAATCGGCCAGCACGAAATGGTGCTTCAATCGAACTTCAATTCGGGCCATACGACGATGTCTCTCGTGGGGAGCAAGAGTTTAGATCTGGACCGATCAACTCTTTTCGCAGACCTTGGTTACCGGTTCAGCAAGCTCTGGCGCATCAAAGCGGGATATACCTATGATCGCTACCTAAACACCAAATACATCGATTACGACTATGGCTTTACTTACCGCATGGGTTGGCGAGAAGTTGGATTGATCTGGGCAGAGCAAACAAAACGTATAGGATTCCAATTTCTTGGCACAACGGTTTTTTAGCGTTCTTGGGTTGATGCTGGTGGCATCCGTGGGCTTTGCTCAAGCGTTTGGACGCTTCGGGTACGAACAAGCGGTAGACCTCCCTGGCCTGAAAGTCGACAAAGAAGGTTTTGTTGCTGCCGATCCATCAGCTGACAAAATTAGGTTCTCGACTCCGTCGTCAGATTGGAAGCCGACAGAGACGAATGCGATTGAGCAGGCGGTCCATCTCACTCCCCGAACGGGCTGTCCGTCAGAAGCTCTGTTCAGTTTGCTAGGGGTTGGATTTGGGCTCTATTTCAGTTCTGGAATCGATCTGAAAGTCTCTTCGGTTGGAGCGCCTTACCTTAGCTGGGGACAGGGAACCGTTGCGAATGGCGTTGCCACTCCCGAGTCTCACTGGCTCGTTCTCTCCTTTAGAAATCGGCAGCCCGCAATCGTGTTCGGATTCCCAAATGCAAAGGCGAGCCTGATCGTCACGGGTAAATCAGGCGCTTGGTCCATTCGAAGTGAGTCGAACTTTCATGGGTGGGTAAAGATCGCCCTTCCACAGGGCCTTGATGCGCCGCTCGCGACCACAGCCAGTTCACTAGGCAAGCTTGCGAAGATTGCCACCGCTCACGAAAAGCTTTGGACGAGTGATCCTCCCAAGCTTCTTAAGACCAGCATCACTTCCGACCTGCAGTCCGTTACTGCGACGTGGCAATTTGATCGCCCCGGTGCAATCGTTCCCCCGTGTGCACAATTGGCGAACCTTGGTGGTTATCCACTGAGCGTCAACTCTCCCACTGTACGATTACCAGGGTGGAGTACCACCGGACCCGTGGACATCCTCACAGGAAATTCTCTCACCATTCGATTCCCAGTGCGAAGAATTCCCACGGGGCGTAGTCTGGCTTCTGGTACGCAGATCACGAATCCGCTTAGCTCGGCATCGCCAGATGATGCCGCCACAGTAACGGAACTCGCCCTAGAGTCACTTGTCGGGCAACGTGACGTCCTCACCAAGAAGACAGCCGAGGCGACAACGAGTGAGTTCATCAGTGAGGCTGTCTACTCGACTGAGCCGTGGACAAAGCAGCAACTTCCGTTTGACAAGAAAGGGAAGGGCATCGATTTGGCGGCTGCCCACGCCTTCTTGATGCAAGCGGTAACCTCAACCGCCCAAGCTACTTCGGAATCAAATTCCCTTCTGACATCGGTTAGGTGGCGGCAAGATTGGCTCACATGGCGAGTTTGGATACCCGAGGAAAAGGTGAGCTTGCGAGCAGGTGCACTGGCTGCGTTAGCGGGCTCATTATGCCCAGAACCTGAGAGGCGATTGACGGCGGCAATGTTTCAAGCGGGAATCAGTGGCCTTCGGGGACTGGATGTGTGGAAGCGACGAAAGGGACTCATCTCGGTTGAACCAAAGCGCATCGAACCACTCTTTGGCATCCGCAAAGTGCTTTTTGGCTTAGAGGGCCCTCAATCCGAGGGCGAGGCATTTGCGAAGTCCCTCTTTAGTCCCCTTCGTATTTATAGTGATGCGGGAATGAGGTTAGTGAAGGCCAACGGAGGATATACACTCCAATGCGATACGGTCGAAGCCAAGCAATATATCGTTACCCTTGCTAGTGCCTACCCTATCGAGGTTAGCGGTCTAACCAATGTCTCGTATTTCAAGCTGGCTTCGACTCTGGGATTTACGGAGTTGCATTTCATTCCGGAAATCGCGGGCGTGTGTGTCTTCAAATTGACCGTTCCAGAGTATGGTCCGGCACCGCCAGCCGCAGCGGTCGCCCCGAGATACTCCGAGAACGAGTGGTAATACTCGGAGCCGGCTTCTTAGTTTAGTGATCCGAATTGAAGTGCAGCCCGATGTTTTCGCGCCTTTGGATAGCACTGGTGACGACACTCCTTGCAGCGAGCAATAGGTTGTGCGTCTCTAGAGGATGTTGCGAGTAGGGACTCTCCGGCAGGGAACGATACTCATCAAGCAGCGAATCGATCTCTTGAAGTGCGAGCCCGAGCCCGCCATCCGTTCGAACAATTCCGACATGGTTGGTCATGGTTCGTTGCAGGGCTCGCCGGAGCCTCACTGACTCCGCTTCCGTAATGCAATGCACTGGTAGTGTAGAGACCCCATGCTTATCGGGAAGAGTGTCGTGCTTCGATGCTTCTGCTGCCGCCGCAGCGAACACAATCGCTTCCAATAGGCTGTTGCTGGCAAGTCGATTCGCGCCATGAACGCCCGTTGAGGCAACTTCACCGGCCGCATACAAGCCTGGGATACTTGTCTTTCCATCGAGATCTGTTGAGACGCCCCCACACGAATAGTGCTGGGCGGGAACCACTGGTATCCAGTCTTTCTCCATCTCCAAGCCGATTTGCTTCAACTTGTCGTAGATGGTCGGAAATTCATGCAAGAGGCGATCTGGCGGGAGATGCGTGGTGTCGAGGTAGACGCACCATGTACCGTGCTTCTTCATTTCTGCCTCAATCGCACGAGCGACAACATCGCGTGGTGCAAGTTCAAGCCGAGGATCGTAGTCGTACATAAACCTACGACCAAGGTGATTTCGGAGATTTCCACCTGCGCCCCGAACGGCCTCCGAGATCAGGAAACTGCGCATCTGTGGGTGAAAGAGGGTGGTCGGATGAAATTGCATGAACTCCATGTTCTCAACCTTGGCTCCTAGATCAAGAGCAAGCGCTATTCCATCTGCTGTGGCGACCTTAGGATTGGTCGTGTGCTGGTACATACGACCACAGCCGCCTGTCGAAAGCAAGACTGCTCGCGCGGTAAAGCGCTTTGGCCCAAGTCCCTCAATTTCGGCCGAGGCTCCGACACACCTTCCTTGGGACAGCAAGAGCTTCGTCACGAACGCGTGCCGAAACAGCACGATATTTGGGTTCTTTTTGGCGGCAGCAACCATCGCACGCTCAATTTCCCAGCCAGTCTTGTCAGCGTGGTGAACAATTCTGTTCCGGCTGTGACCACCTTCGCGGCCAAGTGCGAGGTCATCCCCCGCCACATCGAATCTGGCTCCCAGACTGATGAGCCACTGAATCGACTCTGGAGCATTTTGGACGAGAAATCGAACAGCTTCCTCATCGCAGAGGCCAGCTCCTGCAATCAGAGTATCTTGCTCGTGGAGTTCCCACGAATCCGCTTCTCCAACCGCCGCTGCAATCCCACCCTGGGCAGCACTGGTATTTGAGTCGGAGACCTCACCTTTTGTCAGTACACAAACGCGCCCGTGTTCTGCCGCTCGGAGTGCGAAGGTTAGCCCTGCGAGTCCACTTCCAATGACGAGAAAATCGAATTGTTCGGAATTCACTTCTGCCCCTTCTGCTCGGCATGGTTCATCTTGATCAGCTTTACTGCAAGGTCTTTAGCCACCACGGGTATCGACAGTCGAACCTTGCCACTTATTCCTACGTGAGTAGTTGTCGTTGAGATAACCGATCCTGTCCAAGTGTCCCAAATCTCCGTTTTCCAGTCGCCAGCCGATAGGCCATCCATCAAAACGAAACTCGCTGCGACAGGTGGGATTGTCAGCTTATCGACCACGATTTTTCGCCAGGTTCTGCCTTCGGGCCTCACCCACAATAGCGACGTGTTGTTTCCCTCAATTCCCCATCCCTGTAGGGCGGGACCAGATCGCGTGAGGAGATTCACAAAGCGGTAGCTGACCATGAACCAGTCTGGACCAATATTCTCAACTACCACCGAGTGTTCTCCCTTCGGAACGACAAAGCCGTATCGACCTGCAAATTTCGTAGAACTGTGGCCTTGAATTCCGTTCTCACCAGTGGCAAATTCACGTGTCATGACGGGGTCGCCATCCAGGGATATTTGGAGGGTTGCTCCACCGTATCCAGAAACCTCGCCCACAAGGACCTCGAATTTCGTTGGACGATCCAAATTCAGTCGGAACCGAACTGGGTTGTGCCAGGACGGATGAGCACGCGTACCGTGCTGTATTCCAGGTAACGGCGTGTCGCCATCAACCTTGCCGTGGATAACACTAACGATATGCGGACGGTTTGAGTCTCCATCGGCCCATTGAATGGGGCCATTTTCAAAGGTTAGGTCCTTCCTTTCCGGAGTTTTTGGGGATTGACCGTAGCCAAATTCGATATTAGCTCTCCGGAAGTCCTCACCGGGCCAATCAATACCCTTGGTGAATCTGGCTGCCGCACCGAACAGGGGATAGAGGTTGTTGGGTGCTATCAGGTTGTCCCACCACCATGGCATGGCTGTACCTGAACACCCGGTGGCGATACTCATCCACAACGGGTCGTGCACCTGCAGACCCTGTGGATCGTCAGTGGCTCGCGGCCCATTCGCGTCTGCGCCTATCTCTGCCACGATATGCGGCTTTCCCCATTCCGCCTTTCGCGACTGTTGGTAAACAACTCCGCCCGCGACATCAGGGTTGTTGTATAGGTGGGTTTGCGCGTAGTCCAGCTGGGGTAATAGGTCAAGGTTGCGGCTGCCCATGCTGTCGGCAATACTCGTCGTCACCAGATGGTGATAAGGATCAAGTTGCCGCAGATATTCCCCCATCCTCTGGTGCCATGCCTGGACGACATCTGCAGGGTAATCCTCGGTGAGGTCGACCTCATTCCAGAATTCCCAAGACATAACATTTGTGAAGGCAGAATATCTCGCGACCAAGTAGCGAAGCTTATCCTTATAGAATTTCTCAATTTTTGAGTTGGTCCAGAAATCAGTCCAGATTCGGATTGGGCCGCCATTGTCGCGGTTCTGAGGAGCCTTGTCCCATGCTGGATAGCCGTTGTGAGCCCTTAACGTGTTGAAAGAATCGATCGTGAGCATGACGGCCATGCCGTTATCGCCAGCCTTTTTTAGAATTTGCTCAAGTCGCCATGAGTTGGCGAGATCAATCAGCCCCATTCCCTTTCCGTCTTCTGGCTTTCCGGTCTGCTCCAGTCCGCAAGTCACCCAGGTCGGACCCAAAAATAGGCGAGTGTAGTTGGCGCCTTGCTTTGAAAATGCAGGGAGCCACTGGTCATAGCTGAAAGTTCCGGCGTCATTTCCCCAGCAGATGTTGGACCCGATCGGATAATACGAGGATCCGTCCGAGTATTCGAAATACTGGCGATTGCGGGGGCTGACCCGAACAAACCCGTGGGCGTCTGTAGCTTTAACCTTGAACAGCACCGGAGCGGAACTGGTCGATCCATTTCGATCTTTTGCCGTAATCGAGACCGAATATTCGCCCACCTCCGTAGCACAAACCCGAATTCTCCATTCTGGGTCCCCGCTTTTCGTGAGCAATTCCTTGCCTTCCTTAAGAGCGCGGTCAAACCCACCGATGAGAAACCCAGGAATCGAATAGGTGGCCCCTTTGGGATCGGTCACTTTGGCATCAAGGCTGATGTCCGTCGGATCAAACGGGTTGTCGTACGTCGCCGAAAGGTCAACCGAAATCTCTTCCACCTGGTATCGCCCGATTTCAGCCTGTGAAGGCTTTACCGACCGTATCGCCAGAGGGTCCTTCTTGAAGTAAGGCGTGATGATCGGCTCTGCCTGACTTTGGGCCGCGATACAAAAGGCCAGCAATGTGAGCATGGGTGCCTGGCAGTTTACTAGCTTCGCTCGCTGGTCGCGTAACGCTCTACCATCGGTAGACTATCCGCCTACATGCCGCAGCCAATCAATCCGAACGCGACCCCTGAAGCACGAGACCTCCTTGAAACCATTTACTCAATGTATCGGCGGTTCACCCTTTCGGGGGAACACAACCAGATGTGGAAAATGTCGCAACCCTCGGAGAAGCTTTTTGAGATTACGGGGCGCTACCCGCTCATCTGGGGCGGCGAATGGGGGTTCTCCGATGAGCGACACGATGTAGATAACATCAAATACCGACCCCGCTTACTGGATGAGATTCGGCGACAACATGCGGCGGGAAGGATCATTGTGATGTCTCATCACCAAGCGAGTCCGGTTGTCGGTGAACCGTGTGGGTTTTCAGACGGGGTTCAGAAGAAGCTTAGCGCAAATGAGTGGGACGAGATCCTGACCGAAGGTACCGACTTGCATCGAAGCTGGCTCAACTGTGTTGACCTCCTTGGCGATGCGATCGAAACACTCCAACGTGAAGGAATTCCGATCATTTTTCGGCCTTACCACGAGATGAATGGTGATTGGTTCTGGTGGGGTGGACACCCTGAGAAGTTTCTGAGGCTCTGGCGGATGATTTACGACCGCTTTACTCGAAGGCGGCAACTCAACAACCTTCTATGGGCTTGGAATCCGGATAAGCCACTTCCCGGAGTCGAGCAGTATTTCCCTGGCGCAGATGAAGTCGATTTCCTTGGAACGGATATTTACCCGAATGTCGATCGCGAGGAAACCTACCCCCAGGAGTGGTATGACCGAATGGCGAAACTAGCGATTGACAAACCGCTTGCGCTTTCGGAAATGTCGGTTTTGCCGGACCCGAGCCGATTCGACGCTCAACCTTGGGCTTGGTTCATGGGATGGGATAATTTGATTTTCTCGGCAAACACAGCTGAGCAACTTCATTCTGCGTTCAACCATCCACGTATCATTTCCGAGCGTAGGTGATCGATGTTCAGACAAAGAAAGAGCTGCCGAAGCAAGACTTCGGCAGCTCTTTCTTTGTTTGGGTGCAACTAGTAGAGGAACATTGGCATGCCCAACATGTCGGCGACCTTGGGTCGATATTCTTCAGCATCGTAAAGCCGGCTAACGTCGACTCGACGGACACCACCGAGGATGTCCTTGATGGGCACAACGGCGTAACGACCATCATGGAGAGCAGTCATGTATCCTGACTTTCCAGAGAGGATCATTTGCGTCGCGAGCTTCGCATAGCTCATTGCGACCATGCGGTCAAGCGCATCGGGCTCGCCGCTGCGCATGAGGTATGCAACCTGCTGATAGATGATGTTCTGGCCGGTTCGGCTCTTAACGGCATCACCCGTAAGGGAACCGATTCCACCGAGTTTCTTGTGGCCGTATGCATCTGCAGTGCCTGTCTCGATGATATCACCACCGATCATTTGAGCTCCTTCGGAGATCGTCATGATCGCATAGTGGCTTGGATTATCTTTCTTGTCCTTCACGAGCATTTCGGAGAGTCGATCGATATCGAACGGTACTTCGGAAATGATTGCTCGATCGACACCGGCCAGATAAGCCGCGATTAGCGAAGTTTCACCCGAATTTCGACCGAATAGCTCAACGATGCAGAGTCTCTCGTGGGAGCCTGCAGCCGTTCTCAGACTCGTAATGAAGTTCACGCTTCGAGATACGGCGGTCGAAAAGCCGATGCAGTAGTCCGTGCCGAAGACGTCGTTATCCATCGTCTTCGGAATCGCAACGACAGGAAATCCTTCCTTGTCTAGGCGATGTGTGTAGCTGAGAGTGTCATCACCACCGATTGTAATCAGTGCATCGAGTCCGATTGCTTCCAAGTTCTTCAGCACGTGAGGTGTGAAATCAAGGATTGCAGCGGTTGGGTCGATGGAACCAGCTCGATCGGCAAGGAACTCGGGGACCTTATCAGCCTTAACCTTGCTCGGGTTTGTTCGAGAAGTGTGTAGAAAAGTTCCGCCGAATCGATCGATGGTTCTTGTGTTGATGCGATCGAGGGGAAGTGTCCACTCGGCAGCCGCTCCAGGGTCGTTTCGATTGTAGTTGAGAAGTCCTCCCCATCCACGTCGAATGCCAACCATTTCATGACCCGCCTCGGTCACATGATGCACAGCGGCTTTAATGCATGCGTTCAGGCCGGGGACATCGCCGCCCCCTGTGAGAATTCCAATTCGTTTCACTGCGTAATCTCCATCTTTCTCCATTCTTTGGAGAGCTATAAAATCTGCGGCCAGACACACATGCGCGAATCGGAACTACGCTGTTCTGTCCAATATGTGAGACGAGTGCCGCTGCCTTTCTAAGTGATTCTATCCCGCAAAAGGCATCTAACAGCCTAGTTTGGTCAGACCAATTGAATGAATTATCCAGAATAGAGTCGAATTGTCAGAGAATGCGCACATTCTCTGATTCCGCCATACTAGAGAGATGCTGAGGGCGAACGTGCTGACTGGCGCGGGCCTCTTCGAGGAATTGAAGGGTCCTTGGCAAGATCTAGTGAACCATTCCCCGAATGTCACTCCATTTCAGACCTGGGAGTGGCAGCAAACGTGGTGGCAAAACTATGGGGGTGTTCGGGAACCTCAAGCATTTGCCGTATATGAGGGAGATGACCTCGTTGGACTGATGCCGCTGATGCGGACACGGGGGCCATGGCGGACGTTGCGCGCCATGGGGATGGGCCCTTCCGACTATCTCCATCCACTAGCTAGAGACGGCTATGAAGAGGTCGTGACAGATCGCCTTGTTGAGTCCATCACAGGCGCTAAAGGTGTAGATCTGATTGACCTGCACCAAATTCGAGAGAGTCGGAGCCTGGCATCAAAGCTGGATGGAATCGTCATCGAGCAGGCAACTTGCCTCGTGCTCGATTTGCCCGGGTCGTACGATGCCTATTTAGCTACGATCGGAAAGAGCTTGCGGTATGACGTTCGAAAACTCGACAAGACTCTCTTTAGCACCGGACGGGCATCGATTGAGTTGGTAAACGCCGATGGGATTGACCGGGGCATGGACATTTTGTTTGAGCAGCACAAACTTCGCTGGCGCAAACGTGGACTTCCAGGAGCATTCCTTGGGAAAGGCATTCGCTTCCACAAACAGTGGGCAAATCAGGCAGTGCGCAACGGTTGGCTCAGGTTGAGCGTTTTAAGGCTGGATGGAGAACCGATTGGTGCAATCTACGCGATGACGGTTGCCAAAACGACTTATTACTATCAGGCGGGCTTTGATCCTGCCAAGGGATCGGTTTCGCCGGGTACTTTACTGGTAGCGCATACGATTCGTCAATCTATTGAAGAGGGTGATCAACATTTCGACTTCATGCGTGGCGACGAACCGTATAAGCGACGGTGGAAACCGAACCACGTATATCGCAATCTGAGGATTATCTCCTCCGCGAGTGGCATACTTGGAAGTGTTGGTTCCTCTTGGAACCGAGTTGGAAGTCAAGTTGAGAGCCGAGTTCGCGCACGTTTGGAAGGTCGGGGTTTGATCGGATGAGGTCCACAAAGCATCTGAGCTGATGGGAGAATTACCACGAAAAGAGGTAGCGGTCATCATTCCTGCGTACAACGAGGAGCAGAGAATCCTGACGGTACTCAATGCCGCCAAGGCGTCCAAGTTGGCGACCGAAATCATCGTCGTGGACGATGGCAGCCAAGATCGTACGTCAGAAGTCGCTCGAACGGTTGAAGGCGTGCGAGTGATTCGCTTGAAAGCGAATTTGGGCAAAGGCGGCGCCATGGTCAAGGGCGTGCAGTCGACGAGAGCAAGGCTGCTGGCATTCATTGATGCTGACCTATCGGGCTTGCAGGGGTCCCACATTGACGACATCATTCGCCCACTGCTACAAGACCAATGCGATATGTGCGTCGGAATTTTCCGGGGCGGAAAAGTCTGGAGTGACATGGCCCAGCGCGTTGCTCCCTATCTCAGCGGTCAGCGCGCCATTAAGCGAGATCTTTTCGAAGCAGTTCCAATCATGTCGGAGTTGCGAATGGGTGTTGAGTGGGCGCTGGAAAATGCCGCTGACCGCCGTAAGTCTCGAGTCGTACGGGTCCTCATTCGGGGCGTGAGCAACTGTGCGAAAGAAGAAAAATTGGGTGTTCTCAAGGGTCTGAAAGCACGTGGTCTTATGTACAAAGAGATCACCGAGGCGATGGTTAAGACTCGACGCCGACGTCCACCGCTAGGTGGGCCTCGTCCCAAACATAAGCGGCGACGATAGACCCATCGGATTGCCCGGGATGGGTAAACTTTTCGCCTCCTGACCAGTTCCATACTGATCGGGTGGGAAGCGCCAATGATGCCGTCTACCGAACCTTGCCCTAGCCCGTTCATGTCCCTTGATCTCGCCAGTGAACTTGTGTTCAATCCCGAGGTAGATCAACTCGCCGCAGACTGTTTGACTCACGATGCGTGTGAGCAAATTCCTTCTGGCGCGATCGTCGCCTACTCCGGAAAGTACACCGGCAGAACCCCAAAGGACAAATATATCGTCCGGGAGCCCTCCACTGACTCGAGAATATGGTGGGGTAATAACAATGCCCTTACGCCGGAAGCGTTTGCGGACATTCGGTCCAAGCTGATCGATTCTGCCAGCGGCAAGAAGCTCTACGTAATTGACTGCATTGCCGGAGCGGACCCATCTCACCAAATTTGTGTGCGATTCATCTTGGAGAGGCCGTATCACGCGCTCTTCATCAGGCAGCTTTTGATCCGACCGACGGACGCCCAGTTACGCAATTTCAAACCGGATTGGACGGTGCTCGATCTCGGTAAGCATGCCATGGACCCGGCCGACGATGGCGTTGCCGGAGATGCCCTCATCGCCCTTAATTTTGCCGATCGCGAGGTCCTGATTGCAGGAACGGAGTATGCGGGCGAGATCAAGAAGTCGATCTTCACGATCATGAATTACCTCTTGCCGGTCAAAGGGGTCCTCAGCATGCACTGCTCCGCCAATATCGGTGCCGAAGGCGATACTGCGCTGTTCTTTGGCCTTAGCGGGACTGGAAAGACGACTTTGTCGGCAGATCCTGATCGGCGATTGATCGGCGACGATGAGCACGGATGGACCGATTCTGGGGTGTTCAATATTGAAGGCGGATGCTACGCCAAGTGTATCAACCTGAGCGAAGATCGCGAACCAGAAATCTGGAATGCCATCCGCACTGGTTCCATTTTGGAGAACGTCGTCCTAAAAGCAGATGGGACACCGGATTTTGATGACCGGAGCATTACGGAGAACACACGTGCGGCCTATCCGTTGGACTTTATTCCAAACGCTGCGATCCCGAGTGTTGGAGGGCACCCTAAGAACATCGTCTTCTTGACATGCGATGCTCTAGGTGTCTTGCCCCCAATCTCGCGGCTCACCTCGCAGCAGGCCATGCTCCATTACTTGAATGGCTATACGGCGAAGGTGGCGGGGACCGAAAAGGGAGTTACCGAGCCTACACTCACATTTTCTGCTTGTTTCGGACAGCCGTTCTTGCCGTTGCCGCCCCCTGACTATGCGAACGTCCTTCGGCTCAAGATTGAACAGCACGATGTCAAAGTTTGGCTCGTCAACACCGGTTGGACGGGCGGTCCGTACGGTGTCGGCAGCCGCATGAAGCTTGGACATACTCGCGCGATGCTGAAGGCTGCGTTTGAGGGGAGTCTTGACGAGGTCGATATGGTCACCGAGCCGGTTTTCGGGCTCCACGTGCCCACGTCGTGCCCCGACGTTCCATCGGAGCTTCTGTTACCTCGAAGTACTTGGGCGGATCCGGAGCAATACGACATTAGAGCGGCCGAGCTGAAAGCCAAATTCGACGCGAATTCCGCTAAATTCGTTTGACGCGCCGATCCAATCCGTCCGCAGCCTCCGTAGTCGTCGGTGATCGTACCGACGTCCGAAACGATGGATCACACCTTGCATACGTGAGAGGCGGAAACGATATCCGGTTCAATCCCTAATGCTGCTGCGACGCCACGGAGACGTCGACTACGGGGCTGGTCGGTGGTTTGGATTTTCGATAACTTTTCGTTGGCTGCTGCGTCGGTACGATCACCGCCGACTACGGGGCTGGTGGGTGATTGGGGTTGGGTTCCTCAACCTGTGGGCGGTGCGATTGCTGAAATCAGCGGTCAACGCAATTTTAAGGGTTGTGGGGAACGGACTTCGTTCATACTGTTTCACCATGGGCTATTACGTCTTGGGAGACCAGGGGCAGAAATACGGACCTGCCGATATCGCGACGCTAAATGTTTGGGTTAGCGAGGGCAGAGTTTTGCCTGGAACCATGCTTGAGGAAGAGGTTTCCGGTGGAAAAATAGCTGCCGCCTCGGTTGCTGGACTGCAATTCCAGCCTGCTGCTCCACCTCAAGGCACTGTCTATCAGGCACCCGCTGCTAGCAACTATCCAAGGTACGATCAAGCTCCCCAGTATCAGCCGAACCAATACAGTCCCACTTCAGACACGGCCGGAAAGTCAGATTTTACGCTTGCGCTGGTCCTCGCGATTGTCTCCCCAATCCTGTCGTTCTTACTCCCCATCGGCGGTCTCATCAGCGCTGGCTATGGTATTCGAGCCGCGTTCCGAGCGAAGGATAATGGGCACCCAATGGCGATCTTGGTGATCGTTCTGAACATCCTCGCCATATGCGTCTGGTTGATTACTCGCGTGACCGGAATCGGAAGAGGCATGTTTCTGCGGTAATTTTCGCGTAACTGAAGTTAGCCTAAAAGTGGCTGAATGCGCTAACCTTGTGTTGTGCGCTACTTTGTAATTGGTGACGACGGTCAAAAGTACGGACCGGCAGATGTTCTAACTCTCCAGGCGTGGGTTGGCGAAGGCAGGCTCCTACCCAATCAGCAGGTCGAGGAAGAGGGCTCAGGCATTCGAATGGCGGCTGCGGCTGTCAATGGGCTGAATTTTCCTGACCTCGCGCCTCCCGAACCCAGAATGGCCACTCCTGGTCCAGCCTATCGCGGTCCGGCCGGAGGCGCCCCGCTGCCTCCTGAAGGCAGTCCGTATGAGCAACCCCCAGCTGCTCGTTATAGCGGAGATAATGGAGCCAATGACGTGACCCTCGCTTGGGTGTTCGCCATTTTGGGACTCCTACTCTGCTGCGTATTTGATTTTCCCGGCTATTACTTCGCAAATCGTGCGATGTCCAAGGGGAACCCCGGTGGAAACGCGCCCCGGATCTTCTGCATCGTAGTGATGTGCTTGCAGGTGGTCGGCATTCTGGGATATATCCTCTTAGTCGTTATGGCCGTCAAACAGGGTGTCGTGCCCGGAAAGGGATTTGAGATCCGTAACTATAGGCTGACTCAATCGTAATTTTTACGCTCCTCGCAGTTGAGCACCTGCGGGGACGCTTTGACGCCTGCCGAAACCGTAGATAATTCGATGAGCCTGTTCAGCCCTCTCACCATTCGCGAAGTACAGCTACGAAACCGGATTGCGGTGTCTCCGATGTGCCAGTACTCAAGTGAGGATGGCTTCGCTACCGATTGGCACCTCGTGAACATGGGCAGTCGTGCTGTTGGCGGGGCAGGGCTGGTGATGCTTGAGGCTTCGGCGGTGGTGCCAGAGGGAAGGATTTCTCCCCAAGACCTGGGAATTTGGAAGGACGAACATATTGCTGAGCTGTCGCGAATCGCTCGGTTCATCAAAGAAAATGGCGCTTCTCCTGCCATCCAGTTGGGTCATGCCGGACGGAAGGCGTCGATGCGACGCCCATGGGAACCCTCAGGTGCGGTGCCTGAATCGGAAGGCGGTTGGTCGAGAGTGGTTGCGCCCAGCCCCATCGCATTTGGCCCCGGCTATCTTGTTCCAGAAGAGTTAAGCCAAGCAGAGATCGAAGGTGTCATCGAGGCATTTGCCGCAGCTGCGAAACGCTCTTTGGATGCTGGGTATGAGATCATCGAACTTCATGCAGCTCACGGCTACCTCGTCCACCAATTCCTCTCACCCATCAGCAACCATCGAACCGATGAATACGGCGGATCCTACGAGAACCGAACTCGACTCGTCCACCAAGTCGTCGCGCGCCTGCGAGAGGTTTGGCCAGACAACCTGCCTCTCTTCGTTCGTCTTTCCTGTACCGACTACGTAGACGGGGGCTGGGACCTGGATCAGACCGTACAGCTTTCCAAAGAACTGCATGCGGCTGGTGTCGATGTCGTCGACTGCTCCAGCGGGGGAAATGTTTCTCATGCGAAATATCCGATTGGCCCAAGTTATCAGGTGCCGTTTGCCGAAGCCGTACGCCAGGCCGGCGTCCCTTCCGTCGCGGTCGGCTTGATCACCGAACCGCAGCAGGCAAATGAGATTATTACGAGTGGGAAGGCCGACCTTGTCATGCTTGCGCGTGAGTTGCTAAGAGACCCGTACTGGCCCCTCCATGCCGCCAAGGTCTTGGGTGTCGACATCGAATGGCCGATCCAGTACGCAAGAGCCAAGAACTAGACGGGATTGACGGCATCAACACGGACGATCATCACCGTCGTGTTGTCGCTGCCACCACCTAAGAGCGCTTGGCCAACGAGGGTCCATGCTGCTTCGGAGGGGGCTTTGGCTCGGAGGACTTCGCCTATTGCGTCGTCCGGTACGTGGTTAACGAGGCCATCGCTGCAGAGCATGAAGACATCTCCTGCTTTAAGATCGAAGAGTTCGACATCGGGCCTCACGTCTCCCTCCGTACCAATCGCACGGGTCAATACGTGCTTGTAAGGATGGGTTTCCGCTTCTTCGGGCCGGATCATACCGGCGCGGATAGCTTCATCGACCCAAGTGTGATCATGAGTGAGCATGAGTAGCTCGCCATTCCGCAGGCGGTAAATGCGGCTGTCTCCGATTTGGACCACGAACGCTTGGTCTTGAATCAGCACGAGGCCACTAAGGGTGGTTCCCATGCCTTTGCGGCTCGGAACAGCTCGACCGACATCGAGTACAAACCGATTTGCGGCTTGTACGCCAGAGATCATCGCTACGGCAGGATCGGTGGATGGGTGATGTAGGTAAACGTCGATAAACGTCTTGCAGGCCAACTCACTTGCGATTTGCCCAGCAGCATGACCGCCCATTCCGTCGCAGACTAGGAAGACTTGGCCCCGACTGGCGAGCGTCGCTTCGTCTTCCGACTGAAAGAACTCGTATTTGTCTTCGTTGTTCTCGCGCACGCGACCGAGGTCTGTTTTGGCTGCTACGGTAACTTTGGGCACAAACCGAAGCTCGACGCTTGGTACTAGTTGTTCGGTCGTGTATTCCGCCGTGATTTCATCCATGGTGTGCTGGGCTCGGTTTTTGTTGGCGCTTAGCCACTCGTTTTCGGTGCGTTGATGCGGATTTGGAACTCCATGCTTCCGAACCGAATCACGTCCTCAGGGGTCACGTTCGTCCGCATATTCGGAACTAGTTTGGCATCGTTGAGCATGGTTCCGTTGCTGCTTCCGGTATCGGTGATGAACACGCCTTGCTCGGTTACCTCAATCTGGCCGTGCTTACCGCTGATATATGGGTCTGCAATCTGCACATCGTTGTCCGTCTTGCGGCCAAACGAATTGGCACCGGCGCGAAGTGGGAATTCTTTGCCTTCGCCAATCAACATGGCGGGGGCAACTTCTTTCTGGGGTGCGGCTGCGATGGCTGCAGTTTTGTTAGAGCCGAATACTTGGGTTGTGTTGCCACCTTTTGCACCGGGCATCGATACTTGCAGTTCGATTCCGCCAAAACTCAACTTCTCATTGCCGTTAAGGGTGAGCTTGTTGCCTGGTTCTAGTTTCGCCCCTGCGACCTTGGTTCCGTTCGTGCTTCCTAAATCTTCTATGACCAAGACGTTATCGGTATTCGTGATCTGGGCATGACGTCGACTCGCTCGTGCGTCAGACAGCATCACGTCACCTTCGCGACCGACCGTGTTGATTCCAGGTCGAAGGGGATGCTCCCGACCACTTTGATCAACGAGCATCGGAAGTTGAACAGCAGGAGCACCAAAGGCGTCGCCGGGAAGGGCGCGATCAAAGATCAAGCCGCAGTCCACGCAGAACATCACCCCTGCCGGGTTGAAGGTCTTGCAGACGGGACATTGGATTGGCTTAACCGTCTGGGTGGCATTCAGGCTTGGCGCCGTGCCCATGATGGTCTTGTTCGGATCCAGAGTCGGGGCGGTGCCCATCCTCGTCTTGTTTGGATCCGCAGAAAGCAGTTGCGTCTTGTTTGGGTCGTTCATGGCTTCGGCTCTTCTTTGACGGTTCGCTTGTCGCCTTTAGTTTGAACAGATTTATTTCATCTCGTACGGATTTCGGGTCCACCGCATGAAGAATGGCATGGATTCGACCCCACTCCTAGTGCTAATTGCCTGTTAGACTATCGACATTACCGCTGGTTTAAGCCATCACTATGAAAAGAACCTACATCTATGCTGCTCTCCTCACCAGTTTGGTTGGCGTATCAACTGCTGACGCCCAAAGAGGCGGAGGAAACCCGTTTGCTCCGCCGAACGCATCGATTCACTATGCATTGGATCGTGACTACGACCTACAGGACCTATCCGTCGATCTGAACGTCGACTATGCGAACCTGACTTTCTCTGGCTTTTGCGTAAACACCCTGGCACCGCTGAGAGACGGATTAAAGGTCATCCAAATGATGGCCGCGCAGGATCTGCACATCACCAGCGTGAGCATAGACGGGTTGAATGCGACGTTCACTAGGTCAGGCAAGATGCTGTCGATCTCATCTCCGATGCCACTGACTAAAGGCAAAAAGGTCGCGGTCAAGATTGTTTACAACGCAGTAAATACCAAAGCTCAACCCTTTGGAGGCGGTGGTGGCGGCTGGCATTGGATCAAACCGACGACATCAAATCCCAAGCGCGTTGGTTTCTGGACTCAAGGTGAATCCGATTCAAACAGCAACTGGGTCCCGATGTGGGACTATCCGAACGACTTCACAACGAGCCAAACCCGCGTTACCGTTCCCGCCGATTGGAACGTGGTGGGCAATGGCAACCTGATCTCAGACTCGAAATCGAGCGACGGTAAGTCTCGCACTTTCGTGTGGAAGATGCCGCTTCCTCATGCGACCTACCTCCTATCGCTATGTGCTGGCCCGTTTGATATCAAAACCGATAACTGGGAAGGCGTGAAATTGATGTATGTCGTGCCAAAGGGCGATGGATATCTCATCGATGGCTCGTTCGGTGACACCAAGGACATGCTGTCCTACTACTCGAAGATCACCGGCGTCAAATACGCATGGCCGAAGTATGCACAGGATGCGATGTACGACTTCGGTGGTGGCATGGAAAACGTTAGTGCCACGACGCTTGGGGCGGGAAGCCTAACGGAGCCAAGAGAAGGCTTCCGTCGTATGGCGAGTTTGAATTCACACGAGCTTGGCCACCAATGGTTTGGTGACCTTGTGACCTGCAAAGACTGGGGCCAGGTTTGGTTGAACGAGAGCTTCGCGACGTTCATGCAGATGATGTACTTCGAGCACAGCCTTGGCAAGAATGGCTACGACGAAGAAGTTGAGAACAACACTCAGGCCTATCTTGGGGAGTCTCGAAACTACAAGCGCCCGATCATGACTCGGATGTATCCCAATGCGGATAGCATGTTCGATTCGCACACCTATCCAAAAGGTGGTGTCGTACTTCACACCCTTCGAAAGCGACTTGGTGATGACCTCTTTTGGGCGGGAATCAAGTTGTATCTGACAACCAATGCTCACACACCGGTTGAAAGTTGGCAGCTTTGCAAGGCGTTTACCGACGTGAGCGGTATCAACTGCGAGCCCTTCTTCCAACAATGGTTGTACTCCCCCGGACATCCTGTCATCGATTCGACATGGAAATGGGATGAGGCGAAGAAGCAAGTAGTTGTCGCTGTGAAGCAGACCCAAGACACTACCAATGGAACCCCTATCTACGACATCGAGACATCGGTCGGAGTCATCAACGGTGGAATCGTCACTCGCACGCCGATGCACTTGAAAGCCGCCTCTGAGGAACTGAGGATTTCATGTAATTCCAAGCCAGACGCGGTCTTGTTTGATCCGGATCATGTATTTCTTCGAGAGATTCCTCAATCTCATTGGGCGGAGAGCGAGCTGCCCTCGATCCTTAAATATGCTCCAAACTGTGTGGACCGCTCGAAGGCAATGCAGTTGCTTCTCACGGGAACACCAAGTGACGCCGTGGTCAAATTGGTTAGTGAGGCAGTCTTAGAAGATTCCGGTGCAGTACCTGCCCTTCGAACGATCCGCCCTCTCGCGAATCTCAAGCGATCAGATCTCCGCCACCTATTCGAGATGTTGTTGACCCATCCGAACTTCGACCGTCGCGCCGAAGCGGTCAGTGCTCTCGGCGATCTGCCTGCCGACCCAGGCACGACATCAAAGTTGCGCGCGCTGATCACTGAAAAGGACCCGATTCCCGTCGTGCGAAATGCAATACGTGCTCTCGCTGCCTGGGACAAGAAAGGGAATCGCGACGTGTTTGAGAAGGCGCTCAAGATTCCGTCTCATCGTGACGCCATCAAGTCGGCTGCCCAAGCCGCGCTTGATGAATAGCAGATAGCAGATCCTCGCATCCTGAAGAAATTTAGGGGGCGAGGATGTTTTTGTGGTGCCGGATTCCGTTTGAGTCCATTGCAATTAGGTCTAGTCGGAATTCATTTGGCCGGATCTCCATTTCGGCAAGGTAGAGCTGAATAGCTGTGTTTAGAGCCCGAATCTTGGCGTCACTCATGGATTCCTCGGGAACATAGCCTGGTGCTCGGCGTGCTTTTACTTCTACGAAGACCAAGACATCGCCGTCAAGTGCAACGATATCGAGTTCCCCTCGACGAGTCTTGTGACGGCGCGTGACGATCGTGAATCCCTGACCGATCAGGAATTCCGCGGCCCGATCTTCGGCTTCCCGTCCTACTCCTCGAAGGTTAGGCATGGCTGTTCATAGTTCCGAATGGGCGCGAAAGAGCGACGATGGATGGGGCAGGGGCCGTGCTTTTCGATGGCAAGAAAGTGCTCAGGGGTCGGATATCCAAAATGTCGGTCAAATCCGTACTCAGGGTAGCTTTCGGCATACGCCACCATGATATGGTCGCGTTCGACTTTTGCGAGGATCGATGCCGCCGCGATGCATGCGTACTTTCCGTCGCCTTTGATCACCCATTCGCCAGAGCACGGCAATCTCTTCGGTAGTCGGTTGCCGTCGATAAAGGCGTGATCGGGCGTGGGATTCAGGTGAAACAATGCGCGTTCCATTGCCGCCATACTCGCCCACAGGATATTGATTCGATCGATTTCGGCTGGTTCTGAACGCTCAATCCACCAGGCAGCAGACTCCTTGATGCGGTCAGCCAAAGTCTCTCGTTGGTGTGCGTCAAGCTTTTTGGAGTCATCGATCCCACGGATGTCAAAGCCTTCTGGTAATACCACTGCGGCGGCAACCACCGGCCCCGCCAAGGGTCCTCGGCCAGCTTCATCGGCACCGGCAGCTCCTGGAATATGAATGAGTTCGCGTGCCATAGGGGCCTTTAGTTGACCTCCGCGTTGAATCTGAAAATCAACCGTGAAATGTCAGCAATGAGCTCCTGGGCGAGCGATCGGTCTGCAATACCGCTCGTCAGGACGGTGAGAACGTAGGGAGAATCTACCTTTGGGTAGACGATGGCGGTGTCGTGACAGATGCCATCGTACCAACCCGTCTTGTTCGCACACGGTGTGTCTAGAGGCAAACCGGCAGGAATACAGTCTCGATGAGTCTGGGCAAAAAGGATTTCTAGCATCGCCTTCGATGCCGTTTCGGAAACGACGTCAAAGCGAGCCAATGCTGTGAGAATCGTAGTTAGTCCCTCCGCGCTGACGCTGTTGTTCAGCCCCAGTTCAAAGGCTCTCAGATCGACGACACCACGCAGTATTTTCAGGCTTGGAGCTCCTAAATCGCTCATGAATGTCGTTACCTTGCTTGCACCGATGCGTTCGAGGATGAGATTTGTCGCGAGATTGCTGCTGACGGTGATCATCGGCTTTGCTAGATTGAGCAAAGACTCTGACTCACCGATTCGGTCGTAAAGTGATTTCTCTGAGTCGTCTTCGGCGCTAAGGCGAAACGGGGTGCCGTCAGCGAGGCTCCGGAAATCAAGGTGTATGGGAATCGTATCCTCAAGGGATAACTCACATGAGTTGGCTTGGCGGAACAGCTCCATCAAAACACAAACTTTCATCGTGCTTGCCGAGGGGAGCTCTGTAGATGCATTGAGCTGAAACGTCTGGTCATCGGCCAAGCGTCGGTATGCAACGGACACGATGTCAGCCGTAGCGCTCGCAACAAGCTGTTCCAACTCAAGTTGCATCAGCATCGGTTCACAGTACCCGCCTCGAAATGGCAATCACCAACCCAAATGACCACATTCATCCTGCTGTTGCCCGAGTTTTGGGATGAAGATTTTCTGTGGATTCTCGAAATCTTTGACAAAATTCAACGATGTGGCCCGCCAAATGCGTCTGACTCACTAAAGAACTCGGAGAGATGCCCGGTTTTTATTCGCCGTTAACTAGTGAAAGCTCTCAGCAATCGCTGAACTGCCTATAGCTGAATTGGGCAACTACTCAGCTATTTAGTTGGTGGCGAGATATCCAGAAGGAACCTTAAACTATGCAAAACCCTTCCTGCTTTTCCAATATTTGTTGGTAATGCGGAGCAGGGTCCGCGACATTCGTCCATGGGACAGGGCTGTCTCCAATCTTCCAATTAAAAGGAAATCAACTATGTCACTCAAATCCAGGGCCTTTACGCTCATCGAACTTTTGGTTGTCATCGCGATCATCGCGATCTTGGCTGCCATCCTTTTCCCTGTCTTCGCCCAAGCAAAGCTTGCTGCAAAGAAGACAGCCGATTTGAGCAACATTAAGCAGATCGGTACGGCCGTCGTTCTCTACATCAACGATTCTGACGATGTATATCCAATGGCGTCGTATTTCTCCCAGGGAGTTGCCTATGGGAATATGTATCGGTGGAGTAGCCAGCTTTGTCTTGGCCCCTACATCAAGAACACACAGATCTTTCAGGCTCCCGTAGATAGCTACAAGGTCGATTTGACGACATATCCATTGGAGGTGCCTATCCCGTCAACTCGGCAGGTCGCCCCCATTTCGTATATGGCGAATTCGCTCTCAACACAGTTGTTGGCGGGCAGTGGCGGCCAATGTAAATACTTCCCATCCGTGCCCGCGGCTGTCACGAGCTGCAATGGCCCGATTGGCCCCGGAGGTTGGTATGTCACCAATCCGTCCGCTCAGACCTCAACCTCAGCGGATTCTCCAAGTGAACTGATCATGTTCACGGAAGGTAGCCCAGAAAATAATGCTTGGTGGGGCTGCCCCAATACGGCCAACACGGAGACGTTTGCTTGCGATGGATCTGACGTCGTTTATGGCTACGATGCCTTGAATATGGCGCTTGGCAACAGCTTTGGAACTGCCGACGCAAATATGGCAAAGGCTTGGCGCAAGTATGCGAACCAGAGCAACTACGCCTTCTCTGACACACATGCCAAGACGCTTCCGCCCGGAAAGCTGACGCTCGGCCTTTTGTTGAATCCTAGGTATTGGCTCGTCAATATTCCAGCAGGCTACTAAGAAATGAAGCGAACCTTCTTTGCGATAGTCCTTCTGTCAGCATTGAGCTTGATCACGGCAGGATGCGGTTGCGGTCGTTCGTCGGAACCTGGAGATGGTGTGAAATCGTCCGTCACGAACTCCCAATCCGACGCCCGCGAGATAGCCATTCGTGTTGGTGGGGATTGGAAGAAGCTGACCAAGGCCGAAAAGGACAAGCTCAAAGAGCAATTTGGAAGTACTGCCACCGCCAAAGAAATGCTCAAGAACATGGCGCATCCGCCTAACGAGAAGTATTTGAAGAAATCAAACTGATCTCCTCGCGACACCTAAGAAGCCACCTTTTGAGGTGGCTTCTTAGCGTTAGGGATAGGACTGTTGGTCCGCTGGGCTCAATTGGATCGGAAAAATGAGGGTATTGCCTTGGCCGTGAGATGTTTCGCCCAAGAGTTGTCAAAAAGAATGCGGCATTTGGGACTGGATTAGAAATCGTTTGGCTCAAAATGGGTGAGAGGATCACGGCTGGCATCAATTTGCCTGAGGTACCCATCGAGCATAAGGAGTGGGTGTTTCCGGACAAAATCAGGTGAGAGCGCGTGCTCCATTGGCGAATCCAAACGCACACGATGGAGTGGAGCGTAACGTTGACACTTTTATCTGAAGTCCTATGAAACCGTTCTCTCCGATCAATTCAAAGTATCCCGAGCTGTGGCACGGCGGCGACTACAACCCAGAGCAATGGTCTCCCGCCATTTGGCAGGAGGACATGCGGCTGATGGACCTTTCGAGATTCAAAGTCGCGACAGTCGGAGTCTTCTCCTGGGTTTCACTGGAACCGGAGGAAGGCGTCTACACCTTCGAATGGCTGGACGAGATCATGGACTTGCTTCATGCGAACGGAAAATTCGCGGTGATGGCAACTCCAAGCGCTGCCCCCCCGGCTTGGATGTCGAAGAAATACCCTGAGATTCTGAAGGTCGGTTCTGACAGAGTCCGAAAGCTGCACGGTAACCGTGTCAATTTCGACTGGTCCTCGCCGGTTTATCGAGAAAAGGTTCGCGCAATGGCTACCAAGCTCGCTGAACGCTATGGTGATCATCCTGCGCTACTCATGTGGCATGTGAGTAACGAATACGGCGGCCCATCCTATTCTGAGTACAACCGAAAAGCCTTCATTGGTTGGCTTCAGAAGAAGTTCGATAACGATCTTGCGAAGTTGAACGCCGCTTATTGGACGCCTTTCTGGGGGCACACCTTTACGGATTGGGACCAGATTGAAATACCTGGTCATCCGCTCAGTGAAACCGCGATACAAGGCCTTACTCTGGACTGGAATCGCTTTAACACGGATGAGATCGTCGATTTCTTCCTCAATGAATCTCAGCCGCTTCGAGAGATTTCGCCAGATGTCCCCATCACCACAAACCTGATGGGCTTCTACGGTGGGCTTAACGCTTGGAAGATCGCGCCACACGTCGATGTCGTTGCCTGGGACAGTTACCCGCAATTCAGCCAAGAGCCGATGAGTCTTCGATCCTGGGCAAAGATCGCGATCGTACACGACACTTACCGATGCCTGAAAGGTGGACAGCCATTCATGTTGATTGAATGCACACCAAGCTCTTCGAACTGGTACCCAGTGATGAGTTTGAAACCCCCTGGAATGCACCGACTTGAGGCGATCCAAGCGATTGCCCATGGTTCAGACAGCGTGATGTACTTCCAGTGGAGACAGTCACGTGGTAGCCAAGAGAAGCTGCATGGTGCGGTGGTGAGTCACGGTCGCGGTGAGAATTCTCGTGTGTTCAGGGATGTGGCCACCGTTGGATATGACCTTGAGCTCCTTCGTGACGTCGTTGGTGGTGCCTCGAAGTCCGAAGTAGCCCTTATCTATGATTGGGAAGTCGCTTGGGCAATCGAAGGATCTTGCGGACCCATCCAAAAGGACAAAGGCTACTACGACACCGTTCTTGATCATTACATCCCGCTTTGGGAGGCTGGCATTGGTGTTGACGTCCTCAGCTCTGATTGTGATCTGGACGGCTACAAGTTGGTGATCGCGCCGATGCTCCATTTGGTGAAACCAGGAGTCGCCGAGAGGCTTACTCAGTTCGTGGAGAGTGGTGGCACCCTTGTCGCGACGTATATGACGGGTTACGTAGATGAGAATGACTTGGTGTTTGAGAATGGACTGCTTGGGCCACTCCAAGACCTATTTGGAATACAAGTTGAAGAGCTTGACGCACGATTCCCGAGCGACACCGCCCAGGTTGTCGTTGGATACAACGAACTCGGGTTGGACGGGATCTTCCAAGCTTCGACATTTTGCGAGCGGATTCAAGCCACGACCGCAGAGGTCATCGCCCAGTATTCAGGCGTTTGGTATTCCAGCGAACCCGCGGTAACGATCAATCGTGTCGGAATGGGACAGGCGATTTACGTCGCCTCGCGCAACGATAACTTGTTTACCGATGGGCTCGTCCATTCGCTCGTATCGAAACTCGACATTGAATCTGCGGTACCTTTTCAGCTTCCGGATGGGGTTTCGGCAACGAAGCGAACAACCGAGGCTGGTGAGTTCTTGTTCATATTGAACATGACTCAGGAAACCCACTGGGTTCCACTCCCAGATTCCTTCCACGAAGTTTTGAGCGGTCAAGATTTGGAAGGGAGCCTCGAGATTGGGCCGTACTGCGTAGCTGTGCTAAAGCCTCTTGGCTAGGTGATGTTGACCTTCGCTTGTGAGCTTGGTGTCCAAGCTCATGAGCCGGTCTTAGAGTGCGATTGGGTAAGTCTGTGGCGTCCACGTACCGCAGCCCGTACCAGGCAATGCGACTACGCTCGCTGCGAGTCCCGAAGCGGTAATGGTGTATCCAGTCGTAGTACCTGTGCAAGGGTTGACTGGCAGTGCACCACCAAGATCTGCCGCGAAATCGGAAAGAGTCGTGTCATACGATCCCACTCGGACAGCTTGAGCCTGTACGGAGATCGAAATGGCTCTTGCATTCGCATTTGCGGTGCCTTGACGCGACGTATTCACGGAATTCAAATAGGATGGGAGTGCGACTGCCGTGAGGATTCCCAAAATCAATACTACAACCAGGAGTTCAATCAATGTGAACGCCTTCTGGCTGCGGCGGGTTGTTTGTTTCTTCATGATGACGCCGTCTTTACAAGTAGTGTCGGTAGGCTAACTAAGATATTAATATCCCATAAATCGGACATATTTGCTTGTCAGGATTCCTGGGTCGCATGGACTGGGTAGCGCTTTCGTGTTACGCCAGGTTTGCATAGACCAAATCCTCACGAACCCGGTAACTGTACTAGAAATAATATTTGGTCTTAATATTTCCAGGTTCAGATTCCTAAGGCTTTCGGGCGTTAATCGCTCCTTAATGCAGTGCCTGCGACAATGCTCGGTGTCCAGGGATTCCACTTATGCGTAAAGCTTTTACACTCATCGAACTCCTCGTTGTTATCGCCATCATCGCGATTCTCGCCGCCATCCTCTTCCCAGTTTTCGCACAAGCAAAGCTTGCTGCAAAGAAAACCCAGGTCCTCAGCAATTGTAAGCAGATTGCGACAGGTCAGTTGCTATACGTCAACGACTCAGATGACGTAAGCCCATCACTCGGCCAGGGAGACTGGACCGACCATATCTACCCTTATGTCAAGAGCGAAGACCTATTTATGAACCCCCTTCGAAACGACTTCGATGGCGGTTGTCTACAGGCTGTGGCTGCTGGTGCAACACCTCCTGGTGCAGGTAGCAGTGAGCCTGGTTGCAAGTACGTTGGCTTTGGTTACAACTGGGGCCCAATCAAGCGACGCGGCGGCGGAATGCTCGGCCGACAGCAGAAGAATGCTAACGGGCAGTTCTTTATTCCAGGTATTTCTGAAACTTCGATCGTCAGCCCTGCTGAAATGTTCAACTACACCATCACTTACGATACACCTCGTATCACGATGGGTATTCAGTTCTTGATGTGCACCTTCACGGGTAAATCCACCAGCGACATGTTCTTCGGTGGCCAATATCCGGTGGCTTTCGCTGATGGCCATGCAAAGGGCGTAAAGTTCATGGGTGGCTTCGGAGACCCTGCGGCTGAGAACCATGAGTTTGCAACCCCAGCAAACCTCGCCATGATTGTGGATTACTGCTCCGATCCTAACATCCTGGTTGACCTGTCCGGTGATACCGGTGGTAATGATGGTGAAGAGTCACACTTCCCAACGGGTACGGCCTGTAAGGATCTTCCTGGCATCTTCGCTCAATACCCACACGCTGCCTACAGCGCCGGTGTATCGACCCCAACCTACTTCTCGAACTAGTCGAGAAACCCTGATAAAGACACTCCGGCCCTGCAGGAGTGTCTTTGGATTTTAATAACATGCAAAAGAAGAACCTATTTTCGCTCGCCCTGCTCGCTCTATTTGTGTTTACTGCCGTTGGATGTGCAGAAAAGAATGTCGTCCAACCCAATCAAAAGGTTGGACTCACAGCTCAAGAGCGAAAAGAAAAGCGAGGCGAGTAACGTGCTGAAGAGGAAGATTCCAGTTTGGTTGGCACTTCCGGCTGTCTTCATGGTTGCTGCTACCTTCTACAAGCTGGACACAAATGCTGCCGACACTGTCGGAAGTAGAAAGCCAAAGGTCTGGTCCAACGAAGACTGCCTTGCTTGTCACGCAAATAAGCGTGTCCTTCTGAACATGCAATCGAAAAGGGGAGACCCAACATACTGCCAAGCGGCTTTCGATGCCATCGTGGCAAAGGGTGGCCAGCAAACCGACAGTAGTTATACTCCCGTAAAGAAATGACTGAGCTACCCGCTTCAATCTCGGCCAGGATTCGCAATGCGAAGATCTTGATTGAGCAGGGGCGGGATGCTGACGCTGTTACCGTTCTACGCATGGCCTTGGCGCTTGCACCAGCTCTCGGTGAACCTCGGTTGCTCATGGCACAGGCACTGGCCGCGATTAACCGCGCTGATGAAGCGGAGTCTCACCTTCGGATCGCTCTCGAAGATCCCGTCACCGCAGGCGATGCGAATGGCATGCTTGGTTACTGGTTTCAAGCTCGCGGCCGTTTTGCGGATGCGAAGTCTTGCTTCGAGAAAGCAATCGAACTAAAACCACTGCAAGCTGTAAGTTACTACGGATGGACGCAGAGCCAACGTGTGACGCTAGAATCCCCTTGGATCGTTGAGAATGCGTCAAAGGCACTGCAAAGTCCGTTAACCCTGCCCGAAGACCGCATGGCCTTTCATTACGTTTTGGGAAAGGCATACGCAGACCTGGGTGATTTTGAACGCTCGATGACTCACTTTGATCATGCGAATAGGGAAGCATTCGAGCTTAATCTGGAAGGAAAGCCCTTTTTACGCAGTCGGTATGCAGAGCTTTTCGACAGAACCATTTCTACTTTTAGTCGGGATCTGTTCGAACGACATCGCCGTCTTGGCCCGAATAGCCAAATGCCAATCTTCATCGTTGGCATGATGCGTTCGGGGACCACCCTTGTGGAGCAGATTGTCTCAAGTCATCCCGACGTAGGTGCGGCCGGTGAGGTTGAGTTTTGGCTTGATGAGGGGCCGTCGGCACTCGATCTGCAAAAGAAAGCCGTTCATCCCAAACGCGTGGTATCTCTTGCCGAGGAGTATTTGCGTGTTCTGCAAAGCCTAGCTCCCGGCCACTCGCGAATCACTGACAAGATGCCGCAGAATTTTCAAATGTTGGGACTTATTCACTTGGCATTTCCCAAAGCCCCAATCATCCACATCCGACGAAACCCGGTGGATACCTGCCTGTCAATCTATACGACTGCTTATCAGCAAAGCCCTGCTTTCGCTCACCAAAAGGAAAGCATCGTTTTTGCGTACAAGCAGTATCAGCGACTGGTGACCCATTGGCGAAAAGTTCTACCTCCCGATAGATTCCTTGAAATTGACTATGAAGAGCTGACGGCAGACCGGGAACCGGTTATTCGAAAGCTGATCGCCTTTTGCGGACTAGAATGGGACGATCGTTGCCTAACGCCAGAACTTAATAACCGGCTAGTGGTGACTCCGAGCTTGTGGCAAGTTAGGCAGCCAATCAATCGAAATGCGGTGGAACGCTGGAAGGCATACAAACCTTGGCTAGGTGCCTTCTATCAACTGCTAGTGTTCTGAGTCATTAATCGTTCGGCATCTATTTACCTTGTCGATTATTGATTCTGCAGAAGCTGTCCACTTGAACGGCTTGGCATCTCTGTTGTGGAGTTTCAAGTAGTCGTTGATCGTATTCACGAGTTCGGTG